>NZ_BOSG01000001.1:2667859-3334824 GCF_018403225.1 Paenibacillus sp. J23TS9 | reverse complement strand
TCAAGATGAGATTTCCCAGTATGTAAGACCCCTTGAAGACGACGAGGTAGATAGGTTGGAGGTGGAAGTGCAGCAATGCATGGAGCTGACCAATACTAATCGGTCGAGGGCTTATCCTAAAAAGTTTACCGTAGGGAAACTTGCTTCGGAAGCGTTACGCTTTGCAACGGAGTGAGGGCTACGGAGACCATTTCTAAACACACAAATTCGTTTCGTATCTAGTTTTCAGGGAGTCAATAAAGCTTTTTAAGGCTCTAGCAGCTTTAAAAAGAAAAAAATGGCTTTTGGCATTTGGCGATGCTGATTCCTGAATATAAGCATTTTGAAAAGAATGCTCCGTTTGGTGGCGATAGCGGAGGGGTTCCACGCGTACCCATCCCGAACACGACCGTTAAGCCCTCCAGCGCCGATGGTACTTGGACCGAAGGGTCCTGGGAGAGTAGGACGCCGCCAAGCGGAAACCACATCTTTGTGGTATTTTTTTTGCCCAACACTTGCATTTACATAGTAATAATGTTCCCTGATAGCTCAGTTGGTAGAGCACTCGACTGTTAATCGAGTTGTCACAGGTTCGAGTCCTGTTCGGGGAGTCAAATCCTCAGAAAGTGAAGAGTGGCTTTGAAGCATATTCTGATCACTTTCTGGGGAACCCATAAGCATGTGGAGAGGTGTCCGAGCTGGCCGAAGGAGCACGATTGGAAATCGTGTAGGCGCCAAAAGCGTCTCGAGGGTTCGAATCCCTCTCTCTCCGCCAGCATTCATCTCTTATATATAAGGCCCGTTGGTCAAGGGGTTAAGACACCTCCCTTTCACGGAGGTAACAGGGGTTCGAATCCCCTACGGGTCACCATTAAATTTACGCTTCGATTGGGGATGAGAACCCATAAGGGTTCGTCGGAGCATGAACTTCGGTAGCACTGCATCGCAGTCTTGAGCGAAGTGAGAGTATCCCTACGGGTCACCATTTATTATTGCTTATCAAGTAATACGAATCCCATGGAGGCTTAGCTCAGCTGGGAGAGCATCTGCCTTACAAGCAGAGGGTCGGGGGTTCGAACCCCTCAGCCTCCACCATAAAACTTTATACTTTTATTACTGACGCGGGGTGGAGCAGCCCGGTAGCTCGTCGGGCTCATAACCCGAAGGTCGCAGGTTCAAATCCTGCCCCCGCAACCAATTATCTTTCTTACATAGAAAGTGTGCCTCTGTGGAACCGTGGTGTAGAGGCCTAACATGCCTGCCTGTCACGCAGGAGATCGCGGGTTCGAATCCCGTCGGTTCCGCCATTTAATTTAGCTTCAGGGATGAGAATCCTGTATTAAACAATTACACTTCGCCGGTGTAGCTCAATTGGTAGAGCAACTGACTTGTAATCAGTAGGTTGGGGGTTCAAGTCCTCTCGCCGGCACCAGATTTTTTATATGGCGGTCGTGGCGAAGGGGTTAACGCACCGGATTGTGGCTCCGGCACTCGGGGGTTCAAGTCCCCTCGATCGCCCCATTATTTTTTGACTATTGGGGATTAGCCAAGCGGTAAGGCAACGGACTTTGACTCCGTCATGCATAGGTTCAAATCCTATATCCCCAGCCATTTTTCACCTCGGTGAATATTTGAGCCATTAGCTCAGTTGGTAGAGCACCTGACTTTTAATCAGGGTGTCGAAGGTTCGAGTCCTTCATGGCTCACCAGTTATTTAAAAGTGTGCGCGTGTGGCGGAATTGGCAGACGCACTAGACTTAGGATCTAGCGTCTTTGACGTGGGGGTTCAAGTCCCTCCACGCGCACCATGTTTATGCGGACGTGGCTCAGCGGTAGAGCATCGCCTTGCCAAGGCGAGGGTCGCGGGTTCGATTCCCGTCGTCCGCTCCATTTAACTGTATTACCTCTGCATCGGGATGTAGCTCAGCTTGGTAGAGCACCTGGTTTGGGACCAGGGGGTCGCATGTTCAAATCGTGTCATCCCGATACTTTCTTTTCGATGCGGGTGTAGTTCAATGGTAGAACTTCAGCCTTCCAAGCTGATAGCGTGGGTTCGATTCCCATCACCCGCTCCATACATAAAACATAACGCCGAAAGGCGTTTTTTTATTGAGCGGTTGTGTGGGAGAGAACCCACGCAGCGTGGGGGCGACCGTCCGAGGCCTGCTTCACCGGGTAGTCCCACCGAGGACGCGCGTCAACATTTCCTCTATACCGCGAGCTGGAAGCTCGCATTTGAATCAAAATGTTGAGTATTCCCATCACCCGCTCCATACATAAAACATAACGCCGAAAGGCGTTTTTTTATTTGAGCGGTTGTGTAGGAGAGAACCGACGCAGCGTGGGGGCGACCGTCCGAGCCTGCTTCACCGGGTAGTCCCACCGAGGACGCGCGTCAACATTTCCTCTATATCGCGAGCTGGAAGCTCGTATTTGAATCAGGATGTTGAGTATTCCCATCACCCGCTCCATACATAAAACATAACGCCGAAAGGCGTTTTTTATTTGTATTGCTTATATTAGATCATAAAAAGGGCCAGTGGAGTTATCATTCCAGAGGCCCTTTTTGTGTCGTCCATGCAAAGCTACATCATAACGCGTGTGTGACCCAGAAAATGTATGGCTGCTGAAAAGCCAGCACCGATCATTGCTGCACGGCTGCCGAGTGTGGAAAATGCGATTTCAAGCTGCTGCTTATGATAGGGAAGCGTACACCTTGCTACAACTTGCTGCATCGGACCTTCTAACCATCCCCGGGCTTCGGAGAGCGCGCCTCCGATGACAATCAGCTCAGGATTGAAGCTGTTAATAAGATTGGTCAGTCCAATGCCAAGATAGGTGCCCATCACGGCGAACTGCTGGCATGCAGCGGCATTACCTTGATCGGCGTAACGGATAAGCTCGCGTGTATGATAAGCAGGCAGCTCCAAAGCTGCAAGATCATAGGCTTTTTCGGATGCATACAATTCCCAGCAGCCTCGGCTGCCGCAGCTGCACGGTGTTCCTTCCGCTTCGATGCACATATGTCCGGTCTCACCGGCGTATCCTCTGGAACCCTTGTAGAGCTCTCCACCGATAATGATCCCGGAGCCGATTCCTGAGCCTGCGCTGATATAGAGCAGATGCCTTACATCTTCACCTCTGCCAAAATTGAGCTCTCCAAGAGCACCGCTGTTGGCTTCATTGTCAATAATAACGGGGATCGAGAAGTTTTCCTCTAGCAGCTCACGCAGATGAATCTTCTCCCAACCGAGATTGGGAGCAAAGAGTACCACCCCATGCTCATCTACCATGCCTGGAACACCGACACCGATGCCTACAATACCGTAATGAGTTAATGGAGCCGCGTCTATAAGTGTGGCGATCATAGTCTTCATGGCTTCAAAGACATATGGAAGATCATGCTGGTAAAGAGGAGACTCAGCTTCGCGAAGCACGGATCCGTTCAGATCGCACAGCACAGCGGTAAGCTGTTTGACGCGGAGCTCCATGCCGATCACACAGCCGGCCATGGCATTAAAATGCAAGATGAGCGGCTTTCGTCCGCCGCTGGATTCTCCGGGTCCGGCTTCCAGCACAAGCTGATCTTCCTGCAGCTCGGCAACTAGGTTGGACACGGTTGCTTTGTTCAAGCCTGTCATTTCCGATATCCTGGCGCGGGACAGCTCGGCATGCTTGCGAATGGTATGCAGGATCAGCGATTTGTTTATTTTCTTGACGAGCGCCTGGTCACCAGTGACTTTCACGACGTATAACACATCCTTCAGGAACGTTACGATTTTTTGTATGACCCCTAGTCTAGAGTTTTCTTGCGTAAATTGCAATACAGATTACCGACGTTAACGTGAAGGTATAAAGTGCTCCAATACTTTGAACAAGGGAAATAAAATCCAGATAAAAAAACTTTGTTTAACCAATATACAAAGTGATTACATTGTGTTAGGATGTTGTTGTAAACGTTTGCGTTCAAGGAAATTTAAGGAGGAGCATACACATGGCATATTTTGAAAACGTCGGAAAAATCAATTACGAGGGCAGTCGTTCTACCAACCCCTTTGCATTCAAATACTATAATCCGGAGGAAAAGGTAGCCGGAAAAACGATGGAAGAGCATCTGCGTTTCGCCATGGCTTACTGGCATACATTGACCGCAGGCGGATCAGATCCGTTCGGTACGGATACGGCAGTCCGCAGCTGGGATCATCTTAGCGGTATGGACAAAGCGAAGGCACGTGTGGAAGCGGCCTTTGAATTTATGGATAAAATGAATCTGCAGTACTTTTGTTTCCATGATATTGATATTGCACCGGAAGGCAGCAGTCTGAACGAATTCTACGGCAATATTGATACCATTGTGGATTTGATCGAGCAGGGCATGAAGAGCTCGGGTAAAAAGCTGCTGTGGAATACAGCGAACATGTTCACGAATCCGCGTTATATGCATGGTGCCGGCTCGACATGCAATGCGGATGTATATGCACATGCAGCTGCCCAGATCAAGAAGGGCCTTGAAGTCGGCAAACGGCTTGGAGCGGAAAACTATGTATTCTGGGGCGGCCGTGAAGGCTATGAAACCCTTCTGAACACCGACATGAAGCTGGAAATGGACAATATGGCCCGCTTGTTCTCCATGGCAGTCGATTATGCGAAGGAGATCGGCTTTGATGCTCAGTTCCTGATCGAACCGAAACCGAAAGAGCCGACCAAACACCAATATGATTTTGATGCAGCTACGACGATATCATTCCTGCAAAAATACGATTTGGACCAGCATTTCAAACTGAACCTGGAAGCTAACCATGCAACCTTGGCGGGTCATACTTTTGACCATGAACTGCGTGTGGCACGTATTAACGGCATGCTCGGTTCACTGGATGCCAACCAGGGCGATATGCTATTGGGCTGGGATACGGATGAATTCCCGGTTAACATTTATGATGCTACCCTGACTTTATACGAAGTGCTGAAGAATGATGGACTTGGCAAAGGCGGCATCAACTTCGATGCAAAAGTACGCCGTCAATCCTTCGAACCCGAGGATCTGTTCCACGCTCATATCGCAGGCATGGATACCTATGCGAAAGGGCTTAAGGTAGCGGCCAAAATGCTGGAGGACGGCGCATTCGATAACTTTGTTGAAAAACGTTACAGCAGCTTTAAGGAAGGCATTGGCGCCGATATCGTATCCGGAAAAGCAACCCTAGCTTCTCTGGCTGAATATGCTCTGAATAATAATCAACCGCGTAAAAATGAATCCGGCCGCCAGGAAATGCTGAAGGCGATGCTGAATCAATATATTTTGTCTGAATAATCAAAAATATCGTACAAGTAACATGCAGCGGAGGTTGCCTGAAGACAGCATTCTTCGGCAGCCTTTTGCTTGTTTAATGGAACCGATTTAGGATATTGAAATACAACACCTTGAGCCTTAGGAGGCGGAATATGAAATATGTAATTGGAATCGATATCGGGACGAGTGCGGTTAAATCGGTGCTTGTCTCCGCGGAGGGCAAGGTGGTATGCGAGCATTCGGAGAACTATCCGCTTCACAGACCTGAGCCGGGCTGGAGTGAGCAAAATCCGGAAGATTGGGCGGATCGTACCATTGCAAGTCTTCGCAGGCTGATGGAGAAATCCGAAGCTGATCCAGCTGATGTGGAGGGCTTGAGCTTCTCGGGACAGATGCATGGACTTGTATTGGTGGACTCGAAAGGCAAAGTTCTGCGTCCGGCCATTCTATGGAATGACACTCGGACAACGCAGCAGTGCCGCAAGATTGAAAAGACGCTTGGAAGCAAGCTGCTGGATATTGCACGAAACCGTGCGCTTGAAGGGTTCACACTTCCGAAAATCCTATGGGTTCAGGAGCATGAGCCTGAGATTTTGTCACAGGCGGATTTGTTTCTGCTGCCGAAGGATTACGTGAGATACCGCTTGACGGGCAGCTTTGGTATGGATTATTCGGATGCAGCAGGTACGCTTCTGTTGGATGTAGCGAATAAGGTATGGAGCTCTGAAATTGCTGAGGCCTTTGATCTGCCGCTGTCTTTATGCCCTCCGTTGGTAGAATCCTCTGAACTGACAGGAACGCTGCTGCCGGAAGTGGCTGAAGCTGCCGGATTGCTTCCATCGACCAGGGTGTTTGCAGGTGGCGCGGATAATGCCTGCGGTGCGATCGGGGCGGGAATTCTTGGAGAAGGAAAAACGATGTGCAGTATCGGCACGTCAGGGGTTGTCCTCTCCTATGAAAGCCGCAAGGATATCAACCCGCAGGGAAAAATGCATTTCTTTAACCATGGCGAAGAGAATGCTTTTTACGTTATGGGGGTCACACTGGCCGCGGGGCATAGTCTTTCCTGGTTCAAGGATACCTTTGCCAAGGAAGCTTCCTTTGATCGCTTGCTCGAAGGCATTGAAGCTGTTCCTGCCGGAAGCGGGGGATTGTTGTTCACGCCATACATCTCAGGTGAGCGCACGCCTCATCCGGATGCGGATATCCGCGGCAGTTTCATTGGAATGGATTCCGGCCATACACTTAAGCATTTTGCGCGTTCGGTCATGGAAGGCATTACTTTCTCGCTCCGTGAATCCATAGATATCATCCGGCAATCCGGCAAGGATATCACCGAAGTGACGGCGATCGGTGGGGGAGCACAAAATGAAGTTTGGCTGCAAATGCAGGCGGATATTTTCAACGCAAATATCATTAAGCTGGAAAGCGAGCAGGGACCTGCCATGGGCGCTGCTATGCTGGCGGCATACGGATGCGAATGGTTTTCGTCTCTGGCGGAATGCGCCGGAGTGTTTATTCGTCCTGCTAAGACCTACTCCCCCGATCCCGAACAGGTAGAAGTGTACTCTGGCCTGTTTGGAATTTACCAGGATGTGTACGGGAAGACGAAAGATTTGAATGATAGACTTGCAGCTTACCGCAAGTAGGATATACAGTTGAGAGAGCTGAAGTGACAATACCTGTGAGGTTGCAAGCTTCCGGCTGAATAGAGGCCATGGGGGAAGATAGACATGTGGCATCGGATCGTCATGCTGCTGAATGATATCAAAATACGAAACAAGCTGCTTTTGTCTTTCCTGCTGGCAGCACTGCTGCCAGTGCTTCTGGTCGGTGGTTATCTAACCGTTGAAATGAAGCAAATGGCGTTTAACAATGCGATGGAGCAGGCTTCAACCAACGTGGACCGGATCAAGAAAAGAACGGAAGAAGTCATTCGCGTTTCTCTCGATATTTCGTACCGGTTATCCAATGATGCCAGACTCAAAAAGCTTGCCAACAAGCAATATGAAAGCGTTTATGATGTGGTCGAGGCCTACAGGGATTATCCCGACATGCGGGAATACCTTCGCCTTTATAAGGAAATATCGAATATTCGGCTGTATACGGACAATGCAACACTGCTGAATAACTGGGAGCTGATCAATGCTTCGGATGATATCAAGGCCAGTGAATGGTATCAGAATGCCCTGCGGCATGAAAGTCTGGTCAGCTGGAGGTACATTGAGGATGAACGGGACCATCATAAATATTTGAGCCTGGTCCGGAACATCGAGCTGGAAAGCTTGAAAAAGTATGGAGTTCTGGTGCTGAATGTCAATACCAGTATGCTGAACTCCATCCTTAACCAGGAAACCTTCGATACGATGATCGTGGACGATCAGGATTATATTATTGCGGCAAACCGGAGTGACTGGAATGATAAGAAGCTGACAGATATCTCGCTGGACAAAAACATTATGTCTCAAAGAAGCGGTACTTTCGAAGCCACATTAAACGGGATCCCTTCAAAAGTACTAATAGACGAGCTTAAGCCAGTTTCCAGCGAAAACGGTGTGCGTATCATTTCCGTGTTTTCGATTGGAAGCATTGTCAAAGAGCCGAACCAAATCATCAGACTTGCGCTTACAGTGATCGTGATCAGTATTGTCCTTGCCTTCCTGCTCATCTACGGAGTTTCTTCTCTCTTCTCGCGGCGGATGCTCAGACTCAGCAGGCATATCAACCGGGTAGGGCTCGGGGATTTTGATACGACCCTGCAAATTGACGGCAAGGATGAAATTGGTCTGCTGTCACGGCAGTTTAATTCCATGGTACGAAGCATTCATGACCTGATGGAAGAAGTTACACACTCTAATGAACAGAACAGGCTGCTAGAGCAAAAACAAAGCGAGATCCGTTTCAAAATGCTGGCAAGTCAGATTAATCCCCATTTCCTGTTTAATGCGCTGGAATCGATTCGTATGGAGGCGCATATGAAGGGTCAGACTGAGATTGCGAGGGTCGTCCGTCTGCTTGGTAAAATGATGCGGAATAATCTGGAGGTTGGCAACAGCAAGATCCCGCTCAAGCAGGAGCTCGAGATGGCCCGCTGTTATCTGGATATCCAGCAGTTCCGTTATGAAGAGCGGCTGAGGTACGAGTTCATTGTCGATCCGGGTCTTGAAGCCCTGCATGTCCCGCCGCTGATCATCCAGCCGCTTGTGGAAAATGCGGTTGTGCACGGTCTGGATAACAATGCTGAAGGGGCACTCGTCAAGGTTGAAATTACGAGGAATGGCAATGAAGCCAGATTTACGATTACGGACAATGGTATAGGCATTACAACGGAGAGACTGAGCAAGGTCATAAGTACGCTGGAAGATTCAGAGGAACGTGAAGGTGAACGGATCGGGCTGCGAAATGTGCATGTCAGATTAAAACTCACGTATGGAGAACCCTATGGCTTGTCCATATACAGTCTCCCCGGCGATGGGACGGCGATCTCCTTTAGCATTCCAATGGAGGGATAATACCCGATGATTAAAGTGTTAATTGTAGACGATGAACCCAAGCTTCGTGAAGGACTAAGAACGCTGATCCCGTGGAATGAAAAGGGGTATCAGGTGGTGGATACAGCTGCCAACGGACATGAGGCCTTGGAAAAATATAATTTGTATAAGCCCGAACTGATTATCGCCGATATCCGCATGCCGGGAATGGACGGATTGGAACTGATCCAGGAGCTTCGCAGCCAAGGCGCAGACAGCCATGTGATCATCCTGAGCGGTTATGCCGACTTTGAATATGCGAAGCGTGCCATCACATATCGTATCGATGGTTATCTGTTGAAGCCTGTGGATGAGGAGGAATTGATCTCCTATCTTGATCAGCTGAGAGATACCCTTGAGAAGGAGCATCAGTTCAGCCAGTGGCAGGAGGCGGAGCCTACCCGCAACAGGGAAGCGATTCTCAAGGAGTTACTCCAGCCTGAAACCGGTAAGGGCGATGCGGCGCAGATGCACAGCTATGCCGAATCCCTGGGTATTCCAGAGGGGCCTTGCGAAGTGGTGCTGCTCAAGCTGAAGCGGATGAATACCATCAGTGAGGACAGATTGTCAGACATCCGCCAGAATGTAGAGCAGATGATCAAGCGTAAGAATCTCGGCATGGTCTTTAATTATTCCTCCCATATTGGTATTCTTCTCATCCGGCCGTTGCAGGAGGCGGAGCGGGAGCTGTATCAGGAACTTACGCAGATCATCCACCGGGAGCATCTGGAATTCAGTGCGGCGGCTGGAGGTACTGTTTCAGGAGCCCAGGAAGCATATCGATCCTTGTCTGCAGCCAGCGAGGCCCTCAAAATGAGCTTTTTCTGCTCGAAGGATACATTCATTCGCGACATTTCTGTAGAAGCATGCGTCGATACTGGAGAAGATTTTCAGGAGATGCTGGATTATGCCGAAGCGGAAAATAGGCTGCTGCTTGTTCTTGAAACCGGCAATCCGTCCAAATTGGAACCGCTCGTTGCAAACATATGCCGCACAATGGCGCTAGACGGGATGGATGAACTGAAGCTGAAGGAGAATCTTATCCGGATGGTGGGGAGCATTCTTGCCAGGCTGGAGTCAACACATTCGGATTTGCGCCCTTTTCTGACCGAGCATGCCGCTCCAGTTGGAGCCTTCTATCAAAGCGGGCATATCCGTGATCTGATGGAGGAGACGGTTTCCTTTCTGCAGCAAGTCTCCGAACAGATCAACCGTGGAAGCAAGGGAAATGATATTCAGAAAATGATGGAGCTGATCCACAGGCGTTATCATGAGAATCTAAAGCTTGAAATATTGTCCGATTTGTTTAATTATAACAGCGCTTACTTGGGGAAAATGTTCAAGAATACAACAGGTGAGTACTTCAATACGTATCTGGACAAGGTTCGGATCGAGAAAGCGAAGGAATACCTGGAGCAGGGCATGAAAGTCTATGAGGTGGCTGAAAAAATCGGCTATATGAATCCGGATTATTTTAATATGAAATTTCGTAAATATGTCGGGGAATCCCCAACCTCTTACCGTAAGGGAAAATGACGGTAAGGGGTTTTTATGATTTTAGGGGGGAATGGATGTGATTTACCCTGTAAAATGTCTAATTTTAATATGATTTTATAACTAATTTTGAGGGTACTGCAATCGCTTACAACAGTTTAGAATAAGGGCATAGAGAGGAGGGCATTCACATTGAAAGCGGCAACAATCATACCAGACAGCACTCCGGTCAACAGAGAAAAGCCCGGAAAACCGCCTACATCACGAAAACGTTTTTGGAGGACTTTTAAGAATCAGAAGTATTTGTATTTGATGTCACTACCATTCGTCATTTGGGTGTTTGTATTCAGTTACCTTCCTCTTTGGGGATGGACGATGGCATTTCAAAAATATAAGCCGGCGCGCAGCTTCTTTGAGCAGGAGTGGGTGGGCTTCGAGCATTTCAAAACACTCTTCCACGATGACCAATTTTTATTGTCATTGCGCAATACGCTGGCGATGAGCACCATGGGGCTGATTGCGGGATTTGTTTTCCCGATTCTGTTCGCCATTCTGCTGAACGAGGTGCGCATCAGCTTCTTTAAACGTTTTGCACAAACGATTTCGTATCTTCCCCACTTTGTATCATGGGTCGTGGCCGCAGGCATCGTCACCAAGATGCTGTCTACCGATAACGGTCTGATCAATGATCTGCTGATGGGACTGGGCTTTACTCATCAGCCGATACAATTTATGGCACAAGGGCATCTGTTCTGGGGAATTGTAACCTTGTCGGATGTCTGGAAGGAAACAGGCTGGAATGCAATTATTTATCTCGCCGCTATCGCGGGAATCGGCCCTGAGCTGTACGAAGCAGCCCGTGTGGACGGAGCAAGCCGATTGCGCCAGATGTGGCATATTACACTCCCGGGAATCAGGCCGACCATTATCGTTTTGCTGATTATGTCTGTCGGCAACCTGCTGAACATCGGCTTTGAGAAGCAGTTCCTGCTCAGTAACAATCTGGTGACAGATTATTCGCAGGTGCTCGATATGTACTCCTTGAAATACGGACTCGGTATGGCACGCTATTCCTTTGGTACGGCCATTAACATATTCAACTCGGTGATCAGCGTTGTGCTCTTATTCACCATTAACGGCATATTCAAGCGTACAACCAAGGAGAGCCTATTATAACGAGGATTTTGTAATAACCTGATCGTAGGATCGCAGCATTGATCTAACATTTATGGAAAGGGGGAACGTGATTGTGGGCAAAACAGCGTTGGCACGCGGCAAATCCTGGTCTGACCGGATATTTGATGCGCTGGTGTACATTGTCGTCCTTCTCGTTGTCGTGATCACTGTCTATCCGTTCCTGAACGTGCTCGCCATATCGTTAAACGATTCCATAGACAGCGTGCGCGGCGGAATTACCATCTTTCCCCGGAAGTTTACCTGGGACAATTATATTAAAATCTTCACATTCAGTGGTTTGATTACTGGATTTAAAATTTCTGCGCTCCGTACGATCTTTGGTACGCTGCTCGGGCTGCTCAGCGCATCGATGCTGGCTTTTACGATCAGCCGTGAAGATTTTCAGGGCCGCAAATTTGTTTCAACATTTCTTGCACTGACCATGTACGTTTCCGGGGGACTCATCCCGACCTATATGCTCATGAAAGACCTGGGGCTGATGAACACGTTCGCTGTGTATATTTTGCCAGGCATCGTAAGTGCGTTTAATGTGTTCGTTATCCGTTCCTTTATTGATGGAATTCCATATGCGCTTCAGGAATCGGCCAAGCTCGACGGGGCTAACGACTTTACGATTTACTGGCGTGTGATTCTGCCGCTTACCAAGCCGGCTCTGGCGACGATATCACTCTTCCTGGCAGTAGGACAGTGGAATGCTTGGCTTGATACTTATCTGTATAATGGTTCAAGTGAATCACTGACCACACTTCAATATGAGCTGATGAAAGTATTGCAGAGCACGACAGCCGGCAGCGGCGGAGACTATCGTACGAATGTCATATCTTCAGCTGTGAATCAGGTATCTCCGGAATCGATTAAAATGGCAATCACGATCATCGTTACAGTGCCGATCCTGCTCGTGTATCCGTTCTTGCAAAAGTATTTTGTTAAAGGCATGACGCTTGGTGCGGTAAAAAGCTAAATGTGGTATCACCAGGGGTGTTTCCGGGATATCCCTGTTATACGAATAGATTTGATCGAATTCGCAATCATTCAAATCCATCAGGAGGGGTGTAAGTATGGAAAGCAAGAGAAAAATAAAAACAAAAGCTTCCGTCTTACTGCTCGTTTCTGCCCTGTTCGTCGGCATGCTTGCCGGCTGCGGCGGAAACAGCAGCAATAGTGATTCGGCGGAAAAGGATAACGGATCAAACAGTAACCAAACCACAACAAAAGATGATAATGCACCTGTTAAGTTCTCCTTATTCAGTGCCGACCCGAGTCCAAACTGGACCGGAATGAAAGATGAAGTCGGTAAGATTATTACGGAAAAAACGGGAGTAACACTGGATGCTGAATTCGCCGTCGGCGATCCACAGCAAAAGGTGGCCCTGATTGCTTCGAGCGGTCAATATCCGGATCTTATCAGCGCCAAAAATGATATCAGCAAGCTTGTGGATGCAGGAGCCATGCTGGATTTGACAGACCTGATCGACAAGTATGCACCGAATATTAAAAAAGTATTGGGCGATTCCATGAAGCGTGCACGATATAGCGATGATGACCATGCTATTTATGCTATCCCGACTTATGCCGGCGTGGATCAACAGAACTTTAAAGTAAGCGGCGGATTTGAGCTTCAGCACCGCGCCGTTGCTGAAGCGGGATATCCTGAAATCAAAACTGTGCAGGATTATGAGAACGTTATCAAAGCGTATATTGAGAAGCATCCAACGGATGAAAATGGCAATAAAAACATCGGTCTGACCCTGAATGCGGATGACTGGTACATGTATATTACGGTAACCAACCCGGCCTTCTACACCACCGGATCTCCGGATGACGGCGAATACGCTATTGATGTGGACACCCAAAAAGTAACCTATCACTTCAAACGCCCTGTGGAAAAAGAATATTTCCGCTGGCTCAATCACATGAATGATATCGGGCTTTTGGATCCGGAAAGCTTCGTGCAAAAGTACGACCAGTATAAAGCCAAAATCGCAACCGGCCGTGTCATTGGTCTGATCGATCAGGACTGGGCTTATGGCGATGGTGAGAAGGCACTGAAAACAGCTAAAAAATTCGATCAAGGCTATGGTCATTATCCTGTGACCCTGTCCAAGGAATACAAAGAAACTTCCTTCTGGCCTACTGGCTTCATGGCCGGATACGGTATCGGCATCAGTAAAGATTGCAAGGATCCGGTACGTGCAATTAAGTTCCTCGACTACCTTGCATCCGAAGAAGGCCAAGTGCTGATGAACTGGGGCGTGGAAGGCAAAGACTACAACGTTGAGAACGGCAAGCGTGTTATTCCTAAAGAAGTTAGTGACCGTAAAGTGAATGATGCAACGAACTTCATGAAAGAAACAGGCATAGGTTTATATCAAACACTTGGCGTTCACTATGGCGATGGTGTGAAGGATGCGACGGGAAACTACTACACGACGAACTTCCCCGAGCAAATCGTTACCGAATTCAACGATGTGGAAAAGAAAACGCTGGCTGCATATAAAGTAACCTCGTGGAGAGAGCTGTTCCCTAAAGAAGACGAGTTTAAAGTTAGACCATGGGGGGCTGCATGGAACATCAACATTCCTGGAGACAGCGAAATTGTTGTGCTGGATAACAAGCTGAAAGACATCACATGGAAGAAAATCCCTGAGGCCATCCTGGCGAAACCGGCCGATTTCGATAAGGTCTGGGATTCTTATATGAATGATCTGGATAAAGCAGGCGTTGCCAAAGCGGAAACACTGCGCGAAGAACTAGTAAAACAACGCGTTAAACTGTGGAATGAATAATATCATTCATTGATACTCTGAAATTCGCAAAAAACCATATGGCGGGAAGTTTTGGGGCTTGCGCCGAGGCTTCCCGCCGATTATTGAGGTGACCTTGAAATGAAATTTAGTGATGGCAACTGGTTAACACTGCCCGGCTTCGAGATTATGAGTCCTGTTCAGGCCTATGATCCGCGAGCGCAGGAAAAAGCGGTAAGTGTATATGCTTCGCCGCGTGATTTGGAGCCCCGATGGGCAATGCTCGATGTTCCTTTATTGACGGTCCGCTTATCGTCCCCAATGGAGGACGTTATTCGCGTTTCCGTTCATCATCACAAAGGAGGAGCACCGCTGAAGCCTGAATTTCAGATTCATGAAGAAGAGGACGTTCCGGTAGAAACGGGATTGAATGAGGAAGAACTGTGGATTCAAAGTGGAAATCTGAAAGCAAATATCCGTCGTGGAGGCGATTGGGGTATTTCATTTTATAAAGATGGCAAGCGGATAACAGGCAGTGGATTAAAATCACTGGGCTATATCACACGTGAAGATGGCCAGACTTTTATGCGCGACCAGCTTGATCTTGGTGTAGGTGAAAATATATACGGGCTTGGAGAACGGTTTACGCCTTTCGTTAAAAATGGGCAATCGCTGGATATTTGGAACCGTGATGGCGGGACAGGAACGGAACAGGCCTACAAAAACATTCCATTCTACCTGTCAAGCAAGGGCTACGGCGTGTTCGTGAACAACCCTGGGCTCGTTTCCTTTGAAGTTGGTTCTGAAAAAGTCTCAAAGGTTCAGTTCAGCGTCGAAGGCGAGAAGCTTGAGTACTTTATCATCAGCGGTGAGACGCTGCGTCATGTGCTGCAAAATTATACGGCTTTGACTGGAAAGCCAGCATTGCCTCCGGCCTGGACTTTTGGTCTGTGGCTGACGACATCCTTTACGACGAATTACGATGAAGAGACGGTTATGAGTTTTGTGGATGGCATGAAGGAACGTGATCTTCCGCTGCATGTATTCCATTTTGACTGCTTTTGGATGAAGCCGCTTCACTGGACAGACTTTGAATGGGACGAAGCCGTATTCCCGGATCCACGCGGGATGCTTGAGCGTTTGAAGGAAAAGGGACTGAAAATTTGCGTCTGGATCAACCCGTACATCAGTGAACAGTCAAGATTGTTTGATGAAGGGGAGCAGCGCGGCTATTTCCTGAAAAACAAAGATGGCGGGGTATGGCAGTGGGACCGCTGGCAGCCAGGCATGGCAATCGTCGATTTTACCAATCCGGAGGCCTGCCGCTGGTACGGGGATTACCTGCGTGAGCTTGTGGATATGGGCGTGGATTCCTTCAAGACGGATTTCGGTGAGCGGATTCCGACCGATGCGGCATACTTCGACGGTTCGGATCCGCACCGGATGCACAATTATTATACACAGCTGTACAACAAGGTTGTATTCGAGGTGCTGGAAGAAAAGCTTGGCAAAGGTGAAGCGGCACTGTTCGCCAGATCTGCTACAGCCGGCGGGCAGCAGTTCCCCGTACATTGGGGCGGCGATTGCTCGGCCAACTATGATTCGATGGCGGAAAGTCTCCGCGGTGGCCTGTCCTTAGGCTTATCCGGCTTCGGCTTCTGGAGCCATGACATTGGCGGCTTCGAAAGCACGGCTCCTGCGGATGTGTACATGCGCTGGGCAGCCTTTGGATTGCTATCCAGCCACAGCCGGCTCCATGGGAATCAATCGTACCGTGTGCCATGGCTGTTCGGTGAGGAAGCGGTGGATGTGATGCGCTTTTTCACGAAGCTCAAATGCCGCCTCATGCCTTATTTATTCGGAACAGCTGTAGACGCATCTAAGCTCGGATTGCCGGCGATGCGGGCGATGGTGCTTGAGTTCCCTGAAGACCATGGATGCCATACGCTTGACCGCCAGTATATGCTCGGTGATTCCTTGCTGGTTGCACCGGTCTTCAGCGAAGACGGACAGGTGGACTTCTATCTGCCCTCGGGTACATGGACTTCGTTTCTGACTGGTGAGACCGTACAGGGAGGAGGATGGTTATCTGAGCAGCACGGCTTTATGAGCCTGCCGCTTTATGTGCGTCCAGGAAGCATTATCCCGGTTGGCGCAGCGGAAGACAAGCCTGACTATGACTATGCAGACGGTGTGGAGCTTCACATTTTCGCTCCGGAGGAAGGAAAAGAAATGCAAGTGACTGTTCCTGATATGAAGGGACAGCCAGCATTAACAGTGACTGCAGTGCAAACCAGTGGTAAGCTTTCCGTCAAAGTAGAGGGTGCCGGGGCGAGGGCTTGGAAAGTGCTGCTTCGCAGCAGTAAGCGAGCTGCAAGCGTAGACGGAGGCATTATGGAAAGTACAGATCAGGGACTGCGGGTGATGCCAAATTCCGGGGTCACCGAGATGTCGATACAGTATTGATATTCATCCAAACCCGTAAGAATTGCCGAGTATGAATCCGCGAATCAAGGCAGGAAACCTTCACACTCCTATGGAAGACCCATGGTAGTATCGTGAGTTCTCAAATCACATGGGAAGGAGATGCAGCATGAACATTAGCAGAAAAAGGCTTTGGTATACCAAACCTGCTGAAGTATGGGAAGAGGCGTTGCCCATTGGAAGCGGCAGAATAGGAGGAATGGTCTTCGGGGGTGCCGGCAAAGAGCTGATCCAGCTGAATGAGGATACATTGTGGTCCGGTTATCCGAGAGACACGATGAACTACGAAGCTCTCCGTTATCTGGCTCCGGCTAAGGACCTTGTGGTGCAAGGCAAGTATGCAGAGGCCGAAACGCTGATTGAAGCGAAAATGATTGGGCGCCGGAGCGAATCCTATCAGCCACTCGGAGATCTTCATATCGTCTGGAATACAGACGGGACCTATCAAAACTACCGCCGCATGCTGGATCTGGAGGAAGCCGTCGTATCAGTCAGCTATGAAACAGGAGATGTCAGAGTCATCCGTGAAATG
Organism: Paenibacillus sp. J23TS9; assembly: GCF_018403225.1. Lineage (NCBI taxonomy): Bacteria > Bacillati > Bacillota > Bacilli > Caryophanales > Paenibacillaceae > Paenibacillus > Paenibacillus sp. J23TS9. The sequence continues at coordinate 3,317,574 of NZ_BOSG01000001.1, read as the reverse complement.
CTGGCCAGCCATGCGGATGATGTTCTGACCGTACATGTCCGTGCCGAGAGAATAGACGGAAGCGGAGCTGCAGTGATACCTGACATGGAGGTATGGCTATCGTCACCGCATCCTTGCCATGTGGAAGGCGAAGACGCCGGCAGGCTTGTTATGACAGGACGTTCGCCATCACATGTGGCTAATAACTACCAGGGAGATCATCCACGCTCCGTTCTTTATGAGGATGAGCTGGGGCTCAGTTTTTCGGCCCTCCTAACGGCCCGAAATAAAGGCGGAGCAACGGAATTGAGGGAAGGACGCCTGAGCATTCGTCATGCGGAATCGGTAACGCTGCTTATCACTGCCGCTACCGATTTTGCGGGCTATGATGTCATGCCTGGGGAGGATGGCATTCAGCCATTGTCCGTGTGTTCGAATATTATGCGGAAGGTGCCCGCTGGATATGAGGAAGTGCGGGAGCGCCATGTCATGGACTATCGTTCTTTGTTCGACCGCTGCGATTTGAACCTTTTTTCCGGAAAGGGACAGGAAAGTGCTGGGGAGCTGCCGACGGATGAGAGGCTGAACGCCTATCGGGACGGAGCAGCCGATGCTGAACTGGAAAGCCTGCTTTTCCATTATGGGCGATACCTGATGATTGCCGGCTCGCGTCCGGGAACGCAAGCCCTGAACCTGCAGGGAATTTGGAATCCGCATCTACAGCCGCCATGGAACAGCAATTATACGACCAATATCAATGCCGAGATGAATTATTGGCCTGCTGAAATCTGCAGCCTTGGAGAATGCCATGAGCCCCTGCTGGATCTCATCCGTGAGCTGAGCATCAGCGGCAGTCGTACGGCAGCGATCCACTATGGATGCCGGGGCTGGGCTGCGCATCATAACACAGATTTATGGCGTATGTCTACGCCGTCTGACGGGCATGCGATGTGGGCGTTCTGGCCGATGGGAGGCGTATGGCTTTCTAGGCATCTGTGGGAACGCTACGCATTCCGTCCGGACAATGAATTTTTAAGGGAAACGGCGTATCCCATTCTGAAGGGAGCCGCGCTCTTTTGTCTGGACTGGCTTGTGATGCGTCCGGATGGGAAATGGACAACGCCGCTGTCCACGTCACCGGAAAATGTTTTCCGAACAGCTGACGGAACTCCTTGCAGTACAGCCGCAGGCTCCGCTATGGATATGGCACTGATTGGGGAACTATTTGCAAATTGTGTGCAGGCATCGGAGCTTTTGGATACCGACAAGGAGTTACGAGACGAGTTGATCGCTCGTGCAGGTCATCTTGCTCATCCGGGAATCGGTCCCGATGGACGACTGCGGGAGTGGAGCGAGGACTTCGCTGAGCATGAGCCAGGCCACCGCCATGTCTCTCATTTATACGGTTTGTTCCCTGGCAGTTCCGTGAGTATGCATGAAACACCAGAACTTGCGGAAGCCGCTGTACGCTCACTGTCAGCCAGATTGGCAGCGGGCAGCGGCCATACCGGATGGAGCGCAGCCTGGCTGATCAACCTGTTCGCCCGGCTGGGTGACGGAGACAGCGCCTACCGCTGTGTACGCCGGATCCTGACCGATTCGAGCCTGCCGAATATGTTCGGCAATCATCCGCCTTTTCAAATAGACGGTAATTTTGGCTCAGCGGCAGGCATTGCCGAGATGCTGCTTCAAAGCCATGCGGGCGGAATACATCTGCTGCCAGCTCTGCCTGACGCCTGGATGGCCGGCGAAGCTAACGGACTGGCTGCGCGCGGCGGATTTACCGTTGATATCGCATGGGAAGACGGCAGGCTGACATATGCCCGAATTACGTCTGCACATGGCCAGACATTCCGTATGCTAAACGGGACAGGTCTGATCGTGCATAGGCCTGACGGCATCGCCATATCAGTTGAAGCAGAATTTGCGACAATGGCCGGTGACATATTTACGGTTACACCAATACATGCCGAAGAAACCAGATAAGCATATTTCAATGCAGCGGAATAACTGCCGGATACATCAAAGAAACGTCCAACAGATGTCTAGCTGATTAGCCTGAAGGATAAAGGGGAAGGAAGTGCTGAGCTTGATCAATAAAAAACTGCCGAAAATGTGGTACGGGGGAGACTATAATCCGGAGCAATGGGGACCTGAGGAGTGGAAAGAGGATCACCGCATGTTTAAGCTGGCCGGCATCGATGTCGTGACGATCAACGTATTTTCCTGGGCGCTTAATCAGCCCGGCGAGAATACATATGATTTTGCCTGGCTGGATGAAACGATGGACCGGCTGCATGCGGAGGGACTTGGAGTGGTTCTGGCCACCAGTACAGCAGCTCATCCGGCCTGGATGGCCAAGCGCCATCCGGATGTGGCCCGGGTTGATTTTTACGGGCGTAAACGGTCCTTTGGCGGGCGTCATAATTCCTGTCCGAACAGCCTTACTTACCGCAAATATTCCGGCCGGATGGCCAGCAAGCTGGCAGAACGGTATCAAGACCATCCGGCGCTGCTGCTGTGGCATGTTTCGAACGAATACGGCGGATATTGCTACTGCGATCATTGCGCGGCCGCCTTCCGCGTGTGGCTTCAGGAGCGCTATGCCACACTGGAGGCCGTTAACAAGGCGTGGAATACGCGCTTCTGGGGACATACGTTTTACGATTGGGATGAGATCGTTCTTCCAAACGGGCTGAGCGAGGAAGGCGAAGGCAATGTCAGCGCATTTCAAGGGATTTCCCTTGATTTCCGGCGCTTTATGTCAGATAGTTTGCTGGATTGCTACAAAATCGAAGCGAATGCGATCCGCGAGTACAGCAAGGATGTACTGATTACAACCAATCTGATGGGAACATTCCCGCAGCTGAACTATTTTGACTGGGCCAAAGAAATGGACATCATTTCATGGGATAACTATCCTTCGCTTACGACACCTGTCAGTGAAACCGCGATGGTGCATGATTTGATGCGAGGACTTAAGGACGGTGCGCCATTCATGCTGATGGAGCAGACGCCAAGCCAGCAGAACTGGCAGGCCTACAATTCCTTGAAGCGTCCCGGGGTTATGCGTCTCTGGAGTTATCAGGCAGTCGCGCGTGGAGCGGATACGGTGATGTTCTTCCAGATGCGCCGCTCTGTCGGTGCATGCGAGAAGTATCATGGCGCTGTAATCGAGCATGCGGGGCATGAGAACACAAGGGTATTCCGCGAAGTGTCTGAGCTTGGCGAGGAGTTAATGCAGCTTGGCGATACGCTTCTGGATGCACGTTCCGATGCTAAGGTAGCCATCGTGTATGATTGGGAAAACCGCTGGGCCATCGAGCTTTCGAGCGGACCAACCGTCGAGCTGCAGTATGCGAACGAAGTGCATAAATACTATGATGCACTCTTCAAGCTGGGTATTCAGGTAGACATGGTTCGTGTGGAAGCCGATTACAGCAAGTACGATATCGTGATTGCGCCGGTCATGTATATGGTCAAATCAGGCTTTGCCAAAAAAGCAGAAGAATTTACTGCCGCGGGCGGGACATTCGTAACGACCTTCTTCAGCGGTATTGTCAATGAAAACGACCTTGTTACGTTGGGAGGATATCCAGGAGAACTCCGCAATCTGCTTGGCATCTGGGCAGAGGAGATCGATGCACTGCCAGCGGGTCAATTCAACCAAATCGTGATGAAAGAGCCTGTAGGCCAACTGGAGGGCTCCTATAACTGCGAGCTTCTCTTCGACCTTATCCATACGAAAAGCGCCGAGGTGCTGGCTGAATATGGCTCCGATTTTTATAAGGGCATGCCTGCTGTAACGGTCAATTCATTTGGCAAAGGCAAAGCCTACTACGTGGCGACCAGTGCATGTGCAGACTTCCTGCAGCCATTCCTGGCGAAGCTGTGCTCTGACCAAGGGATTCAGCCCCTGGTAGAAGATGTCCCTGCAGGGGTCGAAGCCGCTAAACGGGTAAAAGAGGGACGATCATTCCTGTTCCTGCTGAACCATAACGCCGAGCATACAAGCGTCAATATTGGAGAAGGCAAGCTCCGGGATCTCCTGTCCGGAGAAATACTGCAGGGGACAGCCAATCTTCCTGGCCGGGGAGTAATGATTCTGGAAGGCATTGAATAAACAAGACGGATAAAGCTTAATATATCAAGACCATACCTGATTGACCGGGGATGGTCTTTTCTTTTCAAAGGTATTAAAAAAATGCGGGCTTTCCATCTACGGGGAAATTTGTTAGAATGTCATCAAGCATCTCATCCTAATGAAAAGAGGTAACCACACATCCGATGGATACACATGACTGTTCTCTCTAATCTGCATGCCAACATCAAAATGTTGCAAACAGGCAGCTCTGCGCTTGCGTAGGGAAGAGGATTGTTATGTCTATTTTAGGAGACTCGTGGACCTTGTTCATGGATGCGGGAATGCTTTTTTTTTTCTGCGTTCTTCAGCGGATCGTCTAGGCTTTTACATGCCAAAGCGATGAATGCCGCTGGTCCGCTTGTTCAGTCATAGACATCTAAATTCCAAATCCCTACCGTAGGCAGCCCTGCCTGCGGTTTTTCCATTTCTACTCAAAAGGGTGATGCGTTTATGATGAATATTTTAAAAGCGAAAAATTTGGCCAAAGAATTTAAAGGTAAAACCATCTTTGAAAAGGTGGATTTTGAAATATATGAAGGTGAAAGACTGGCTCTGTTCGGCGTTAATGGAGCAGGGAAAACTACGCTGTTGAAGGTATTGACCGGGCAGCTTGAGCCGGATCGGGGAACCGTGGAACGTGTTTTGCCGCTGGCGCAGTGGGGGATGATGGAGCAAAGCTCCGAATCCTTACTTTCCTTGACGACGCTTGCGGCGGCTGGCTTCGACAGCGGCGAGCTGTATGAAGTGAAGCAAAAGCTCAACCAGCTGGAAAAAGAGCTGGCGGATTCCGAAGCTTCGGAGGACAGTAAGCTGCTTGAAGCTTATGGTCAAGCGCTCGAGCGCTATGAACAGCTGGATGGCTTCCAGTGGGAAATTGAAGTAGAGAAGGTACTCAACATGCTGAACATCAGGGCGGAATTATGGCAGGTACCCTTTTCCGAACTGAGTGGCGGGCAGAAGACAAGAGTCCGGCTTGCAGCCCTGCTCGTCAAACGTCCAGCGTTCCTGCTGCTTGATGAGCCGACCAACCATCTGGATGGAGACAGTATGACCTGGCTAGAAGAGTGGCTGAACCGCTATGAAGGCACCGTGCTGTTCGTATCGCATGACCGGATGTTTCTGGACCATGTCGCGACGGGAATCTGCGAGCTGACGGATAGCGGGGTAAAGAAATATAAAGGCGGTTATTCGGATTACAAACGGGAAAGGGAACGTGAGCTGAAGGAACAGGAGGCGCTTTACAAGAAGCAAAAGCAGGCGAGGGAAGCACTGGAGGAGTCGATTCGCCGATACCAGGAATGGTTCCACAATGCCGAAAAGTCGGCAGATAAAAATACCGAAACCAAAGCGGCTACTCCTTATTACAAAGCGAAGGCCAAGAAAAACATTTCCAGGTATCATGCCAAGCAAAAAGAATTGGAACGTCTCGAGCAGAATAGCGTGCAGAAGCCGAAAAATGCTCTCACCATGAACATGCAGCTGGGCGAAGGAGGATTCGCTGCCCGCGTACTGCTGCGACTTGAACATATCTCTTTTGGTTATGAGGGAAGGCAGCTGTTCAAGGATTTGAATCTGCAGCTGTCCCGCGGCGACCGGCTTGCGGTGCGAGGACCGAACGGAAGCGGGAAATCAACGCTGTTGAGGCTGGTACTTGGCGAATTGGAGCCGACCGAAGGCAGGGTGTGGATGCATCCTGGCGTAAGCACGGGATATTTTTCACAGGAGCTTGAAGGCTTGAGGGAAGACGAGACGCTGCTGGACAGTTTGCTTCGCCTGCCTGAAATGACGGAGACACATGCGCGTACGATTCTGGGTTGTTTTCTCTTTTCCAGGGAAGATGTGTTTAAAAGGATTGGTGACCTCAGCATGGGTGAAAAATGCCGGGCTGCTTTCGTACAGCTCTATTTCAGCGGTGCAAACCTGCTCGTGCTGGATGAGCCGACGAATTACTTGGACATTTCGACACGTGAGGTAGTGGAGGAAGCGCTAGCCGCATATCCAGGGGCACTTCTCGTTGTGTCGCATGACCGTATGCTCGTCCGCAAGCTGGCCAACCGTCTTTTGACGCTAGCCCCCGAAAAAAAAGAGCCGGAGCTGTTTGAAGGCACGGTGGAGGAAGAGGAGGAACGGCTGATACGGCATCGCGGCGGTTTAAAGGAAGATACGGAGAAGGAGAACCGGAGGCTTGCGCTGGAGTGGGAAATTACGAGGCTGCTTGGCGTAGAAGAACCGGAAGGCAGTCAGGAGCGCATACTGGAAATCCGTGAGCTAAGAAAGGAATTGGAGGGCTTGTAAGCAACCAGCAGCAGGTACACAGGATGACTTGCCAGAGCCGCCTTTTTTACTTATAATAGTTGACTATAGTGTGTCGCTTGAATATAACGCAGATAAGAAGAGTTTTGACAACAATATAAATGCCATGATGGAGACAAGTAAGCAGTACCACTTTACAGGGAGGAGACGCCGCAGATTGAGAGCGTTTCTACAGTAACAGGCTGCTGAAATTCCCTCCGGAGCAGTTCCTTGAACCCTTTGACCGATATAATCGGTTTAATGCCAGTAGGGGATACCGGTCCTCGAACCGTTACAACGATTAAAGTGAGAACATGCATATTTACCGACTAAGGGAATCATGCTGTTCTAACAAGGGTGGTACCACGGTCTTTTCGTCCCTTTTTCGGGAGAAAAGGCCTTTTTTGTTTTCTGCAAAGCTTTGGAGCTAAAGTGCATCACTCGTTGATCCGCTTTTTTGAAGCTCTGAATATGCGGTACGTTTTACTTTGAGAAGGAGGCAGGAAGAGATGAAGGAAAAACTCGAAGCGCTGCGGCAGGAGGCCCTCGATCAGCTGCAAGGAGTAGAGGATGTACAGAAGCTGAATGATCTGCGCGTTAAATATTTGGGTAAAAAGGGCGCGCTGACTGAAATTTTGCGTGGCATGGGCGCGCTGAGCGCAGAAGAACGTCCTGTGATCGGCCAAGTAGGCAACGAGGTGCGCGGGGCCATTGAAGCATTGATTGAATCCAAACAGGATGCATTTCAGAAGGCTGAGACCGAGCAGCGCCTGCAGGCGGAAAAGATCGACGTTACATTGCCTGGACGCAAAATGGCTCAAGGCGGCGTTCATCCGCTGAACAAGGTTATCGAAGAGATCGAAGAAATCTTCATCGGGATGGGCTATCACATTGCCGAGGGTCCCGAGGTGGAAACAGACTATTATAACTTTGAGGCACTGAATCTTCCGAAAAACCATCCTGCGCGCGATATGCAGGACACGTTCTATATTACGGAAGAGCTCCTGATGCGCACGCAGACTTCCCCTGTGCAAATCCGTACCATGGAAAAAATGGAGGGCGAAGTGCCTGTGAAAATCATTTGTCCGGGCAAGGTTTACCGCCGCGATGATGATGATGCCACGCATTCCTTCCAGTTCAATCAAATTGAAGGTCTGGTTATTGGCGAAAACATCCGCATGAGCGATCTGAAAGGCACGCTGCTTCAGTTCGTACAGGAAATGTTTGGACCTAACACGCAAATACGCCTTCGTCCCAGCTTCTTCCCGTTCACCGAACCAAGCGCGGAAGTGGATGTCACTTGCGTAAAATGTGGCGGCAATGGATGCCGGATGTGCAAGCAAACCGGATGGCTGGAGATTTTGGGCTGCGGCATGGTGCATCCGAAAGTGCTCGAAATGGGCGGCTATGATCCGGAGAAATACAGCGGATTTGCATTCGGTATGGGTGTGGAGCGGATCGCAATCTTGAAATACGGCATTGACGATATTCGTCATTTCTATAGCAGTGATTTGGCATTTTTGAAGCAGTTTGCCCGCATGTAAAGCGGACCTCGAAAAGGCAAGCGAATAAGGAAAGAAGGAAGGGATCGGCATGAAAGTATCAACAGAGTGGTTAGCGGATTATGTTTCGCTTGAAAATGTGGCAGCCGAGGATCTGGCTGAGAAAATTACGCGTGCAGGGATCGAAATCGACGAGATTGAAAACCGCAATAAAGGGGTAACCAAGGTCGTTGTCGGCTATGTGAAAAGCAAAGAAAAGCATCCGGATGCGGATAAGCTTAATATTTGCATCGTTGATGCCGGTCAGGAAGAAGAGCTCCAGATCGTATGCGGCGCCAAAAATGTGGATGCCGGCCAAAAGGTGCCTGTAGCACTTGTGGGAGCGAAGCTTCCGGGTGGACTGGAAATTAAAAAAGCCAAGCTTCGCGGTGCTCTTTCCCAAGGCATGATTTGCTCGGCCAAAGAGCTTGGAATGAATGATAAGCTGCTGCCAAAGGAACAGCAGGAAGGCATTTTGGTGCTGCCTGAATCAGTACATGTCGGAACGCCAATCAGCCAGGTGCTGGGACTCGATGATGAGGTACTGGAATTCGATCTAACGCCGAACCGTTCGGACTGCTTGAGCATGATTGGTGCGGCTTACGAGGTTGGAGCGATCCTGGGACGCGATGTCAAGCTGCCGGATATTGAAAAGGAGCTCGTGGAAGTCAGCGATGCAGCCGGGGACCATATTTCTGTGAAAATCAGCTCCCCGGAACATTGCAGCCATTATGCCGCCAGATATATCACCGGCGTAAAGATCGGTTCGTCGCCGCTCTGGATGCAGAACCGTTTAATGGCCGCAGGAGTGCGTCCGATTAATAATATCGTAGATATTACCAACTATGTGATGCTGGAATACGGGCAGCCGCTGCATGCATTTGATGCGGACCAGCTGACGAACGGAGCCATCGATGTCCGTCTTGCCAAGGAAGGCGAAACGATGGTTACACTAGACAACCAGGAACGCAAGCTTGAACCGCATATGCTGCTGATTACCGACGGTGTGAAGCCTGTTGCTCTTGCCGGTGTCATGGGCGGTTTGAATTCCGAAGTGACGGACAATACGGTGAATATTTTACTGGAATCCGCCAAATTTGACGGCGGTACCGTACGTAAGACCTCAAGACAGCTGGGTCTCCGTTCCGAAGCGAGCCTTCGTTTTGAGAAAGAAGTAGATCCGGGGGCTGTTATACCTGCTTTGAACCGTGCAGCTGCATTAATATCACGTTATGCAGCGGGAACCGTTCATAAAGGCATCGTGGAATCCGAGTCGGTTTCTGTGGAGGACAAGGTGATTGTGCTTTCTTTTGACAAGCTGAACCGCTTCCTCGGCACGGATCTTTCGATGCTTGAAGTGAAAACCATCTTCAACCGTCTGCATTTCAGCTGTGCGGATACAGCGCAAGGTATTTTGGAGGTTCAGGTGCCAACACGCCGCGGGGACATCACCAGTGATGTGGATCTCATTGAAGAGATTGCCCGTTTGTACGGGTATGACAATATCCCGACAACAGCGATCGAAGGACCGACAACGCCAGGCGCTTACACGAAACCGCAGGCTCTGCGCCGTGATGTCCGTAAATTGTTCACGCATGGGGGATGGCAGGAAGTGATCAGCTATTCCTTTACGCATCCGGATCTGACAGCCCTATTCCCTGCTTTGACAGAAGGAAGCCATGCGATCAAGCTTGCGATGCCAATGAGCGAGGAGCGGAGCGTGCTTCGAACCAGCGTGATCCCTCAGCTTCTGGATGTTGCTGCCTATAACGCAAACCGCAAGCAGCATGATCTTGCGATGTTCGAGATGGGAAATGTATTCTACAGTCAAGAGGAGCAGCTGACTGCACAGCCGAAGGAAATCTCTGTGCTTACCCTTCTGCTTTGCGGCAGCCGTGGCCAAAAGCAGTGGAATCAAACACCGGAAAAAGTGGATTTCTTCGATCTGAAGGGTGCGCTGGAAACATTGTTTGAATATCTGGGACTCCAGAATTCGGTCAGCTATGTGGCCAACAAGCCGCAGGGCTATCATCCAGGCCGGTCAGCATCTGTATATCTGACCAATGATGGCGGTGAGCAGCTGCTGATTGGTACACTCGGTCAAGTCCATCCTCAGCTTCAGCAGGATCGTGGTCTGAGCGATGTATATACGGCGGAAATTCTGCTTCAGCCGCTCTACGATTATGCGAGCGAAGATATCCGGTACCGCGAACTACCTCGCTTCCCGGCCTCCGAGCGTGATATCGCCGTGGTCGTTGAGGACAGCGTTGAAGCGGGTGCGATGCTATCCGTCATTCGTGAAGCTGCCGGGGAATTACTGCAATCTGTACAGGTATTCGATGTATTCACAGGCAGCAAGCTGGGTGTAGGCAAAAAGAGTGTAGCCATCGCTCTTGTGTACCGCCATAACGAGCGCACGCTTACGGATGAAGAGGTTTCAGCCGCGCATGCAGCCGTAGTCAGCCAGCTTGAGCAAACTTTTCATGCAGAATTGAGAAAATAGCAGGAATTGAATGAAGTCACATCGAATCCATGTACATAAAGATTCGATGTGGCTTTTTTGCAGAATAACAGACATCTCAGAGTCAACACACACATATGAAGGAGGGCACAACTGTGACTACACCTGATCGTACACGTGTCTCCGTAGAAATCTACGGGACTTCTTATAAACTGGTAGGCAGCAGTGCCGACTATATGAAAAAGGTTGCCACTTATGTCGATGAGCGAATGAACCTCATATCCAAGAGCCATTCCCGGTTGGATACGCCAAAATTGGCCGTATTGGCTGCTGTACATATGGCTGAGGAAGCGATCCAGATGCAGGATATTCGCAACGAAGTCAAAATGCTGACCGGAGAAAGAAGTGAGCTCCGGAGTGAGCTGGCTCAGCTTCAGGCTGCGCGGACAGAGCAGCAGGAATTGTATGCGAAGCTTAAGGAAGAGCATTCGACGGGCATAAAGGAGAAGGAAGAGCTCCGCAAACGGTGGGAAACCGAGAAAGCGGGACTTGAGAAGCAGCTCGAGGAAATAAAGGCGTCGTTGACGGGAGAGCTTCAGAAAACCCGGACAACGCTAAGTAAAGAACTCGAGGATACCCGTATTTTATTGAAAAAGGAAACGGAAATAAAGGAGTCCCTGCAGCGCAAGGAGAAGCAAGCCGCAGAACAGCTGCAGCGGGACAGGCAGTCCCTGGAAGCAAAGCATAAAACGGCCATGCAGGAGCTTGAGCGCGGGCATGCCGCGACACTTCAGTCAGCGCAGCAGAAGCATCAGGAACTTCTGAAGAGTACGGAGGAGAAGCATCAAACCGTATTGAGAGAATCCCAGCAGAAGTATGAGACTTCTCTGCAGGAATCGGAGAAAAAGCATAAGGCAGCTGTTGATGGGCTGAACAAGCAGCTTGATGAATTAAGGGGAGGAAGCTCTCAGCTCCAAGGCAAGCTTCGGAGTTTGCAAGAGGAGCTGCAGCAGGCGAAAAATGCATATGCCAAGCTTCAGGAGCAGCATCAGGCAGCACTGAAGAAAGAGGAGGTCTCCCAGACCGAGCTGAAGACGCTCAGAGAGCAGCAGATCCGTCTGAATGGACAGGTGGGCCGTTTGAAGGAGGAAGCTGTACACTCGGAAGAGGAGCATCGTCGGATGCAAAAGCTGCTTGAAGAATATAGTACTTCTTCCAATAAACAGAAGTCAGAGCTTGAGGAGCTGCACACAGAAGCGGCATCCTGGCGGACTCAAGTCGAGAAGCAGAAGGAAGAGATCGGTGAGCTGGAGCTTCGCGTTCTGGAAGCAGGAGAACAGAACGATGCACTTGAAGCCGGTATGAAGTCGCTTCATGACGAGCTCAGCGTATTGAAGGAACAAGCGGATAAAGATTCGCAGAAGCTCGCATCTGCAGACCAGAAAGCCTTGGAATATCAAGGTAGACTCGATGAACAGCAGCAGCTGATCCATTCGCAGAACAAGAAGCTTGACGATCTGGATGAAACGCTACAACTGCAGGAGCTTTCGATTGAAGAACAGAAGGAACTTCTGGTGGAGAAGGAAAAGCAGCTTCGGGAGCATCAGGCCAAACTCGAGTCGAATGAGGCACTGGTACAACAGTTGCAGCAGTCCTTGAAGGAGAAGGAAAACCAGCAACAGCAGCTAGAGCAGGCGCTCGAGGACAGAGAAGAGCGGTATCTCAAACTGCAGCAGACGCTGGAAGCAAGCGAAACGCAATCTTTGGAGCTGCAGCAGACGCTGGAAGCAAGCGAATTGCAAACTCTGGAGCTGCAGCAGTCGCTGGAGGCAAGCAGAGCGCAAACTCTGGAGCTGCAGCAGACGCTGGAAGCAAGCGAATTGCAAACTCTGGAGCTGCAGCAGTCGCTGGAGGCAAGCAGAGAGCAAACTCTGGAGCTGCAGCAGTCGCTGGAGGCAAGCAGAACGCAAACTTTGGAGCTGCAGCAGACGCTGGAGGCAAGCAGAGCGCAAACTCTGGAGCTGCAGCAGTCGCTGGAGGCAAGCAGAACGCAAACTTTGGAGCTGCAGCAGACGCTGGAAGCAAGCGAATTGCAAACTCTGGAGCTGCAGCAGGTGTTAGAGGCTGCAGAGGAACAGTATCTAGAGGCCCAGCAGACAGCAGAACAAAAAGAAGTCCAGCTTCTGAAGCTGCAGAAGTCCATGGAAGAAAAGGAAGAACAGTACCGGAAACTGCAGCGGCAGCATGGCGAAATTTTGCAGCAGCATGAGGTGCTGACAGATCAATATGAGCTGCATATGCTCGAGCATGAAGAACTGCAGGAGGGCATTGCAGAGAACAAACGGAAATACGAACAGCTCGGCGAAGAGCTCGCAGAGCGGGAATCGGCTTATCAGGAGGCCAAACGCCAACTTAAGGAAGCAGAACAAAACCATGTGAATATGGACCGGCTCTATCAGGAGCATCTGAAACAGTATGAACATTTGAAGCAGCAGTATCATGGCTTGCAAAAGCAGTATGACGAGCTTCAACAGAAGGGCAGCGATATGAAACGCCAGCAGGAGGATGCCGAAATCGAGTACCTGATGGTACTGGAGGAGAAGGATCAGGCACAACAGAAGGTGAATGAGCTTACCCGGCTGCTGGATGATGCTGCGAGCAGAGAAAATGAACAGCGTGAGCTGATGCGAAATGCGGAGCATTCGATGCAGACCTACCAGGAAAAGCTTGAGGATATGATGAACCGTCAGCAAAACTGGAACAGCAGGGAACAGGAGCTGCAGGATGAGCTGGAGGAATGGAGACGTCAAATTGCAGCAGGCGAAGATCAACTGGATAATCTGCAAAATGAGAAGGAACAGACATCTGCCCAGCTTCGGGAGGTTGGCGAGAACTTTGAATTGATGGCCAATCAGTACCGACTGCTTCAGGCGGAACTCGAGCTTCAGCAGGAAAAGACAGATAAGCTGCAGGAAGAACACAGCCAGCTACAGGATGAATACGGCAAGCTACAAACGGAGTATAACGAATGGATCGAGCTTATTGAGCAGGATCAAAGCTGATTGCTGTTGCAGAACAGACTAAAAAAATCCCCTCACAGACCGCAAGGCAGGAACATTAAGGCATTCGTTCCTTTTGACGGAGCTGGAGGGGATTTGCTGTGCTGCTAGGGGAGAAGACTATTCGTCCACAATGACTTTGGCGAGCATGGCCGTATGTCCCGCGCCGCACATGACGGAGCAGGTCATTTCGAAAGTGCCGGCTTTCTCCGGCGTAACGACCATGGACTTATGTTTGTTGTCGAGCTGTAATTCAAGTGCGGGAATCAATACGCCGTGGGTACCTTGCTCGTTGTCGAGCGAAATTTTTACGGGAACTCCCTTTTTAAGATGATATTCTTGTTTATCAAACGCAAAGTTCTTTGCTTTGATGACTAATTCTTCGCTAGGGGCAACGCCCGTGTCGCTGACACCGCTGCTTGCAGTCGAAGCGTCTTCCTTTGCTGCCCCGCAAGCGGAAAGTACCAGAAGAAGCATGCAGGAGAGAACAAAAGCTAGGGTCTTCTTCAATGTGATCCTCCTCAAACTTTAATTTTTTGTGACAATTCTAGTAGTCATCATACCCCAAAAATGGAATTCCGGAACATTACTGTTTTGAATAATTGGTGAACTTGCCGATAAGGTTCAACCAAACCAGGCATAACAGGGGTATATTTCAAATTCCTTACAGATCCAATGATGTATTTGTCTTTCCATTAAGATATAATTATAATCACAGTTTATATTGGTTGTTGTCATTTGAATTTATTCTTTCCTAGAGTAGGGGATTGACTTTTCAATGGACAGGAAAAATATTATTTTGGAGGACCGGTGGCACCGTAAAATTCTGAATGCCTACTGGATCGTTATGCTAATGTTCCTTGCGGCACAATCCGTTTTTTTACTGTCGGGCGGAGTCTTTCCTGATACAGTAGGAATGGATGCAAGCTCATGGACCCGACTGGCGGGATCCAATGGTTTTACCATGCTGATTCTGGTAGCAACCGAAATATGGTTGAGATATTGGCCGAAGCATCATAAAAAAGCTATTGTGGGTTGCGGTTTTTTGTTGTCTTACATGTTCTATTTTATTATAGAACCGTCAGCAGACGGGGCACAGATGGCTTTGCTGCTTCCTGTGTTGATTTCTATTGTTTATTTTGATCGGAAGATGTTGTACGGATTCGGTGTGTTTACGATTCTGATCTATGGATTTTTATATTTCCTGATGGAGCGTCCATGGTATCACAAGCCTATTCAGGAATTTATTCAAGTAGAAAGTGTATTCATAGTCAGTCTGATTATCGGACGTACTATTTTGGTCAGGGTAAAGGAATTTATCAGCTATCTGAAGTCTGTAATGAAATCCGAGCAGCAGCTGCTCGTGGAGAAAACCATATCGGACAAGCTCCTGAAGATGGATGCTTTGACCGGACTCTATAACCATAAAACGTTTCATGAATACCTTGATGCTCTGCTGGAGCACTCAGAAAAATATCATCTACCTCTGCAGCTGGCGATTATTGATATCGATGCCTTTAAAAAGGTAAATGATACATATGGACATTGGGTGGGAGATCTGGTGCTCAAGCAAGTGGCCTCTACCATCACGTTGATTATGATGCCGAATGATTTTGCCTCACGTTATGGCGGAGAGGAATTCGCGGTTATTTTTGCAGATAAAACTTTGGCGGAAGCACAGTCGATAACAGAAGATCTGCGTAAGGGGATTTCCATTGTAGAACATTCGAATATGAAAGGCAGACCGGTTACGGTAAGCATCGGTTTATGTGATTACCAGCCTGGAGATGATAAGGAATCCCTGTTCCGCAAGGCGGACAGTGCTCTTTATCAAGCAAAGCGAACGGGTAAAAATAAAGTGGTGACAGCTTCTGATTCGATACTTTCGGACTCGCTTGAGGGCAAGGTTGCTTCCATCTGATCCATGACAGGCTAACCATGAAAACCCCCTGTTCCGTGGGAACAGGGGGTTTTTGGAGCGGATATCAGCTTCGCTAGATGGTGATATCCATTCCTGGTGTAGAATGAACTACAACTTGTTTCGTTCATTCCATACAGCCGGGATGGTTATTTATGGTCTTTGGCTGCATTGAAAGGAGTTACCGGAATGAACAGGTCGATGATCCCGATGACGAGGGCAGCGAGGACGGCACCTAGGATGGTGACGCTAACGCCTCCAACGATAAACTGGGCGATGTATATGACCACCGCACTTACGATAAAGCCGACAATGCCTCGACCGAATGGCGATACTCTTTTCCCGAAGATTCCTTCCACAACCCAACCGAGCAAAGCAATGACCAGAGCCAGCAGTAAAGCGCTCCAGAATCCGCCCACGGAGAATTGCGGAACGATCCAGCCGACAATCATAAGCACGATCGCGGAAACGATAAATCGTACAACATGCCCTAGAAAATGCATGCAATTGGCCTCCTTTTGTGTAAAAGATACGTTGATAAATCATTTCACAATGCTTCGCTTCATTCATTATGAAATGGATTCAAATATCATGTCATAATGCGCCCGCTTGTATCATTATGAAATGATTCTATATGCAAGGTTTATTGTATTCAAATCGTGAAATCTTATGTATCAGAATGATGGATTTTGCTGGAATTTGATAAGACTGGCTTTCGTAAATAGCGAAGCCACAGAAGTTTCGTATATAATAAAGGCAATGTATGAGAGGAGTAGTGAAATTCTTGGACGATAAGATTTTGCATACGCTGGAATACCGCAAGATTTTAAATAAATGTGTCAGCTATGCCCAGACTCCCATGGGTAAACAAATAACGGAAAGCCTGAAACCCGATACAGATCTAGAATCGGTAAAACGGCTGCTACAGGCGACCGATGAAGCATACACTGTGGATCGGCTGAAGGGAACGCCTTCCTTCGGTGGGATCAGCGATATATCAGCTGCGTTGAAACGGGCAAAGATTGGCGGCACATTAAACCCTCATGAGTTGCTGGCAGTTAGTAACACGACGAATGGGTCAAGACGTATTAAACGTTTTATCACCCAAATGAATGAAGATGAGCCACTGAAGCTGCTTATGGACATCAGCGAAAATATATCGGAACAAAAAGTGCTTGAGGATGCCATTAAAGCATGCATATCGGATGAAGCTGAAGTGCTCGATTCGGCGAGCCCTGGCCTTGCTCAAGTTCGGCGTGAGCTGCGCTCCGGTGAAGTGCGTATTCGTGAAAAGCTTGACAACATGATTCGCTCATCCTCTGTGGCCAAAATGCTGCAGGATCAGCTTGTAACCATTCGTGGTGATCGGTTCGTTATTCCTGTAAAGGCAGAATACCGTTCTTATTTTGGCGGAATTGTCCATGACCAGTCCGGCTCCGGCGCAACCTTGTTTATCGAGCCTGAATCCATTGTGGCCATGAATAACAAGCTGCGCGAGACCCGGATGAAGGAAGAACGCGAAGTTGAAATTATTTTACAGAAGCTGACGGCATTAGTTGGCGACGAGGCTGATCTGATCGTATTTGATCTGGATTTGGTGGGACAGCTTGATTTTATATTTGCAAAAGCCCGTTTGGCTCATGTGATGAAAGCAACAATGCCAAGAATGAACGACCGCGGATATTTAAAGCTGCGTAAGGGGCGGCACCCCCTCATAGAGATGGACAAGGTTGTTCCGATCGATGTGGAGCTTGGAAATTCGTATACTTCTATTATCGTGACCGGCCCAAATACAGGTGGTAAAACGGTAACGCTGAAGACAATCGGTCTGCTGAGCTTAATGGCGATGTCGGGTTTGTTTGTACCGGCCGAAGAAGGCAGTCAGCTCTGTGTATTTGATGCCATTTATGCCGATATTGGGGATGAGCAAAGTATCGAGCAAAGCTTGAGCACATTCTCCAGCCATATGACCAATATCATCCGGATTCTGAAAAATATGACGCCTAAAAGCCTTGTTCTTCTGGACGAGGTTGGTGCAGGTACGGATCCGGCTGAAGGTTCCGCACTCGCCATCTCCATTCTGGAGCATATTCATCAGACGGGCTGCCGCATGATCGCTACGACTCACTACAGTGAGCTGAAGGCTTATGCTTATGAGCGGAAAGCGGTCATTAACGCAAGCATGGAGTTTGACGTCAATACCTTAAGCCCGACTTACCGGCTGCTTGTAGGGGTACCAGGCCGAAGCAATGCATTCGCGATTGCCGAGCGGCTCGGACTGCCGAACCAAATCCTGGATTATGCGCGCGGAGAAGTCAACGAAGAGGATCAGCGCGTTGAACATATGATTGCTTCCCTCGAGGAAAACCGCCTGGGTGCTGAAGTGGAGCGCGGGCAGGCGGAAAAGCTGCGTCAGGAAATGGAACAACTGCGCACCCGTCACCAACAGGAGCTGGAGAAACTCGAGCAGCAGCGAGAGCGTATGATTGAAAAGGCATCGGCAGAGGCGAGAGAGGTCATTGCCAAAGCGAAACGTGAAGCTGAGGAGATCATCACTGACTTACGGCAGCTGGCGAAGGAAGAAGGAGCTTCCGTCAAGGAGCATAAGCTGATTGCTGCTCGCAGAATGCTGGATGAAGCCGAACCGCAGCAGCGTAAGAAAACACCTGCACGGAACAAGGTCAAGACTCCTCGTAAGATTGAAGCAGGGGATGAAGTCATGGTCTACAGCCTGAACCAGAAAGGTAATGTTGTAGAGCTCGCAGGCTCAAAGGAAGCAGTCGTGCAGCTAGGCATTATGAAGATGAAGGTCAGACTAGATGATCTGGAACTCGTCCAATCGCATGAAGCTATAGCCAAGCAAGGACAGAAGCAGGCTACGATCGTGAAACGTACACGAGACGAGAATATCCGGAGTGAACTGGATTTACGCGGAGCGAATTTGGAGGAAGCATTAATTGAGGTGGATCGCTTTATAGACGAAGCCTTCCTTGGCAATTTAGGCCAGGTTTATTTGATCCACGGAAAAGGAACAGGCATACTCCGAAACGGTATTACAGATTACCTGCGTAAGCATAAGCATATAAAAAGCTTCCGTCTAGGCAATTATGGCGAAGGCGGCACAGGTGTAACCGTAGCAGAACTGAAGTAAAGCTGCGAATATGCTCAGGGCAGATATGAAGGGGGCAGGAACATGAAGAATTGGGTTGATCAGCTGCTGGCTCATCCCCTGGGAACGCTGATCGGTTATTTCTCGGTGGCCATATTGGGCTTAATTGTATTTTTGTACCTGTTTGAGCTCGTGGCCAGGTATAACTGCTGGAATGAGATCGGCCGCGGAAATGTCGCGGCTTCTCTGGCTACCGGCGGCAAAATTTTCGCCATTTGCAATGTGCTAAGGTATAGTATTGAGGCGAAAACCTCCATTTACGACACGATGAAGTGGGCATTTTTCGGCTTTATTCTTCTTTTTGCAGCGTATGTACTGTTTGAGTTTTTAACTCCTGTTTTTTCGGTTGATGAGGAAATTCGGAAGGATAACCGGGCTGTAGGGATCATCTCCCTGCTGATTTCCGTATCGCTGTCCTATGTTATAGGAGCTTGTATTTTTTAGAATTATCATTGAGCTCGTTTTTCTGGGAGGAAGGCATGAAAAATCTGACGAGAATTCTATTTGTGGTGGCTGTAATCTTTTTTGCAGTCGGCATCTTTTATTTAATGAAACATTGAGGAGATGAATGGCAATGGAAACCACCGTTTGCCCATGGTGCCAGACAGAGATTGTCTGGGATGAAGAAATTGGACCTGAAGAGAATTGCCCTTACTGTCACAATGAGTTGAAGGGATACCGCACCTTGAGTATTCAAATCGGTGACGAGGAAGAAGAAGAGGGCACGGAAGAAAGCATGGATTGGGAAGAAGATGCGGAGGAAGGAGATGGATCTTCTTCATTCTGGGCGCAAGAGGATATGCAGCATCAACTTCCGCCATCCATCCGCACATTGGATAAATTTGAAGAAAGCCATGACCTGATGAATTATGAAGAGAGCGTGGAAAAGATTTTGGATGAACAGGAAGAGGTTCCCGAATGTCCAAAATGCCGCGACTACATGATTCTTGCAGGAGCGCAGGAAATCTCGGGTCAAGGCTTTGTCCCAACTCAGTTCAGCGCCCTGAAGGCACCGGTTATACAGCCTCCTTTCCGTGTCAATGTGTATATCTGCACAGGCTGTTTTCATGTGGAAACCAATTTGATGGAAGAAGACCGTTTGCGTATGGTCGATCATCTGAGCCGTCAAAAATCCTGAGCAAGATTTAACGGAAATTAAGCTCTGCCTGAAAATGATATCCCTTCCTTTGGGGCATGTTAAGACAGAACATGTCCGGTAAGCAAGGGGGGACTTATGAAAACGACGGTACATTTAGACCGCCAATCGCAGCTGTTGCTGGCTGTTAATGGGTTGATTGTTCTGGCGGGAGCCCTTTCCGGTACCTTTTTGAATGTGTACTTATGGAAAAGCAAACAGGACTACGCCATGATCGGCTGGTTTACGGTAGCCCAGCAGGTAGCCGTAGGCCTTACGTTTTGGCTGGGCGGCAAGTGGGTAAAGGAATACAACAAAATGAACACCCTGCGTGCAGGGATTGTTCTCTCGGGAATGTTTTATTTACTCGTATTATGGGTCGGTTCGGATGTGGTTCGCTTTATTTGGCCGCTGGGGATATTACTCGGTATTTCGATCGGACTGTTTTGGGTCGCGTTCAATGTCGTTTATTTTGAAGTGACAGACCGTGAGAACCGTGATTTATTTAATGGCTGGGTAGGCCTGCTGGGCTCGTTCACCGGAATTGTGGGACCATGGTTCTCAGGAACTTTGATCACATGGCTGAAGGGTGACAAGGGGTACAGGCTCATATTTACGATTTCATTGGTCATATATGCGATATGTGTGGTACTCAGCTTTTTTCTTAAAAAGAGGGAGAAGGGCAGCAGCTATCACTGGATGGAACCAATCACGCAGCTGCGTAGCAAGGACAGCCCATGGCGTCTTATGTCTTTAGGGCTTGTGGCGCAAGGGATTCGTGAAGGCGTATTTGCTTTTCTGATTGGTCTGCTGGTGTTTGTCGCTACCAAGCAGGAGGCTAGACTAGGGCAATTTACGCTGATCACATCCGCCATATCACTATTGACTTACTGGTTAGCAGGAAAATGGTACAAACCTAAATTCAGAAGCCCGGGTATGCTCGTCGGTGCATTACTTTTGTGGATTGTGATTATTCCACTGCTCTGGAAGACAAGTTATGGAACACTGCTAATTCTGGGGATCGGCTCTTCGTTGTTTATGCCGCTATATATTTTGCCCATGATCTCATCCGGTTTTGATCTGATGGGAACCAGCGATGAAACCGTAGGTAAGCGTGTCGAGCTTGTCGTGCTGCGTGAACTTAGCTTGATGGTTGGGCGTCTGGCGGGTACCTTCATTTTTATTATCGTATTAATGATAAGCAAAACACCTCTGACGATTACGATACTCATGCTGATCCTTGGAGCATCGCCGATTTTAAGCTGGTTTTTCATAAGAAAACTACTGCAGGGCGAACGATCGGCATAAGCTTGGCCGGCAACCATTTTTTAATAACGGGAAATATGAACCCTCAGGGTAGCACTGTAAAGTGGCCCTGAGGGTCTTTTTGTGCTGCCGATTTTTAAGGATCATTGATATTACGTTGTTCGTATTTTTCATATTTAAGGTTTATGTAAGGATTGCATTAAAATGCTGTAAGGTACAGACGTTATGATTACATCTGTGTTCGTTATTACATGCCATTTAAGGAGATTCTCATATGAAAAACATTCTGCAAGCAATCAACGTTAACAAAACATTTGGTGCAAAAGGAAACATATATACGGCTCTGCAGCATATTAACCTGCAAATTCAGGAAGGCGAGTTTGTGGGCATCATGGGCCCATCCGGGGCGGGGAAATCCACGCTACTGAACATATTTTCTACCATTGATACACCAACTTCCGGTGAGATTACAATCGACGGTCAAAATATTGTAACTATGAGTGAAGAGAAGCTGTCGGATTTCCGCCGGAATAAGCTGGGTTTTATATTTCAGGATTATAACCTGCTTGATACATTGACGGTCAAAGAAAACATTTTGCTGCCGCTAGCCTTGTCCAAAGTGCCGCCTGCAGAAATCGAGGTTCGGGTAAACGAAATCGCCGACACATTTGGCATTCGTCAAATTCTTGATAAATACCCGTATCATATCTCGGGTGGCCAAAAGCAGCGGGCAGCGGCTTCAAGGGCGATCGTCGCCAATCCCAGTCTGATCCTGGCAGACGAGCCGACCGGTGCACTTGATTCGAAATCGGCAACTAGCCTGCTGGAGAGTCTGAGCAAGCTCAATGACTCTAATCAATCGACAATTATGATGGTTACTCATGATGCGTATGCCGCCAGTTACTGCAAACGCGTCATCTTTATCAACGATGGTCAGCTCTTCAAAGAGCTGCATAAGCAGCATAAGACGCGGAAAGAGTTTTTCCAACAGATCCTGGAGGTTCTGGCGTCACTCGGAGGTGGGCAACATGACGCTGTTTAGTATTGCCGGGAAGAATATCCGGAAGAATTTTACCAACTACTTCCTTTACTTTGCATCCATGATTTTTAGTATTGTGATCTACTTCACCTTTGTTTCACTGAAGTATGACAGCACCATACAATCAGCATCGGACTCATCGCCTAAAATAAGCTCTGCCTTTAGCGGCGCTGCCGTTGTGCTTATTATTTTCGTTGCGATTTTCATCTGGTACTCGAATTCCTTTTTTACACGAAAGCGTAAGAAAGAGGTCGGACTGTATTCTTTACTGGGAGTCCGGAAAAAGCAGATCGGACGCATGTTGTTTTATGAAAATTTCCTGATGGGCGTACTTGCGCTTATTGTGGGGATTGCTCTAGGCTCTCTGTTAAGCAGGTTTTTCGTATCGATCCTGATGAAGGTGATGGGTTACGATGCCATAAGTCATTTCTCTATTTCTGCGGCAGCGATCTTGAACACGTTCATTGTATTCATGGTCATTACACTCATAACCTCGCTTCAGGGCTACCGGCTGATCTACCGTTTCAAATTAATTGAACTCTTCCATGCAGACCAGCAGCATGAGAAGGAGCCGAAGGCTTCCTTGCTGACCGCCCTTTTATCTCTGGTTCTCGTAGGCCTGGGTTACTGGCTGGCTCTGCAAAATCTTATGAATTCGAAAGCATGGGCGGCACTTGGTTTGATGATCACACCACTTGTTATTCTGATCACCGTGATTCTTGGTACGTATTTGCTGTTCAATACGTTGACAGTGACTTTACTGAAGCTGTCCAGAAAAAACAAGAAAAGCTATTGGAAAGGTCTCAATATCATCGGGACCTCCCAGCTTTTGTACCGGATTAAAGGCAATGCCCGTACGTTAACGATCATCGCCGTACTGAGTGCAACCACATTAACCGCTGTCGGAACAGCCTACAGCCTGTATTACAGCAACCGAAGCGCTGTCTCGCAGGTTAATCCAAACAGCATGATGTTTATTAACACAGACAGTAAGGCAGTGAGCCAGGCCGATAGAATCATCCAGGATTCTCCGGATCACAAGGTTCTTTACCATGCTTCGCTTCAACTGCTCGGGGTGGATGCCAATACCTCCGGACTGGATCAAAACAGCAGCTCGGATGAACAAACCTTCACCGTCCTGTCCAGTCATGACTTCAACAAACTGGCTAAGCTCCAGGGAAGGGAGGATTCATTGAGCCTGCAGGGGGACGAAGCCGCTGCGCTGGATCCGATGTATATCAAAGGGATTTCTCCACAATATGTAGGTTCGGCAATTACGATAAGCGGAAAAGGAATCAATGAAAAGATCAAGTTTAAGGAACTGAAAAAATACAGTGTTCTGAACCAAGGCACCGTATATTCCACCATCGTTGTTAGTGATGAACTGTTTGCTGAATTGAAGCCCAAGTTCCCAATGATGGTCGTTGAGGCTTACGGAATCACACATCAGGACAAAGCCAAACAATTATCGAAGGAGCTGAAAGGCGTTTTACCCGAGAAAGCTGAATTCTCAAGCTTTTACGGTGATTATGCCCGGGGAATGGAATCATCCGGATTGATGATTTTTATGGGCGGATTCCTTGGACTTGTCTTCCTGGCTGCGACTGGCAGCATCATTTACTTCAAACAGTTAACCGAAGCTAATTCCGATAAAGAGAGATATCAGATTTTATATAAAATCGGCGTGAAGAAAAGAGAGATCCGCAAAACGGTTGCTAAGCAGGTTCTGTTTATCTTTGCACTGCCTCTGATTGCCGGGATCGCCCACTGTGCGGTAGCTTTATCTGCGCTATCCAGACTGATGCAAACAAACCTGGTCATTCCAGTGGTCGTTTGCATGGGGA
The DNA here is from genome assembly GCF_018403225.1 of Paenibacillus sp. J23TS9. Lineage (NCBI taxonomy): Bacteria > Bacillati > Bacillota > Bacilli > Caryophanales > Paenibacillaceae > Paenibacillus > Paenibacillus sp. J23TS9. The sequence continues at coordinate 3,293,727 of NZ_BOSG01000001.1, read as the reverse complement.
TTTACACTTGCATTTATCTGATCTATTACTTCATGACAGTGAATGCTTACTATAAAATCGTAACGAATGCAAAATAACTTAAACATAAGGAGTAAAACAATGAAAAAAGGACTTATTGTTGGTGTTGTGATCTTAGTTATTCTCATCGGAGGTCTTGTATTCATTCAAAATGTGAATCTGAACCGTCTCGGCGCGGACCAATATTACGTGCAAATCCAGGACGGCAAGAAAATGGAAGACAAAGCGAATGACGGCAAAAAGTATATCTACTACGAATACACTCTGGAGGGCTTCGACAAAAACGGGAAGGAAAAGACCGTAACCTTTACAGCAAACAAGGAGCTGCGCAAGGAAGCGTACCTGAGTGTTTACATGAAGGGCGATAAAGCAGGTTCCTACCAAGAGGTGCAAACAAGCGAACTGCCGGTGCAGGCGAAGCAGAAGCTGGAAGAGCTAGGGAAGTAGTGCAGCCTGCCATCATGGAGTAATCAGCGATCGGAAGAATGATCATGGATTGAGCGGACGTAAGAGGAAGTTTTTTAGTTGAATTACATGGCAAAGGGAGAGAACCAAATGAACAATCTCAATTGGACATCCATATCCAAAAAAGCAATGACATACTCGCTGGCATTCATGCTGGCAGCGTGTCCTGTGGCAGCTGGCACAGGACACGCACTGGCAGATCCATTCTCTGCTTCCCAGCAGTCTGCGGACAGCGCCATGACGCACACGCCAATTCAATATCAGATCAATGCCCGCCTGGACGAGAAAAGCATGCATATCCAGGGAAGTGAAACGGTCACGTACCTTAACACTTCGAGTGACACGCTGAAGGAGCTGGTGTTCCACACCTTTGCCGATGCTAACCGCTCTAAATCTACCCAGGCCAGCATGTTCCAGAGAACCAATGCAGAAATCCTGAAGAACAATCCCGGCCTCAAGCCGGAGGTCTTTCTAGGCGGCATTGATATCCAGGTTGTGAAAGTAGGGGGGCGATCCATAACATTCAACAACTCCGACCAGGCGCTGACCGTTCAGCTTCTGCAGGGACTTAAGCCCGGCGAAGCGGTAACGCTTCAAGTAGAATTCGAAGTGAAAATTCCATATGGCTCCGAACGGTTATCCTATTATAAAGACATCATCAACGGCGCTCACTGGTTTCCGGTGATGTCCGTGTATGACGAATCCAAGCATATGTGGGATAAAACGCCTTATAGCACTTCCTTTGAAACCGACTATTACACCTCTTCGGACTTTGAGGTTCACTTTAATGTCCCCGCAGCGTATCAAGTATTGATGCCAGGGACGATCAGCACTCAGGAAGATAGGGAGGCCGGTCGCAAAATCGTCTCCACGGTGGCCAACAACACGCGGGAATTTGTCTTTTTCGCAAGCCCGAACTATAAAGTAGATAGCGTGACCCGAAATGGCCTGACCGTCGAATACTATTATTTTGACAACACGCCGAACAAGAAAAAGATCGTTGACGAATACGTGGACCAAGCCTTCAAGGCGATCGAATTCTTCAATGACAAGTACGGAAAATATCCGTATCCCGAATTTCGCATTGCTGAATCGTATGTTGAGGGATTGGCGGTGGAATTTGCCCGCGTGATTCAGATGGGCATGATCGGTAATAATGCGGATCCGGTGCATGATTCGGTATTCGTGCACGAAATCGCTCATCAATGGTTCCATGCCGTGATCGGCAACAACTCGGAGAAGGAATCGTTTCTGGATGAAGGCTTTGCCGACTTCTCAAAAATCTATTTCTCCGAGAAACAAGGCGATAAGCTGAACGGGTTCAAAGCGCTCCAGTTTGATGACACTTCCTTCGATGTGCCCATCGCTTCGACCAATCAGGAGGTTGGTGATAATGCCAGTCCTGTCTTTTATGAAAAGGGCCGCCAGGCCATTTACCAGCTGTATCGGATGGTTGGCGAAGAGAAATTTGATGCGTTCATGAGAGAATATGTCAAGCGGTATGCATTTAAAAATGCAACGATGGACGGGCTCCTCCAAACCATCGAGGATACACTGGGGAAAGAAGCCCGAAATGAGATGGACAAGTCCCTGCATCAGCCTAATTTTGTCCTGAAGCCTGAATACCGCTTGAGCAAGCAAGAGACAGCCGCATATTTTCATGAGCAGTTCAAAGAGCTATACCGTTCTTCTCTCGCACAGATCCCGGAACTACCGTTTGAGACGATGAGCCGGATTGAGGATAAAGCGCTCCAGGGCGAACCGCTGACCATTGTACTGAGTGACCAGGCGAGTAGCAAGGCGAAAAAGCAGCAAGAGATAATTCTGAATCAGCTGATAGGAACGTTTGAGGTTTCGGGCATTAAGCCAGTCATTATTACGGAGCGTCAGGTATTGAAAAAACAATTGGAAAAGGAAATCGGAGGCAGCAATCTGATCGTGATCGGCAGCGCTCAAACAAATGGTCTGATCCAAGCGCTGAAACCTGGTATTATTCTAAAATCCAAGGATATAGGTTTTGATTGGAAGAGCATGATGAATAAAAAAGACACAGCGGGCGCTTATATCATCAAGCATCCATTGAACAAGAACCGTTTATTGCTCCATTTCTATTGGAACGGGGATGCGCTTGCGGACGGGATGGTTGAGCCGTTTGGGAAGCAAGTGCTGAATGCGCTCAGTTTTACCACTGATTTTTATCAATATTACGAGATGAACAAGACAGGGAAAGTGACTTCAGATCAGAAGACGGCTAACCCAATGTCCAAATTTTTCGCGGAGGAGTAAACAAGCAGGGCTCGTGTTACGATAAGAGCTTGTATAGTGATTTTTGGGGTGAGGAAGCTGAGTATTGCTTAAGCTGTTCCGGTTAAGGCAGTTTTTCCGGATGCTCACCCACGGTAAGGGGGGGGGATAGTTTTGACGTTCAATCAAAAAATCCTCATCGTGGATGATGAGGCGGATATCGTGAGACTTCTTCAAACTGTATTGATTAAAGAAGGCATCGAGCAGGTATACACAGCCGGTACGGCAGAAGAAGGATGGACCGAATTTCAGAAGAGGCAGCCTGACATTGTCGTACTGGATATCATGCTTCCGGATGGAGAAGGCTATGATGTATGCAAAAAAATTCGCAGTGTTTCCAATGTTCCTATATTCTTTTTATCCGCAAAGACAGAAGAGATTGATAAAATTCTAGGCTTTGCCATTGGCGGGGATGACTATATCACTAAGCCTTTTAGCCCGAAAGAGGTGGCTTACCGGATCAAAGCCCGTTTTAGAAGAAATGATATTCCCCAAGATGGAGAGAAAATGGATCATATCATCAAGGCTGGACCTTTCGAATTGGATGAACAAAAAATCGAGCTGAAAAAGAACGGAAGTATCATTGAATTAAAGCCAAAGGAGCTTGGCTTACTCACCCATTTATTGAAGCATCCCAACCAAATCATCAGCAAGGAAAGCCTATATGATCATGTTTGGGGCGAAGAGTTTTTTGGATTTGACAATACGGTGATGGTACATATCCGGAGGCTTAGGGAAAAGATTGAGGAAGACCCTTCAAATCCGCGGTATCTGGTTACGGTGAAGGGACTGGGTTACAAGCTTGCTGTAGAGGATGAGTAATCGATGAAATGGAGGTTAACCGGGAGGTATTTGGTATCCGTTGTCCTTATTGTCGTGATCGTCATTGTCATCAATATCATGGTTATACTGGGGTTGTATATCTTGCAAATGGTAAACAAGGATCTCTTGTTTTCCAGCCATGAATCCTCTGCCGATGCGATAACACGCTCCTTTCAAAATGACATCGTCATCAATCCGGATGGGATAAGTATTACGGAAAAAGGTAAGAAGGTGCTCGAGCAGAATCAGGCATGGATTCAAGTTTTGAATGAGGATGGCAAGCAGGAGTACGGCTATCTTGTCCCTAAAGAGGCGAAAGTGAAATATACACCCATGGACATGATTCAGACGTATAAGTATTTCGAAAAAGAGTTGCTTTCGACTGTGTTTGTTGGAGGGAAAATAGCGCAGAATCACCAATACAGTTATTTGATAGGGTTCAAAAGTCGATATATACAGAGGCAGGTTCTGACCTTCGATTATCGGAAAGTCGGACAGGCACTTAAAATGGGAAGTATCATCCTGATCATTATTGATGGACTCATCGCACTTTGCATTGGCTACATCTTCAGTAAAATACTGACGAAGCCGATTCATACATTAATTGACGGGATCAAACAGCTGGCCAACAAAAAATACAATAAACATTACAAGCCTGCGGGTGTTTATAAAGATGTTTTCCATAATGTTAATCTATTGTCGGAAGAGCTTAGGGCAGGTGAAATGGAAAGAAAGAAGCTGGATCGGATGAAGGAAGAATGGATCGGCAATATATCGCATGATATAAAAACGCCATTAGCTTCGATTCAGGGTTATGCAGAAATGATGAAGGATAAGGATTATCAGTTCTCTATCGATGAAATGAGGGACTACGCCGAGATTATTGAACGCAAGTCACTGTATTTGACGGAGTTGATCGAAGACTTGAACCTGTCCACTCGTCTGAAAAATAAAAAAATGACGCTGAACAAAAAGACCGTGAACATCGTGAGTCTTCTCCGTAATGCCGTGATTGACACGTTAAATGACTCCCGTTATGCGAACCGAAATATTGTCTTTCAGTGCAGTGACGAGGTTATCAAAATGAGCGTCGATGAAATTCTGATCCGCAGGGCGATCAATAACCTCATTTACAATGCGATTGTGCATAATGATGAAACGGTTGTCATTGAAGTGAGTGTGGAGAAGAGCGGGGATCAGGTATTCATCCGTGTCCAAGATAACGGTAAAGGGATCAGACAAGAAGAGGTCGAGCGGATTTTTGACCGCTATTACCGGGGAACAAATACGGGAGAACTGCATAAGGGCTCCGGGCTCGGCATGGCCATTACGCATGATATCGTCGAAGCGCATGATGGAGAGATTAGCGTACACAGCAAGCTGCATGAAGGAACCCGAATGGTCATACGAATGAATGTATAAAGAAGCAGGCAATCTCTTTTAAAGGGACATGCCTGCTTTCTTTATATCTCGGTTCAGGGACCTGCTTCCAACGGTAAACCTTTTTTTATCTCAAAGTCAGCGGCTTATGAGGCGATGGCTTGCTGGTCCGCTGCAAAGAGAGCAACTCCAGCTCAGGCCGATCTTTTCCGGTCAGCACATCACCCAATATATCCGCAGCAATCATGCAGTATACTGTCCCGTTTCCGCCGTACGCCTCTATAAAATAGCTGTTTGGATAATCAGGATATGTGCCGATCATCGGCAGTCCATCATGTGTTGAGCCGAAGATAGAGGCCCAGGCGTAGTCAGCCTTAAGCTCCTTATAACGGGGAAACAGCTTTCTTACCTCGTCCAGCAAAGCCTCGCTTTTATGCAGAGCGCGGCCATCGCGCTCCTCCGGAGCTGGAGGATGCTCGTCCATTCCACCCACAACGATGCGGTTATCCGGTGTAGTTCGCATATACAAATAGGGTCTGGCTGTTTCCCAAATCAAGCAGCGTTCATGCCAGTCGGATAGATCCTTTACCGGGTTGGTAAGCACCGCATAGGATACCTTGAGCACGGCATTTCTGTCCTTTTTGATTTCCTGGGTTTCATACCCCATCGTATAAATGACCTTTTTGGCACGGATCCTATGGGTTTGAGTATGGCATGTAACGCTGTTCTCATCATAATCAAAGTGAACGGCTTCCGTATGCTCGAATACCTGTGCTCCATGCCGGGCAGCTGCTTCAACGAGCGCATGTACCATTCGAAACGGATTAACCTCAGCATCTCCATGGGTATAAAGCGCTGCAGGCTTCGAGAAAGGCATGTTTTGTTCAATCTTGGCTCGATCCCAGTAATCAACATGAAATCCGTATCTTCTGAAATTCTCATACTCCTCCTGCAGCATAGCCACATCATCTTCATGACTGGCGTAGTAGAAGCTGCTGCGGGGGATGAGATGAGGATCGATATTTAAACGGCTGCCTGTATCAATCAGCTTTTGCATTGCGCGTTCACACAGCTTGTAAAATGTAACACCGATCTCCTCGCCGAATGTGTTCATCATTGAGGTGAGCGTTTTGTCATTGGAAAACTGAAGTAGGCCTGTATTCGCTGAAGAGCTGCCGCCCCCGATACTTCTTTTGTCGATCACTATCGTGCTCAGTTTCCGCTTGGTTAGTTCATAGCTCAAAGTTGCTCCGCTCATGCCGCCGCCAACGACGAGAACATCACAGTCCAGATCTTGGTTCAGTACTGGGTATTCAGGAACGGGGCTCAGTGTATGGGGCCAAGCCAGTTTTCCACTATTCAAGATCATCGTACTTCGCTCCTTTTCTTCATTCATGCTTCAGTATTTGCTATTTAAAAGCTGTTTATTGGTAGGTACATAGAAAAAAAAGCCCGGGACATAATATGCATGAGTTAAACATCCCCAGAGGAGGCAAAACACATATGCAATCCGGTCAAATGCAGGCAATTACGGGCAAAGAGCTCGAGTATATTGTCGATTCGATTTCCAATGAAGATTTGCTGATTAAGCAGTGTGCGGCAACGGCTGCAACCAGTCAAAATCCAACCATCCAGCAGGCATGCCAGCAATATATCCGTTCTATGGACCATCATCTGGAGATGCTGGTTCAGGCTCTGCAGCAGCATCAGTCGCTGGCTCCGAACCAGCCTCAACAATAATCCATTACGGGAGGTACGCCGAATCATGTATTATCAAAATCAAAATCAAAACAACTCTGCTTTCATGCAGGATGAAGACCTGCTATATACCATCCTCGCGGATTTGAAACGAACCGTTAGAGAATATACGACAGCTACCACTGAATCATCATGTCCGACTGTACGCCAATTGTTTACACAATTGACCAACGATACGCTGCGGATGCAAGGGGAGCTCTATAATTTGATGAAACAGATGAACATGTACTCTACTTCTTCCAAGGCGCTGCGCCAGGACGTGGACAAGCAGATCCAGGATGCGCGTAATACGCAGCAAAAGGCACGGCAGTTTGTCCAACAAAAAACAGGTGGAATGGGTCAATACGCCCAAACTCCGAATGTTCCGCTTCATCAGCCGAATATTCACAATCCGTACTATATGTAACCGTCGTTCTGTGGGCAACCCAAAAAGCAAAATTGCTATAATATATGTAACCCTCAGGTACTTGCGGTGAAGCATGGCACTTTTTAACCGTCTCTATTTCGGCCCACGCCGTAGAGACGGTTTTTCTTTGCATGCTTCATAAAGTATTGTAATATTAATATTAATCTCTTTCCCGGGTATGACATGATCTGTAAGCAACCCGTGAAATGAATGCTGGAGGATACTGTATGAAAGAACTGACTGAATTGAAATTAAAGGTTCTCGACCTGTTGAATGAAGACGCGAGACGGTCTCCCCAACTTCTCTCAACGCTGATTGGTGTCGAGGAGGAAGCGGTTAAAGAGGCGATTGCCGAGCTTGAGGCGGACCATGTCATTGTAAAATACGCGGCCGTGGTCAACTGGAGCAAGATCGAAGAAGAAACGGTTACAGCGCTCATTGAGGTACAGATTACCCCAGAACGCGGCCGCGGTTTTGAAGGAATTGCCGAACGTATTTATTTGTATCCACAGGTCAAATCCGTATATCTGATGTCCGGAGCATATGATCTGCTGGTCGAAGTAGAAGGCCGCAACTTGCGGGAAGTAGCGAACTTTGTTTCCGAGAAGCTTTCCCCGATTGATTCTGTGCTGTCCACGAAAACCAATTTTATTTTGAAAAAATATAAACAAGACGGAATTATTTTTGAAGACCGTGAAGAAGATAACCGTCTCATGGTCTCACCGTAAAGGAAGATGTTGTCATGATCGTGAATGAAGATACCAAACAGCAGCAAGTCAAATCGATGAATTCTTATCTTGCCCCACTGGTCAGGGATATTCCCCCATCCGGGATCCGCAAATTTTTTGATCTGGCCAATGGCAGCAAGGATATCATCACACTTGGGGTGGGTGAACCCGATTTCACGACTCCTTGGCATGTGAGGGAGGCCTGTGTATATTCCCTGGAACGGGGAGTAACAGCCTATACCTCCAATGCCGGAATGATTGAGCTCCGTGAAGCCATCTCGCAATATTTGCATGAAAGCTTTGAGGTTGGGTATGATCCACAGAATCAGATTATCGTAACGGTCGGCGGCAGTGAAGCCATTGATCTGGCGCTGCGTGCACTCATAGAGCCAGGCGACGAAATCTTGATTCCGGAGCCTTGCTACGTATCCTATTCTCCGATTACATCGATTGGCGGCGGGGTGCCTGTAGGCATTGAAACCTATGCAGAGGATAATTTCAAGCTGACTGCGGAAGCGCTTGAAGCTCAAATTACACCGAAATCCAAAGTATTGATTCTTTGTTATCCAAGTAATCCGACCGGCGCGACTATGACCTATGAGGATTGGCTCCCCATTGCCAAGGTAGTTGAAAAGCATGATTTGATCGTCATCTCCGATGAAATCTATGCAGAACTGACCTATAATCAAAAGCATGTCAGCTTTGCGGCGATTCCTGGCATGATGGATCGTACCGTTCTGGTCAGCGGATTCTCCAAGGCGTTCGCTATGACCGGCTGGCGGATGGGATATGTATGTGCCCATCCGGATATCATTGCCGCAATGCTCAAAATTCACCAGTATACTGTAATGTGTGCGCCGGTGATGGGTCAGGTAGCCGCACTGGAGGCACTGAAGAACGGCATGGGGGAGAAGGACCGTATGGTCGAATCCTACAACCAGCGCAGACGGCTGATCGTTCAGGGATTCCAAGATATCGGACTTCAGTGCCATGAGCCTCAGGGAGCATTTTATGCTTTCCCAAGTATTGTTTCAACGGGACTCAGCTCGGATGAATTTGCCCAGAGGCTGCTGCTTGAAGCCAAGGTTGCCGCTGTACCGGGTACGGCTTTCGGAGCAGGAGGCGAAGGATTTTTACGTTGTTCCTATGCGACTTCCGTAGCCCAATTAACGGAAGCTCTGGATCGGATCGGAGCATTTCTACACAAGCTTAAACAGGAATCATGATTCAAGAATGGACTGGAGCCTATATGAGCTCCAGTTTATTCATTCTTTATAACGTTTTATTCTGTTTTTTGTATAATTTAACAAAAAATTCACTTTATTTTATGGATTTGTATGTTATAATTTTGCTTTAGGAGCAAGAAAAGACTTACCAGGGAGGGATTACCTTTGTTTTGTGCTGAATATGATTTGCCCTCATATCGCGGTGACTACACTGCCGAAGGCGATCAACGCGGTGATTGGTCAACCAAAACGACGGATTCTATTAAGAATATATCCTTGGAAGATGAAATTCTGATGCTCCGCAAAAAGATGGAACAGATATTTCTGCAGGAGCAGTCCTTTACTTCGGAAATCGTCATCGAAATCAGCAGCCTGCTGGATTTAAAGATTAATGAATATATGAAATTATGTCCCAAGAAGAGTAAAGCTTAAAGTACATATAGAATTACAATCCCCCCCGGTTTGGCAGTAAGCCAGAGTTCTCGTGATGAATTCGGTACTGCTGGCCGGAGGGGATTTTTGTGTCATTCACATTTGGTTCGGGGTAAGTTTCATGATACAATATTAATCTGTTTTCAGATTCAGGGAGCAGATAAATCTACAACCCGGAGGGATTGGCCATGGTAAAGTATCAGGATATTATCCCCTATATGGATCAAGTTCGAGCCCAATTCATGCAAGTATTGAACTCCTTCGGACCGGAAGAAAAGCAATTACGCGAGAAACCGGATGGCTGGAATGTAACAGAAGTGGTAGAGCATCTGGGTAAGCTTGAAGGTGTCATTCAATATCAAATCAAGCAAATGTTGGCCAAAGAACCGGTTCTGCCATCTGAGCCGCTGGATGAGAAGAAGACGGATGTCATGGATATCGTGAAGAGCAGCGGCATTATTGGCGCCAAGATCGAAGCCCCCGCTCCGACCCGTCCGAGTGGAACACTTAGTTATGAGGAAGCGATTGAAAAGCTGAATGAGGTACGCTCAGCAACAAAGGCACTAATCCCTAAACTGGCCGAGCGGAACACAGACGAACTTCTTTATCGCCACCCGTTCGGTTTTGAATTGAACGCATCGCAGTGGGCGCATTTTATTGCGATTCATGAGACAACCCATATCCGACAGCTCCAGCGTATTCGTGAAGCAAACCAGTAATATTGTTGCATTACTATATATAAAAACAGAGTCCGGATGCCATCGATCCGGGCTCTTCTTTTTTGTCTCTGCCAGGTGTGATATATTGAACCTATTGGAGAAAAGAGGGGGAGCAGAGATTGAAGGCATACGGTAAACTGATGCTGGTTATACTTGCTGTTTTTATGCTTGCAGGTTGTGGGAAAGATGACAAACCAGGTGTTTCGGTATTTATGATTGATCAGAATTCCGATCCAACGGAGGTGTCTGAGCAGCTGCAGAAGACACTTCAGGATAAACTCGGTCCTGACATCAAGGTTGAAGTGGTGGCAAGTCCCTTGTATAATCCGCAGAAGCTGATGGTTGAATATGCTGCGGGCGGACATGATATTATGATTTTACCCGAAGATGACATGAAAAATTACGGTAAACTTGGCGGCCATGTCGCACTGGATGACCATTTCGATACCAAAAAGTATCCAGACGGCGTCTTTGCCAGCCAGGAAGAAAAGGATGATAAGACCATCGATAATACCAAGCATCTGTATGGCATCCCCGTAAAACAATTGAAAGTTTTTCAGGATCTGAAATATACGCCTGAAAAACTGTATGTCACCATTCCTGTCTCTTCAAAACATGTGGACGACGCATTGAAGGCAATTCAGGCTATGACGGAATAAATAACGGTATCTTTTGCATAGGGGGATTCTGAAAAATGAAAGTGTATACAAGAACAGGCGATGAAGGCCAAACATCCGTAATTGGCGGACGTGTATCCAAGGACGATCTGCAGGTAGAGACCTATGGCACGATCGATGAGCTGAACAGCTATGTCGGACAGGCTGTCAGTCTTATGGAGGGGGAAGCGTTCGAAGATTTGCGCCAGAATCTGCTGGAGATTCAGCATGAATTATTTGATTGTGGATCGGATCTTGCCTTTGTTAAATTAAGTGAGATCAGATATAAAGTAAGCGCCGAAATGGTGGAGCGGCTGGAACAATGGATGGATGCTTATGAAGAAGAGAATCCGGAGCTGGAACGTTTTATTTTACCGGGAGGATCTCTGTTATCGTCTACTCTGCATGTTTGCAGAACCGTATGCCGCAGGGCTGAGCGCAGAGTTGTAACCTTGGGTCAAGCGAAGGATATTAATCCGGAGGTCCGTCGTTATTTGAACCGTCTGTCGGACTACTTCTTTGTGATTGCCCGTACGGCCAATGTCCGCAGCAACGTCCCGGATATCGAATATATCCGTAGTAAAAAGGTGTTTGGCAACAAGAAATGACATCCTATTATCCGCCCATTACTTATATCATACCCGAGGCTGAGGATGGCTGGCTGCTCAAGACCATCCTGTTTCGGCGCATGCATGTGTCACGCAAGCTGCAGTCCCGTCTGAAGCAAACAGAACAAGGCATTACATTGAATGGCAAGAGGGTATACATCAGTGTGCATGTTCAGGCCGGAGATGTGGTAGAAATCAGGATGGAGAAGGAAACCTCCGAAGATATTCTGCCCCAGCCAATCCCTTTTGAGATTATATATGAAGACGAGCATATCTTAATTGTAAACAAAGAAGCGGGGATGATTGTCCATCCTACACATGGCCACTATACAGGCACGCTCGCGAACGGAGTCGTGGACTATTGGCTTAAGAAGGAGGAAGCATTCCGTTTTCGCGCAGTTCACCGCCTGGATCAAGAGACAACCGGCGTGCTTGCGATTGCCAAAAATCCTTATGTGCATCAGCATATTTCCGAGCAGATGATTGATAATCGCGTGGACAAGAAGTACCTGGCAATGGTGCATGGTACGCCGAATCCGGAGCAGGGAGAGATAGACGGCCCGATTGACCGGGATCCGGAAGAGCCTCACCGCCGGATTGTCACACCTGACGGATATCCTTCGCTGACGAAATATACGGTGCTGGAAAGCTGGGGTAAGGGATCGCTTGTTCAACTCAAGCTGGAGACGGGAAGAACGCATCAAATCCGTGTACATATGACAAGCATCGGCTGCCCTTTGATCGGTGATAAATTGTATCGCCACTCCGTTTATGAGGAGATTGAAGGAACCGTTGATCCGATTCTCGCGGATGAAGCTTTACTGGATTCATTGGCTGAATCCGCCCAGGAAATTGTCCGGCTTGATCAATCCATGCCGCGGCAGGCTCTGCATGCTTTCGAGCTTTCCTTTGAGCATCCGGTGACGCATGAGATGATGACTTTTCAGGCACCGTTACCTGAGGACATGAAAGAGCTGCAGCGCAGGCTGGATTCCAGGTGAAAGAGCTGTCACCCGTAATAAATACGACAGAGAGAGTTGACTACGATGAGCAAACTAGAAGTTTACCAATATCCGAAATGCGGCACATGCCGCAGCGCCGTGAAATGGCTTCAAGCTCACGGACATGAGCTGGAGCTTCATCATATATTCGATGAGCCGCCTAAACCGGAAGTACTGGCTGAACTGATTAAGCTGAGCGGACTTCCGCTTAAAAAGTTTTTTAATACGAGCGGCGAGGTTTACAAGGAGCTGGGTCTGAAAGACAAGCTTGCCGGCATGGACGAAAAGGAACAGATTGAGCTTCTGTCATCGAACGGCAGATTGATCAAACGTCCGATCGTAACGGATGGCAGCAAAGTGACGGTTGGGTATAAAGAAGACCAATACGAATCCACTTGGAGATAACAGGAAAGAGCCCAAAAGCTCCCCGGAGTTGTGTTATACTAGAGGCAGAATTGCCGGACCCTGTAAAGGGAATAGGGCAGACAAGGGGAGAAACGAAGATTGATACCTAATGCTAAACGCCAATCTGTCATGCTCGTTGATGGGATGGCCTTATTATTCAGAGCTTATTATGCGACCGCCACCAGCGGATATATCCGCCGTACCAAATCAGGAATCCCGACGAACGCGATTTACGGATTTATACGGTATTTTTGGGATGCTGTTCAGAATTTTGACCCAAGTCATGTCATCTGCTGTTGGGATCTCGGAGGCTCGACCTTCCGCGGACAGCAGTTTTCCGCATACAAGGGAAACCGTCCGGAAGCGCCGAATGATCTGGTGCCGCAGTTTTCCATCATCCGTGATGTCATGGATAGCATGGGGGTACCGAATATCAGCGCCGAGGGATACGAGGCCGACGATTGCATCGGTACGCTGGCTACGCAGTTCAGTGAAGAAATGGATGTCATGATTTTAACAGGTGACCATGATCTGCTGCAGCTTGTCAGTGACCGTACGACGGTTATTATTATGAAAAAAGGCCATGGCAATTATAAGGTCTACACACCGGAATCCTTGTATGAAGAGAAACAGCTTCAGCCGCGCCAAATTATAGATGTAAAAGCCCTGATGGGGGATGCCAGCGACAATTATCCGGGCGTCCGCGGCATCGGTGAGAAGACAGCCCATAAGCTGGTTCAGGAATATGGATCGGTTGAAGGTATTCTGGACAATCTGGATCAGGTAACGAAGAGTGTCCGCGTCAAAATTGAAACGGATCTCGAAATGCTGCATCTGTCCCGTAAACTGGCGGAAATTCATTGCTGTGTGCCTGTGGCATGCGAGCTGGATATCTGCGAGCTGTCACTTGACGAGCAAATGGTAGCGGATAAATTCGAGGAACTCGAGATGAAGAGCCTTTGCCATCTTCTCGGAGTTGTTGTCTAAGCAGAATATTGCGGTACAAAACCATGCGCTGGGGATGCTGGCATCAACGCCGGCATCTCCTTTTGCATTTTAACTGCGTATCATTGGAATGGTTAAGTAGGTAAGATGTGCGCGGTTGAATTGACTTTTTTTGATAAACTGGGCTATAATGCCCGTGGTTATGGATAGGATTCATACTTGATACCTCATAAAAAACAGACAATGAGAATGGTGCAGGAGGGTTTACAAACGATGAGTATTCTGGGAGCAATTGAAGCCGGGGGAACTAAATTTGTATGCGGAATCGGCAAGGAAGACGGAACTGTGCTTGAACGGGTAAGTTTTCCAACGACAACACCGGAAGAAACGATGGCACAGGTGGTCGCGTTCTTTCAAAATAAAGGCGTGGAAGCCATTGGTGTCGGCTCGTTCGGACCGATCGATCCCGTCAAAGGAAGTCCTACATACGGACGAATTACAACAACACCGAAACCACATTGGAGCAATTTTGATATTGTAGGGCATTTGGAATCCTATTTTGAGGTGCCTATCGAATTTGATACCGATGTGAATGGAGCAGCGCTTGGCGAATATACATGGGGCGCAGCGCAAGGATATGACAGCTGTCTCTATATCACAGTAGGAACCGGAATCGGAGCTGGAGCTGTGGTCGGCGGCGAGCTGGTCCACGGGCTTTCTCATCCTGAAATGGGACATATTCTGGTACGCCGTCATCCGGATGATAAGTTCGAAGGCTTTTGCCCGTATCATGGCGACTGCCTTGAAGGCGTGGCTGCGGGTCCTTCTTTGTCGAAAAGATGGGGAGTTCAAGGCGTGGAACTCACTCCGGATCATCCTGCATGGGAAATGGAAGCCTACTATCTTGCGCAGGCTCTGATGAATTATATCCTGATCCTGTCCCCGCAAAAAATTGTTATGGGCGGCGGAGTGATGAAGCAGCAGCAGCTGTTTCCGCTGATTCATTCCAAACTTCAGGAGCTGCTGAACGGTTATGTCCAGCTTCCTGCGATTAATGATCAAATTGCTGATTACATTGTTTCTCCGCAGCTTGGAGACAATGCCGGACTATGCGGAGCGCTTGCACTGGCCAAAAAGGCCTTGGCAGCCGTTTCTGTGTAAGCTTATAAAAAGCAAACAAAAAAAAGGACAAGGTCACCTTCAAAGGGGCCTTGTCCTTTTTATATCTGTCCTAATCCGTAAAATACGGTATGCCGACGACCATGCTCAGAAACTCCCGGAGCTCCGCTGCCTCCGCTTCAGAAAGCTTGAAGACGGATTCGAGATATCCAGGCTCCTCCACATCATCCGCACCAATAACGGCACTGATTCCCTGCTGTAAATCAGCCACAAGGCTTTTTCCGTAGAATAACGCTGTGTTGGTTACGGCGAGATCAAAACGTTTGAGGGATGGGCCCAGAAAAGTGACAAACCTTGTAGAGGTCTGCTCTGTGCTGTCCGCTAAAAAATCCAGTTCTCCATGCTGAGGCATGCTGTTCATATCACTCCTTGAATCTAAAGGTTTCATCTTCCTGTTATTATAAAGCAAAAATCACAGTTTTTCATTGACCAATTATGATGATGTGGTATGATCTTGAATAACAGCATAATCTTATTTCGGGGAAGCACCTCTCTTGCATTTTAAGAGAGGTGCTTTTTGTTGTGCTGATTTTATGATGGAGGTCACAAGAATGCAGATTGTTTTTATGAATCGTTTGGTCAAGGAAAGCGGGGGCGACGAAAGCAAGGCAGAAGTATGGATTGGAGAAGCCGAAGGTGCTTGGAAACTGGGCTGGAGGGATATGCATAGCAGCGGGGAGGTTCAGGAAAACATTTGGTATGAAGGCGGCTCGTGGAATGAAATGCTATACATTTACCGACATGAGCTCGCGGTTAGGCTTGGTCAAGGCTTCAGGCCATTAATCGATGGCATGCTGCTTGATGAGGAGGGTCAGAAGGGGAGAAGCCAGCCCATCCAGAAGCTCTACTGCTACAGTGAACTGAACTACCAAGAGGCGCTATACAATGAGCTATGTGCCTGGAGACGCAAAAAAGCAGCGTCAGAACGAAAGGCACCCTATTTCATTGCGACCAACAGGCTTCTAAGACTCATCAGTACTTTTATACCGATGACTTTGGAAGAGCTGCTGCAGCTTCCGGGCGTAGGAGAGAACAAGGCTGTGGAATATGGAGCGGATATTCTGAACTTGACTTCAGGCCATGCGCGCAGCCATAGCTTCCCGCTGGACTGGGCTCTGGACATGCTGGATGAGCATACTTATGAATCCTGGGTTTACAAGCAGAAGGAGCTGAAATACAAGCAGGACCTGGATAAATACCGGACCAAGCAAATGCTGCTAAGAGGCATTAGTGAAGGCAAACGTCTGGAGCAGATGGAGCAGGAAAGCAGTCTGACAAGACGTGAGCTGGTGGAATCGCTGGAACAGTTGGAGAAGGAAGGCTATGATGTGGATCCTTTGATCGCAGGAGAACTGCAGGAGATGCCGCAGTCAGAACAGTCAGAGGTCTGGAACGCCTTCGAAGAACTGGGTGATGGGCTTTTGAAGCCAATCCTGCAACGGGTATACGGTCAGGAAGCAGCGGCAGGTTCTGTGATGGAGCTGCGCTATGAACGTTTGCGTCTGATCCGGATGCGTTTCCGCAGGGAAGGCGAGAGCAGAAGAAACGCGGGATAATCAGGAGCGGCTGGAGTCGAGGCATCTTGGAAACGCAAAAAGGACGAAGTAGCTTTTATTGTTAAAAGCATAACTTCGTCCTTTGTACGTGGGAATCCGAATTCTTTCAGATCCAGTCCTTTTTCCGGAATATGAGCACCATGCTGATGCCAAGCAAAACCATGACGCCGATGATGGAGTAATAGCCGTACTTCCAATGTATTTCAGGTATATAATCAAAGTTCATCCCGTAAATCCCGGTAATAACGGTCAACGGCATGAATATCGTCGTAATGGCAGTAAAAACACGCATGATTTCGTTGGCACGATTGGCGATACTGGATTGGTAGGCCTCACGAAGGTTACCCATCAGATCGCGGAATGTGTCAAAGTTTTCGGAAATCTTCACGGCATTTTCGTAAATGTCGCTGAAATATTTTTGCAGCTGATCATCAATCAGCCGGAGATCTCTTTTATTCAGAGTATTGATGACTTCCTTCTGAGGGACCAATACCTTTTTCAGCCATAAAATCTCGCTGCGCAAACCGATGATTTCATTCAGATGGGATTTTTTCGTATGCATCAGGATGTCTTCTTCCAGCTTCTCAATCTTGGCCTCGATCCGGTCGCCGACTGTAAAGTAATTGTCCACAACCAAGTCAATCAGCAGATATAAAAAGCGGTCCGGTGTGCTGACTTCCTGTTCCCATAAAATCGGCTTAAGAGAGCGCAGCTCATTAATCTTTTGCTTGGTCACCGTAATGATAAAATGGCGGCCCAAAAAGACGTTGAGTGCACGCATGAAAATTTCCTCGTCATCAAAACGTATAGAGCTTACAACGATAAAATAGTGGCTTTCGTAAATTTCGATCTTGGGACGCTGTTCTTCCTCACTCAGACAGTCTTCCACCGCCAAATCATGCAGGGAAAACAAAGGCTGCAATAGGGTAAGGTCGTCAACATCCGCATCGATCCAGTAGAATCCTGCGGGTGGGGCTGTTAGTGCGGTTTGAATGTCGTCGATCGGGCTGAAAACGCCGTCGTTCACCAACCGGATTTTCATATGATTTCACTCCTCCATCCCCTCACGCGATGCATGATCAGGGAAACGCTTGTTTAGAGCACAGGAAAGAAATCAGCATTACCGGCCGGAAATAGAGGGTTAGAGAAGGAGTACATTGACAAAAGCAACGAAAACTTCCCTATGCCGGCAAGCTGATATCAGTTCTATGCAGTTGTGTTCATTTGCATTCAGCTTCGGGCTCGGGTCGCCTTCCATCTTACATGTCACCTCTGTCATATAGGTTTAAACACTTGTCTAGTATAACGCCGGGCCATGGACCTTTCAAGAAGAAAATGGCTCGCCCGGCGATCCCGCTTACAGCGTATGACAAAGGCTGGAAATAGGTGAAGAAAAAATTTAAGGTCTGACCGTGAGCATCTTGACGAAGGATAGGATAATGAATTAAAGTAAGGAACATGATCCATATTTAAATCAAAATTTAATATTGCGAAATCTTATCAAGAGCAGGTGGAGGGACTAGCCCGATGAAACCCGGCAACCGGCGTATGTTACGCACGGTGCTAATTCTTGCAGGAACATGATGCAGCTAGCAGCTGTTTCCTGACAGATGAGAGAGGCGTATGAATTAACGTGATGACCTTTCTCTATGCAATGAGAAGGTCATTTTTTGTTATATACACCTTGCTCCCCGAATGATTTTCGCCACCTTAACAAAAAAGGAGTGTTGAATCATGCCGATTAAAATTCCGGATACCCTGCCGGCCAAAGAGATTCTAAGCGGAGAAAATATTTTCGTGATGGATGACAGCAAGGCTTACCATCAAGATATCCGTCCCCTGCGGATCGCGATCCTGAACATTATGCCGACCAAGGAAACGACCGAAACGCAGCTGCTGCGCCTTCTGGGCAACTCACCGCTACAGGTCGAGATCACGCTGCTGCATCCAAGCTCGCATACATCCAAAAATACCTCTCAGGAGCATCTTGAGGCTTTTTATAAGACGTTTGACGAGGTGCGCCACCGCCGTTTTGACGGCATGATTATTACCGGTGCTCCCGTGGAGCAGATGGATTTTGAAGATGTGAATTACTGGGATGAGCTTCAGGAAATTATGGATTGGTCCAAAACCAATGTCACCTCGACGCTGCATATCTGTTGGGCCTCGCAGGCAGGATTGTATCATCATTTTGGTGTTCCGAAATGGGATCTGGCGAAAAAATGCTTCGGCGTATTTCCACACACGACTAATCAGCAAAACGTCAAGCTTTTGCGCGGATTTGATGAAGTCTTTTATGTACCCCAGTCCCGTCATACAGAAGTACGGCGCGAGGACATCGAGATCATTGATGAGCTGGAAATTTTGTCGGAATCCGAGGAAGCAGGAATTTATCTGGTGGCTACCAAAGACGGCAAACAGATTTTCGTGACGGGCCATTCAGAATATGATCCGTATTCCCTGAAATGGGAGTATGAACGCGATATTGCCAAGGGCATGGAGATGGAAATTCCTAAGCATTATTACCCGAATGATGATCCGACTAGGATTCCTCCTACGGTATGGCGGGCCCATGCAAACTTATTATTCTCTAATTGGCTGAATTACTATGTATATCAGGAAACACCTTATGACATTGAAGAGGCTGCAGAAGTTTGGCCGCAGATCTGATCAAAGCATCCATTAAAAGAGAATATGGGGGAGACCTTTATGGAGAAGAAACCATTAAACATTGAAAGTAGACTTGCACAGATTGGCTCGCTCGAAGATCCGGCGACTGGAGCAGTGAATTTTCCGATTTATCAGGCGACAGCGTTCCGTCATCCCAAGCTTGGTCAAAGCACGGGGTTTGATTATGCAAGAACGAAGAGCCCGACCCGTAAAGTTCTGGAAGATGCTTCTGCGCAGCTGGAATCTGGAGACGCCGGTTTTGCGTGCAGCTCCGGTATGGCGGCGCTGCAAACCATCTTTTCATTGTTCGGGCAAGGTGACCATCTGATAGTATCCCTGGATTTGTATGGTGGTACATACCGCATGCTCGAAAGAATCTTTTCAAAATTCGGTGTTGCTGCGACATACATCGATACGAATAGCCTGGATGAACTCGAGAAATGCAGACGTCCGGAAACGAAGGCAGTATTTATTGAGACCCCAACGAATCCATTGATGATGATCACGGATATCGAAAAGGTTGCAGCCTGGGCCAAGCGACATCAGCTGCTGACCATTGTGGACAACACGCTGCTTACGCCGTTCTTCCAGCGTCCGATCGAGCTTGGAGCCGACATTGTCATCCATAGCGCAACCAAGTATTTGGGCGGGCACAATGATGTGCTGGCAGGTCTGATTGTGACCAAAGGTAAAGAGCTGTCGGAAGAAATGTTCTTTCTGCATAACTCTATCGGCGCTGTACTGGGAGCCAGTGATTCTTATCAGCTGATGAGAGGGATGAAGACCCTTGCGCTGCGGATGGAGCGGCATGAGAGTAACGCCAAGGTGATTGCTGAATTCCTGAAGACACATCCTGCAGTTGACGAAGTGTTTCATCCGGCTTTCCCGGATCACCCGGGGCATGATATTCAAAACAGGCAGTCCAGCGGGAATACGGGAATTTTCTCCTTTAAAGTGAAGGATGCCAGCTATGTGGAGCCCATTCTCCGCCACATTCAGCTGATCGCATTTGCCGAAAGTCTGGGTGGAGTGGAATCTCTGATGACCTATCCGGCTGTTCAAACCCATGCGGATATTCCAGAAGAAATTCGTAAAGCGGTAGGCGTGGACGACAGACTGCTGCGATTCTCGGTCGGTATTGAACATATCGATGATTTGATTGCAGATCTCGGAGGGGCGCTGGACGCTGCCATAGAGGAAATTGAAGGGGGAAAGCATCATGAGTGATAACGGTAAAGAGCAAAACAGCCATGAAAATAAATTAAAGTTTGCAACCAAGCTTTTGCATTTTGGTTCCGAAATTGATAGCACCACCGGAGCATCAAGCGTACCGATCTACCAGGCTTCAACCTTTCACCATGAGGATGTTTTCAATCCTCCGGTTCATGACTACAGCCGTTCCGGCAACCCGACGCGCCAGGTGCTTGAGGATTACATCGCTCTGCTCGAAGGCGGAGTTCGCGGGTTTGCCTATTCCTCCGGCATGGCCGCCATCTCCAGCACTTTCATGATGCTGTCCGCAGGCGACCATATGATTGTGACGGAAGATGTATACGGCGGTACATATCGTTTGCTCACCAGCATTCTGAGCCGTCTTGGCATTGAAAGCACCTTTGTGGATATGACGGATCTGGATCAGGTTAAGGCAGCTTTGAAGCCAAATACCAAGGCTGTTTATATGGAAACACCATCGAATCCTACCCTGAAAATTACCGACATTGCGGCGGTTACCTCCTGGGCACAGGAGCATGATCTCCTGACGATGCTGGATAACACGTTTATGACGCCATATTACCAACGGCCGATTGAGCTTGGGGTTGATATTGTGCTGCATAGTGCCACCAAGTTTCTGGGGGGACACAGTGATGTGCTGGCAGGACTGGCCGTAGCGCGGACTCACTCCATTGGCACACAGCTCAAGCAGCTTCAGAATGGACTGGGCACTGTGCTGGGAGTGCAGGATTCCTGGCTGCTCATGCGGGGAATGAAAACTTTGCAGGCACGAATGAACCATAGTGAGCAAAGTGCGGCTGTACTGGCTGCTTGGCTGAAGGGACGCCCGGACATTGATCACGTGTACTATCCTGGTCTGCTGGATCATCCTGGCCGTGAGGTTCATGAAAAGCAGTCTACCGGTTATGGAGCTGTCGTATCCTTCGACGTAGGCTCCGGCGAACGCGCCAAACAGGTGCTGAATAAGGTAAGCATTCCGCTCGTGGCTGTGAGTTTGGGTGCGGTGGAGAGCATTCTTTCTTATCCAGCCATGATGTCCCATGCAGCGATGCCTGCCGAGGTTCGACTTGAACGCGGCATTACGGACGGTTTGCTTCGCTTCTCCGTTGGACTTGAAGATATCGATGATTTGATCGCAGATCTGGATCAGGCTTTGCAAGGGTAATGAATGTTGAGAGCACCGCTTTCTTGCGGGCTCTCTTTTTGTGTCTATTTTGTGAAAAAGAGGATAGAACATCCTTGGACTGACGGGATTTAAGCTAAAATAGAAAAGAGAAAAAAGAAAGTGAAGTTTTTCTCATAGGGAAATTATGATAAGATGGTATGGATGGTTTAAGGAAATAAGTTCTATATAATTTTTAAAATTGCCATATGATAAGGAGGCTGCCGGAGATGAGCACAGTAAATCAGATCTTGGACAAAGCGCTGCGGGGTGAACGTCTGAATTTGGAAGACAGCGTGACCCTGTTTGAGAGTGACGAAATTGAAAAAATGGGCCATGCCGCCGATATCATGATGAAAAGAAAACATCCGGATCCGATTACAACATTTGTGATTGGACGGAATGTCAACTATACAAACGTATGCGATACCTTTTGCACCTTTTGTGCATTTTACCGCAGACCGGGGCATAACGAAGGGTACCTGCTGAACGACGAGGTTATCTTTCAGAAAATCAAGGAAACCGAGGATGTAGACGGAACCGAAATCCTGATGCAGGGCGGTACGAATCCGGACCTGCCATTCAGTTATTACACGGATCTGCTTCGTGGTATCAAGCAGCGGTTCCCGAATATTACTATGCACTCCTTCTCTCCGGCGGAAATTCGCAAAATGCAGGAAGTATCCGGGCTCCCTTTGGAAGAGGTTATGAGAGAGCTTAAAGCTGCGGGTCTTGATTCGCTGCCTGGCGGAGGAGCCGAGATTCTGGATGACCGCATTCGTAAAAAAATCAGCCGTCATAAAGGCACCTGGCGCGATTGGATGGATGTCATGCAGATGGCTCATAAAGTCGGCATGAATACAACCGCAACGATGGTTATCGGCTTTGGTGAATCGATGGAAGAGCGTGCCCTGCATATGCTGCGTGTCCGTGAGGCGCAGGATGAGTGCGTGGCTAACGGCTATGACTCTAAAGGTTTCCTTGCCTTCATTCCGTTTACGTTCCAGCCGGACAATACGAGCCTGAAGCGTGAGCGTGAAACACCGGAAGCTTATCTGAAAACGGTCGCGATTGGCCGCCTTGTGCTCGATAATGTTCCGAATCTTCAATCCTCTTGGGTAACGATGGGACCTGAAGTCGGCAAATTGTCGCTCAGCTACGGCTGTAACGACTTCGGCAGCACGATGATGGAGGAGAATGTTGTTTCTTCCGCAGGCGCGGTGCATAAAGTCAATATCGCTTCAATTCTGCAATTAATCCGCGAAGCAGGCAAAATTCCGGCACAGCGTAATACCCGCTACGACATTTTGAAGGTGTTCGAAGAGGGAACTGAGATTGAACGCGATTTTGTCATGCAGAACTAATCCATTATTTTAATACTCCGTTTTTACAATCCCGCTTCTGCTGAAGCGGGATTTTTTTAACCCATCTTATTTCTGTATCTGTCATGTACAACATGTCGATTCAACCTGAGAAATGTTAGTCTGTTTTCCATTGATCACTCCCGTATATCCCCCCTGCATAGACATATACTTTGTAAGAAGGATTTTGAAAGGAGTGAACTCCATGGAACTGTTCAGCATTGCAGCCCAAACCTCCACTCCGCAGGAAGCGGAGCAATATAGCCGCATGGTATCGAAAGCGAATCAGGTTTTACATAAAAAGTACAAATCTTTAGCCATCAGCTGCACGGTCCATGAGGGCATCATGCTTTGGAGCTGCCGTGAGGATGATCCGCGTTTTTTCAAGGGGAACCAACTACAGCAGGTATACGAAACTGCGGCCAACACGGTGGCAGAGTACATTTTGCAGGAGAAAGAGCAGAAGCTGGTTGAACATATACTGCAGGAGGATTTTGACTTCCCGGAGCCTGAGGAACATGAGCAGATACTGAAGCACTGCAGGATGATTCTGGAGAGAGATCCGGAATTGAGTGAGTCCTGGAACCGCCGCTTCGACATGCTGATGCAGGGCGTCAAGCAGTGCTTGACCGAAAGACCGCTGCTGCATATCGATGGGTTTCTCACCTTCCGATCCAGGCAGTATATCAAAGAGCTGAAAGAAATTGTGGAATATGCGGTGGACGAATTTTTAATGGACCGGCAGTATGAGGAATTTGTGGGGATGCTGAAGTATTTCGTATATTTTCAACAGCCGCAGGTTCCGCTTGTGCACGTAATTCATAAGGGCGGACAGGATTTGCTGCTGCTGGAT
The DNA here is from genome assembly GCF_018403225.1 of Paenibacillus sp. J23TS9. Lineage (NCBI taxonomy): Bacteria > Bacillati > Bacillota > Bacilli > Caryophanales > Paenibacillaceae > Paenibacillus > Paenibacillus sp. J23TS9. Next base: position 3,269,840 of record NZ_BOSG01000001.1, on the reverse strand, counting down.
GAAGATCTGAATCCACTTGAATACCGGTATGATGAAGGCGTCATCGTGGAACGGCTGGACCAGCAGGATTTGCAGATGGAGGATGCGGTCGTTACAACCTTGATTTCCGTATCTCCGGCTAAAATCGTAATCCACACCAGGGAGCCTCATATGACGGTGATCCGGACGCTGACCCAGATTTTTGAGCAAAGGATCGAGATATGCAGGTACTGCCCTGATTGTCACGCCTATTTCCGGGAAACAGGGAAGATATAAAACTTGACGGCGGATGAACAGGGACTTATAATAACTCATAATTCGATAAAAGCTTCGACAAAGATATGGACCCAAGAGATGGACGGTGCAGAGAGAGGAAACGCTGGCTGAAATTTCCTCACGTTATTCCGCCTTTGGTCTACCCCTTTGTAGCTGTGGTTAGGAACGTTCTCCATTCGTGGATTACCAGTATGAACCGCCGGGTCATTCCGTTATGAGATGCTGATGAAGGATAGCTGCTTCTTTTTCCTGGTTTTAGGCGAAGCATGTATCAAATTTGGGTGGAACCACGGGTGCAAACACTCGTCCCTATGTATGAGGGATGAGTGTTTTTTTGTATGCTTTTTTTGGAAAATGCTATACGAGTGTGGTTTGGAAAATTTAAGGAGGAATTCACGTGTCAGTAAGTATCAAGCTTCCGGACGGATCGGTCCGGGAATACGCAGAAGGAAGTACAATTGAGGATGTGGCTGCTTCCATAAGCAGTGGTCTGAAGAAGAATGCGGCTGCCGGCAAATTGGACGGCATTGTGGTAGATTTGTCCACTACGCTCAAAGACGGAGCCCTGATTGAGATTGTAACGCTGGATTCGGAGGAAGGTCTGGAAGTGATGCGTCACAGCACAGCGCACTTAATGGCTCAAGCGGTAAAACGCCTGTTTGGAGCCAAAGAAGTGAAGCTTGGTGTAGGCCCGGTCATTGAAGGCGGATTTTATTACGATATGGACCTTGAGCATCCACTCAATCCGGAAGATCTGCAAAAGATCGAGAAGGAAATGGAACGCATCGTAGGCGAGAACCTGCCAATCGTTCGCAAGGAAGTCAGCCGCCAGGAAGCGCTGAATGTATTCGGTGAGCTCGGGGATCCTTACAAGCTGGAACTGATCAATGCACTGCCGGAAGACAGTATCATTACTATTTATGAGCAGGGCGAGTTCTTTGACCTTTGCCGCGGACCGCATCTGCCTTCCACCGGTAAAATCAAAGTATTCAAACTGATGAACGTAGCCGGCGCATACTGGCGTGGAGACAGCAAGAATAAAATGCTGCAGCGCATTTACGGAACGGCTTTTGCTAAAAAGGCTCAGCTCGATGAGCATCTTCATATGCTTGAAGAAGCCAAGAAACGCGATCACCGTAAGCTAGGCAAGGAACTCGAAATCTTCACCTTCTCCCAGCTGGTGGGACAAGGCCTGCCGATGTGGCTGCCAAAAGGCGCTAAGCTGCGCCGCACGCTGGAACGTTATATTGTGGATCTGGAAGAAAGCCTCGGTTATCAGCATGTGTATACTCCTGTACTCGGTAACGTGGAGCTGTATAAAACTTCTGGTCACTGGGAGCACTATCAAGAGGACATGTTCCCTAAGATGGAGCTCGATAATGAAGAACTCGTGCTTCGTCCGATGAACTGTCCGCATCACATGATGGTGTATAAGAGCTCCATGCACAGCTATCGCGATCTGCCGATCCGTATCGCCGAGCTTGGCATGCAGCACCGTTACGAAATGTCGGGCGCTTTAACCGGTCTGCACCGCGTACGCGCAATGACGCTGAACGATTCCCATATCTTCTGCCGTCCGGACCAAATCAAGGAAGAGTTCCTGCGCGTGATCCAGCTGATCACAAAGGTATATGAGGATTTCGGCATTCATGACTTCCGTTTCCGCCTGTCATATCGTGATCCGGAGGATACTGAGAAATACTTCCCGAACGACGAAATGTGGGAAATGTCCCAGCGCATGCTGCGTGAGGTTGTTGAGGAAACGGGAATTCCGTTCTTTGAAGCGGAAGGAGAAGCAGCCTTCTACGGACCGAAGCTTGACGTGCAGATCCGTACGGCACTTGGTAAGGAAGAGACCTTGTCGACTGTACAGCTGGACTTCCTGCTGCCTGAGCGCTTCGAGCTTGAATATGTAGGCGATGATGGTCAGAAGCACCGTCCGGTTGTCATTCACCGCGGTATCCTTGGCACCATGGAACGCTTCACTGCCTTCCTGCTTGAGAATTTTGCGGGTGCACTTCCGGTTTGGCTGTCTCCGGTGCAAGTTAAAGTGATTCCAGTATCTACCGCTTTTGAAAGCTATGCGAAGCAAGTCGCAGAACAGCTTCAGCTTAGCGGTGTTGCCGTGGAGGCCGATCTTCGCAACGAAAAACTGGGTTACAAGATCCGTGAAGGACAGCTCGAGAAAATCCCGTATATGTTCATCATCGGTGAAAATGAGATGAATGCGGGCTCCGTTTCCATCCGCAAACGCGGTGAAGGAGATCTAGGGGCAATGCCTTTGAGCGAAGCGGTTTCCATGCTGAAAGAGCAAATCGTAAATCGTGTAATTTTCTAAAAAATAAAGTGGGCTCAACATAATAATTTGTTTATTTTGAACCCTATTCAATCCTCTGCTATGAACCTGTGTTCATAAAACATGTATAAATCCTAAATCATCTGGACATCCTCGCTAGTAAGGGGGAGGATTTCAAATGGTAAAGGTAAAAACATGGCAGAGGATTTTATTATGTATGCTTTTGTTTGGGCTGTTCGCGGATTCGCCAAACCTGTATGCAGCTGCATTTTCAATGACACCGGGTAATACGGGAAATACAAGTACGAACTCGATGATCACTTCAACGAACGATTACTATCTCAAACCATTAAAATATGCTTCGAAGCCGGAAATGTTCCAAATCGTCGATATCAACAAAAAGAAAGCTGAGCTTGCCGCGATAACTCAAAATGAGTTTATGCCCAAATTCACTTCCAAGGCATTACCGACACTGGTCAAACCGGAAACCAAGGTCAGTCCAACGGTTAAAAAGCAGGGGGTGGTTGCGGTAACGGCTCCCAAGCAGGACCAGATTATCCATACCGTAAAAGTGATGGCGACCGGATATACTGCCGGCTATGAATCGACGGGGAAGCGACCTACTCATCCGCAATATGGGATTACGTATTCAGGTGTAAAAGTACGCAGGGATAAGAACACGATCTCAACCATTGCGGCTGATCCGCGTGTATTTCCACTCGGTACCATTCTATATATTCCAGAATACGGATATGCCGTTGTAGCTGATGTAGGATCCGCAATTAAGGGACGGAAGATCGATCTTTATTTTGCCACAACCAAACAGGTTTACAAGGAATGGGGCAAAAAAGAGGTTGAGGTTCAGGTCATCAAGCGCGGTAACGGAAAATGCAATGAGAAGCTGATAAGTACACTGGGTAAGGCGATCCAGACGTACAAGTCCGTACCAGCCTCGTTACTGGAAGAAGCCATTTAACAAATATATAAGCCTTTTCCCTTTATTGGGGATGGGCTTTTTTTGTATGCCAAGCAGAAAGATTAAGCTGCATAAATTTTATGGCATTTCACATACTACGGACTGGGGCAAAGAACAATGTCTCCCCAGACATACGCAAGCAAGCGTATTGAGAAGAATCCAGGGAGGTGAAACCAGATGAAAAAGCAAAAAATTCAGGACAACTATAAAACACCAAACGAGAAGTTCAACGCTGAATTTGCTGAAGAAAATTCTTCGCAAAAGAGCACAAACGCTCAAAACAGCAATTACAAAACACCAAATGAGAAATTTAACGAGGAATTCAAAGAAAAAAATTAATTTTCGGAACATCATATGATTGACAAAGGCATCCGCTCGAAAGAGCGGGTGTTTTTTTGTCTGTAAATGTTATCCATCTGCCTCGGTCTCGAGACGGAGTACAACATCATTCCCGCGCCGCTATCCGTAAAATGCCATATTGTTGTACACTAATATCAAATCCACAGATACGTGGACATTTCCATAGGCAAAGTTTATTTTTAAAGGAGATAAAAACATGAAAAAGCGATGGTTAGACAGGCTTTTCGGAGGAATTGTGCTGATCGGAATCGGTATGATTTTCCTTTTGAATCAGCTGGAGGTAATCGATGTCAGTCTCGGTTATGTAATCGGGCATTACTGGCCGGTGATTCTCATCGTTTTGGGAATCAAGGAGCTGTTAAAGGGAAGAAAATCCTTTGTTGGCGCGGTTGTGCTTTTACTCATCGGGACATATTTTCTGGGAAGAAATGAAGGCTGGGATTGGCTAACGCCAGGCAGCTTCTTCAAAATCATTATTCCGGCAATTCTGATTATGGCTGGCCTGTATGTCATATTCAAGCCACATGATCATACGCCTCCCCCGCGTCCGGATAGGGATCATGAACCACCGGTGTTTACCCCGGAACCGCCTGAACCGGAGGATTTGACCGCAAAGTCAACGCTGGACCAGCAGTTTGAGGAGAAATTCGGAATTCCCTACACCGAGCGGAAAGAAGCCGAGCGCAAAGGCCTCCATATTGAAGTCGATGATGATGACGAGGATATGGAATTCGATGATATGGATGACGATGAAGTTAAGGATCGCTACAAGCAATATAAAAAGAAATACAAGCAGCAGAAAAAATATCAGCAGCATATGAAGCACCAGATGCGGCATGATCGACGTCATGGCAGAACGGAGTGGGAAGAGCATGGGGAGACACATTATGATGGAGGTAAGATCAACAGATCTGCTTTTATCGGAGACATTCACTTGGGCCGTGATTACTTCGAGCTCAAACCAACCAATCTGTCGCAGTTTATCGGGGATACCGTGCTGGATCTGACGAATGCCCACATTCCCTTCGGTGAGACCAAGATTAACATCTCGGCTTTTATCGGCGACATCAAGGTGTATGTTCCTGAGGATACGGATCTCGGTATTTCGGTGAACTCAAGCTCATTTATCGGGGATATGTTTATTCTGAATGAATCGCGGAGCGGGTTTATGAGCAGCTGTCAAATGAAGACTCCCTATTACAAGGATGCCCGCAAGAAAATACGAATTAATGTCAGCGCATTTATTGGCGACATCAAAGTGAATAAAGTAGGTTGATGGCATGCGGAATATTTTGAAGAATACCAAATGGGTGCTGTTGTTGTATTTTCTTCTGACCGGTCTCCTTATGAGCGCGGTTCTATATATCGGGGCGGACAGTGGATATCTGGTCGTCAAAGGAACCTGGGTTTGGGTCTACACAAGCCTGGGCTTCCTGCTGTTATCTATTGTTATTGGCTACATGGCCGGCCAGCGGATTCAGCGTAGAATCGATATCCTGGAATTCAATATGCTGCAGGTGGCGAAGGGCAATTTGTCCGTTCGGATTGAGGAGTGCGATGACCCGACCTTCACACGGCTATATCATGAGTTCAATAATTTAATGGAAGCCATGGAAAAGAAAATGATGCTGCTGCAGCGGATGGGCGAGCAGGAGGTTGTAGAGAAGGAGAAGGCAGCGGAGCGTGCGGTTCTGGAAGAACGCCGGCGTATGGCTCGTGATTTGCATGATACCGTAAGCCAGCAGCTGTTTGCCATTCATATGTCCGCCTCCTCTCTGCCTAAAGTGCTGGAGCGCAATGCTGAGCAGGGACAAGTCGTCATGGCACAGCTGATTTCGATGTCGCAAATGGCTCAGAAGCAGATGCGCGCCTTGATCGCGCAATTGCGGCCGGTTGAGCTTGAAGACAAGAATCTGGCGGAAGCACTGGAAATGTGGTTCCCGGATTACTGCCGGCAAAACGGACTGAAGGGTATGAAGGAAGTGGAGCTGCAGGGAAAATTGTCTGAAGCGATCGAGCATCAATTGTTTTTGATTATCCAGGAGGCTATGGCCAATATAGTGAAGCATGCCCATGCACGTCTTGTCAGCATGTCGCTGCGGGAGGAGCAGAGACAGGTCGTTCTAAGCATCAGCGATGACGGACAGGGATTTAATGAGGTGCCACATAAGACGGGGTCTTACGGATTATCAACGATGCAGGAGCGTGCCGAAAAACTAGGCGGTAAAGCGGAAATCATCAGCCGCCAGGGTTCCGGAACAACGATTCGCGTACATATACCTAAGTTTGAAGAAGAAATAACCGGTAAGGATCATAAGATTGGAGAGGAAGAGGAATAATGACAGACATCATTAAAGTATTGATTGTGGATGATCATGAAATGGTCCGGATGGGACTCAAAACATATCTAATGCTGGAGTCGTCCATTGAAGTCGTTGGTGAAGCCGATAATGGCTCAAAGGTTGTAGACTGGCTCAAAAATGCTGCTCCTGAGCAGTTTCCTGATCTGATTCTGATGGATTTGATGATGCCGATCATGAACGGGGTAGAAACAACCAGGGCTGTGCTTGGTGAGTTCCCATCCATGAAAATCGTTATTTTGACAAGCTTCCTAGAGGATGACTTAGTCGTGGATGCCGTGGAAGCAGGCGCTGTCAGTTATGTGCTTAAAACGGTATCGGCAGATGAGCTGATTTATGCTTTACAGGGGGCAAACCGCGGCATGCCTGTTATGACCGGCGATGTGTCACAGGCACTTACGCGCGGGATTCGCCAGCGTACCGTTCAAGGAGATTCCACCGGAATGACGGAGCGTGAGAAGGAAGTTCTGCTGTTAATTGCTGAAGGCAAGAGCAATAAGGATATCGGGGAAGAGCTTCACATCAGCATCAAGACGGTTAAAACCCATGTGAGCAACCTGTTAATGAAATGCGAGCTGGAGGATCGGACGCAGCTTGCTATATATGCACATCGCAAAGGTTGGGTGCAATCAGAGTAAGGTTTGATGTTGATCGGTCTGTCTTATGTGATTTACATCGATATTCATGTTTTCTTATCTCCTTTTTAATTGTTTTTAATCTGCTATTAAGGTTTATAGTACATGATATAAACAGTTAAACAATTCCCACACGGAAATTGATATAAAGGTACAGGAGGCATAAAACATGGACGAAAGAAACAGATCCGGTCAGCCTGAAGATGAATTTGAAAACGACACAATGAAGCGTCAAGATTCTACTGAATCGGGTTCCTCATATTACTATTCCTACGGACCGTTCCAATCGCTTGGAAAAGATAATGCCGAGCAGCATGGAATGGAAAGTCATAACCAGGAGGATGTCGAAATTACACCTCCGAATCCGGTTCGGCCGCTCCCGACCGTAAATCCTTATCTATCCACCACGGATCCCGGCAATGCCGGCAGAAACGGCGGCGGTACAGGAGGGAATGGCGGCAACAGTAATTGGCAGTTTAACCAGAAGCCTAAAACATCGGTCAAAACCGTATTGATTTCCTTTCTAGCCGGTGTAGTCGTCATATCGGCTCTGATGTTTACTTCAGACCGAATGAACCTGTTTACTCCAAATGCGGCAATGTCGTCGGCAGAGCAGCCTAGTACAACGGTATCCGCCGCACCGGAAAGCAGTGGCAACGGTGGAAATACATCAACGACTTCACTTCCTCTGAGCAAGCCGACAGATGTATCCGGTGTTGTGCAGGAAGCAGGACCAGCTGTCGTTAAGATTGAAACACTCGTGAAGCAAAGCAGCCGCAACTCCCAATCGCAAACGAATCCATTTTCGAACGATCCATTCTCTTACTTCTTCGGTGACCAATCCGGAAGCGGAAGTGACTTTGGCGATTCGCAATCAAACGGTGATTCCCAGTCCCAGTCGCAAAATCAATCGAAGTTGGTTCCATACGGAATTGGATCCGGATTTATCTACAATAAAGATGGCTATATCCTAACGAATGAGCATGTGGTCGAGAATGCAGATGTTATTCAGGTCACAATCGAGAATGACAGCAAGACATACGAAGCTAAGCTTCTAGGTAAATCCAAGGATCTGGATTTGGCCGTACTGAAAATCGAAGGCAAAAATAACTTCCCAGTGGTTCCACTTGGTGATTCCAATAGCCTGAAAGTTGGTCAACCGGTGGTTGCTATCGGTAACCCGCAAGGCTTTGACCATACCGTAACCAGCGGTGTGCTGAGTGCTCGTGAACGTTCCATCGATATCAAGGAAGAAACAGGTTCCGGTACGCGTAAATACCAGCATTTGCTGCAAACCGACGCATCCATTAACCCTGGTAACTCCGGTGGACCATTGTTGAACATGAACGGTGAAGTCATCGGCATGAACGTAGCTGTCAGTGCGGATTCCCAAGGCATCGGCTTCGCGATCCCTACCAGCACGATCAAGAATGTTGTTCAAAAGCTGGAAACCAATCAATCGATTCCAAAGGATCCAGTACCGTTCATTGGTGCAACGCTGATGACTTTGACCGATGAGGTAGCCAAGCAAATGGGAACTACGATAACCGAGGGCTGTGTTGTAGCAGAGGTTGTCTTCAAATCGCCGGCATATGAAGCGGATCTTCGTCCGTATGACATCATCACCGGTGTGAATGGCACGAGCTACAAGACTAATTCGGATCTCGTATCCTTTATCCAGAAACAAAAGGTTGGTTCCAACGTGACGCTGAATGTAGTCCGTAATGGTAAAAAAATGGACCTGCAAGTTACCGTTGGCGACAAGAACAAATATAATATTCCTTCTGAAAGTACCGATCAAGAATAATCAGAAGGCTGCGCCCACTTTGACAGCGGAAGGGAAGCTCCCTTCCGCTGTTGCTGTACAAAGATGCAAAGGTAAATATTCACTGCTACAATAGAAGTAACAACTTTTAAGTATAGAGTACAGGAACGAAGGAGCCATCCGTATATGCGATCGAAAGTATTAATTATTGATGATGACGAAAAAATTATTTCTATGCTGCGCAGAGGGCTGGCTTTTGAAGGCTACGATATTATTACGGCCAATAACGGGGCTGAAGGCCTGAAGAGCGTCCTGAACAATGAACCGGATCTGGTGATTCTGGATGTCATGATGCCTCAGGTTGATGGTTTTGAGGTATGCCGCCGCTTGCGCGAAGGTGGAATTCGTGTGCCGGTGCTCATGCTGACAGCCAAGGATGAGATTGAGCATCGGGTCAAAGGACTGGATCTTGGAGCGGATGACTACCTGGTTAAGCCATTTGCATTGGAAGAGCTGTTGGCACGCGTCCGGGCGCTGTTACGCCGGAAACCGGGACAAGAGGATGCTGAAGATCACCGTTTAGCGTTTGAGGATATTATTCTGGATGTCGATTCCAGAGAGGTGCTGCGTGGAGGCAAACGTCTGGAGCTGACAGCCAAGGAATTTGAGCTGCTGCACTTATTTATGCAAAATCCGAAGCGGGTATTGTCGCGGGATCTCATTATGGACAAGATTTGGGGTTATGATTATAGCGGCGAATCTAACGTCCTTGAAGTATATATAGCCATGCTGCGTCAAAAAATCGAAGAGCATGGAGGTAAGCGGCTTATTCAAACCATCCGTGGAGCGGGCTACATTTTGAGAGGTGACTCATAAACATGTCCATACGTTGGCGGCTAACCGCATGGTATACATGCATCTTGGCTGTAACTCTTATTTTGTTCGGGTCTGCTGTATATGGTGTGGTTCATTATAATACGTACTCCGAAATCAAAAAGAAAATTATGGATCAGCGCAAACAAATGCAGACAAATATTATTGTAGGTATATCTCAAGGACAGCTGAAATTTGATCTCGGACTTGAGACTACAACTGATTTTCAGTCTTCGCAAATTTTCGGACAGCTTCATAACTATCAAAATAACCAAAACCTTGTCACGAATAATCTCGCAAATTTGAAGAAGCTCTTTCCCATACCTGCTACAGCCAGTGCAACTAAGGTGAAGCAGTTTGAAACATATAAGCTGAACGGTAATCCATTCATGGTATATCAGGAACCGTTGATTTATAAAGATCAGTTGATTGGATTTCTGCAACTCGCTGTATGGACCGGACATGAGGAAGAATTGCTGAGGCTCCTTCGGAGTATTTTAATTATGAGTGCCACCATTATGCTGCTCATGGCAACCACCTTCGGCCTCTTCCTTGCGCGCAAATCTATAGCACCGATTGGCAAAGTCATTGAAGCAGCGGATCAAATCCAGAACGGTTCGGATCTCAGCGTACGGATTGCTTATGACGGTCCTCAGGATGAGGTCGGCCAGCTGATCAACACAGTCAATAACATGCTGGGACGCATGGAAGGCTTTTATAAAAACCTGGAAGATTCCTATGCCGCGCAGCGCCGGTTCGTATCCGACGCATCCCATGAACTGCGCACACCGCTGACCACGATCCGCGGTAATGTGGATTTGCTGCAAAAGATGTGGTCCAAGGATGATTCGGACCGTCCTAATATTGATGAGGCAACCCTTCATACGATGTCTCTGGAAGCAGTCAGCGATATAGCGGATGAATCCAAGCGGATGAGCAGGCTGGTGAGCGACATGCTGTCCTTGGCCCGGGCGGATACCGGACGGACGTTTGAGAAAGAGCCGGTCCCATTAGAAATTCTTGTTGAGGAAGTGGCCCGCCGGGCCCAAATGCTGCCGCGTCAAGCAGAGTGGATCACCGGAGATTTTTCCGTACTGAATGGTGTATATATTAACGGCAACAAAGATTATATGCAGCAGATGCTGTTCATTTTTATTGAGAACGCGTTCAAATACACCCCTGCAGGCGAAGTGGTGTTTGATGCCTTTATATTCAAAAACCAGGTAGGGATAAGGATTGCAGACACTGGAATCGGTATGGATAAGGAGGAAGTACCGTATATCTTCGACCGTTTTTACCGTGCGGATCAATCCCGCGGCGTTACCGAAGGTATCGGGCTTGGCTTGTCCATCGCCAAATGGATCATTGATGAACTGGAAGGATCGGTTGAGGTTGTAACCCGTCAAGGAGAGGGAACCACCTTCGTCATCTGGCTGCCGATCGTCTTTCCGACACCTCTCGAATAGGTTATAATGAATAATTGATAGCTTAAGCATGAGGAAAGCAGGTGGAGTCAACGTATGGAAGTCATTAAAATATCACCGCGCGGATACTGTTACGGTGTTGTGGATGCCATGGTGCTTGCGCGCCAGGCTGCACAGAATCTGGATCTCCCGCGGCCTATATATATACTGGGCATGATTGTTCATAACAGCCATGTCACCAACTCCTTTGAGGATGAGGGCATTATTACTCTGGATGGTGCGAACCGTCTGGATATACTGGATCAAGTGGAGAAGGGAACCGTTATTTTCACGGCTCACGGGGTTTCGCCTGAAGTACGTAAGATTGCCCGGGATAAGGGGCTCACTACAGTTGATGCAACCTGTCCTGATGTGACGAAGACGCATGATCTGATCCGGGATAAAGTGGCAGATGGGTATGAAGTCATTTATATCGGAAAGAAAGGCCATCCGGAGCCGGAAGGCGCCATTGGCATTGCGCCGGATCATGTGCATCTTATCGAGAAGGAAGAGGAAATCGCAGAACTCAAGATATCTTCTTCCCGAATCATCATTACGAATCAGACAACGATGAGCCAGTGGGATATCAAGCATATCGTGAAGCGACTCTTGGAGCTGTTTCCTTCGGCTGAGGTGCATAATGAAATCTGTCTTGCAACGCAGGTTCGCCAAGAGGCAGTAGCGGAGCAGGCTGGGCAGGCTGATCTGGTCATCGTGGTCGGAGACCCTAGAAGCAATAACTCTAACCGTCTCGCCCAGGTATCCGAGGAGATTGCCCATGTCACAGCATACCGGATTGCCGATATTACCGAGCTCAAACGCGAATGGCTGGAGGGCATATCGAAGGTTGCCGTTACTTCAGGGGCATCCACCCCTACACCGATTACCAAAGAGGTCATTAACTATTTGGAGCAGTATGATCCGAATAATCCGGAAACCTGGGATCTCCAGCGGACTGTGAACATGAATAAGCTGCTGCCTCCGGTAAAAACAAAAAGATAAACCGTAGAACAGGCTTTCCGATGACGGAAGGCCTGTTTTTTTATCGGAGTAAACAATTAATCGAGCCTACCCTAAGAAAAAAGGGACGTAGTCTTGACGTATGCAGACAAATGATATATAGTTACTTTAGTGATTAAAAGCATAAAAGCTAAAACGCGTTTAAGTAAATGGGTAAGAGACAAATATTATATTCTTTCCGCAAGCTTTCATTAAAAATGAAAATATAAAGCTGCGCAGCAGACTCTGCGCTTGGATACAGAAAGGAATGGTAATCATGATCGTTATTACATCCAACACGACACCGGAGGAACAAATTCAGGATATCGTTCGCGTCATTGAGAAAAACGGTTTGCAAGCTTCCATCTCCAGAGGTGCAGATCGCACGGTTATCGGACTCGTCGGCGCGGTGGATCCAACCATTGCAGAGCATCTGCGGCAGATGAAAGGCGTTGAAAATGTAGTGAAGATTACAAAATCATACAAACTGGCAAGCCGGGACTTCCATCCGGAAGATACGGTTATCGATATTAAAGGTGTAAAAATCGGCGGTGAAGAGCTCGTTGTTATGGGCGGTCCATGTGCAGTGGAATCACCAGCCCAAATTGATGAGATCGCAGCGCTGGTAAAAGCGGCAGGCGGACAGGTGCTTCGCGGCGGTGCATTTAAACCGCGTACAGGACCATACAGCTTCCAAGGCGTTGGCGTAGAAGGCCTGATTATGATGGCGGAGGCTGGTCAAAAGCATGGACTTCTGACGATCACCGAAGTCATGACACCGGAATATGTTGATATTTGTGCAGAGTACGCGGATATTTTGCAGGTGGGCACACGTAATATGCAAAACTTCGATTTGCTCCGCAAGCTGGGTACCTGCGGCAAACCCGTTCTACTCAAGCGGGGCTTCAGCGCGACATATGATGAGCTGCTCAATGCAGCGGAGTACATTTTAGCCGGAGGCAACCCGAATGTGATGCTCTGTGAGCGTGGTATCCGTACCTTTGAGAGCTACACCCGCAATACGCTCGATCTGTCGGCTATTCCTGTGCTGCAGCAGTTGAGCCATTTGCCTGTCATCTCCGATCCGAGTCACGGTACCGGACGCCGCGAGCTGGTGGAGCCGATGTCCAAGGCATCTGTCGCTGCCGGAGCCAATGGTCTTATTATCGAAATGCATACCGATCCTGACAACTCGATGACGGGAGACGGCGTACAATCGCTGTTCCCAGACCAATTTGCCGCTCTGCTGAAGGATCTGGAGAAGCTTGCTCCGATTGTCGGTCGTACGTTCAATACGGAAAAGGCGCCTGCAGAGGCATTTGTAGTCTAAGCCGTTTATTCATAACCAAACCATATATTGGCCTGCCTCACGGTTCCACAACCGTTGGCGGGCTATTTGTTTTTTGTTTTCATAGGCAAACACCCGATGTGTGAGGATACCTAACACAAATTAAAAAAATACCTGACATGGATATTGACGATGTCAGGTTTTCCGTTTTATAATGACGACATAAATATTAGATGCTGAACGTTCACGTTGAATATGTGGGTTAATGTTCGGATATTGGGAGGAAGAGATCATGTCGGTTGAAAACGTGTTGAAAACAATCAAGGATAATGCAATTGAGTGGGTAGATTTTCGCTTTGTAGATTTGTCTGGGCGCGCCCATCACATTTCTTTGCCTGCTAAAGAAGTGGATGAAGAAACGTTTGTGAACGGAGTAGCGTTTGATGGTTCTTCCATCCCCGGTTTCCGAGGCATCGAAGAATCCGACATGGTTATGATGCCTGATCCTGATGCGGCATACGTCGATCCTTTCACTGCACATCCGACATTAAACATTATGTGCAACATTTATACACCGGACGGCGAGCGTTATGAGCGCGATCCGCGCAGCATTGCAGCGAAAGCTGAGGAATTCCTGCAGGCTAGCGGCGTGGGAACAACGGCATTCTTCGCACCAGAGTCCGAATTCTTTATTTTCGATGATGTACGTTACGAAAGCACCATGAACAGTTCTTCCTTCTATGTGGATTCCGAAGAAGCCGCATGGAACACGAACCGCAAGGAAGAAGGCGGCAACCTCGGCTTTAAAGTGGGCGTTAAAGGCGGATATGTTCCGGTGGCTCCGGTCGACACCCAGCAAGACATCCGCAGCGAAATGTGCCGTTTGCTTGAAGAAGCTGGACTGCGTGTGGAACGCCATCATCATGAAGTGGCAACCGCAGGCCAGGCAGAAATCAACTTCCGTTTCGATACCTTGAAGAAAACAGCAGATAACCTGCTTGTCTACAAATATATCGTGCATAACACAGCTCGCCAATACGGTAAAGTGGCAACCTTCATGCCGAAGCCTCTTTTTGGAGACAACGGAAGCGGTATGCACGTTCACCAATCCATCTTTGACGGCGATACGCCTCTGTTCTATGAAAAAGGCGCTTATGCCAACCTGAGCGAGATGGCCATTCATTACATCGGCGGTATCCTGTACCATGCTCCGGCACTTCTGGCACTGACTAACCCGTCGACGAACTCGTTCAAACGTCTGGTTCCAGGTTATGAAGCGCCAGTGAACCTGGTATTCTCCAAAGGCAACCGTTCTGCGGCAATCCGTATTCCGGTAGCTGCTGTAACGCCAAAAGGCTGCCGCATCGAGTTCCGTACACCGGACTCCACAGCGAATCCTTACCTGGCATTCTCCGCAATGCTGATGGCCGGTCTTGACGGCATCAAGCGCAAAATCAATCCGGTTGAGCTTGGATATGGTCCAATGGACAAAAACATCTATGAACTCAGCGATGACCAAAAATCGCAAATCCGCAGCGTGCCTGGTACGCTGGACGAAGCACTTGACGCACTGAAAGCTGACTACGAGTTCCTGCTCGAAGGCGACGTATTCACAAAAGAATTTATCGATAACTTCATCGAACTGAAACGTGGCGAAGCGAAAGCCGTTGCGATCCGCATTCATCCGCATGAATATGGTTTGTACTTCGACTGCTAATCCTGAGTCATAAGAAAAGACTGTCCCGAAATATGGGGCAGTCTTTTTGTGTATGGTGAGCTTTGATGGACGCTGCGATTACGAAGCATTCCTCCAATCGCTGTTGTCCCCGAGTTTCCGGAGTATTCCTTAGTGGAAGAAACTCGGGGACAAAGGCGACCGCTGCCGCTTTTTCGGAATTGCTTCGTCCTCTCCGCTAGTTTTGCGTTGATTTCTACTTTGCTCTTATAGCAGGAGATTTTGTATGTATCTCCATCTTATTTAGGGTACGCCATTAAAGAATACAGGTTATGTTCAAGAGTATTTGAACATTTTATCGTTTCTTCGATAGCCTAATGTAAGGAATTGCACCCAAGCAACGTCCATTCTCGGAGTGTCCGCCTAAACGCCGTGTTATTAACGAATTATTCCGATAGGCTCACTGATATCATTCCTATTATCCCGTATACCTCTCTACCTCAATGGACACATTAACCAAATGAATAATACATAATTAGGAGATGTGAACAGTGATAGAGCATAATGACAATAAACATGACCACAGCGCGGTGAATCAGGCGGGGGCAAATGTCAGCAGCACAGCGGGGGAAGTGGAAAGGGATAAAACCCTTACTGACCGCCAGGGGCACCCGATATCGGATAATCAGAATGTGCGGACGGTGGGCAGCCGTGGACCGATCACGCTGGAGAACTATCACTTCCTGGAGAAGATCACCCACTTCGATCGTGAGCGTACACCAGAGCGAGTCGTTCATGCTCGGGGAGCAGGAGCGCACGGTTATTTTGAAAGCTATGGAACAGTAGGGGAAGAGTCGGTATCCCGATATACCCGCGCCAAGCTATTTCAGATCAAAGGCAAGCGTACCCCCGTGTTTGTGCGGTTTTCTACTGTGATACACGGAATGGGGTCTCCTGAGACGCTTCGTGATCCGCGCGGCTTCGCCGTGAAGTTTTACACTGAGGAAGGAAACTGGGATCTCGTCGGCAACAATCTCAAAATCTTTTTTATCCGCGATCCGTTGAAATTCCCTGATATGGTACATGCATTTAAGCCGGATCCGGTTTCCAACGTGCCGGGACCTGTCGGGATGTTCGATTTTGTATCCAAATCACCAGAAGCGACCCATATGATTACGTTTATTTTCTCACCATGGGGAATCCCGGCCAATTACCGGCAGATGCAGGGTTCGGGTGTGAATACGTATAAGTGGGTGAACGCGGAAGGCGAAGCGGTACTCGTGAAGTATCATTGGGAGCCGATTCGACAGGGCATCAAAAATTTGACGCAGAAGGAAGCCAAAGCAATTCAAGGGATGAATGACAGCCATGCGACTCAGGATCTTTATGAAGCGATCAAACGCGGGGATTATCCGGAGTGGGAGCTGTGCGTGCAAATCATGAGCGATGATGATCATCCCGAGCTTGATTTTGATCCGCTGGATCCAACCAAGCTATGGCCGGAAGATCAGTTCCCTTTTCTGAAAGTGGGCAAAATGGTGCTTGATCGTAACCCGGAAAACTACTATAACGAGGTGGAGCAGTCGGCCTTCGGTACCGGAGTGCTTGTCGACGGACTCGACTTCTCGGACGACAAGCTGCTCCAGGGACGCACATTCTCCTACTCAGACACCCAACGCTACCGGGTAGGGACCAACTATCTCCAACTGCCGATAAACGCGCCTAAGAAGCGTGTGGCGACCAATCAGCGTGGAGGTCAGATGCAGTATTTTGTAGATATGGCACCCGAGCAAAGCCCGCATGTGGATTATGAGCCATCGATGACGGATGGTCTGGTCGAAGCTGAGCAGAACGCGGCACCTCACGAGCCGGAATATCATGCCAAGCTCCAGCGTCAGAGAATCGAGCGTACCAATGATTTTAAACAGGCAGGACATACGTACCGCTCGTTTGAAGACTGGGAAAGGGAGGATCTCATTAACAATCTCGTGGATGCCCTCAAACAATGCGATCCGTCCATTCAGGAACAGATGATTCGAAATTTCACGCAAGCGGATGAAGAGTACGGACGCCGTGTTGCGGAGGGGCTGGAAAAAGCACGGAAAGAGTCTTCCGGTGATCAGCGGGAGGAAGCGGTGCATGACGCAGAGCGCATGGGCCATGAAGCGGATCCCTATTAATGTCAATATGATGACTATTGCCTGTCCGCCCTGGCGGATGGGTATTTTTTCGTGTATCAGCGGGTTGATGTCATCTCATTTGGAATGTGAATATTTAGCTTTCCTTTGGTCCGGATAAATCATATATTTTATTTCTGTAAAGCTTTATTTGAGTAAAAGAAATATGCTAAAGTGGATGGAAAGGGAATTCATTTCCGGGACAAGCGCTTGTGCATTTTGGCACTTGATGCTCCCTGGGATACCTGCTATCATTTTATAAAATCAGTTACAGAGAGAGGATGGGGAGTTATCGTGAGCAAGAGAGCTTATAATTTCAATGCGGGGCCAGCGGCACTGCCGCTTGAAGTTCTGACACGCGCACAGGCAGAATTTGTTGATTTTCGGGAAACAGGCATGTCCATTATGGAAATGTCGCATCGGGGCAAAGTCTATGAGGAAGTTCATCATGAAGCAGAAAGCCGCCTTTTATCTCTTCTGGGCAATCCTGATGGGTACAAAGTGTTGTTTTTACAGGGTGGAGCGAGCACGCAGTTTGCCATGATCCCGATGAATTTTCTGTCTGCAGGCAAAACGGCAAGTTATGTTCTGTCCGGCAGTTGGGCTGATAAAGCGGTCAAAGAAGCAAAGCTGATCGGTGAAACGCATATTGCTGCTACATCGGAAGCAGATAAGTTTATGTCCATCCCTGATCTCAGCAGCATTGAAATTCCAGAGAACGCTGCGTACCTGCATGTGACTTCCAACGAGACCATCGAGGGTACTCAGTACCAGCAGTATCCCCAAACGGGCAACGTTCCGCTGATTGCTGATATGTCGAGTGATATTCTCTGCCGTCAACTGGATGTGAATCAGTTCGATTTCATCTATGCAGGGGCTCAGAAGAATCTTGGTCCTTCCGGGGTAACGGTTGTCATTGCCCGTGAAGAAATGCTGGCCGATTCTCCGAAGCATATTCCAACAATGCTGCGTTACAGTACGCATTTAAAGAATGACTCTCTGTATAACACCCCTCCTTCCTTCTCTGTATATATGGTGAACGAGGTATTGAAATGGATTGAAGAGCAGGGCGGACTTGCGGGCGTTGAGCAGGCTAATCGCAAGAAAGCTGGCCTAATTTATGATATAATCGATAGCAGCGAAGGCTTCTATCGCGGTCCTGTCGATGCCGGCAGCCGTTCTATAATGAACGTTACATTTAAGCTGGCATCTGAAGAACTCGAGAAGCAGTTCATCAAGGAAACGGAGCAGGCAGGATTCGTAGGTCTGAAGGGTCATCGCAGTGTGGGCGGGTTACGCGCTTCCATTTACAATGCGGTACCTTATGACAGCTGCAAAGCTCTGGTGGATTTCATGGCCGATTTCCAAAAAAGTCATGGATAATGCAAGCTGACGAAAAATCAGCCTGTTGAACGCAAAGCCTTTCGCCTAATGGGTGGAAGGCTTTTTCGTTACGATAAAAGAAGAAAAAAATGATTTGAATTACAACTTAAGGATGGAGTGAATGATATGGCACTGCATATTGTGCTTGTAGAACCTGAAATTCCGGCAAACACCGGCAATATCTCAAGAACCTGCGCAGCCACAGGGATCCATTTGCATTTGGTCCGGCCGCTGGGCTTCAGTACAGATGATTCGAAGCTGAAGAGAGCAGGACTTGATTACTGGTACGCGGTTAATCTTGAATATCATGATTCGTTTGCGGAGGTCCAAGAGAAATATCCGGAAGGCCGCTTCTTTTACGCAACGACAAAAGCCGACAAAAGATACAATGATATAAAGTTCCAAGACGGGGATTTCCTTGTGTTCGGAAAAGAAACGAAAGGACTGCCTCCTGAGCTGCTGGCTGCGAATCCCGAGACTTGTATCCGTATGCCAATGACCGATAAGGTCCGCTCTCTGAACCTGTCCAACTCCGCAGCCATTATCGCTTTTGAGGCACTGCGCCAGCTGGATTTTCCTGGCATGAAGTAAGTTTCTAAAAGAAAGAAATAAAAATTCGAAATGTTAGCAGGATTCGACATCCTCATATAGAACTATTAAGAAAGACCCATTTTTTTTGGTTGGAAAGACGTTTTAACATGCCAGGGAGTACTTTCTAATCATAAAAGAAGTTGACTAGTTAATAGGAGAGGTGTAGTTGGTCTATGAAACCTGCTGGTGTAGTTCGCAAAGTCGATCAGCTGGGAAGAATTGTCTTACCCAAATCGTTGCGAAAACGGTATCAGATGAATGAGGGGGACCCTGTCGAGATTTTAGTGCAGGGAGATCATATCATCCTGGAACGTTATCGTCCCAAATGTGTATTCTGCGGCTCCATGGATGATGTGAGCGAATTTAAAGAACGTTATATCTGTGGTCAATGCCAAGTCGATATGGCGCAGCTTCAAAAACATGCATAACCATCATTTCAGGCATCACGATGATTCGTGGTGTTTCTTTTTTGTATCGGATGTCCGGTAAAAAAGACAAGAAAAAAAGGCTTCCTTGTTCAGGAAGCCTTCTTGGCCTAAAATTACAGACCTTTGGTTTTATCCTCGTTAAAACCTGCGGTTAAGATGCCAGCCAGGAACATAACAAGCACCAATGCAATAATCCAAAAAGTTAATGAGAACGACATGAAGGCCACCTCCCGCTATACTACCATGCTCATTAAGAATATTATACCCAGACTTTCACAAAAAATAAATGAGTATTGTTTTATTTGTAGAATAAAAAATGTGTTGGAACCGGCCGCAGACTTCCATCTGACGGATTATTAACCACTCTTCCGTTTACAATAAGGGATGAAGAACCACCGCCATCCAAATTATAAGCATCCTTTATGCCCAGTCCATACATCTTGTTCTGCAGCTCTTGGAGCGTAGCGCCTGAGCTTCCGCTTTCACTATACCCGTCAACTACGATGATGAGCAGCTGATCATCTTTATAATTACCAATGACGGTACGAGGGGCACGCTTCGGCGAAACCTGCCATTTTTCCGGAATCGGCATGGGTTGTCCATTTTTAAGAAGCACGGGTACGAATGTGGCTCCGAATTTTGGCTTCAGGCTGTCGAGCTCTGTTTTGTTGCTGAACTTTCCTCCGATTAGCTTGCCGGAATTGTCCATACCCACGAAGAACAGATCCTTGAAGCTTGATTCAAAACCGGTCAAGTATTGTCCGTTCATGACCGTGGTACTGAGCGGATAGCGTTTACCACCGTTGTCGGCAAAGCCTCCGGCATTGATGCCTGCTACGGCTCCGTGTCTGCTCACGGCCTGCATAGTGGTTTCAGAGCTGCCTATGTTATCCCGTCCCAGACTCATCTGCATAGCGGCAGGATCCTTGAGCTTCACCTTCATGGCGTAACCTTTGTAAACACCCGGATTTACCTTATACAGCTCGATACGGATGCGGTCGCTTTCCACCCGTTCAAAAGGAACGCCAAGCTTGGCAGTAATCCGCCGGTTGTATAAGTACTCCGGGCGAACCGCCTGTGTTTTTGCATTCGTGACAATCGAATTCATGGTTGTGGTCGTTTGCTTGTAAAGTGCCGATGTCTTGCGGATGGAAGAGATGGTCACCTTTACAGACTGGTCAGCTTTGTCCAAATCCTGCTTAAGTATTGCAGTCCGATCCTTTAGTGTAACATCAGGAACATAGGCTGCGGTATCGACCTCAACATGTACGGGTGTAAAGCTGAATAATAGAAATAGAAAAAGTCCTAAAAAGGGTGCAGTCGCAAGCAGGAAAAACCGGTTGATCTGTTTCATTTCTAAGTTCATTTGAGCAGATCCATTTTCTGCTGCAATGTATTCAGCTGTTTCTTGACTTCATTCAGCTGCGTGTACAGCTTATTGCTGTTATCCGTTTTGCTGGTGGCATTGTCTTTGGTAAACGTCAGAAGCTCATTAAACGACTGCACCTTGCTTTCAAGCTCCTTTACTTCACCGGACAAAGCTTCGAATTTTGCTTCGTAGCTCATCTTCAGCTCGTTCATCTGTTTGTGTGAATCTGCCTGAAGCTGCTGGAGCATTTCATGCTTCACATGATTGCTGTATAAATAAGCGGCTGTAATTCCTGCAGCTATGAGCAATATCCAAATAAGTAAGACGAGCTTCACTGAAGGGGATTTTTCCCGTTTTGTCCGGTTCTGATAAGGTGCGGATGGCTGTGTCGAAGATTGCATTATCATCACCCCGGTTACAACTGGATTTTTAAAAATATCAGTACTATAAACTTCTTGACCACACATCATGGTATCGCAAGAAAACTCCGCAAAACATGCACTGTCTTCTGGGAAACTCCTATAAAGAGCCTTTTCTTGCCAGCCCTCATTCTAACATTCCCCTGCTCTTTTCGCAAAAATGAATCTAAAGTCACAGAAAAGCCTAAAAAGAGATTGCACCACATGGAAGCGTTGCGATACAATCTTGTTAGATTATTTGCAGCAAAGGCATGAAAAAGCGCAACTTTAACAAAATTTACTAAAAAACACCTCCGACACCATTTTATACACTTCATACGTCTTGAAACAAGCATTTAACGCGTTATTCAACATAGCTGAATTATACGTTTATGTAATCATTCCACTCTATTTAGCAGGGGGTTTCAATTGAAATGACGAAGGTTTGGCGGGTCGTGATTATAGACAGTCACCCCACAAGTATGCTGGGAACCAAATTGATTTTGGAAGAAAAGGAAGAGCTAAAAGTAACAGGCATGGCCTCAAATTGGGATGAAGGACTGATACTCGTCATGGAGCAGCAGCCGGAATTGGTGCTGTTGGACTACCAAATGCCGGAAGGAACAGCAGAAACTCTGCTTGAAAAAATGACGCATTCATCCCCAGCGAGCCATATTATTATTTTGACGGATACTGATGGGATCAAGCTGCTGCATTCGGTGGTGAATCTCGGAGGAAGCGGAATTTTGTCGAAGCAGGCGTCCGCGGCACAGCTGATGCTTATGATTGACGGTCTGCGCGAAGGACTCGCAACACTTCCGATGGATTGGCTGAAGAACGGTATTTGGCAGGTTCAGCAACCGGTTATCGATGGTGGACTTTATCATTTGACGGATACGGAGATTTTCATTATGGAGCGGATCGTTCAGGGGATTACCTATGACAAGATTGCGACAGAAATTGCGGTCAGCCGGCGATCCATCGATAATTATTTGCGTAAGATATATGTGAAGCTGGGAGTATCCACCCGGGCGCAGGCCATTGAAAAGTTTGCACTTACAACGCGTCAAAAAAGTCCTGTTTTCAGTTAAACCACGATATATATACATGTGAGGATTTTATGGAATCCTGATATGGGCTATAGATACAAGGCAGAGAACGGTGGATTGGAACTGGAAGAAGGAGGAGATATCATGCAGTATTCCTTTGCGGAACGCACGAAGGCTATGTTGTCGTCACCGCTTCACTTCATGAGATCACTGTCTACACGGGATTCATTTATCTCTTTCGCGGAGGAGCTTCCTGCGGAGGAGTTGTTCCCGGTATCATCACTGGAGGCTGCCGCGGCAGCCGTCATATCGAAAAGCCCTGCGGCGCTGCAGTACGGCGAGCCTCAGGGCTATTTGCCGCTGCGGAAGTGGCTGTGCGCAAACTTCAAGCAGATGAAACATACGGATGTGGATGCGGCCCAAATTCTGCTCACTACAGGCAGCCAGCAGGCTGTGGATCTCCTTGCCCGTGTATATGTGGAGCCCGGGGATCCTGTACTGGTCGAACATCCGACTTCACCGGGATTTCTGCAGATTCTGAAAATGCAGGGGGCTGTCATCGTTCCTGTGGAAGGTAATGAGGACGGGATCAGTCCGGAGCATTTGCTCCAGCAATTGGAGAGTTTAAGACCCAAGCTGCTGCTGGTATCCCCAAACTTCACGAATCCCACAGGAGTTCTGTGGAGTCTTGAGCGGCGCAAGGAAGTACTGGAGATTTGCAAATCACGCAAGCTTCTGATTGTGGAAGACAATTCTTATGGAGATCTGCACTTCGGGGGAATAACCGAGAAGAAGTTTTATACCGAGTATCCTTCCTTGTTTTCGCTTGATGATTCGGGTAAGGGAGGTCAAGTGCTGTATATCGGCTCTTTCAGCAAGACGGTGGTTCCGGCGCTCCGTACAGGCTGGGCTGCGGGGAACAAGGCGATGATCGAAACCATGGTCATGGCCAAACAGCTGGCTGACTGGCAGTCGAGCCATTTTAACCAGTGCCTGCTGCATTATCTGCTTGAATCTTCGACGTTTGATATTCATGAGCATGTTCAGATGCTGAATCGTGAATACGAGACCCGGCTGAAGCTGATGACTGAGCTTTTGAAACGTCCGGCATGGAAAGGTGCCCGTTTCGAAGTGCCCAAGGGCGGTATGTTCATTTGGGTAAAGCTCCCGGAGGCACTGGACAGTGTGGCCCTCTTGAAATGCTCTTTGGATAAGGGAGCGGCCTTTTTACCCGGAACGCTTTGCTATGCAAAAGGGGAAGGCAGTGAATATATCAGGCTGAACTTTACCCATCCGGGCAGGGATGAACTGCTCCTGGGTATGAATTTGATCGGAGAGGCTATCTCAGAATTCACGGCCCGAAGCTAGCGCTTTTTAGATTTCTGTTCAACTGCCGGAGATGCAGGGGCGGTTTCGAGTACCCCCGCATATAGATTGAGACTCTCCGCACCGGCTGGAGTA
The DNA here is from genome assembly GCF_018403225.1 of Paenibacillus sp. J23TS9. NCBI lineage: Bacteria > Bacillati > Bacillota > Bacilli > Caryophanales > Paenibacillaceae > Paenibacillus > Paenibacillus sp. J23TS9. Next base: position 3,246,039 of record NZ_BOSG01000001.1, on the reverse strand, counting down.
AGCGCATAACGCCCGCGCCCGATCCTGTCGAACCAACCGTAATAATTGCTTCGAAGGATACTTGCTGTGTTCCCTATCCCAGTCAGATCCCGCAGTGAAGCGGGAGAAGCGCCTTCGGGCGGAGCACTTGCCAGTGCGAGCGCAACTCGCAGTGCCTTTTCACGGTAAGCAGTCATCAGCTTCGCACGGCTGCTGCCGCCGATATTGTAATCGCCGCTGCGTTCATGAAATTCATATAAGAGCCGTTCCTTACGTCTTTTCTTGATGCTTTTGACTGGTTCTTGTTGATTCGGCTCGCATAGAACCTCGACGAAAGGTTTTTTTGTTTTGAAAAAGGTAATGGTAATCAGTCCGAAGCCCAGCTTGCGGCATAACCTCGTGATCTCGCCCCAACGCTGGTTCACTGCTCCGCGCTTGGTTCTGCTGCGTTCTACCGCCAAATATACCTGTGAGCTCATTTGTTGACGTTCCATCCCCTGCAAAAGCAGTGCGAGATTGAACGTTTTTTTCATTTCGACAATCAGAGGCTCGCTTTTCTCCGGATGAACCCCAACCAGATCGCAGTTCCGAACCTCTCCCTTGATTTCATATCCTTGCTGTTCGAAAAAAGCCTTCAACGGCTCATACAGCTCGGTTTCATGCTGTACGGTCATGAACATTCCCCTTTGCTAAAAGTCGGCCAAGCCGTTCCTTCTTTCGTTTCCTATATTATAACATTTGATAAAAGACAATCCTCCTTTTGCGAAAAAATAGGTCAACTAATCCCCATAATCAGCATAGGTATGTAATACACTTTTTGATTAGGATAATGTGAAAATCGGGATCAAATGGGATGAAGTTGACCCTTGACGCTTTGATCGAATTTTTGACAACTCAAAACGTAGTCATAGGAGGTACTAGCATGGATATTTTCGAACGCGTAGCGGCCTATCGGGCAGAAAGCGATCAACTTGCGTGGAATGGCACTTTTAAAGATTATATTGAACTGCTCCGTCAAGATCCTTCAGCGGCAATCACCGCTCATGCGCGCGTGTATGACATGATCAAGTCGTACGGTGTGGAGGAGGTGGGCGGCCATAAACGCTATAAATTTTTTGAACAGGAGATTTTCGGGTTAGACCGGTCTGTGGAGAAGCTCGTAGAGGAGTATTTCCACTCTTCCGCGCGCAGGCTCGATGTCCGTAAACGGATATTGCTCCTGATGGGCCCGGTAAGTGGTGGTAAATCTACACTGGTGACACTCCTGAAGCGGGGATTGGAAAAATTTTCACGGACAGAGCAGGGAGCCTTTTATGCGATTGACGGATGCCCGATGCATGAGGAACCACTGCATTTGATTCCGCTGGAGTTAAGGCAAGAGGTAGAGCAAGAGCTGGGGGTGCGCATTGAAGGGAATTTATGCCCATCCTGCCAAATGCGCCTGAAGCAGGAATACGACGGTGATATCGAAAAGGTACCTGTGACCCGGGTGATCATATCCGAGGATGCCCGTGTAGGGATTGGTACATTTAGTCCTTCAGATCCAAAGTCACAAGATATTGCCGACCTGACAGGCAGCATCGATTTTTCAACGATCACGGAATTTGGCTCGGAGTCGGACCCGCGGGCATACCGCTTCGATGGAGAGCTGAATAAGGCCAATCGCGGCTTGATGGAGTTCCAGGAAATGCTCAAGTGTGACGAGAAGTTTCTGTGGAATCTGCTGTCACTTACCCAGGAAGGTAATTTCAAGGCAGGGCGATTTGCGTTAATATCGGCGGATGAGCTCATTGTGGCCCATACCAATGAATCCGAGTATAAGGCGTTTATATCCAATAAGAAAAATGAGGCACTGCAATCACGGATGATTGTTATGCCGATCCCATACAATCTTAGAGTTTCAGATGAAGAGAAAATTTACAACAAGCTGATTCTGCAAAGCGATATGAAGCATGTGCATATTGCGCCGCATGCGCTTCGATCCTCTGCTATTTTCTCCATACTCACTCGTCTGAAGGAAACGAAAAAGCATGGAATGGATCTCGTCAAAAAGATGCGGATGTATGACGGGGAAGAGATTGAGGGCTTCAAGGAAGCAGACCTGAAGGAAATGCAGACCGAATATCTGGAGGAAGGTATGTCCGGCGTGGATCCACGCTATGTCATTAACCGGATTTCCAGTGCTTTGATTAAGCAGGATCTTCAGTGCATTAACGCACTGGATATTTTGAGAGCGATTAAGGACGGACTGGATCAGCATGCCTCGATCAACAAAGAGGAGCGGGAACGTTATTTGAATTTTATCGCCGTTGCGCGTAAAGAATACGACGAGCTCGCGAAAAAAGAAGTGCAAAAGGCGTTTGTCTACTCTTTCGATGAGTCTGCCAAGACGCTATTTGAAAATTACTTAGATAATATCGAGGCTTTCTGCAATATGTCCAAAATTCGTGATCCGCTGACAGACGAGGAGATGAATCCGGATGAGCGGTTGATGCGCTCGATTGAAGAGCAGATCGGCATTTCGGAAAATGCCAAGAAAGCGTTTAGGGAAGAAATCATGATCCGCATTTCGTCCTATTCACGCAAAGGAAAGAAATTCGAATACCATAATCATGACCGGCTGCGTGAAGCTATCGAGAAAAAGCTGTTTACAGATTTGAAGGATATCGTCAAGATCACCACATCCACGAAAACGCCGGATGCGAACCAGCTCAAGCGAATTAATGAGGTCAGCAAACGTCTTATGGATGATCACGGGTACTGCCCGGTCTGTGCGAATGAATTGCTGAAATATGTGGGAAGCCTGCTGAACCGATAAACAATTAAACCGTCCTCGGAAGAGGGCGGTTTTTCGCTGTTTGCTATAAAATATAAAAAAAACAGTTCAAATCTAGTGGATAAGCTGTCGATATAGTCTATAATATACAAAGTTGCTGTATCAACGGAAAATTTTAGGTATAAAGAAGGAGTGCCTTTTTACATGATTAATGTAACCTCTAAACGGCAGAAACAGATTGATTATATCAGGTTGACCGAAAAAGACTTGGAGAACCTTCTGCAATTTCGTCCGGTATTCGTGAAAGTGGTAGAAGAAGTCGTGAACCATTTTTACAAGCATATCGCCACCGAACCGGAACTGATGGAGCTTATCGGGAAAACCACGACGATTGAGAGATTAAAGGACACTCAAAGAGAATATTGGATGTCGCTGGCTGACGGTAAAATTGATGATGAATATCTGGAGAAAAGAATTGCGATCGGTCTTGTGCACTCTCGCGTGGGCCTGAGTGTCGAATATTATCTTGGCAGCTACATGACATACCTGGATATCGCAACAGACCTGATGCGCCAGGTGGTGCCGGAGCAATGGGTTTCGGTTATCCATTCACTCAGCAAAATGTTCAATCTTGATTCACAGCTCGTTTTGGAAGCCTATGAACTGAAAGAGAAGGAAAAACTGAAAGATCTGGCCGATGAAAAAGAGCATGTGCTGCAAGCGGTTACAGAGGTTGTGCAGCAATTAACGGGCATGGTTGCCGAACTGAATGAGAGCGCAGGGCAAATTGCGACTTCTGCACAGGTCACTGCGGACTCACAGGAAACGGCTCATGTATTGATGGACGAGCTTCACGAGGATGTGAAGCAGATTGAAAATATGGGTGTACTCATTAAAGCGATCGCAGATCAGACGCATCTGCTTGGTCTGAATGCGGCGATTGAAGCTGCGCATGCGGGAGATATGGGCAGAGGGTTTACCGTGGTGGCAGGAGAAGTGCGCAAACTAGCGATGCATTCGCGTGAAGCCTTGGAGCAGATTCAGGACAAGGTGTCCGGCATTATGCAGCGGCTGAGCCGCGTACAGAATGAAACGGAAAAGACGACTATTCATGCCAGAGAGCAGGCCAGCAGCTCACAGGAACTCGCTTCATTTGTGACGATGATCGAGAAACTGACGCAGGATCTGGCGGAAATTCAAAATAAAAGCTAGATTCCTTCAACGGATTACTCTTTTTCCATTTTCATGCAGAAAATTCTATATCTCTGACTTATCATTTCAAGTATAATAGAGGACACATCATGAGTTATAGGGATAGAAGAACTGATTGAGCATGTATTTGCAATCCGTAGTCCGAGGTGATCTAATTTGGCTTCAATTCATGATGTAGCAAAAGAAGCAGGGGTTTCGGTAGCAACGGTGTCCAAAGTGATTAATCACTATCCGGATGTTAGTGAAAAGACGAGAAAAAAAGTCAAGAATGCGATCGAATTGCTTCGCTACAGACCCAATGTCATTGCGCGGGGTCTGGTGACCGGGAGATCCTGGACCGTTGGGGTCCTCATTAATATACCTTTTACCAATCCATATGTGGCGATGCTGCTGGAAGGCATCAAGACGGCACTGGAAAACAGCGGATATGATCTCATGCGGTTGTCCGCCCGGCTGAATGATCCCGGTTACTCTTTTGTCGATCACTGTCAGAGCCGTAATTTAGACGGAGTGGTCGTGTTCGGAGTGGAAAAGGATCATCACAGCATTCGGGAGCTGATCGAATCCGGAATTCCAACCATGTTTGTGGATATGGATGCGACCGGTCAACGGGCAGGTAATATTACGACTGAGAACCGAAATGGCGTACATATGGCGGTCCGGCATTTATACGAGCTTGGACATCAACGAATTGCCTATTTGGCGGGTGTACCAGGGCAGCCCGTTAACGAAAGCCGCTTGGCGGGATATCGTGACGGTCTTGAGACATCCTCCATTCCATATCGTGAGGATTATGTTGTGAACGGGGATTACTCCTACGATAGCGGTATTCAAGGCATGAGAATGCTGCTGCAGCTGGATCAGCCACCGACGGCCGTAGTTTGTACTTCTGATATGGCTGCCTTTGGAGTCATTCACGCGATTGAAGCTCATGGGCTTTCCGTTCCCGGTGATATATCAGTCGTGGGATTTGATAATATTTATGAAGCTGAGCTGTTCAAGCCGGGTCTGACCACGATCAACCAGAATATTCACGCCATTGGCGTGAAGTCGATTGAAGAGCTGATCTCGATGATTAAGAGCACTGAATATCCGCCTCCGGTCGTTACCGAGCCTTCCAGTCTGGTTATCCGCGAATCAACGGCACGCTATTCGGAACCATAGTGAATAAATAATAAATGGTAGAGTATGCTTGTAAAGGCATGCTCTTTATTTTTGGCTGCTGTTTCATCACAGGGCACTATTCTTTATAATAAATGAAATCAGAAAAACTTCGGTTTGAAACGGGAAGTGATAATATGGACCAGAGAAGAGTACTTGTGGTCGATGATGAAGAAAGCATTCGCAGTGCCATTACTTACGCCTTGAAACGCGAGGGCTTTGAGGTATCAACGGCAGCGGACGGGGAAGAAGCACTGCAGAAGGTAACCTCCTTCCGGCCGGACATGCTCGTCCTGGATGTAATGATGCCCAAGCTGAATGGGTATGAGGTTTGCCGCCGGCTGGAAAACGTCAAGGGGATCGGTATTCTTTTACTGACCGTCAAAAACGATATTGTAGATAAAGTGCTGGGACTGGAGCTCGGTGCGGATGACTTTATGAGCAAGCCATTTGATATCCGTGAGCTGGTGGCCAGAGTCAAATCCATTGTACGCCGATTAGATAAAGGTAGTGATCCAACGCCACCTGCAGACTCGGAGGTTTATCGCCTTGAAGGTCTTAAAGTCGATACGGTGCGCCGTACGGCGGATATTAATGGCGGGTCCATGGATTTAACACCTAAAGAATTCGATCTGCTTGCTCTCCTGGTCTCCCATGCGGGGCGTGTCTATACCCGCGAGGATTTGCTTGAACTCGTGTGGGGTATGGAGTACTTTGGCGGGACTCGAACTGTCGATATTCATATCCAGCGTCTGCGCAAGAAGCTGGGGGATGCACAATATCTTCTCCAAACTGTGTACGGCATCGGATATAAAGCGATGGAAAAATAATTTACAAGTTGGAAACACTTTGAAATATCGTGGATATAATTAAGGCATAACATAAGAATTGCGCTAGGGGAGAGTTCCCCGCTTTAACAGGTAAGAGATACAGAGCAGGTTAGAATTAGTTTTATACGAGTACGTTGGTAAATAAGAGGCAAATAAAAAGACCCGGTGGGTTCCCGGGTCTTTTTATATTGGTTGGTGTAGGCTTTAAACAAATTTACGGTGCAGCTTTTTGCCGTCATAGGTGAACATGACTTTCTTATCCTCGATTATGGTTTCCAGATGGACGGTCCGGCCCCATAACTGATAGACATGCGGCATGGTCCGTTCCATATATTTCAGATCAAGCTCGGTGCCTTCATACTCATGCCGCACGACAAGCTCTCCGTTTCGCATGAAATCACCATCGGATACAACCAGAAATGGATTACCGCCGTTCACTCTGGACACAACCAGCTGATCTCGGACACGCTCCCAACCTTTGTCGGTAATTTTCCACTCGGGTCCTTTTTTCTCGAATACATACAAATCCAAATCATTCGTTAATTCCTTTGTTAAGTAATTGCGGATAAACGAGGTATCGGAATCGTACTCACGCACCTCGAAAATTTTCTCTCGGCCTCGGCCGGGCGTTCTTCCGCCACGTTCCTGCTCTTCCTTCGTCGGGTGATCCCAGCGCCGCTCGATATCCTCGAAAATTTTAAGGCCCAGGTAGTAGGGATTCAAGCTGTTGCGGGATGGCTGTACGACAGAGGAGTTCAGTTTGGCGAACTCAATGGTTTCCTCGCTGGTCAGATCCAGTTCCCGAATGATGTGCTGATGCCAGTAGGAAGCCCAGCCTTCGTTCATGATTTTGGTTTCCATCTGCGGCCAGAAGTATAGCATTTCCTCACGCAGCATACTCATGATATCCCGCTGCCACTCCTCAAGTACCTCAGAGAATTCCTGGATGAACCACATGATATCTTTTTCCGGTTCGGGAGGGAAATGGCGTGATGCCACTGTGTTCTTGTCTTTGGTTTTGGGTTCATCCAGATTCCAAAGATCATCATAGTCGCCAGCAGGAGGCTCTTGTTTGTGGGAGTCTTTCTGCTCCTTGATCTTGTATTCCATGTAACGCTGCTTGCCGAGATGCTGTGGTCTAACCAGTTGGGGATCCACATGCTCTTGTATGCTCAGGACGGCGTCAATGAAGCTCTCGACAGCTTCGGTTCCATATTCCATCTCGTAATGGCTGATCCGTTCAGCTGTGGCGGACATGCTCTCAACCATATTGCGGTTGGAGGTCGAAAAACGGTAATTATTTTTAAAGAAGTCACAATGGGCAAGAACGTGTGCGACGATCAGCTTGTTCTGAATCAGCGAGTTGCCGTCGAGCAGAAAAGCATAGCAGGGATTGGAGTTGATGACCAGCTCGTAAATTTTGCTGAGTCCGAAGTCGTATTGCATTTTCATCTTGTTAAAAGTTTTACCGAAGCTCCAGTGCGAGAAGCGGGTCGGCATACCGTATGCGCCGAAAGTGTAGATAATATCAGCAGGACAGATCTCGTAACGCATCGGATAATAATCGAGCCCGAAGCCATCGGCTATCTCCATAATTTCGCTGATGGCATATTCGAGCTGCTTGATTTCATCACTGTTACTCATGTTTGGATTGCTCCTTCCTGTTTCTGGAAGAATGTGCGCAGGGCCTGATAGACCTCTCCTTTTTCCTTGATGACATAGTACATAAATTGCTCCATTTTAATATTACGGTAGGCCGACATGAGTGTGCTGCTCCGGTTGTACTGGTTGACCTCTCCGTATCCGAACATATTGCTCACCTTGAGCAGTTCCCCGATCAGGCGCACGCAGCGTTCGTTATCCGAGGTTAGATTGTCTCCGTCGGAGAAGTGGAACGGATAAATATTGTATTTGGAAGGCGGGTAGCGCCGGTCGATGATTTCAAGCGCCTTTTGATAGGCAGAGGAACAGATGGTGCCGCCGCTTTCGCCGCGTGTAAAAAAGTCCTCCTCGGATACTTCCTTCGCTTCGGTATGATGCGCCAGGAAAACAATATCTACCTTTTCATATTGCCGCCGCAGAAAACGGGTCATCCAGAAAAAGAAGCTGCGCGCACAGTATTTTTCAAAAGATCCCATACTGCCTGAGGTATCCATCATAGCGATAATGACAGCGCTGGAGTGGGGCACCACGATTTCCTCCCAGGTTTTGTAGCGCAGGTCATCCGGGCTGATATGATGGATGCCGGGAGTTCCGGAAGTGGCATTGCGGCGCAGATTCTCCAGAATGGTACGCTTTTTGTCGATGTTGGACTGCATTCCTTTTTTGCGGATATCGTTAAAAGTAATGGATTCGGTCTCCACATCCTGCTGCTCTTTCGGCTTCATAAAAGGAAGCTCCATTTCGTCAAAGAGCATATTCTCCAGATCTTCCATGCTGACTTCGGCTTCCATGATGTCATGCCCCGGCTGATCTCCAGCTTTCTCGCCCTGACCAGGCTTCTGAGCCGGATCACGTCCGAGTACATCACCTACTTGACTGTCACCATCACCCTGCCCCACATGCTTTTGCTTCTGGAAATTATAGATAAAACGGTATTCGTCCAGACTCCGGATGGGTACCTTGATAATCTGTTTACCGTCCGACATGACAATACTCTCTTCCGTAATGAGATCGGGCAGGTTTTGCTTAATCATTTCTTTCACTTTTTCCTGATGGCGGACTTGATCCTGATACCCTTTACGGTGCAGTGACCAGTCCTCCTTGGACACGACAAACAGCGAATGATCGTCAGATGGCATGTTCAGCACCTCCCCTATACGCATAATCAGCTTCAAAAGTCATGAGTCATTATTAATCAAGTATATTCACGCGCAGGGATGATATGTGATGAGGATGAAGTAAAATAACGAGTTCAATTGATTGTAATTTAATCCATATTCAGGATTTTCAAGTGAGTATTCGACTGTTTATGACAAATATTTCAAAAATGTTATAGTATACTGCAATTGTCCTAGTTACAAAGGATGAGAGATTTCGCAGAAATAGTTTCTAATACATATGTTTTGAGGGAGGTGTGCTCCAGATCATTCACGTGGGCAAGCAGTCCCGTAGGATAAGACAAGAAGAAGTGGATTGTGAGGAAGGAAGCAGCGCGGTTTATCTTCTGGGAAGTTACGTCGGTAGGCGTGGGCGGAGACGAAAAAATGTGATTGATAGGGAGTGTACATATGAAAAAGAGAATGATCACTTTGTTGGCTATAGCACTAATCTTTGGCGCTTGTCTTGGATGGGGGAAACCCGCATCAGCAGCGGAAGGCTCATTTAAAGATGTTCCAGCCAACCACTGGGCTAAAAAAGCTATTGATTATGCGGTGTCTAAGGGATATTTGAAGGGTGAAGGAAACGGGAGCTTCAGACCGAACGCGGCTGTTACGCGGGCGGAATTTGCCGCCATTTTGGACCGGGTATCCACGAATGAAGTGAAAGCGAATGTGGGTTCTTTTTCAGACTTGGCAGGTCATTGGAGCGAAAAAGAAGTGAACGAAGCTGCAGCAAAAGGATTTTTGAACGCTGGAGATTATTCCAATGGATTTAAGCCAGGTACGGCTTTGACACGCGTGGAAATGGCGAAATGGATGGCCTCCGGCCTGGCAGCCAAAGATGAGGATTACAAAACGGCACTGTCCGATACGAAGGAGACGATTGTGCCGGTTACGGAGTATTACAAAGGCGGCTTGAACAAGGCTGACTATCCGTATGTATCCGTTGTTCTTGGGACCGGTCTCATGTCCGGATATCCGGATGATAGTTTCGGGGCTGGTAAGACGACAACTCGGGCGGAAGTGGCAGTTATTTTACAGCGTTATGAAGGGACACAGGAGAAGGCAGCGAGCTCTTTTCAGGATTTAAGTGAGCTGAGAGAGGTTGGGCTTACAGGTACGAATGTTAAAACCATAGCTCCGCAGCTTTCAATTACTGATGGTGGACTTCTAAAAATATTTGGCAAAAATGTTAATCTGAGAAATGGTATTGCTACTATTCAGATTCATCATTATATCTTTATTCCTGGTTCAAGTATGGCCGATCTTGGAAGTGTGTATGGAAAAATGTTTGTAGATAAAGAATACATGGTTAATCCAAAGACTTATCTTGTGCTAATCGATGAAACTGTAACTCCTAATGCGGACAATTTCACATATCAAAAATATTTAGGGGCAATCGATAACGATTTTAAAGCTGGATTTAGAGTGGAGGGTGATGTATCTACAAAATTTGGATACAAAACACCACCTAATGATGGTTCTCACTTTTTTGATAAAGGAAAGGGTATTCGAATGTGGTCTGCCGGTATGTTTATCAAAACTCTACCAGAAAATAAAGATCGGTACTCTACTACAGTAACGGCTAATGATGGGACATCAATCAGTGTTGTCTATAAAAAATAGAAAATTTGAGGGTGTGAACAGACTATATGAACAAGAAAAGGATAATACCAACAATACTATCCTTTACTCTCATTCTCTTGTTAATTCAGTATGAACAGTCCGATATACCATCAGTTAACGCTGCCGCACCAACTAATTCCAATGAAGCATTTGGATATCCATATGATGCTGAAATTAGCCCAATTGGATTTCAGAAAAGACAGGTAGTTACGAAACCTGTACATGCTATAAACACAGGCAAGCCTGGTGTTTACTGGTATCAGATGGATGATGGTGATTTTCAAGCTGATCAGTATGATGGAACCAAGGTAGAGGCTAAAAACACTGGGGATAATCATGATAACCCAGTGCCTGAAAAAAGGGCTGTGACAGGGAAGGTAGACTCCTATAACTATAAACCAGGGAAATTTGAAGATAACAATAGCGTGCCGGCTAATATTGAAAAGTTCCCGTTTGACTCAATTAAATCTGCATTGACAAAAACGACACAATTTCAAACCGGAGGCGATAAATTTTACTCAAACGGATCATTAACTATAACTCCTGACAAAAGATACGTCATCTTCACGGTCACCACAGGCGGAGAGCCCTTTTCAGACAAAGTTGCTTTAACTCATATCAAGCCAAGACCTAACGGCTCAGTGAAGTACCAGTTTAACTATAACGTCCCCATTGATTTCGAATGGGAGGGCACCGTCAAAGAAATCAAAGAAATCAGCTTATCCGGCTCCAACCAAATGGCTATTGGCGAAACCAAGAACTTCACAGCCGCGGTGAAAACCAAGCCGTTTTCCGAGCCAAGTGATACCGGATTTAAATCCCCGGTTGATGTTACCACTCGTCCTGAAGCCACATGGAGTTCAGATAACAAAGCGGTGGTGGAAGTCGTTGATCCTCATTCCGGACAGGTCAAGGCAAAGGCTAAAGGAAAGGCAACGATCACCGTAAAGTGGGAAAGTGGAATGTATACGCTGTACGATAAGATCTTGATTTCAGTAGAAGACGGAGAAGTTCCTCCAACAGACCCGGAGCCTCAACCGGGAGACGTATCATGTACTGAACCGCAGCCTGCTCAATCGATAAGCGGTAAATACATGGATCCGGTCGTGACAGCTGTGATTAAGGCAGACAACCGTGGCAGCGAGAAGTTTGATGTTCTGCAGGGGATTCCGACTTCCGAAAGCTTGTACGGAAATGTGAAAGCGAAGGAATATTTGTACCAGGACAAGTTCAACCAGATGAAGGGCGTATGCACCTACACGGTAAATGTAAAAAAGACATATATTCTGGAATGGGATCCTGGAAAAACAGTAACCAATCCCGATGGGAAAGGAACACATACCGAGCCGGACCCACAGCATGATAAAGACGAAAAAGTATATAGCTACAGCATTCAGCGGCCGTATTCTTTCTGGAAAATAGATAATCTGGAAGTATACGATATTAACCACGCAACGCTCAAAAATTATGCCTGGGATGAAATATCCATCAATCCTTCTGGCTATAATCCGCCTGCATTTCAGGCCAGCCAGGACGGTAAATATTACCCGCCTGCTCCGCCGGAGGATCAGGAAGCGCCGTCGCAAACGTTAAATGGAGGCAAGTCCAGGCCGAACGTTCCTAATGAACAAGGAGCCTTTCAGGGGATGGCCGAGCAATCTGTTGGCAAGGTAGAGGTTGAGAATGATTCACTGGATTTTAACGGACTAAAGATCATAAACAACCAGCGCACGCCGGAAACGGGACCAACCCCATCGCAGATACCTGCTCCGCAGCTTATTAACGACAATGTACTTTATAGTCCCGGGCATATGATCAGCAGCTCTAAAACGAATAAAAGCAAAGAGGAAAGTACCGGACAAATCTTTTATAACATAATGACTGGAAATATTAACGGCGGAACAGACCAGGATTTTTCGATCCAAGGCATTAATCCGGTGACGGTCCACACTCCTATCGTGAACTATTCCACCGTTTCTGATGACGCGGCACATAACCAGAAAACATTTCCGAATGGGGGTCGATCTGCCCTGATTCTGGAACGTCCGTTTACGGTGTCGATTCCAACCAGCGGACAGCATACCAATTATCCTGGTTATGGCAATCGCGATTACGCAAAGTATTTTCGGATCAAGCAGGTGCAGTTCCCCTTTGACGTCTACAACGCCAACAAGACACAGTTCATACCAAAGGAAACATGGGTGGATATCCCAGTCGGTCAGCTCGATACAACCTTTTATTTACCTGTTTGGGTAAACGAAGGGGATTATCAGGTTACATTCCGCAATATTGCTGAAAATGCGCCCAGTGGTTATACCTCTCAAACGAATGCAAACACGAATTTAACGCATCATGCGGCTGAATTGAAGGTGCCTGTAGAAGTCATAGGGCGGCTGTACGACTTCCATATCACCGATATTGCCGACTACAATTGGGAAAAGGTATTCCGCACACAATCCGGCAGTGCTAATCAGACAGGCATGTCCTACTGGGTAGGCCAAAATCTTATCGACGGCGATCCCCGAGGGAACAAGGCAAAATTTACCCTGCCGATCAGACCAGGAAGCAATCCGCTGCAGGGCTATAAAAATGTATCCGTAAAAACGGGATATCACTTCAAATTCGATTTTAAAACGAAAGGCAATATGTTCGGGGCACTGGATGGCATCCGGATCACGCCAAGCTTTTTTTATGTCAGCAAGGATGGCAAAGCCTTAAATGCCAATGGCGATTCTCGTGTACCGGTGGACCTTTACTACAATACGAGCAAAAATAATTTCGTCAAGATGGGCTCCGCTGAGGATAAGGTTCAACGCTACGTAATTTTAAACGACCGTTTGCGGAACGTGCCTGCTGTAGAATTGGCCGATACGGCCAGCTACAAATACAATCATTACGGCCAAACGGGCAGCTTGAGCAAAGCCCAATACGTCCAAAATTATCTGAATGTCTTTACGAAGCAAAAAACGCCGGTCGGCAGTTACAGTCTGCTGATTCTTCCGGAGCAGGTAAGGACATTCCTAAGGCTTACAAGCAGCATACCGGCATCGGTGGATCAGGAACGAGCGAATGTCTCCATTCAAAAGTGGTATGGCGAATACAGTTTACCTGCAGAACCGTTTGTCGTAATAGCAGGAACGAATGTGGCTGAGTATGGGCGAACACATGGCGGGCTGGACAGCAAGTCACCTATCTTTCTCCAAAACGGCTATATCATCGTCAATTTCAATATTGAATCCATTCAGCAGGGAGATCTGAAAAGGCCTCATTTGCAGTACATTTATGCACCATTGATGAATCAGTGGAAGATGGAAGGCTTCAGCCGTGATATTCAGGATGCTTATGGCAACCGATTCAAGATAACGGATGGCGATATTATTTTCTACAACGCGAATCAATCCAGCCGGGATGATTTCAGCTCTCAGGTTCCGCATTAAGCAAGGCGTCAATGAAGGCAGCAAGCCTGTGGTTGCTATATTTGCCGCAGGTTTGCTATAAACTTCTTCGTATGATCCATAACCTCTTGTGTATTCATGCTGTTTTAGAAGAGGGGGGATTTTTGAACCAAAGGAGGAGAACTGTTTGGATCATGAAATCATCGTTGAAGCCACCCTGGAACTCAAGGATGTTCAGGAACTCAATCTTTTTTTCACGAGAACATCCAGAGTGATGCTGGCTGTTATATTCTTTGTGGTTTTTATTGGGATTGTCCTTTTGGTCGACGGAGAGCGGACAGGAACTGAATTTGTGATCATCGTGCTGCTGGATATACTCGTTAGCGTTATTTTATGGTTTGTGAATCGATGGAATATTCGTCAGAAATCAATGAAAGCATTCGTCAGTGATAAACTAATCAAGCAGCTCTACCGATTTGTATTTACGGGGAGAGATATTCATTATTCCTCGGAATCGGAAACGGGGAAAATGCTTTGGACAGATATCTACGAGGTTCGCGAATCTCCCAATTTGTTTCTTATTCTCCTATCGACCAGCAGATCATTAATTGTTCCCAAAGATTCCTTTGCTTCGGAGAAGGATCGGACGACATTCAGACAGTTTGTTGAAGCCAGCCTGGAAGCAGGCCAATATCACTGGAGCAGAGTACGTTAAGCATGGTTCGACGCAAATCAATGACACTAAAAATGTAAACGTTTGCAAAATTCTGCGACACCTGCCAGCCATACCACAATAAATGAGCATCAAGAATAATAAACCCGTACCGCTGCGGTGCGGGTTTATTATCTGTAGCTAAACAGCCGCAAGCTCTAAAAGCTCGCTAACCGTAACAAGTCTATACCCGTCAGCCACCAGCTCGGATACCAGAATACGAACGGCCTCAACCGTCTGCGAGCGATCTCCGAATCCGTCATGGAACAGGAGTATACTGCCAGGTCTAACCTGCGCTCTGGTTTTTTCCAATATATGGTGAACACCCGGCAGATCCCAATCATTCGCTTCTGAATTTACGGCCCCAATCATCGGGTAACCAAGACCAGTAATCAGACCGTCAACCTGTTCATTGTGATCAAAGAATGGAGGCCGGAAGGTTGCAGGCTTGATCCCAATGATATCCGATAACAAATTTTCAGTTTTCACAACTTCATGCATGCAGTCTTGTTCATGCAGTTCGGTTAAATGCGGATGGGAATAGGTGTGGTTCCCAATTTCATGCCCTTCCTGATAGACCGTACGTACGAGCGCAGGATTGTGCTGCATTTGAGTACCGATCATGTAAAAGGTTGCTTTCGCATCGGACTCCCGGAAAACATCCAGGATCTGCGGCGTATACTCTGCATTTGGACCATCGTCAAAAGTGAATGCAACGGCTTTTTCTTCCGTCTCAATTCGGTTGATTACTGTTTTGCTCGGCATGGCTAGTCCATCTCCTTATTAGCCTTTCACAGATCCGGCAGCGATTCCTTCCACAATTCGATTACTGAGCAGCAGGAATACGATGAGGATCGGCAAAATACTAATCATTAATGTCGCTCCGATGGCACCCCAATCCGTTGTGTATTGACCAACGAAATTCTGTACACCCACGGTAAGTGTCTTCAAATGATCGGAGCTGATAAAGGTATTGACGAAAATAAATTCGTTCCAGTTATAGATCATATTGATGATCGCTGCAGTCACAATAACCGAAATCGTCATCGGCAGCACAATCCCGAAAAACATCCGGTTCACGGAGCAGCCATCCATAATGGCGGCCTCCTCTACCTCACGCGGCAGGGCGTAGTAGAACCCGAGCAGAATCATAATGGTGATGGGCAGATTAAAGGCTGTATAAGAAAGAATAAGGCTGAGCTGCGAGTCCGTCAACCCTACCTTTTGGAACAGGCTGAACAGCGGAATTAATGTGGAATGAACCGGGATCATCATCCCGATCATGAATAATCCAAGAACCATCGACTGAAGCTTCCAGCGCATTCTCGTAATGGCGAAGGTAACAAAGCTGGCCAAAAGAATGGTTAGGATCACGGAAATCATGGTGATGAGGACGCTGTTCATAAAATATCGCCCGATGTTCCCCTGCAGCCATACATTTTCATAGTTTACCCATTTCGGATGACTCGGCAGGGCGAATGGAGGGAGATTGAATACTTCCTGGTTGCTCTTCAGCGAGAAGAGAAGCAGCCAAATGAGCGGCAAAATTTGAATCACGGCAGCGAAAATCAGGATGAAATAAAGGAGACCGTAGCCGATTCTGGAGCTGGCTATCCGGAACGGAGACGGAATGCCAGTACTTAGGACGGCTTGGTTTACGGTTTTCATACGATGCACCTCCTTGTCTTAGGAATATTGGATCGTGTCTTTGGAGGCCGTCGCTTTCCGGATTCCCCATGTCGCGACCATGCAGATGATTAGAAGGAAGAAACCGATGGCGCTTCCATATCCAAAATCAAAGCCCCGGAAAGCTTTATGATACATATAGGATGCCATAACCTCACTAGATCCATTGGGCCCTCCGTCCGTCATAACATAGATCAGGTCGAAGTATTTCAGCGATCCGACAACAGCTAACACGATCGTGACTTTAACAACCTCTGAAATGAGCGGCAGCTTGATACGAAGCGCAATCTGCCATGGATTTGCCCCATCAATACGGGCTGCTTCCACTAGAGAGGCTGGAATGTTCTTCAGGGCGGCGTAATAGATCAAAATGTAAAAGCCCGCATACTGCCAAAGAATCGGAATAAATAATGCGGCTAATACCAGCTTGGGATCGGATAGCCAGGCAGGCGGGTCTTCAACGCCCATCGAAATGAGAAAGGAGTTCAGTATTCCGTTGGTCGGATGATAGATTTTTAGCCATAGCTGTGCGATAGCGACAGAAGAGAGCAGCATGGGTATCAAATATATTTTCCGGAGCAAGCCTGCACCTTTGATATTGCCTGCGAGCATTAGCGCAACCAGCATATAAACAGCGAGGCTCAAGGTTGATAGCAATGCGAATAAAAAGGAATGATATACGCTGTTCCAAAAAGCCTCGTCTTTCATCAAGGCGGCGTAATTCTCCAGCCCAATGAACGACATGCTGCTGACGCCATCCCATTTCATCAGGCCATAATATCCAGTTAACAGGATTGGAAAATAGATGATGGCGAGAATGAGAAGCAGGGACGGCAGCACATATAGGGCGATGATTCCTTTGTGGGACATGACTTTATCCATAAGGCGTTGCCTCCTCACTTAGCGGATAGAGCCAAAGGACAGGACCGAGGTCCGTCCTTTGGCTCTACTGCCGCTGCTTTTATTTTCCGGCCTTGAGCACGTCTTCCTGTTTCTTGGCGAACTCTTCCGGTGTGACGGCATTCCCAAGCAGAGCCTGAACCAGGTTGTGATGTTCTTCAGAAGCAACGGGCTTCATTTGAACGTCCAGATAAAGAATGACTTTATTGGCATTGTTGAGTTCGTTCAGCACATCAATGAACATTTGCGGTAATTTGACACTGGAGGTATCGACCTTGGTTCCAGGAATAATGCCGGCATCGGTCACCGACAATTCACCCCATCTTTTCACGAAGAAGCTGACGAATTTCTTGGCATCTTCCTTCACTTTGGAGTTCTCGGATACGAATAATCCAACGCCAACGCCACCTACCCAATCATTGATATTGCCTTTTCCGCCATCATACGCAGGGAATTTGAAGAAGCCGATTTTATCCTTGAACTCCTGCGGAATATCCGGGTTGGTCGTATAGTTTGGCACTTCCCAGGTACCCATGGCGTACATTGCCGCTTTTTCGTTCATGAATTCGGACTTGGCCTCATCATTTGACAAACCGTTGAAGCCTTTAACAAAGGCATTGCTTTTTACCAGATCCTGAGCTTCTTTGGCTGCCTGGATCAGGCTGGGATCGCTGAATGTACTGCTCGCTACGGCTTGATCCTGTACATCCGGTCCGCCAATCCGGTCTGCCAGGTACATGTACCAGAAAGAGCCGGTCCACGCATCTTTGGAGCCGAGAGCAATCGGCGTCACTTTGTTGTCGTTCAGCGTCTTGATGATGTTTTTGAACTCCTCATAGGTCTGAGGCGTTTTCAGGTTGTATTTTGCAAAAATTTCCTTGTTGTAATAGACCGGTACGATATTGAGCTCCACGGGAAGCGCATACGTTTTACCGTCAACGGCATAAGCTTCTGTCGTTCCGGATACGAATTTATCCTTCAGGTCGCCCTGCAGCAGATCATCGAGCGGGGCGAACATATTGCCTTTGACATAAGGTTCAAGAAATCCGGCAGCCCAGGTAAATCCGACATCCGGCAGGCTATTAGATGCGGAGAGTACTTTGATTTTATTTTTGTACTGCTCGTTCTCGAGAACTTCGGTATCAATTTTCACGTTCGGATTGGCCTGCTCATATTCTCCGATAATTTGTTTGACCAATTTGTTTTGCGCGGAGTTGCTGCCATCCGGCCATAGATGCATCATTTTGATCGTTACCTTTTCACCAGACGATGCTTTGCTGCTTACATCACCGGAAGCGGTGCTGTTTGTTACTTCAGTCGTGCTTTTACTTCCACCGCCACAAGCGGCCAGCACCAGCGTCAATGCGAGCAGAAGCATGGATGCAGAAAACGCTTTTCTTTTCATTCGGGCCGTTCCCCCTTCTCATCATCGCGAGAGATGTATGCGCTTTCTCTCTCTGGAACAAGTGTAGCACCCCCTTGCATAGAGACATAAGGGTACAGCGTTTAGGTATTATTCCACTTTATTTGGGTGTTTGGTAATTATTTTTACGGTATAGACCCGGACTGTGCCCTTCATATTCCTTAAAGACCTTGTTGAAATATTTGGTCGTCTGGTAGCCGACACGCTCGGCAATTTCGACGACAGGCAGCCGGGTTTGCAGTAGCAGCTCCTTGGCTTTTTGAACCCTCATACGGGTCACATACTCAATAAATGTCATCTGCATCTGTTCTTTGAACAGCACGCTGAAATAGCTGGGATTCAAATACACATGATCGGCTATCTCGCGGAGACCGAAGCCCTGATTCAAATGTTCTTCCACATAGCGGATGGCTTCCTTGACCGGTTCGCTCCGGGTATCCAGATCTTCCGTCACTTGAACCAGCTTGCTATCGACGATCCGCTGCATCTTAGTAATCCGCGTGCGTTCCTCATGTGCCCCGAGTGCTATTTCCACAGCGTCAATCAGCTTGTCCTTGCGGATGGGCTTGAGCAGGTAATTGACGACTCCCAGTTGAATGGCTTGATGTGCATAATCGAATTCGGCATATCCCGAAATGAGAATCACGGACGGTTTCGTAACCAGAGACGTAGCTTGGAGCAGCTGCACCAGATTCAGTCCGCTGATCTCCGGCATCCGGATATCCGTTATGAGCAGATGGACCGGTTCTTGGTTCAGCATCTGCAGGGCATCCCTGCCATTATCCGCCGTTCTGATCTCACAGCATCCACCGCTCCAGGCATCCAGCATCGTTTTTAATCCCTGTCTTGTACGGGGCTCATCATCAACGATTAATATCGTTTTGGATTTAAACAACATGAAACTCTCCCATCTGGATTGGAATGATAAGACTGATATTTGTCCCCTCGTTATGCCCGCTATGGATGGTTAAACCGGGATGCTCCCGCCCGGTTCTGCCGTAGTACAGCCTGATCCGCTGCTGAACATTAAAAATGCCCAGGCCGGACCCCTTGGTGGAGGGCATCTTTCCTGTACTGAGCGCAGTGACAATTCGGTTCAACATGTCTTCGTCCATGCCTTTTCCATTGTCAGCTACCGTGACCACCAAATGCTTGGCATCCTCGGAAAGCACGACGTTAATGGATATGTCTCCCGGTCCGATCCTGCTTTCGACCCCATGGAGTACGG
This sequence comes from Paenibacillus sp. J23TS9, assembly GCF_018403225.1. Classification (NCBI taxonomy): domain Bacteria; kingdom Bacillati; phylum Bacillota; class Bacilli; order Caryophanales; family Paenibacillaceae; genus Paenibacillus; species Paenibacillus sp. J23TS9. The sequence continues at coordinate 3,226,289 of NZ_BOSG01000001.1, read as the reverse complement.
CGTTCTCGACTAGGGGCTGAATCAGCAGCTTGGGCATGGGGACCGACGAAAAGGCAGGCGGGGAAGAGATCGACCATGTCATACGTTCACCAAGCCTCATTTTCATAATCAGCAGATAACGTTCGATATGCTCAAGTTCATCCCCGAGCGTAACCCATTCCTCTTTGTTAGGTCCCGTGATGGTATACCGGAACAGATCAGCCATCGCCACCACATATTCGGCTAGTTCCTCCTCCTGCTTCTCCTGCAGAGACCAGTACAATGCTTCCAGTGTATTAAACAGAAAATGAGGATGGATTTGCGCTTGAAGTGCCTTGAGTTCGGTTCGGCTTTGTATAATTTCTTTTTCATAGACCAGTTCAATCAGCTCGTTCATATGTTCAACCATTTGATTGTACGAGTGGTTCAACTCGTTAATCTCAATGGTTGAGGATATTTGGGTTGTCGGCTTCAGGCCGCCAAGCCTCGCACTTCGCATCGTCTTGATCAGTTTGAAGACAGGGCGGGTAATGATGGTGGACAGCAGAAAAGATAGCAGGATAAAGAGCAGCGTTCCGATACCGGCAGAGACGAAAATCGCCGTACGCAAAACCGAGATTCCGCTGGTAATGGTACGAATAGGCGTAAGAATCAATAGCGTCCAGCCGGTGACTGCGGATTGCTGCTTAACCAGCATATATTTATTCTTATCAATCAACACTACCGGCTCATCGGCTTCAATCAGAGGCTTGATCTCGGATGGTGTGAACTGGTCATCATTGGCTGCAATCAGGCTGTAGTTTCGGTCAACCACAAGCATGGTTTCACGACCGTTCTCTCCCGAGAGCGATTCGTTGATTTTAAATACCTCCCGCTTCATCCGGATGAGCAGATATCCGCCCGGCCTGAACCACTGGTCCATGAGGCTGACGCTCCGAATGGCCAGTACGGATTCCGGATCTAAGGGATCGATGCCGATCCATACGATTCGGCCTTTTTCTTCTTTGGCGCTTTGTATCCATTTTTGACTGACTTTACTGTTGAGATCGCCCTCATCAAGGGGAAAGAGGCGACGGTTGCTGCTGCTGTAGAGCTCGACGGAATTGACGCCCTCGGCGTAGGTTTGCACGATTTTGATACTGGTTAACAGTGCTTGGCGCTCAGAGAAAGTGGCCTGCTTTCCGCCCAGCTCATTCAGCAAAATCTGCTGTACATACTGATTTGTGGCAACTTGCATCGTTAGAGAATCAATCTGGTTCAGTATTGCCTCAAGTCTGCCGTTAGCTTGGATAGCGGTTTGCTGGATATGTTTTTCCGCATTGTTTTTGAGCAGTCTGGAGACCGAATCAAAGTTGACGATACCGACCACGAACAAGATAATCAGCATGACAAAAAGAAACCCAAGGAGCATTTGATTTCGGAGGGTGTTGAACCTGTTCATTTTTCTCAGCACGCTGAATCAACCTTTCTGTTTCCATGGATTATTTAGGGCTAATTCCGTATGTAATTTCAGATTCCGGTTATCTGTCATTGTCCTTATTTTCGTCCATCTGTCCACTCTTTTTTTTAAATGACAGCAGGAATCCGGCATGATATAGTGAATGACTAACAGCTTCTTTTTTGTTGCTTCTCTGCTAAAATCAGGATGACTTTGCAGTTAATAACGGGAATGTCCCGAAAATAATGAATACGCTTACAGTTCGGGAATCTAACAGAGAGGAGCGAAAGGCATGCTGAACGTACTTCTGGTAGATGATGAGCCATGGGTTCTGGAAGGCTTAAGAACAATGGTTGCCTGGGAAAAGTACGGTTTTCAAGTTTGTGGAGAAGCCTTGAATGGTAGCGATGCACTCAGACAGATACAGGAATACCATCCGGAGCTTGTCATAACGGACATCCATATGCCGGTTCTGAATGGTATTGAACTGATTGAAAAGTCCAATCAAATATTATCAAAACCTCCCAAATTTGTTGTTCTAAGCGGATATGATGATTTTAGCTATGCCCGTGCAGCAATGCGTCAGCGTGCAGCCGGATATTTGCTCAAACCAGTGGATGATGAGGAAATGGGAGCTTTATTAAATAAACTCAGCAGAAAAATACGTGACGAAATCACAGCAGAAGAAGATCAGAAGAAGACGCAATTTCTTGCTGTAAACCATGTGATCAACCGCTTGCTGCAGGGAGAATATAACCGGGACTTAGAGGGACAGGCTGGTGAAACTTTAAAGCTTCAAGGGGAAGAGGAAATTGGGGTCGCTTTAATTGAAAACGTTTTCGATTATCGTGAATTGCGACCGAAACTAATAAAGCATTTTGGGATAGAGGCAGGTTTTCAGGATCGCGATGGAAAAACGGGGATCATTCTTCAGTCATCTATCTTATTCTCAGAAGGACGGTTTGAAGAGGCAATCCATGGGCTTGAGAGGGAACTGTCGGAAATGTCCAGCCAGCCGGTTATTATAGCAGTCAGTAATAAAATGAGCGGTATACGATCCATCCGGGAGATGTATTTGCAAGCCCTTGAGGTTGGAAGGATGAAACGCCGTCAGGGGCGAGGCGGCGTATTTTATTTCCGGGATCTCAGGAAAACGAAGCAGAGACAAGACCTGCATAAGGATAAATTCAAATTGCTGTATGAAACGGTGCAGGCTGGAAAGACGGAAGATATCCCTTTTTGCGTGAAAGAAACCTTTACTTGCTTTATGGATAGTCTGCTTGAGATCGAATTCGTGAAGGCAAATGTGGCTGATCTTGAACTTTCGCTTTGCCGGCTTATTGCTGAAATGAATGGGAAACCGGATGCGTTAATGGAGGAGCTGCGGAATACGCATGGGAATTTGGGCGGTATAGGCGAATATGGGGTACTCGAGAAATATGTATGCCAGTTATGCGCGCAGGCAGCTGAGGGATTGTCTGAATTAATGCAGCAAAATGAGAGTAATACGATATTTCATGTCATTCAGTACGTGGACCGCGAGTATCGGAATAAACTGCAGCTGCAGGATTTGGCGAGACATTTTCATATGAACGCTACTTACCTGGGACAATTATTTAAGAAAAATACCGGGAAGCCGTTTAACGAGTATCTGAATGAAAGAAGGATAGAGGAAGCAAAAAGGCTGCTGAAACGGACCCAGATGAAAATATCCGATGTTGCTGTCCGGGTGGGTTATCCGAACACGGATTATTTTATTAATAAATTCAAGTTGAAAACCGGTGTACTGCCATCGGTCTATAAAAATGACGCCGGAAACAAGCAGATGTAGAAACGGGAGGAGCTCCAAATGCTCAAGAGAAAATTCAAACTTAGAAAATTCGTTAATGATATCCCTTTGAATTACAAATTTTTTCTGATTTTCTTCGTTGGCGTTCTGCTCCCGATCGTCGTGATTCATTTGCTGGTGATGGACCGGATGTCGGAACTGATCAAAGCGAGGGAAGAGCAAAACCTGGAAATATCACTGGAGAGAGCCAGAAAGGATATTCACGATTTTATTGATGGAGGTGTGGCTGTCAGTCATGCCTTAAATACGGATAAGACACTCTATGAAATGCTTGATCGGGAGTATAAGGATCAACTGGATTTTTATGAAACCTTCGATGAGCAGCTTCGAAACCGGGTTACCAGCTATATTCCGGTGAATAATCAAATTCAGAGAATCAGCATATTCACAGACAATAAATCCATCGTTAACGGAGGGAATTACCATGTGATCGATGATGGAGTACTGGAAAGCGACTGGTACAAGATGTGGGAGAACTCCAGCAATCCGGTATTTGTAGCGGCATACCGGGCGGCTGAGGCGAATAATACGGCTTCAACGGTACCTTATTTGAGCGTCATCGAAAGAATGGACTATTATGATTATTTTGACACGTACAAAAAGCTGCTCCGAATCGATATTGATCTCAGTAAAATTTATGATGTTATCATGCGGGAAAAGGACTATTTGAATCTTTATTTGGTCAATGAGAACAACCAGATTATTATGTCATCCGATAGCGGTTATCAAAGAGGGAAGGTGGATGCATATCCGGTTTTTCAATTGGCGGAAAATGATAATCAGCAGGATATTCATACTCTTTCCATCGGCAGCGCGAAGTACGTCAAAGGCTGGAAACTGATCGGCATTACCCAGGGCGTCCGGATATCCAAGGCAATGATGGAAATGAGACTATACATAAGTGCGTTAGCGGCTGTCGTCACTTTGTTTACTACGACATTTATCTTTATCATGCTCAGATCCTATAATTATCGGGTTAAACGTTTATCCCGCCACATGCAAAAGGTAACCAACGAAAAATTTGATCTCATCCAAATTGATGAAGGCCGTGATGAAATTGGCGGGCTGATTCAGAATTTCAACATGATGACAACCAGAATCAAATTCCTCATCAACAACGTCTACAAACTGGAAATTCAAAAGAAAAATCTGGAGATGGAAAGAGTGCGCGCCGAGCTTAACTTTTTGCAAAGTCAGATGAATCCCCATTTTCTCTTTAACACACTTAATGCGATTCTGGTTGTATGCACGAAAAACAGCTATACGGATGTCACGGATATTATTAAAAGCTTATCCAAGCTCCTCCGCAGACTGCTCAGCTGGAAAGAAGATATCGTTACGCTTGAGGAAGAACTGATGTTCATTGAAATGTACCTCAAAATAGAAAAATTCCGTTTTAGAGATAAATTTGAGTATCAATTTGAGGTTGAAGAGGATGCGGTTCATTATAAAATTCCTAAAATGAGTATTCAGCCGCTTGTTGAAAATGCCTGCAAGCATGGGATTCAGGCGATTCAGGGCATGGGCATGGTTAAAGTCAGCGTTTTTGTCATCGATGGTCGTCTTCGTATAGTTATTTCGGATAACGGGAAGGGCATGGAGTCCAGCAGGCTTAAGGAAATCATCATGTCGGTACGCAAAGAAAATTCTACGGGAACAAGTATTGGCATCCGTAATGTGTACCGGAGACTGGAGCTGTATTATAACGACCAGGTCCGCTTCGATATCGTGAGCACACCGAATCAAGGAACAACGGTATTCTTCGAAATCCCGATTAAGTATCTTGATCAAGTCGTGTAACAGGAGGGAACTCGTGATGTTCAAAGTACTATTAATTGATGATGAGCCGGGGGCTATTGAAGGCATGCAGATGTGGATCAATTGGCAGGAGCTCGGCTTTGAAGTCTGTGGTACCTGTAATAACGGGATGGAAGGCTTGCAGATGATTCAGGACCTGGGGCCGGATCTCGTGGTTACGGATGTGAATATGCCGCTGATGGATGGGCTGATGATGATAGAAGCTTGGCAGAAGGTGGAGTCCAAACCGGTCAGGTTTGCCATTATAAGCGGATACAGTGAGTTTGAATATGCACAGAGGTCTATGCGCTTCGGTGTGAATCATTATCTGTTGAAGCCCGTTATTCCGGAAGAGGCCGAGGAGGAATTGAGGGAGATCCATCAAGAACTGCTGGATGATTCTGCGCAGCAAAGCCTGACACGGATTGCTTCGTACGAAGAAATAGTTTCTCTTATCAAAAAGCTATTGAACAAACAGTTGATTGAGGAGTCCGGCCACTCGCTTCTGAGCAAGGTGTCAGCGGACAAAGAGGAGTGGAATTTCTGCTTGATCCAGACGGAGCCGTCATCATTTGCAGAACTGCGGGGAAAAGCGGCGTCAGTGCTGGAGCAAGAGGACAGAGCCTATCTGGTTGATCTGGATATGAATAGCTTCGGGATTGTTTATGGCTATGATGGCTGCGCAAATGGGGAAAGCAGCCCATGCCGGATCATGCAAAAGCTGAAGCATCTGTATTCTCCCTACCGCTTATTCTGGGCTACCGGTGCCGGAGAGAGCACCCTGCTGCGGATTGAACGATGCTATCATACCGCAAAAGAAGCGATAAGCTATCAATTTTATGATCAGGCAGATCACCGTATGATCTTATTCAAGAACATCCGGAATAAACCATTTCATTACCATTACGACCAAGTGCAGCTGATGGAAGGGATGATTACAGCGGTCACCCTTTTGGATAAGAGTGGTTTTCAGAAGGCCGTTGAATCGGCAGCCAGCAGTTTTCGAGAAATGCTTATTGCACCGGAAATTGTAAAAAAGGTTGCCATTCATATGCTGTACCGAATCATAGAGATCGTGAGGGAAGCAAGTGACGTGCAGGCAGAGTCTCTCATTGAAAAATACAGACTGTCGCGGAATTCAGGCTCGCTTCTGACACTGAATGATGTCATGGGTGATCTGTTGTCCTGCGGTGTGGAATGCATCGACTGGCTGCTGAGTGAGCAGCTCAAGCAGTCACAAGGGATTATCCATGCAATCAACAGCTACATCCGTGAACATTTCGCCGAGTGCCTCTCCATCAAAAAGCTGGCGGAAGTGTTCTATCTGCATCCGGTTTATCTGGGGCAGCTGCTTATGAAGAAGAACGGAATCAGTTTTCATGAGCTGCTGCATGACCTGCGTGTGGAGGAAGCGGTCCGTTTGCTTGGAGAGAACAGGCTTAAAAATAGCGAAATTGCGGAGCAAGTGGGCTACAGCCACTACAGCCAATTTCTCAAACAATTCGAAGCAAGAAAGCATATGTCTCCGAATGAATACAAAAAAACCATGTTCTAAGGTTTTTAGGGTTACTCCTTTAATTGTGCTATAGTTTCAAGTTTGGTAGCGCTTTTACAATAAGGGTAGGTTACTGAAAAGGCTTACAAAAGCTTGCTGTAGCTAAAATTTGACGGAGGTGCTTTACATGGGGGGTAAGTCCAAAACGATGTTCCGGCTTGGCTTAATGCTGCTGTTGACCTTCAGCGTCGTCCTTTCGGGATGCGGGGGAAGCAAGGATACGAGTTCGAGTTCCGGCAGCGACAGCAATAAGAACACCACAGAGCAGGCAGCAACCGGGAATAACGATGATAAGGTGGAACCGTTTAATGTCAGTGTTTTTATCGGGGAAGCCGGTCAGCAGCCAACTCCGGACAACAAGATATACAAAAAGATCAAAGACGAGCTGGGAGCAACCTTTAATTTTGAATTTCTGGCAGGGGACATTAACCAGAAGCTGGGCGTTATGATTGCCGGCTCCGACTATCCTGATCTGATGACCGGTAACACCAAACTGACAGCAGCCGGGGCTTATATTCCTCTGGAGGACTTGATTGAAAAGTACGCACCGAACCTGAAGAAGCATTATGCAGATTACTGGAACATGATGAAGGACCCGAATGACGGACATATCTACATTTTGCCGAACTATGGGGTATACAACGGGAAGCTGAACAGCACATGGTATTCGGGACCAGCCTTCTGGATCCAGAAAGACGTGCTCGAGGATGCCGGATATCCGAAAGTAAAAACTCTCGACGAATACTTCGATTTAATCGCCAAATATAAAGAGAAAAATCCGAAGATTGACGGCAGTCCGACGATCGGATTTGAAATTCTGAACTATGACTGGAGAAACTGGGGCTTATTCAACGCTCCGCAGCATTTGATCGGCCACCCGAATGATGGCGGAGTTGTCGTCAAAGACGGTGTCGCAGAAATATTTGCTGATAAGGATTATGCCAAGCAGTACTATCAAAAACTGAACGAAGTAAATGATAAGGGCTTAATCGATAAAGAAACCTTCGTACAGAACTATGACCAGTACTTGGCTAAGCTGTCCAGCGGAGCGGTTCTCGGGATGTTTGACCAGCATTGGAACTTCCAAAACGCAGAGAACTCCCTGATTACCCAAAAGAAAGATAACAGAACATATGTAGGTTTGCCGCTGGTTTATGATGTAAACACGAAAGATTATTATCGTGATCGGGCACCACTCAACTTGAACAATGGTTTCGGAATCAGCGTAAACGCCAAGGATCCGGAGAGAATCATTAAACTGCTGGATAAGCTGATTACGGAAGATTGGCAAAAGACTTTGACCTGGGGTGTTGAGGGCGAAGACTACGTGGTGAACGAAAAAGGAAGATTTATGAAAACACAGGAACAGCGGGATAAATTTACGGACGGCACTTGGAAGCTGGCTAATAAAGCCGATGCGTTCTTCTCTTTTGCACCGAAAATGGAAGGCAGCTTCAGTGATGGGAATTCGACGGATGCCGCCGCCCAGCCTGAGGAATATCAAGCAGGTCTGAAAGAGTACGACAAGAAATTCCTGCAAGCTTACGGTTACAACAGCTATGTCGATTTCTTTAGCGACCCGCCTGAAAATCCTGTATATTACCCAGCCTGGACTATTGATTTGAACGAAGGCTCGGAAGCAAAAGTGGTTAATACGAAGCTTAATGATCTGTCCACTAAATTCCTGCCTAAGGCGATCCTGGCAAAACCTGCTGATTTTAATTCTGTATGGACCGACTATACATCGCAAATCGGCAAGGTGAATGTCAAAGCCTATGAAGACCGGATCAATGAACAAATCAAGTGGAGAATCGATAACTGGAGCAAATAAGTGCTGATTTGTTGCAGAAAGTGGAAGGCGTCATTCGCCTTCCACTTTCTAAAATCAGGATGCGGTAAAGGATCATACAGCATGCTGAAATAAAGGTTTGTGGGGAGAGCAACTTGCATGGAGGAGACTTTAGGGAAAAAAAGAGCTGTCCGTAATCCAAAAAAACAAAAAAAACATCCGATGACCTGGTCCCTTATTAAAAATCAGAAGCAGCTAATCTGGATGTCGGTTCCTTTGACGCTATATATTATTCTTTTTGCTTATGTTCCTATCTGGGGATGGACGATGGCTTTTCAAAATTATAAGCCTGCGCGCAGCTTTGGTGAACAAACATGGGTTGGTTTTAAGCATTTCAAATTCCTGTTTACGGACGACAATTTTCTAAGAGTACTGCGAAATACCCTTGGAATGAGTTTGATCAATCTCGTATTGGGATTTGTCACAGCGATCATTTTGGCCTTGCTGCTTAACGAAATCAAGAAAGTCTTTTTGAAAAGAACCGTGCAGACGATTTCCTACTTGCCGCATTTTCTGTCCTGGGTCATTGTAACCGGGATTGTCGCGACCTCTCTCGCTTCAGATGGAATCATCAATGATTTGCTGTTGAAGCTGCATATCATTAAAGAGCCGATCCTCTGGCTCAGTGAAGGAAAGTACTTCTGGGGCGTAGTCGGAGCCTCGCATGTATGGAAGGAAGTCGGCTGGAACACGATTATTTATTTGGCAGCCATGGCATCCATTGATCCCGCGCTTTATGAAGCAGCTGAAATGGACGGCGCGAGTCGGTACAAGAAAATGCTTTATGTAACGATACCTGGCATTAAATCCACCATCGTCATTTTGCTCATCATGTCCATCGGTCATATTTTGGACGCCGGGTTTGAGGTGCAGTATTTGCTTGGCAACGGACTTGTTGTGGACTGGGCGGAGACGGTTGATATCTTTGTTTTGAAATACGGGATCGCTCAAGGAAATTATTCACTTGCTACTGCCGGAGGCATTTTTAAAACGGTCGTCAGTGTGACCATGCTGCTGCTTGCAAATTGGACTGCGAAACGACTAGGGGAAGAGAGGCTGTTATAATCATGGGAAATCATCAACTCAGCCCGCAAAAAACAACAGGCATTGCACTGAAGAGAGGTCCCGGAGGGGGCCGGATTGAGCCGATTCTTTTTAATACATTTAACTTGGTGTTCATGATTGTTCTGGTTATTGTGACGCTATATCCTTTTCTGAATACAATCGTCGTTTCATTAAATGCGGGAAATGATACGATCCGCGGCGGAATTTACTTATGGCCACGGCAGTGGACCATACAGAATTACAAGGCGGTATTTGCCTCGGGAACGATCTATAACGCTTTCTGGATCTCGGTTGCCCGGACGGTTCTTTCCACGCTGCTTAACATATTTCTGACAACGATGCTATCGTACACGCTAAGCCGCCGTGAGTATGTTTTCCGCAAACCGATCACGATCATTTTTGTCCTGACGATGTACTTCAGCGCCGGCCTGATTCCGGGGTATTTCCTTATTAAGGATTTGCATTTGCTGAACAGCTTCTGGGTATACATCTTCCCGTCCATGATTAGCGCATTCAACATGATCGTCATCCGGACTTATATTGGAACAATTCCGGAAAGCCTTGTTGAATCGTCCAAAATCGATGGCGCCGGAGACTTTAAAATTTTTATGCGGATCATCTTTCCGCTATGTACCCCGGTGCTGGCAACGATTGCCCTTTTTGTGGCCGTAGGGGCATGGAATTCCTGGTTTGACTCATTTCTCTACACATCTTCAAAGCAGGAACTCAGCACACTGCAATATGAGCTGATGAAGCTGCTTTCTTCCAGTATGAACTCTAATAACAATCCGAATGTAGCCGCAGGCGTAGGAATGACTCAGGACAGCGCAATATCGCTTGTGACTCCGCTTTCGATCCGTGCAGCCGTGACGGTCGTAGCATCTGTGCCGATCCTCCTGGTGTATCCGTTCATGCAGAAGTACTTTGTTGTCGGATTGAATGTAGGGAGCGTGAAGGAATAGTGCCGGACTCATTCTTTTGTACACGAATCCGATTTTGCCTGACTTGTCAGGCATCAGACTTTGAAGCAGGAGGCAATGAACGTGAACCCTATGAATACGCGCACAGAGACTGCATTAAAAAGCATTTTCTCGGATGATTTCAAGATTGGAGCCGCTGTAAATCCGTTAACGATCCGGACGCAGGAGGAGCTGCTTGCCTATCATTTCAACAGTATCACAGCGGAGAATGAAATGAAGTTCGCCAGTGTACATCCGGAGGAAGAAGTCTATTCCTTTGATGATGCCGACCGGCTGGCTGCCTTTGCCCGCAAACATGGGTTGGCCATGCGCGGCCATACATTGGTCTGGCATAATCAGACAACGGATTGGCTGTTTCAGGATCATCAGGGTCAGCCGGTCAGCAAAAAGGTATTGCTGGAACGACTTCATTCTCATATCCATACGGTGGTTGGCCGCTATAGAGATGACATTTACGCATGGGATGTCGTGAATGAAGTCATTGCAGATGAAGGAGCAGAGCTGCTCAGACCGTCGAAGTGGCTGGATATTGCCGGGCCTGATTTTATCTCCAAAGCCTTTGAATATGCTCATGAAGCGGCCCCGAGCGCCCAGTTGTTCTACAATGATTATAATGAGTCCCATCCGGAGAAATGCGATAAGATTTATACTTTGGTTAAGTCACTGATCAAGCAGGACGTGCCGATCCATGGCATTGGTTTACAGGCACACTGGAATCTGTTCGATCCTTCACTGGATGATATCCGAACAGCAATTGAGAAATATGCTTCCTTAGGTATGCAGCTTCAGCTCACAGAGCTGGATATGTCTTTGTTCCGCTTTGAGGACAAACGATCTGACCTCAAAGAGCCGACAAATGGCATGCTGGAGCAGCAGGCAGAGCGCTATGAAGCCGTGTTTCGGCTGCTGAAGGAATACCGTGACGTGATCAGCTCCGTAACGTTCTGGGGAGCGGCGGACGATTATACCTGGCTGGATAACTTCCCCGTGCAAGGTCGTAAAAATTGGCCATTCCTATTTGATGAGCAGCATTTACCGAAGCCTGCCTTCTACCGGATCGCCGATTTGCATGTAAAATAAGGCTAACATTCAGCTTCACCAAACATGATGGACTGCTGACTGACTCATGCCTTCGAAAGAAGCGCCTTACAAAGGAAGAACGATTTACGAGAATAAAAGAATGTTCATACTCATAACAAAAACAGGCAGCACAAGGATATCTTGTGCTGCCTGTTTTTTAATGTTCGCCGGTATTGTGATGTTAAAGCTGTTTGCCTGAAGCATGCAATTGCAGCGGGATTTGCTGCCTGCGCTCTTGTAGATAAATGGCCAGCCCGATCAGAAATGCAAGACCGACCAGCACAGCGCCGACCCAAGGCAAGGAGGTCAGCCCCATATTGTCGATGACCCACCCGCCACAGAAAGCACCAAATGCATTGCCTAAATTACCGGCAGAATGATTGGACGTGGAAGCCAGAGCCGGCGCATCCTGCGCCATATTCATTATTTTCACTTGAATGCCCGGCATAACCGCGAAGGAAGCAGCCCCCCACAGGAAGATGGTAATGACAGCAAGCACGGGGCTTTTTACGGTAAATGTAAATATGGTAAGCAGTACGCTTAAGGAGGCAAAGATACCCAAAACCGAAGGCATGAGCTTCCAGTCTGCCAGCTTACCTCCGGCTATATTGCCGAGGGTGACGCCGATGCCGAACAATACAAGAATCCAGGTTACGCTTTGCTCGTGGAACCCTGTAACCTGCTCCAGCAGAGATGCAATATACGTAAATACCGCGAACAGACTGGAGTTGCCGATAGCGCAGGCCAGCAGAATCAGCAGCAGCTTAGGTTGAACGAGAGCTTTAAACTGCTTTGTGAGACTGGCAGATTGGTCCTGCCGGATCCGGGGAATGAAGATCATAATACCTATTAGAGCAATAATCCCCATCAGCACAATAGCGGCGAATGAAGCTCTCCAGCCAAATTGCTGTCCAACGAAGGTTCCGATCGGGACGCCGATAATATTAGCGATGGTGAGTCCCGCCATCATGATGGAGACCGCTCCCGCCCTCTTATTCGGCTTGACGAGATTGGAGGCGATGACGGCACCGACCCCGAAAAAGGTGCCATGACATAGGGCGGTAATCAAGCGTGCTCCCATGAGAATGGCATAATTCGGAGCGATCACGGCAATGCCGTTTCCGAGAATGAACAGAACCATGAGCAGGCAGAGCAGCAGCTTTTGGGGGAGCCGGTGGGTGAGGACCGTGAGAATAGGAGCACCGATGGCAACGCCCAGAGCATAGCTGGTGATGAGCTGTCCGGCGGTGGAGATGCTGACATGAAGGTCTTCAGCGACATTAGGCAGAATGCCCATGATGACAAATTCTGTCATGCCAATGGCGAAAGCGCCTACCGTCAGCGAGAGAATGGAAACCGGGAAGGGATCCTTGGTCCGGGCCTTTCCGTTGAGGGTTTGTGATTGATTCATGCTGTGGGTTCAACCTTTCTGCAAACGGGCGTGATTTATTTAATGTAATTATTGTATTTTTCATGAAAATTTTCAAGAACCAATATTTCCGTAAAGTTATTGACAGGCCTATTAAAAACAATTAAAGTTCTTTAATAACATCACTGGAGAAATTAAAGAAGGTATCAAAGTTTTGGTGATGAAATAGCAGAAAAATAGTAGCTTTATAGTGAATATATCATCCTATGTCAGATATATTTCTCCATGGGTGAAAATAATTATAGTGGAGGAGCAATCCACAAGATGCAAAAGCACGATCAGGATTTTATTAAAAGAAAAAATAGATCGACTGTTTTTGAGATGATCAAAAACAACTCACCCCTGTCACGTGCAGACATTGCCAGATTGACTGGTATGAGCCCTACCACGGTAAGCCGAATTGTTTCCGAGCTGTATAATCTAGATTTTATGCATGAGATTGAGCAGGAGACGACAAGTGTAGGACGTAAGGCGGTTTTTCTTCAGGTGAACCCGCAATCCGTTCTGTCTGTCGGAGTGGAAATTGATAAAGCCAACATCCGGATCGGCGTCATAGATTTGGATGGTAGGGTGATTGGCAGCAGGATGATAGAAAGACAGAAGAGCGAAGCGTCAGAAATTACGCTGGAGCATATTGCTGGCGGAATTAATGAGTTAATAGAAGAAGAAAGTTTTGACCGTCGCCGAATTGTGGGGATCGGTGTAGGACTTCCGGGCATTATCGATCACGCCAGCGGTACTGCTGTTTTATCAGCACAGCTGGGCTGGAAGCAAACCGATATCGCCGGAGTGCTGAAGAAACATACCGGACTTGAGGTTGCCGTGGACAATGAACTGAAGGTGAAGTCACTAGCAGAGCATATGTATGGATCAGCCAAGGGATCGAACCGCTCGGTTCTAATTGGCTTCGGCAGCGGAGTCGGATCTTCCCTCATTATTGATGGTGAGATTTACCGGGGCGAATCCAACAGTGCGGGGGAGATTGGTCATACGGTCATTGATCCTAACGGGGTTTTATGCGAATGCGGTAAAGTGGGCTGCTTGCAGACCTATATCGCTGAAGCTTCATTGATTGAACAATCCAATAAAATCAAACCGATCACGAGTCTGGATGAACTATTTCAGGCCAAGCATGATGGAGAGTTTTGGGCTTCGAGCATACTCGACCGGGCGATGACCTTTGTTGCGGTTACGATCAGCAATATTGCCTGCATGTATAATCCGGATACCGTGATTTTAACCGGTAAGCTCGTAGAGAGATTCCCGGAGGTCAGAGCGTTTATTGCGGAGAAATGTATGGAGCAATTCGTATGGGAACCGCTGCGCGGCACCTTCCAAATCGTATATTCGGCTTTTGAGAACGATGGTGTCGTGATCGGTTCAGGCCTGCTGGCGCAAAGCCGGTTCCTGGATATCGGCAGCCAAATGGAGCAAGTGGAACAAGTTTAAGGAAGTAAATCATCTTGAACAATATCAAAAGCGGGGGATAGAGATGTATTTCAAACCATTAGTTGAAGAATTTCGTGCAGGTGTGCTCGAAAACGTTCATTTGGGCGTGTTGTGCGGTGTGAATGACAAGGGCGAGCTGATTCATGAGGTAGGCAGCGCGGAGCATGTGACTTTCCTGCGTTCCGCTGCGAAACCATTCCAAGCGATTCCTGTGATGAAACAGAATATTGCCGGGAAGTACGGTCTGACCGACACCGAAGCGGCGATGTTCGCAGCATCGCATCGCGGAGAGACCTATCATATTGAAGCGCTCGAATCTATTATGCACAAGACGGGCCTGACAGAGGATCAGCTGCTGTGCTGCCCTACATATCCGCTGAATGACGAACCGAAGTTCGCTTGTATGCGTGAAGGCAAACCACCGAGAAAGATCTATCATAACTGCTCAGGCAAGCATCTTGGCATTATCGCCACGGCCAAAGAGATGGGTTATGACACCGAGACATACTGGCAGCTGTCCCATCCGATTCAGCAGGACATCCTGCATACGCTGGCTGATATGGCAGACTATCCGGTGGATCAGATTCAAATCGGTGTAGATGGATGCGGTTTCCCGATCTTTGCACTTCCGCTTCAAAATATTGCAAAGGCTTATCTGAAGCTTGCTTGCCCGGATCTGATCCAGGATGAAGAAACCCGCGAAGCTGTCAAAAGAATGACTGCTTACATGCATGCCGCGCCAGACAGCATCGCAAGCCATAACTTTATTTGTTCCGAGCTGCTGCGTGACGACAACATCGTCGCAAAAGGCGGAGCCAAAGGCGTGTATTGTTTCTCTTTAATCCGGGAACGCGTTGCCTTTGCGCTTAAGGTGATCGACGGTTCGGAAATTCCATGGCCGATTATTGTCGCTTCGATACTGGAGCAGATCGGCTACAGTAACAAGGAAACGATCGACAGACTTTACTCCGTTGTGCCGAAGGAAATCAAAAATGACAATCACATCGTTGTCGGCGAGCGGAAAGCTGCTTTTACTTTTTAACATTCATTCATCATTTATATTCTAATTTGCTTTCTTGTACATGGGTTCGTTCGTTGTTTCCGCAAACGGAAGTGACGGTGCAATCATACATCAAAGGGGAACAAAAGGAGTGGGACATGTTATGAAAAAGAAAAAGGTGGGCTTACTGGCATCGCTGCTTGTGGTATCCGCAATGTTTACGGGCTGCTCGTTTTCGGGCAGTGACAGCAAAACGGCGGACAGCGCGTCCGGTCAAACGACATCATCTGCAGGATCAGCCAAAGAATTAAAGCTGTATGTAGAGAACGAGATTAAGGATTTGGATCAGTGGAAGGCATCTGATGATGTGTCATTTACAGTCCTGAACAATGTCAATGAAGGTCTTTACCGTCTGGATCTGAAAAACGAACCACAGCCTGCCATGGCTGAAAAAGCGGACCTCTCCGAGGACAAGCTGACGTACACCTTTACGCTTCGCGACAATGCAAAATGGAGTGACGGAACGCCTGTAACAGCCCAAGATTTCAAATACGCATGGCTTCGTGAAATGGATCCGAAAACCGGAACCAACGGTTATTCCTTCATTATGACCGATTACATCGTGGGTGCTGCCGAGTATGCAGCCGGAGGTTCCGCAGATCAGGTTGGTATTGAAGCGAAGGATGACAAAACGCTAGTCGTCAAGCTGACTCAACCGACTCCTTACTTCCTGCGCCTGACTTCGCTTGCTCCATACTTCCCGATGAAAGAGGACTTCGTGAAGTCCAAAGGGGAAGGTTACGCACTTGGTGCTGACAGCATGCTGTATAACGGCCCTTATACCCTGTCTTCGGTTGATGCGGCCAGCGGCGCGGTTCTGGTAAAGAACCAGGGCTACTGGGATGCGGCTAATGTAAAGGTTGATAAAGTTGACCTTAAGGTCATTAAAGAGAAAAGCACTGCGCTTAACGCATACAAAGCAGGCCAGCTGGACCGTGTACTCTTGGCCTCCTCGGATGTGAATGCATCGAAATCGGATCCTGGATTTGGAACAGGAATCAATTTCAGAACGACTTATCTGCAGTTCAATCTGAAAGCAGATGGTGTGAGCAACATTAATATCCGTAAAGCGCTTGAATTTGGATTCGATTCCAAGCTGCTTGCAGATCAGGTCCTCAACAATGGTTCCAAAGCAGCTACAGGCCTGATTCCTGACGTGATGAGTGGGATCGACGGCAAGTCTTTCCGCGAAACACAAGGGGATCTGGTTGGCGTCGATGCGGCCAAAGCCAAGGAATATTGGGATCAAGGGGTTAAAGAGCTTGGTAAGGCTCCAAAAATCACGATGCTGGTAGCCGATACTTCGGAAGTTAAAGACGTTTCCACATTCATGCAAAGTGAATACAAGAAGAATCTCGGGATTGATGTTACCATTGATACCAAAACCAGCAAAGCACGCGGTCAATTGATGGACAACAGCAACTATCAGATGGCTATTACCGCTTGGGGCGCTGACTACGATGATGCTATGACATATCTCGATCTGTGGGCGAATCATACGCCTTACCGCGGTAACTATGAAAACGCCGATTACGATAAGCTGATCAACGGTGCGAAAAAAGAAACCGACGAGAAGAAACGCTTGGATATGCTTCTGGCTGCTGAAAAAACGCTCTTGAATGACGATGTTGTCGTTGTTCCGATCTACTTCGGCGGTTACTCCTTCCTGTTAAACGATAGAGTTCAAAACTTGGAATATCATCCGTATGGCAACCCTGTTGATTTCAAATATTCGGATGTAAAATAACGCAGGTTTCAGGGTTCGGGGAGAGGAGAGAAGCGCTGCTTCTCTCTTTCCTTTCCCACCCCTTATGAATTGTATGATTTATTCCCCATCTTCCGGGAGGTGCGACATTGAAACGTTATATCGGCATCCGAATTATTTATTTGCTCATAACCCTGTTTATTATCTCGACCGTCACCTTCTTCCTGATGAAGGCACTGCCAGGTACACCATTTGACGAGGAGAAGCTGGCCCAGCTTCCGCAGGAACAGAAGCAGATGATTTTAACGAGCTACGGCCTCGATAAGCCGGTATTTACTCAGTATGTCAACTATATCAAAAACGTGGCGCAAGGTGATCTGGGAACCTCTTTCTTCTATACGGGGCAAAAGGTTACGGATATCATCTCCGGCAGACTTTTCCCATCGGCCCTTATCGGACTTCAGGCGGTGCTGCTTGGTCTTGCCATTGGCATGATACTTGGAATTGTAGCCGCTTACCGGCATAACACCGGCTGGGATTATGCCACCATGATCATTGCAGTACTCGGCGTCTCGATTCCGAACTTTGTGCTTGCTGCGCTGCTGCAGTATTATGTCGGCCTGAAATGGGGGCTTTTGCCTGTAGCATTTTGGGAAAGCTATCCGAGCTCGATTTTGCCGTCCATTGCCTTGTGTGTTGGCGTAATTGCTCTGATTGCGCGCTTCGTCCGGACAGAAATGCTGGAAGTGCTGGATCAGGATTATGTAATGACAGCCAAGGCTAAAGGTCTTGGAACGATAAGGATTATGTTTCAGCATGTCATTCGTAACTCACTTATTTCCGTGATCACGATTCTCGGACCGATCGTTGTCAATCTGCTGACAGGTTCGCTCGTTATTGAAAATATTTTCGGTATTCCCGGAATCGGCAGCCTTTTCGTAGATTCGATTAAAATGAATGATTATTCGACAATCATGGGCATTACGCTGTTTTACAGTGCCTTCTATGTACTGGTCATGCTCATTGTAGATTTGCTATACGGCCTTGTCGATCCGCGGATCCGTCTGGCTTCAGGAAAGGGGTAAGCTTATGCCGCAGGACACACAAAACATCGATGCGTTATTTAAACCAGCTGCAGCCCGGCCTGAGGATAAGGAGAAAATCTCCAGGGAATCTCTCACGGCATTCCAGGACAGCTGGAGACGTCTCAGACAAAACAAGGCAGCAATTATCAGTCTTGTCATTCTAATAGTTATGCTGCTGCTCGCCATATTCGGGCCGTGGATTGGCCATCACAATTATTACGCTACGGATTACGGGGCGGTGTATCAGAAGCCGAACGCGGATCACTGGTTTGGTACCGATAAATTCGGCCGGGATCAATGGGCAAGAATTTGGCAGGGCACGCGGATATCTCTTCTGATCGCGGTGCTTGCTGCTGCGCTGGATTTGGTTATTGGCGTGGCCTATGGCGCGGTATCCGCGCTGCTTGGGGGCCGGACGGATAACGTGATGCAGCGCATCATCGAAATCATGACCGGTATTCCGAGCTTGATCATTATCATCCTGCTCATGATGGTTATGAAGCCCGGAATTATCACGATTATGATCGCGATGTCCATTACGGGATGGGTGAATATGGCGCGCCTGGTGCGGGCCCATATCATGAAGCTGAAATCCCAGGAATTCGTGCTTGCCGCCCGTACGCTGGGAACACCGAATTCCCGCATTATATGGAAGCATCTGATCCCGAATACAATCGGCATCATTGTCATCAATACGATGTTCACGATTCCATCGGCGATTTTCACGGAGGCGTTTCTGAGCTTTATCGGTCTCGGACTTCAGTCCCCGATGTCATCCCTGGGCGTGCTGATTAATGACGGATTCGCATCACTCAATACACAGGCTTACTTGCTGCTGTATCCTTCAATCGTCATTGTCCTGATTATGGTGACATTTAATATTCTGGGTGACGGGTTACGGGATGCACTCGACCCAAGAATGCGGAAATAGGAGGGAATGACCATGAACAGCTTGCTGGAAGTTAAAGATTTGCAGGTGAGCTTTTACACATATGCCGGCGAGGTTCAGGCGGTGCGTGACGTCAGCTTTTCCCTCGGCAAAGGAGAAACACTGGCTATCGTGGGAGAATCGGGGTCCGGCAAATCGGTCACCTCGAAGAGCATTATGAGACTTCTGGCCAAGTCCGCAAAGATCAAGAATGGATCGATCCGGTTTGAAGGAAAAGAGCTTGCTTCTCTCCCGGAGAAACAGATGCAGGGCATTCGGGGAAAAGAAATCTCCATGATTTTTCAGGACCCCATGACTTCTCTGAATCCGACGATGACCATTGGCAGACAGATTACCGAAGTCCTGCGCAAGCACCGGAACATGGGCAGGGACGAAGCGGCAAAAAGAGCCGTGGAGCTGCTGAACCAGGTCGGAATTCCGAATCCGGAAAAACGTCTGAAGCAATACCCTCACCAGCTGTCGGGAGGGATGCGGCAGCGTGTCGTTATTGCCATTGCGCTGGCCTGTAATCCTAAAGTGATTATCGCCGATGAGCCGACAACCGCACTGGACGTAACGATCCAGGCTCAAATTCTGGAGCTGATGAACCGGCTGCAGCAGCAGATGGAGACCTCGATTATTCTGATCACCCATGATCTTGGTGTTGTAGCTCATATGGCTTCACGTGTCGCGGTCATGTACGCGGGCAAAATTGTGGAAACCGGCACGGTGGATGAAATATTCTATGAGCCGAAACATCCGTATACTTGGGGCCTGCTGGCCTCCATGCCGAAGCTGCATGAGAAAAGCGAAGAGCTTCTGGCCATTCCGGGTACGCCTCCGGACTTAAGCGATCCGCCAAAGGGCTGTCCGTTTGCGGCCCGCTGTCCATACACGATGGAAATATGCTATGAGCAAATGCCGTCTTATACAGAACATTCAGGAACCCACCAGGCCGCGTGCTGGCTGCAGGACAGCAGAGCACCGAAGGTGGAGCGTCCGCTTGCAGGAGGTGAACGGTAATGCATACGGAAAAGAAACCGCTGGTGGAAGTCAGCCATCTGAAACGTTTTTTTGATGTCGGGAGGGGCCAGATTCTCAAGGCTGTCGATGATGTCAGCTTCGAAATCTACCCGGGTGAGACCTTTGGTCTCGTAGGCGAATCCGGGTGCGGCAAGTCGACACTAGGACGCACGCTCATCCGGCTGTATGACGCTACCTCCGGTACGGCATCGTTTAAAGGAAGCCCAATACATGGACATAAATCGAAGTCCGAGATGAAACAGCTGAGACGGGATATCCAGATGATTTTTCAGGATCCGTATGCTTCGCTGAACCAGCGGATGACGGTTACCGATATTATCGCGGAGGGCATTGATGCCCATGGATTGGCCAAAAACCGCAAGGAACGCCTTCAAATGGTACATGAGCTGCTCGATACGGTAGGGCTTAACCGCAGTCATGCCGAACGTTTCCCGCATGAATTTTCAGGCGGACAGCGTCAGCGGATCGGAATTGCCCGGGCGCTTGCCGTGAATCCGAGCTTTATCATTGCCGATGAGCCGATCTCCGCGCTGGATGTTTCCATCCAGGCTCAGGTCGTCAATCTGATGAAAAAGCTTCAGCGCGAACGCGGTCTCACTTACCTCTTCATTGCGCATGATCTATCCATGGTCAAACATATCAGCGACCGGATTGGCGTGATGTATTTGGGGGGGATGGTGGAGCTGTGCGAAAGCGACGAGCTGTTCGATAACCCGCTTCACCCTTATACGAAGACGCTGCTGTCCGCTATTCCGCTGCCGGATCCGAAGCTTGAGCGAAGCCGGGAACGCATGGTTTTGCAGGGCGATTTGCCAAGCCCGATCGATCCGCCAAGCGGCTGCCGCTTCCGTACCCGCTGTCCGTTTGCTATGGAGGTATGTGCCTCTGAGACGCCGAAGTGGCAGGAGGCAGCCAAGGGACATTTTGTAGCCTGTCATCTTTATAATAACGACTTGGATGGAAAGGCTTCTAAACCGGTAGCGCAAGGAGTTGACGTACATGAATTGGTATGAGCAGGCAGTTAGCCGTGAAGCCGCCATTCTGCATGATCTCAAAGGACTGCTTGGCATTAAAAGCATCTTTGATCCGGAAACAGCAGCACCAGGGCAGCCGATGGGTGAGGGAATTGCCGAAGCTCTGCGCTTTATGCTGGGGTTGTGCGAAGCAGAGGGCTTCAGGATCTGCAATCATGATGGATTGGTCGGCTATGCCGAGTACGGACCGGAAGATGCGGAGCATTACATCGCAGTACTGAGTCATTTGGATGTGGTGCCTGTGTCAGGTGCATGGATAACGCCTCCTTTTGAGCCTGCCATCCGGGACGGGAAATTATATGCCCGCGGTGCCATCGACGATAAGGGGCCGGCCATGGCTTCCTTTTATGCATTGAAAATCGTGAAGGATCTTGGACTGCCGCTCAAGCACCGGATACGCCTGATTTTTGGCACCGATGAGGAAAGAACGCACCGCTGCATGGAGAGATACAAGGAGCTTGAACCGATGCCGGCATGCGGCTTTACACCGGACGCCGAGTTCCCGATTGTATGTGCCGAGAAGGGACAGATCAATACAAGGATCATGTTCCCAACCACACAGCAGGGTCAAGAAATAAACGGAGACTACGAGCTGGTATCTTTTCATTCAGGTGTAGTTGCTAATATGGTTCCGGAAGCGGCTGAGGCCGTTGTGGCTGGCCAGGCGGATCGTTTGAACGCATTGGAGCAGGCATATCGCGCTTACTGCGGCGAAATGAAGCTTATTGGCCGCATGGAGCAAAAAGATCAAAAGATTGTGCTGCATATGGCAGGAAAAGCAGCTCATGGCATGGAACCCCATTTAGGAATAAATGCGGGCCTTGCGCTAATCCATTTTCTGAAGGACTACTCATGGAACGAAGGCTCGGGTCATTTTCTGAATACCGTCGATACGCTTCTATATGATGATGTTTATGGACATGCACTCGGTATTGCCATGGAGGATGATATCAGCGGCCCACTCACGGTTAACAGCGGTCTTCTTCAGTATGATCCGCAGGGAGAGAGCTTCTTTCATATCAATTTGAGATTTCCGATCTGCGGCACCTATGATGAGCTTCTGAAGAAGATATCAGCAAAAATCGCCGTTCATCGATTGGAGATGGAGCCACCAAGCCTGAAGAAGCCGCATCATGTGCCGGAGGATCACCCGATGATCCGGGCGCTGCAGGAGACCTATCTGGCGGAAACCGGCCAAGCCGCGGAACTGTTGTCCACAGGAGGCGGGACGTACGCTGCCCATTTCCCTATGGGTGTTGCCTTTGGACCGTTATTTCCGGGTATGGAATCTACGGCGCATCAGCCCAATGAATATATAGAAATTGAACTGCTTCTTCGCTCGACCGCTATTTATGCGAGAGCGGTGAGCGAGCTCGGGAATTTGAAGCTTTAAGCTTGGGATAACAAATCTTTTTGCAAAGGGATGCATGGATGATGGAAATTACAACGGGAACAGAGCAGAAGGCAGAAGTGCTGATTGAACTGGTATTCAGTGATGGAGGATATGCACCCGAACTTCCGGTCTCCGCAAAAATGAAAGAACGCGGGGCTCAGGCCTGGTTTTACGGCCGCAGTCCCGGTGAACAGGATATTGTAATTATTGGGCTTGGAGCCCGCAATCGGTTTAGTATGGAGATTTTGCGCGAGGCCGCCGGGAGTGCGGGCCGCGCGATTCAAGATATCGGGAAGAAGACGGCTGCGGTAAATCCGTCATGTCTTCATGAACTTTTCGGCTCCACGTTATGGCCGCAAGAGGCGGTTACTGCATGGGTGGAGGGCTGGCAGCTCGGGACGTATCTCTTCAATAAATATAAGTCCGTCGAAAAACAGCTGCCGGTTGAATGGATTCAGTTAAGCCAGGACCAGCAGCAGGATTATGCCAATGCCGCTGAGCTGGGACACATCCGCGCCGTAGCGACATCCCTGGCCCGTGATTTGTGTAACGAGGCAGCAAGTGATTTGAATCCGTCAGCCTTTGTTTCGCGAATCCAGCATATTTTTGCCGGTCGCGACGTGAAGATTCATGTTTATGAGGGCGAAGAGCTGAAGCAGCGGCAAATGAATGGACTTCTGGCCGTGGGTGCAGGCAGCAAGTATCCTCCTGCCATGGTCGAGATTAGCTATACGAGTGATCCTGATGCTGAACACCTTGCATTGATCGGCAAAGGCGTCACGTTTGATATGGGCGGAATGAACCTGAAGGATGCCCGTGATTTGAGTGATGCCCGG
Source organism: Paenibacillus sp. J23TS9 (assembly GCF_018403225.1). Lineage (NCBI taxonomy): Bacteria > Bacillati > Bacillota > Bacilli > Caryophanales > Paenibacillaceae > Paenibacillus > Paenibacillus sp. J23TS9. The sequence goes on along the minus strand of NZ_BOSG01000001.1, from coordinate 3,202,734 downwards.
TTTGATATGGGCGGTGCGGCAGCCATTATCGGTGCAATGGATGTTTTAACGCGCCTGAAGGTTAGAGCCCGGATCAGTGCCATCATCCCGATTGTGGACAATGTGCCGGATGGAGGCGCATTTCTCCCTTCCGATGTCGTCCGCTATCCGAATGGACTTACTGTACAAGTGGTTAATACGGATGCTGAAGGCCGGCTGATTCTGGCAGATGCGATTCTGCATGCCATCCGCAGCGGCGCAACACAGGTCATTGACGTGGCTACATTAACAGGCGCTGTCGGTCATGCGCTGGGGCTGAAGGTTGCCGGTGTGTGGGGAGATGCGGAATATGCCGAACAGCTGATGCAGATCGGTGAACGCAACGGCGACCGGATCTGGAGACTACCGCTTGTGGATGAAGACGAAGAGCTGCTGAACAGTCCTTACGCCGATTTGGCCAATCTGGCATCCAATCCATATGGCGGTGCGAATATGGCTGCGCTGTTTTTACGCCGTTTTGTAGATTCAAAAGCACGCTGGTGCCATATTGACATGGCCAATACGGCACAAGTGCCTTCCACCCGCGGCTATAAAGTATTAGGAGCAACAGGCTATGGAGTAAGACTTCTTGCCGATTTTGTATGCGAACGGATTTCGGCAAGTGAAAGAGGAGGGAATTCATGAAGCTGGAGGTCATTGCAACGAATTTGACAGATGCCATCTTAGCTGAGCAGGGCGGTGCTGACCGGATCGAGCTCGTGACCGGTATCATGGAGGGAGGGCTCACCCCGGGACCTGGGCTAATCAAGGAAGCGGTGCGTCATTTACATATTCCGGTTCATGTCATGGTCCGTCCTCATAGTCAGTCTTTTGTTTATGATGAGCATGACCTGCAAACGATGCGGGAGGATATCGCTTTTATCAAGGAGAGCGGTGCGGCAGGCATTGTACTTGGCGCTTTGACTCCTTCGGGAGTGGTGAATACAGAGGCACTTGATCTGCTGCTTCAGGATACGGCGGGATTGAATGTGACCTTTCACCGGGCATTTGACGAGATAGAAGATCAACTGTCCGCATTAAAGGTTCTCTCCCGCTATCCGCAAATCAACCGCATTCTGACCTCTGGCGGCCCTCTGCCGGCTCCGAAATCTGCACCGCAGATTGAGAGGCTTGTAGAAACAGCCCGGGGGACGGGAATCCGCATTCTCGCTGGATATGGACTTAGCGTGCCGGTGCTTCAGAATTTTGTACAAACGACAGGCGTGGAGGAAGTTCATTTCGGATCTGCCCTGCGCATAGACGGTGATCAATTGAAGCCGGTAGATCCTTTCCGGGTCCAAGCCGCCAAACAGATTATTAATGACTTACTACAGGGAATGACAGGATAGATAAAAAAATGATGACTATTGTGGTGAATACAACATTGGAAAAAGAGAACAGAGCGGTTATCGGTGTAGACTTGGGAGGAACAAAGATTGCGACGGGAATGCTGGATCAGTCCGGCAGCCTGCTGGCACGCAGCCAGAAGGCAACAGCAGGCTTGAAAAGCGCTGACGAAGTCATCTCTACGATTGTAGACACCATTAATGAAGTACGTGGAGAGCAAGATATTGCCGGTGTAGGTGTGGCTTCACCGGGGATGGTGGACAGCAAGAACGGCATCATTTCAAATGGAGTCAATTTGCCGGATTGGGATGGGATTTCCCTGCAATCGGAGCTCGAGAAAAGGCTCGGCATTTCGGTTCGTTTGATTAATGACGCGAATGCTGCTGCTTGGGGTGAATATGTATACGGAGCGGGCCGCGGATCGCAAAGCATGGTCTATGTGACATTAAGCACGGGAATCGGTTCAGGCCTTGTACTGGACGGCAGGCTCTTCACAGGCTCATCCTCATTTGCCGGAGAATTGGGACATACGGTAATTAACCCAGCCGGCATTCAGTGCGGCTGCGGCCAGCGGGGCTGCTGGGAGACTTATTCCTCGGGCACAGCTATTGCCCGCCTCGCCCGGGAAGCTATTGCGGAAGCCGGGATCAAAACGCATATGACGGTGCTGGCTGAAGCAGAAGGAGTGTCTGTCAGCGCGAAGCATGTGTTTCAGGCTGCCGGGCAAGGAGATAAGGTGGCTGCGGAAACACTGGAACAGGTTATCCACTATACCGGACTCGGACTCATGAATATTATTCATAGCTTCAACCCGGATCGGATCGTTATTGGCGGAGGAGTCAGCAGGGCAGGGAATGCATTCTTTGAACCGCTGATCCGGAAGACGGAAGAGCTGATCCTTGAGCCTTATCGGGGAACATGTACGATCATACCGGCTGAACTGCGCGATGATGTGGGCATTATCGGTGCAGCAGCATTATTTGTTGATTAATCATTAATTCATGAATAGCTTGAATAAAGTTGAACGACCAAAAAAGGAAGCAGCAAGGGTTCATTACTTGCTGCTTCCTTTTTTTTGTTAAGGTGAAAGTTATCATTAAAGTCACTTTTTATCTTGCAGAAGGTATACATTCGTATGAAATGTAAGCGCTATTTCAAGGATGTACGCAGACTATTTTGAAGAAGGATCCTGACTCTGCCAGCCCATATCCCTTGTATGATTAGAACAATCCATTCTTGATGAACCATGAAAGAGAGGTACGCTAATGAAAAAGGGGAAGTCAGTACTGCTGCTGCTCACGGTTACGATGCTTTTGCTCTCAGCCTGTGCGCCGAGCAAGACGGATTCAGCGAAAGAAAATGAAATAGCCGGGAAGACAACGAAGACAGAAACCGTAGTGAAGATAGACCCATTCCGTCTGCCTGAACAGGTGGAGGTGACCACGATCAAATCGGTCTCGCCGAATGAGAGAATACCTCAGGGCGACACCATCGAGGATAATTTATACACGCGCTATTTTACCGAACAGACAAATGTGAAATTCAAGTATATGTGGTATGCCTCGGGTGATGACTATACACAGAAATTAAAACTGGCGGTGGCCAGTAACGATTTGCCGGATGCGATGGTTGTGGATGAAAGGACCTTTTTGGAGCTTGCCGATGCCGACCAGCTTGAGAATTTGACGGATGTGTTTCAAAAGTATGCGTCCGATCAGGTCAAGCAAACCTATGACATGAATAATGGATTGTCTTTGGCCAAGGCCACGATTGACGGCAAGCTGCTGGCGATTCCGAACATTGTGCCAAAGGGAGACTCCTTTCAGGAAATATGGGTACGTCAAGATTGGCTCGACAAACTGGGTCTTCAACCTCCGAAGACGATAGCGGATGTAGAAAAGATAGCCGAAGCTTTTATCAACCAGGACCCGGATGGCAACGGAAAAAAAGACACGATTGGTTTGCCGGGCAATAACCAGATGGTCACGACAGATTATGGCTGGAACTATGACTTTAAGGCGCTGTTCAATGCATTTAATGCCTATCCGAGCATCTGGCTGAAGGACAACTCAGGAAATGTGGTATACGGTTCAACAACACCTGAAGCGAAGCAGGCATTGGGCAAATTGGCGGAGTGGTATAAGAAGGGAATCATCGACAAAGATTTTGCCCTTCGCAAAAATCCCGATGAACTGGTTGTCGGCGGTCAAAGCGGCATTTTCTTCGGTCCATGGTACATGCCGTTCGGCACCCTGACCAACGCCATGATGTCCAACCCGGACGCCAAGTGGGCGGCATATGCAATCGCAGACGATAAGGGGCAGTATAATGCTACCGTGGTTCCTCCGAGCAGCAGCTTCCTCGTTGTGAAAAAGGGCTTCAAGCATCCGGAAGCGCTTGTCACGTACTTCAATTACAACACGCGTTTCCTGCAAACTCCGACCCCGGATGATAAAAAGCTGGATCAAACCTATGTCAGCCTGCGTCCGATGGATCTAAATATCGGAGATCCGGATGCCGTGCTGAAGAAGCATGAAATGATCAAGGGCGCGATTGAAGGTAAGCTTACGGCAGACCAGCTGTCGCAGGAAATGCAGGGGCATCTGGAGCGCTGGAATAAATATAAAGCCGATCCGAAGGCCAATATTGGTGAATGGGGACCTCCTTTCTCCTATCTGGTTGGCGGGCAGCCGATGGAGGACGTGAAGTTCAACGAAGTTTACTCACTCTACACAGCCACCACGAAAACCATGGAAAAGCGCTGGAGCAATCTGCAAAAGCTCGAAACGGAAACCTATTTTAAAATCGTACTCGGTGAACTGCCGCTGGATGCGTTCGATCAATTCGTTGCCGAGTGGAAAGCTCAGGGCGGGGAGCAGATTATGAAAGAAATCCAAGAGGCTGTGAAGTAATGAGGGGAAATATCGAAGGAAGCCGCCTTACGATCCAGCCACGGGAGCGTTTTTCCATGTTAAAGCCAGGAAAAAAGCGCCGGAAGTCGTTCCAAGGGCATTACCACTTGATGCTGCTGCCCGGCGTGATCCTGCTCGTCATCTTTTCCGTTATTCCGATGTTCGGTCTTCTAATGGCTTTTCAGGATTATAAAATCAGCAAGGGGATCTTCGGATCTCCTTGGGTCGGAATGGAGAATTTCACTTACTTCTTCGAGCTGAGCGACAGTAAAGTCATTATTTACAATACGTTGTTTCTCGCCATATCCAAAGTCATTGCCAACCTGATTGTCCCGCTGGTTTTTGCTGTTCTGCTCAACGAAGTCCGGCAGCGGGCGTTTAAACGGACCGTTCAGACGATCGTCTACCTGCCGCATTTTCTGTCCTGGGTGATTCTGGCGGGAATATTCTCAGATCTGCTCCTTACCGACGGGATGGTGAACCGGATCCTAGGTTCATTTGGCGTAGAACCGATTCAATTTATGGGGGATAACCGCTATTTCCCTTACATTCTGATTGGCAGCGACGTGTGGAAAGAGTTCGGATTTAACACGATCATTTATTTGGCCGCACTGGCCGGCATCGATCCCAGTCTCTATGAGGCAGCGTCCATCGATGGCGCCAATTGGAGGAAGAGAACCCGGCTCATTACGTTGCCCTTGCTCAGAGCCACGATTATTTTACTCGCGACACTGGCGATCGGAAATATTCTCAATGCCGGATTTGACCAGATTTTTAATATGTATTCGCCGGTGGTTTATGAATCTTCCGATGTGATCGATACCTATGTGTACCGGGCGGGAATTCTGGACGGTCAATATGGCTTTGCGACGGCCATCGGCCTCATGAAATCGGTGATCGCATTTATACTCATCATTCTTTCTTATAGGCTGGCGTACAAGTATGCGAATTATCGCATTTTCTAAGGGGGTGATTTCATGGTACGCAGCCAAACGGCTTCAGCAAAAATATGGTATGCGGCATTAATCTTCGTGATGCTGTTCATTGCCTTGTCGTCTATCGCACCTATCATTCATACCGTAGCAGTTTCTTTCAGTAACAAGGCATACGCTGCCGCAGGCTCTGTCATGTTCTGGCCCAAAGGATTCAACCTCTTTGCCTATAAGCAGATCATGGCAGACTCCAAGTTTTCACATTCTTTTATGGTGTCCCTGGAAAGAGTGCTGCTGGGCGGAGCGATCAATTTTTTGATGACCACGCTTATGGCTTATCCGTTGTCCCGCAGCAGTGAGCAATTTACCGGCCGCAATGCTTACATGTGGTTTCTTGTTTTTACGATGCTGTTTAGCGGTGGAATTATCCCTCTCTATATTTTAGTGAAGAGCCTGGGATTATTTGATTCGATCTGGGCTCTGGTGCTGCCAAGTGCGGTTCCGATCTTTAATGTGATTTTGCTCATGAATTTCTTCCGCAGCATCCCGAAGGAGCTGAATGAGGCCGGCAGCATGGATGGAGCAGGACCCTGGTACATGTTATTCCAGGTGTATATCCCGCTGTCGATGCCTTCGATTGCCACGGTGACCTTGTTCAGCATCGTCGGACATTGGAACTCGTTTTTTGACGGTATGATTTTCATGAGAAGCGTGGAGCATTATCCGCTTCAGACATATATCCAGCAGCTTGTCGTGCAGATGAGTATCAGCACGATGAGTTCGGATCCGAACAAATATGAGTTGATGAGACAGCTGTCTAACCAGACACTGAATGCGGCGAAGATCGTCGTTGCCGTTATTCCTGTTCTGGTCGTGTATCCATTTTTGCAGAAATACTTTATACAGGGCATTTTACTCGGATCGGTAAAGGAATAGCGGCTAAGTTCTTAAATGGAAGGAGTGGCGTTGATGAAACAAGTAACCGTAGCCTTGATCGGTGCAGGCCTGCGAGGAGGGATATATACCGGTTACGCGAAGCATTTTCCTATGGATCTCAAGGTGGTGGCGGTTGCCGATCCGGATCCTGTTCGCCGCGAACAGATCATGAAGGATCACGGTATCCCCGAAGAGAACAGCTTCACCGATTGGAATAAACTGCTGGCAGTCCCGCCAGTTGCCGATGCCGTACTGATCTGTACACAGGACCGGATGCATTTTGAACCGACGATGAAGGCACTTGAAGCCGGCTATCATGTCATGCTGGAGAAGCCGATGTCGCCGAGTCTTGAAGAATGTATTCAAATGAAGGATCAGGCGGATCGATACGGCAGGGTGCTGACGATATGCCATGTGCTGCGCTATACTGTGTTTTTTCAAACGATTAGGCAGCTGCTGGATCAGGGAGCTATCGGAGATTTGATGTCGATCCAGCATAACGAGAATGTGGCTTACTGGCATCAGGCCCATAGCTTTGTCCGCGGTAATTGGAGAAACTCCAAGGAATCGAATCCCATGATATTGGCCAAATCCTGCCATGATATGGACATTCTTCTGTGGTTAGCCGGTGATGATTGTATTAGCCTATCCTCTTATGGGCATCTGTCGCACTTTAAGGCGGAGAATGCGCCGGATGGGGCGCCAAAGCGCTGTCTGGACGGCTGTCCTATGGCCGAGGAATGCCCATATTATGCGCCTAAAATATATTTAACGGATGAGCCGACTTGGATGGACATGGCGGTCACGCATCATTATAGGAGCTACGAGGCCAAATATGAGGCTCTCCAAACCGGTCCTTATGGACGCTGCGTCTATCACTGTGATAACGATGTGGTTGATCATCAGGTGGTCAGCATGGAATTCGCCAATGAAGTAACGGCTGTCTTTACCATGACGGCATTTACCGAGGAATGCAACCGGACGCTGAAGCTGATGGGAACGAAGGGCGAAATCCGTGGCCATATGGAGAAAAATGAAATTGAATGGATCAGCTTCGGCACTGGCAAGCGTGAAATAATCAGGCTGGGCAATCAGGGCGGCCATATCGGTCATGGTGGAGGCGACTATGGATTGATTCGTGATTTTATCCGGGTGATTCGTGGGAATGGCCAAAACGAAGTACTGACGTCTGCTGCTAAATCCGTAGAGAGCCATATGATGGCTTTTGCCGCTGAGCGCTCACGACTGGAACGACGGACCGTCCATCTATCGGAAATGAGCATCATACCCGGCTGAAAGCAGTCATAGGGTTCAAAAGTAAAAAGTCCATTTCATGAAATCACGGAGGCGATGATTTTCCATGCGAAGAAAAATTCCGTCTTTCCTACTAATCATGATTTTATTGCTGTCTGCGGCTCCCGTTTCATATGCAGGCCATGGCGAGCTCGATGTATGGGTTGTGAATTCCCTGAAGACCGTATACCGGACCAGTGCACTTCCTCAAAATCCGGTAACGAGTATCCAAATCGTATCGGCTAAAAACGAATATGAAAGCTCGCAAATTGCCGTCAGGGGAGCTTCGGATTTTAAGATCACCAAGGTTCAATTTTCGGACCTGGTATCTGCCAACCGGAAATCCATAGCAAGCAGTAATCTGCAATACCATTTCGAGGAGTATGAGCTGCCGGATACGGTACAGCCTAACTTGTTTAATCCTGAACGGGTAGGCGAGCAGATTTATCCCGAATCGGATATACCCGATCCTCTGTCGAACGAGAAATCCATGAAGACGGCCGCGAACTCGACGCAGCCCATTTTTATTACGAGCTACGTGCCGTCTTCAGCAGAACCCGGGGTATACCAAGGGAATGTGACCATCAAAACCAATCGTGGCGACTATACTGTACCGCTGCAGGTTGAAGTGGCTAACGTGGAGATTCCCCAAACCTCAGAGGCTCATTTTATGAACTATATTTGGGCGATGACCAACGGTTTTACGTGGGATGGCATGCAATTTGGCGATGCTTCCTCAAATGCCTTTGATGTCGGCCAATATTATTACGGCGTGAAAACATACAGCAACAAATGGTTTAAGCTGATGGATAACTTCGCCAAAGTAATGACGGAGTACAGGCAAAATATGATATGGGTGCGGACGGATCTGTTTTTAAAGGAGACGGGAACGAATCTTTCCGAGTTTGTGAACGGCATTCCGGACGATATCGATTGGTCCCTGTTTGATAGATACATGCAGATCTTCATAGACAGAGGAATGAAGGATTTTGCGAATGCCCATTTAATCCATATCTTGAACTATATGCCGGCGAGCGAAAAGCCCGATGCCTCCTGGAATACGAAGCTGCCGGATGCACTGCCTCAGACCGATGCTTTTCTGGAAAACTACTTAACCGCTCTGCATGATCATTTGGTGGAAAAAGGCTGGACAAAAGAGAACGGCTTCACCTGGTACCAGCATATCCGGGATGAGCCGATCGACGACAATGCAACCAATTACTGGACCTATATCGCGAAAAAGGTGAAGCAGATTGTCCCTGATTTCAAGACGGTCGATGCTGATCCCAATGGCATTCTATTAAATGAGAAGACGAAACCGTATGTGGATGTGTGGGTCCCCTTAACTCCAGCTTTTCAGGAGAAAAAGGATCAGTATAAGGCCGAGCAAGCAGCAGGCCAGGATTTGTGGGTCTATACCTGTGAAGTGAACCAACCGCCATGGCTCAATCGCTTTTGGACACAGCCGACATTAACGGGCAGACTACTGTATTGGAATCTCTTTCAGGATGGTGTGCAGGGTCACCTGCACTGGGCTTGGAACGCTTGGTATGTCGGCAGCTGGTACGGAGACTCGACGATCGTCTACCCTGACACAAAGAATATGACGGTCAAAAGCTCCGTTCGCTACGAAGCTCAGCGGGATGGTCTGGAAGAGTATGAGCTGCTGTACAAAATAAAAGAGACCCGTCCGGAGCTAGCGGCGCAGATTGCCGACCTTGCAGTCAGCCCGGAGGATGCTAGAAAATACACGCTTTCACCAGATTACGTCAAATCGCTTCATGACTATATGGTCCGTGCAGCAGCCGGTGAACAAGCGGGAGATATTCCCATTCCGGAAAGTCCATACGACGGACAGGAAATGCCCCTCACTTACATGGTGGATAATTCGAGCGGCGATCTGACCTATACCGGGAACTGGTTTGATAAGAGCCGCCAATATGCCTACCAGGGTGGTGTCCGAGTGACGGAAACGGCGAATGATGCGGTAGAGTACGAGTTTGAAGGCACGGGGATCGACGTCGTTGTGGAGAAAAATGATAGCGCCGGAAAAGTCGCAATTTCAATCGATGATGCAGAGCCGGTGATCGTGGATGCATATGAGAAAGTGCAGCATGATTATTTTACGATCTACCATGACCGTAACCTGTCACAAGGCAGACATAAGATCAAGGTAGTCAATATGGGCAACAAAAGCCTGCATTTTGATGCTTTCCGCGTACAGATGTACGATGGCCAGCAAACGTATGACGCATCTCTTAGCAGCATCATGATCGATCCGTTGCCATCTTTCCAGTTTGACAGTGGCATCAGAGAGTATAAAATTCTGCTGCCAGAAGATGTGAATGCCGTAACGGTTACTCCGAAGCAAAAGGATGGGAACGGTACAATGCTTATCAATGGGAAGCCGATTGCAGCGGGTGAGGCCGGGACAGCCAATATTCCAGATGGAAAGAGCCGTATCACCATTCTCTCCATGGCATCCGATGGGAAGACGACGAAGGAATATACGCTGAGTCTTATAAAAGGCAATAATAACGAACCTGGATCCAATGCAGCTCGAACCTACTCATCGATTACAGCCACCGCGGCGCGTACTGGAGACCAGGGCGTGACCTACGGTCCTCAGAAAATGGCCGACGGCGACTATGGTACGATGTTTGCCAGTCCACAGGGTTACAACGACACCCATCCGTTTCCGCATGAAATTGTCGTGACTTGGGATCAGCCGCAATCCTTTAATACGATTGTTATGGCGACGACCTCCGGCCTCCTTCAGGGAATTAATGATATGGATGTACAGATATCGTCAGATGGTACGAACTTTGAGACGGTATCCCGTCATGTTCCGGTGGAGTGGAGAAGTGATAAGGACGATAACGTGATGGAGAAGACGTACGCCAGTATTCCGGATGTGAGCCAAGTGCGGAAATTGAAAATTATAATTAACGATGCCGATTTCAGGACTTGGAATATGTATGCATTGTATGAGCTGGAGCTATACCAATTACCGGATCATGGAGAGCTGGATCTTCAGATCACAGATGGAGCATGATGTGAGGGTGTCCCAAAGGCAGGCTTTAAGCCTTTGGGGACACCCTCTTTTTGTGGATTCAAGTCCGTTTTTATCCACTGAAGGTTCAAATTCGTCTTTTTTTAGCAGCCGAAGCTCGGCACCGAATGCAACGCGTCAGGAGTAGAATCCTGACTTTGCGTGGCTTTAACTGGGATATAATAAAGGAAAAAACAAATTATAAGGGGCGGTAGGTATATTTTACCTTGATGCCGATGGCAGGGCTCCATATAATCAACTCATATCTATAATTGAAAGCGGATACATAACATGGAATGACATATCTCTCGGGAGGATGGTATGGAGAAATGGAATAGGTCTGTGCTTCGTCTGTTTAAGCTGCCTTATTCTCTGCGGAACCGCCTGCTGATCATTCTATCGCTGACTGCATTGCTTCCGCTTGCTATTCTTGGAAGCATTTCGTATTACTCCATGCTGTCCTTGCAGGAGAACAAAACGAAGGCAGGCGTGATCAATCATCTGCATGAGGTAAGAATGTCGCTCGACAACACCTTTTCCCAAATGAATCACGTATCCCAGCAGCTCGCTTTTGAGGGCAAAGTGGGCCAGGATGTCGAGAAATATCTAAATGCAAAAGCCTACGGCAAAAAAGCGCTGCAGGATGAAATCGAAAGTGAAATTGGCGTCATTAGTTTTACGAATCCGAACCTAGGAATGATCTTCTACTTTTCGATAGAGACGAATGAACGGTACTTTGAGAATTATATGGCGGACCCGAAGTTCTCCTTGGACAAATTGCCGCTGCTGCTAAAGGCGAATCGGATATCTTATTACGGCCCCCATAAGTCATTTAATCCGCTTGACGGTCATCTGGTTTTCTCCGCAGTCCGCAAGGTGGATCTAAAAGAAAGAGACGATATCTATGTTTATATCGAGACGAACTATAAATGGGTGGAGGCATTGATCCAGAACCAGGAGGGAACTGAAGGTTATGAGCATTTAATTGTGGATGCGGAAGGACGTATTGCCTTCAGTGAGGTGCAAAACGATTTCCCGGAGGGAACCCGGTTTGCTGATGTTGGGGAGAACAAAAGCCTGGTCAAAGGTTACTTTGCTTTCTCCGAACCGAGTAATCAAGGCTGGAAAGTTGTCACAGTGATTTCAAAGTCCTCCTATGAATATGAAGTGAATAAGTGGATCAGAAAATTTACGGGTACGGTTATTGTAGCTTTGTTCATTAGCTTTGTGTTTGCGCTGTTGATTTGGCGCATGTTTTACAATCCACTGCGGGGGCTGATCCGGGAGATACGGGACGTGAAAAATCATAAGCTGACGAACCGTCCGCGCCGTCCGAGCAATTTGGAATTTGACATGATTCACGGACAGTTTGATCATATGCGTACCCGGATTACCTGTTTAATTGAAGATATTGAGAAGAGTGAACGAGAAAAATCAGAGCTTGAGCTGGAAAAGCTGATGAATCAGATCAACCCGCATTTTATTCACAACACGCTGGATACGATTCGTTGGATGGCAAGAGGCGAAGGACAGACGCAAATCGACAGGTTGGTATCCACACTCAATAAGCTGCTTTATTACAATCTTGGCAAAGGTGGCGAACCGACGGTGCGGGCGGAGCTGGAGGCCATCCGAAGCTATATTTCCCTGCAGGAAGTAAGGTATAACGTTTGTTTTGAAATTCACATTGAAGCCGAACCCCATGTGCTTGATTTGCCTATTCCACGTTTTATTTTACAGCCGATTGTAGAAAATGCTCTTTACCATGGCCTCGATGGAGATGGCGTTATCGAAGTGGAGATTCGTGAGGTGCAAGGCGCAGAGGAACTGCTGGGAATTGCCGTCCGTGATAACGGAAGAGGCATGGATCCGGAAACGATCCGGCGCTTGATAGAGGGTCACAAAGAAAAGGAAGGCAAAGTAGGAATGGGCATCGGACTGCAATATGTGGTGCGTATGCTGAAAAGCCATTATGGCGGCAGAGCCGCCTTCACCATTGAAAGTACCCCGGGGGTTTCCACTACAGTTATGTTGACCATACCCATTCAGGATAAAGGAGATGCTGCATATGACGAGTGTGCTGATTGTGGATGATGACCATCTGGTGAGAAAGGGATTTATCGGGATTATGCCATGGCAAAAATACGGCTTTACGGTAGCTGGAGAAGCGAGTAATGGTGAAAAGGCACTGGAGCTGCTGGAAATTACGGAGGTAGATCTGATGATAACCGATCTGGCGATGCCCGTTATGTCCGGTCTGGAGCTTATGAAGGAAGTTAAAGCAAAGTATCCCCACATCTGCATGGTGGTGCTTACATTTCATCATGATTTTACGCTGATCCAAGAGGCGCTGCGGCTCGGAGCGGTGGATTATATTACGAAAATAGAATTGGAACAGGAACAGCTTGACAGCATATTGATCCGAATCTCAGATCGCATTCACACGGGGAAGAGCGGAAATGCCTCTGACCCGGATGAAAGCATGGAGCTGATCTTAGTTGAAGAATCATGCTCTGCCTATTCTGAGGAAGTTCAGGAATGTATAAGCAATGCCAAGGGCTTGATCCGGGAGTATTTTCAAACTGAATTATTGCTGCCTGATGTAGCTCAAAAGGTTAACATGAGCCGTAGTTATTTCAGCCGCTGTTTTAAGGACATTGTCGGCAGAACATTTCATGATTATGTGCGTGAGCTTAGGATTGAGCATGCCAAATCGCTGCTGCGGCAGACGAATAAACCGGTGCAGTGGATTTCTGTACAGTCCGGTTACCCGAATGAAAAATACTTTTTCAAGGTGTTTCGGGATATTACAGGTTATCTGCCGGGTGAGTACCGAAAAAAAACGCGCAAGGAATCGGGAAGAGCTTCTTATACGATAAGCAGAACGTAGCCCATAAAAAGACAAGGTTAACAGTGGATATGAAGAAAATGGCATCCGGATACATAAGGCTTTCTTATAAATAGGTTTTCTACTTCATAGGTAAATCCTTATTTCATTTATTCGCTTCAAATCAATTGAAGATGATAAGTACTGCTGAATTTTTGCAAAAATAAATCATTATTATGATTGAATATTTCATTATGGTGAAATATAATGTCATTATAACGACTCATCATTACATTATTAAAGACTGGGGTGGATATTTAGTGTCAGAACAGTATGGTGTATTGACGTATCCGGAAATCGGAGGACAAAGCGAAGCACTGGCTGCCGCTTGGAAGCAGCTGGAGAAGCAGCAGGACTGGGTAGACCAATATTTCAAGAGCGACAAATATGACGAGGTGCTCTTTATCGGATCGGGAACCTCTTACTATCTTGCATTGACTGCAGCAAGCACCTTCCGCAAATGGACCGGAAAGAGCGCAAGCGCGCATCCGTCTTCAGAAATTTATCTGTTTAGAGAGCAGGCCGTGGCTGCAAAGAAAGAAGTGCTTCTCGTTGGAATTTCCCGTTCCGGTGAATCCTCTGAAGTGATTTTGGCGCTGAATTCGGTTAAGGATCTTGCCGGCTGGACGACTTGCGGCATGACCTGTGATGAAGAGAGCACGATGGCGAAAAATGTGCCATGTCTCGTATCTCCACTGGGCAAGGAAAAAAGTACCGTCATGACGAAATCCTTCAGCAGTATGACTTTCATGCTGCAGGCAGCGATGGCGAAAGCAGCTGGGAGCGAAGCTCATCTTGCCGAACTGAAAGAAGTGATGGAACTCAGCAAAGATATCGTCGTTAATGGAGATGCAGCAGCCAAGGCGGTTATTGACGGACATCCGGAGCTTAACAAGTTCATCTACCTTGGTATGGGCGCTTATAACGGTCTTGCTCAGGAAGCTTGTCTTAAGTTGAAGGAAATGTCCTGTGTATGGACGGAAAGCTTTGGTACAATGGAATTCCGGCATGGTCCTAAATCCGTTGTGGAACCGGGTACGATGGTATGCCTGTTCCTCTCTGAGAATGCCAGAGCCTATGAAGTAAAGGTAGCACAAGAAATGAAAGAATACGGCGCGTTTGTGGTTATTGTGACAGCTGAAGCGGGAGAAGATACATCCTTTGCCGATTTGGTCTTTGCCACAGGCGGGCGCAGCCTCAGCGATGAAGCCAGATCGGCTCTGAATATGCCGCTGGTTCAATATATCGGTTACTATACAGCTTTGCGGGAAGGAAGAAACCCTGACAGCCCGCGGAATTTGACCCAGGTGGTCAAAATCTAAATTAAAGGAGCGGAACAGTTTTGCGTGAACGAAATGGATCGAAAGAAGAACGTCAGGAACAAATACTTGAATATATTCTACAGTACGGTTCTATTTCTCTTCAGGAGGTCGTCCAGCACTTTGAGTGCTCGGAGGCGACGGCCAGACGGGACCTCGAAGCTTTGGAAAAGGCAGGAAGGGTTATCCGGACGATGGGCGGCGGAGCGAAGTCTGCCGGACTGGTCTCTGGAAGGGAGATTCCATTTCATGAAAAGCAAAATAAGCTCTACCGGGAAAAAGAAAGCATTGCCCAATTGGCGGCATCCCTTGTCGAAGAAGGGGATGTGATCGGTTTGACTGGGGGCACGACAACCTATCTGATTGCCCGTGCTCTCAAACACCGCCGCAACATCACTGTGGTGACCAATGCGGTGAATATTGCAATGGAACTGTCTGAAAATGAGGATGTCCAAGTGGTATTGACCGGCGGCATGCTCCGCAGTAAGAACTTTGAGTTATGCGGACCGCTGGCTGAGCGGACACTGGAAGCGCTGAATATCCATACGATGTTCATGGGCATTGACGGCTTTTCTGTTGAACAAGGGGTTAGCACGTACTCGGAACTCGAAGCCAATACGGCCAAAATGATGATGAAGCGGACAGAGCGGACGATCGCCGTATTTGACCATACGAAAGCCGGACGTAATTCCCTGTTCCAGGTAGCTCCGGTGACAACACTCTACGGGATCATTATTGATGAGGAGCCCGGAGATGAGCTTCGCGAACGGCTCGCGTCGGAGCAAGTAAAAGTCTTTGTGACAGCCAAATAAAATATCGATCAAGGCAGGGCGGGTGTGAAGATGGAAGTATATGCTGGCGTTGATGTTGGAGGAACCAACATTGTATGCGGTTTGGTCACCTCTTCCGGCGAGGTCATGTATCAAATCAAACGCGCAACGGAAGTCTCGAAGGGACCGGACGCGGTTTTGGAAAAAATCGCAGCCATGATTGAAGAGGCGGCGGTTGGTTATGCCGAACAATCAGGTGCGGATATTTCTGTCATCGCAGCAGGCATCGGCCTGCCGGGATTCGTGGATCCTGATGAGGGAATCGCCCGGTTTGCAGGCAATCTGGGCTGGCGGAATTTGCCGGCAGTGCAGAGGCTGCAGGCCAGACTGAATCTGCCGGTCTATATCGACAATGATGTACGCACATACGTATACGGAGAAGCCGTGTATGGAGCGGGCAAGGGCTATAATGACGTACTCGGAATCACGGTGGGTACCGGCATCGCTTCTGCTATGGTGAATGACGGCAAGCTGTTTTATGGCTTCCGTAATATGTCCGGAGAACTCGGACATATTGTGATGGAAGGCCTTGCCGATCCTTGCCCATGCGGTCTGCATGGATGCCTGGAAACCTATGCTTCGGCATCCGGTATGGTACGTCAGGCCAAGAAGGGACTCCGGAGTGGGGAAGCATCTATTCTGCAGAGCTGGTTTCCGGGTGAACAACTGGAGGAGCTTGCCGCAGCGGATCTTTCACGCGCCTATGATCTTGGTGATCCATTCGCCAATTCCATCATGGAAAAGGCCGGAACCCTGCTTGGACGTGCCTTGTCCTATGCTGTTTCAATGGTCAGTCCGGAACTGATCATCGTGGGCGGGGGCGGTGCCTTGGCTGGGGACCGGCTGCTGTCACCGCTGAAAGAGGAGCTTTACAGCCGGATTCTGCCGGACTACCGAGATCATCTGAAAGTGGTAACAGCTCTGAATAATGACGATGCAGGTGTGACCGGAAGCGCCATGTATGCCAAGCAGAAGCATATTAGCACAACAATATAAGTAGTTCTATCATATAAACGAATTCAAACATGAAGGGGAAATTAACATGGCACTCGTTTCTTCTACTTCTTTATTGCAAACCGCAAGACAAAATAAATATGCAATCGGCGCGTTCAACGTGCATACCCTCGAAATGCTGCAGGCTGTGGTGGAAGCGGCAGAGGAAGCTCAGTCTCCGCTGATCATTCAATCCACGGTAGGTACGGTTAAGCATCTGGGAGCGGACTATATCGCTGCCGCAGCAACCGTAGCGTCCAATCGTGCCAGTGTGCCCATCGCGCTGCATCTTGACCACTGCTCCGATTTTGCTGTGATCATGAGCTGTATCCGTGCCGGCTATACTTCCGTCATGATTGATGCTTCCCATTCACCGTTTGAAGAGAATGTAGCCATCACGCAAAAGGTTGTGGAAGCCGCGAATGCGATTGGTATCAACGTAGAAGCTGAGCTTGGCAAAGTTGGCGGCGTAGAGGATGATATCGTCGTGGACGAAAGAGACGCCCTGCTCGCTGATCCGGCTGAATGTGCAGAGTTTGTGGAACGTACAGGCGTTCATACGCTTGCTCCTGCGATCGGAACGGCGCATGGCATTTATAAAGGTACGCCGAACATTGATTTTGACCGTATTAAACGCATCGCAGATGTGGTGAGTGTTCCTCTCGTTCTGCATGGCGGCTCTGGTATCCCTGAGGAGCAGGTGAAGCGCGCTGTATCGCTGGGGATGGCCAAAATGAATGTGGCAACCGAGCTGCGCATCATTTTCTCGGATGCCATCAAAGCCGTCTTTGCTGAAAATCCGGAGGAAAATGATCCACGTAAATATATGGTGCCGGCAAAAGAGGCGCTGAAAAAAGCTGCTATGGAAAAAATGCAGCTTTGTGGTTGTGCCGGACGCGCAAGCGACTTCCGTTAATCAGCAAAATACGCGTGGGTTTTTTAAGAAAAGCCTGTCTCATCCTGATTCGATATCAGGGCGAGACAGGCTTTTTCCATTTCACACCAAATTAATGCGGCTTCAGGTATTCTAAAAAAATATTTTTTACAATCGTAAGCTGTACGATCATATCCGGGTCAGCCTCAAACATGACAATATTGCTCTGAAGAGACAGCTTTTTGGAGAAAATGCCCAAAGCATTCACCAAGGTGGCCAGTGTCTCGTGTACTGGAATATCGGAACGGATAGAACCGTCATCGATACAGTTTTGAATGATCTTTTTAAAGATGCGGTATACCTTGCGGGTAGCCTCATGGTAATCCTCTATACCATCGAGCGGCTCAGCCTGCTGGGCGGCATAGCTTTCAAATGCTTCGATCAGTTTGTTGCGGTTAAGATATGCTGAGGAGGTATCTGCAATAAAGTGATCAAAGAGCATCTCAATTTTTTTGATACCTATTTCGGACTGTTCAGATATGGACTTAAAGGCTTCGGCCTCCATGTCGATGATCCTTGATGCTACAGCGACCACAATTCGATCTTTTTTGGGAAAGTATCTGAAGACCGTGGCAATCCCTACATTATCTTCGGCGGCAATGTCACGCATGGTAGCTTTATCCAAGCCTTTTTTGACAAAAACACGCTCAGCCGCTTCAATAATGCTGATCTCCCGCTGCTGCTTGGCTTCCTGACGCTCCTGTTCCCATCTGCTCTTTGGATCCATAATATACGTTCACGACCTTTTGGAATGAATTCTTACTTATTATAATACAGTGCCTGACGTAGCGCTCGATTTGTAGAATGCTATCAGACGGATTTTTGAAAGTCAATAAATTGTAAATTATCCCCTGTTTTGCTCCGAGTTATGTCATTGCTATTGTTTTGATGTGGTGATATAATCGATATCGTAATGATAGTCATTATATCACGACTCCGGAATATTGTACCCGGATCCTTAAAATTTGTACAAATATTTCGGTATAGACAGGTAAACCTAACCAATATTTCTAATCATTGAAGGGAGTTTTTGATAATGGGTAGAGTATCAGGCAAAGTAGCAATCGTTACAGGCGCAGCAGGCGGAATGGGTAAAGCGGACGCTATGATTTTGGCTCAAGAAGGAGCAAAGGTCGTTGTAACCGACATTCAGGAAGACAAGGTTAACGAGGTTGTTGAGGAAATCAACAAAAACGGTGGCGAAGCCATCGGATTCCGTCATAACGTTACCTCCGAAGAAGAGTGGCAGCATATCGTTGACGAAACCGTGAAAAAATGGGGAAAAATTGACGTTCTCGTCAATAATGCCGGTATTTCTCTGGCTAAGAAGCTCGTAGATACAACTGCCCAGGATTGGGACAAAGTCATGGCAATCAACCTGACTGGCGGATTCTTCGGACTGAAGCATGTGATCCCTGTCATGCAGAAGAACGGCGGCGGCTCTATCATCAATATTTCTTCGATCGCTGGCCTGACAGGCAGCAACGGCGCAGGCCCTTACACAGCAAGTAAAGGCGCGGTTCGCATGTTAACGAAAGCCGTAGCGATTGATTACGGTAAGGACAATATCCGCTGCAACTCAATTCACCCTGGATATATCGAAACTCCAATGACAAAAGACCTGCTCGCTGACGACAACATGACCAAATGGTTTATCTCCAACACTCCGCTCCCACGTTTGGGTAAACCGGAAAACATCGCGCAAGGCGTATTATTCCTGGCTTCCGATGAATCTTCCTTTATCACGGGCGCTGAGCTTGCCATCGACGGCGGCGTGTCTGCAAGATAATCTCTTTAACAAGCAAAGCTCTTCGGGATGTTCCCGGGGAGCTTTTTTTATGCCCCTGCAACCTTCCAAATACTGGACTCGTTAGTAAATATAAGAGAAAACCACAAGTATTCAGGGGGGCTATTTATGAAAAAGTGGGGGTCATGGATTGCAGGGTTAATGTTTATTGTCATGCTGGCTAGCGGCTGCTCATCCGCTTCACAGGACAAGAGCAGCGGAACTGAAGCGAAGGCTGTAGAGACTTCCATGTTGGACCAAGCGGCCAGTAAAGCAGATGGAGGAGACTCTCAAAGTAAAAATGAAGCTGCAAGTAAGGATAGCGCAAGCAAGCAAGAAGCGCCTGCCAGTCCAGATCCCAAGCTTCCTGATTCATCAGCACAGACTATGGAAGGGACAGCGGGATTTAATTCCCAGGACCTGTCCAGCGGGCTGAATAAGAAGCTGATGTACAAGGCCAATATTGTGATGGAGATTCTGGATTACGGAAAAGCGCAGTCGGAGATCCGAAATATGGTTACGCTGTCCGGCGGATATATCGTCAATTTCAGCGAAACCCAGTCAACCAGTGAAAAAGGCGGGACGTTTGTCATCAAGGTGCCTGCTACCGGCTTTTCTCCTTTCTTAAACAGCCTTGAGAAAATCAAACATGAGAATCTTCAGCGGAATATTGAGGGTCAGGATGTAAGCGAAGAATATGTTGATCTGGAGTCCAGACTCAAGGCCAAACAGATCATGGAGGAACAGTATGTCGCCTTCATGAAAAAAGCAACCAAGACCAATGACCTTGTGTCCTTTGCAAATGAACTTGAGCGCATACAATCCGAAATCGAACAAATCAAGGGCCGGATGCGCTATATCAACCAGAATGTATCCTATTCAACCGTAGAAATCCGTATCTTTGAAGAGGTTAAGGAACCTGAAAAACAAAAGGAGGAGGAAATTCAGGCATCTCTTGGCAAACGAGCTTCTACTGCTTTTCAGGGAAGTATAGATGTCATCACTCTGGTCATTCAGTGGATCGTTGTTATCCTCTCGGGATCTCTGCCTATTCTGATTATTGCTGCAATCGTATTGTTTGTTCTTTGGCTGGTGAGAAGATCGAGACATCGCAACCAGGAGGAAGCGGCCAAAAGACGAAGGGAACTGAATGCTGGTTCAAAGGCAGAACCTAATGGTGAAACAAGTATAAGCGAAGAACCAAAGGATGAGCAGTGATAATAGGGTCTTATTATATATAATATCGAAATAACCGTACACAATATGATTGTGTGCGGTTATTTTTTGGGTATATACGTCTAGAGACGGAGCATGCTATATAAGTGGTGATCCTTCGAAATTAATTGCTTTAACAACTTTATTGCACTATTATAAGAAGGAGAGATTCGTTATGTATACTACAGATCATACCAACCAGATTGCTTCTTACACCGCCAAGCTTCTCCGTGACAGATTTGGAAAAGGCCCTGAGTCGATATATGTGTCTGTAAACAAGCAGTGTATTACGATGCATCTGCGGAATTTTATCGGCCCTGTGGAACAATTTCTTCTAAATCAGAAGGAAGAGCAGGTCTTCCGTTACACGCGGGAGCTGATGATGCAGTCTTTACTTCCTGAGCTGACCGGATACCTTGAGCGTGAAATGGATATTAAACTGGACGATCTTTACTATGATTGGGGACTGCATGACGCGTCCGGAATCATCGTTGGGCTTTTTGCAGATCATTCGCATACATCGGAAGTATACAATGGAAGAGACGAAGTACATAATCAAATCAACCGGGTGACCGGTATCGTGCAGAAACGGCCGGAAATGGTCTACTCGTGGTGGGTTAATCCCAAGAGTTTGGTTGTGATTCGGGAAGGTCTTCTGATTTTGATTGAAAAGGAAATGATTCATCTAGGGTACGACGAGGTGCTTCGCACCACGAAACGGAAGCTGGAGAAAAGATATTTTGAAGAGGAAGCTGCGATCAGCACAGCCGTAGGCCGTAAGCTGTCGGAGCTCTATGTGGACTGGGATTTTGAACGTGATAAAAGCGTGATTGTGTGTTTATTTCATGATTAGGTTTTGATTGGCAGGAATGAATCAGACATGTAGTTATACATGAGCTGGACATAAGCCAAAGGAAGAGCTGTCAGCTCTTTCTTTGGCTTTTTTTTGTGGGGAGGAGGAGAATGATGAGAAGAGATCATTACATCATATTATGCGTCGAGGACAATCCGATCAACATGGCTCTTATGCATCATATATTCAAAAAATACCCCCAAATTCAATTATTAAAAGCAGACTCAGCTGAACAAGCATTCGAACTCGTGGAAGAGGAAAAGCCGGATTTGATCATTATGGACATACAGCTTCCGGGAATGGATGGATATGAGGCTTTGAATTATTTTAAAAACAAGAAGGATACCCGCCATATTCCAATCATGGCTGTCAGCTCTTATGCGATGGATTCAGATATTGCCCGAGGTCTTAAAGCCGGCTTTGCGGAATACATTACCAAGCCGATTGATTTGAAATTATTTCTCGGCAGAGTCAGAGAACTGATCTTGGAGACAGAAGCAGCTGTGAGTCTGGAAGAATGATCCTCAGACATTCATATAACAATAGAAATAGAACATTGTGGATGAGGGGCATGAAAAATACACATAACTTTGCCTGCGCTGTGGCATATTACCTCTAGTTTGTGAATTCAGACAATTCATTGATGGAGGGGTGAATATCCACATGAAGCGCTTTGTAATCGTATTGGCTGCGGTTCTGCTCCTGTGCTGCGGTTTCCAGCAAACGGCGTCTGCGGACGGTCCTTACCATTTCGGCTTCAAAAAAAGCAAAAACGGACAGCTTCCTTCCATTAACGAGGAGGGCTTTAAGAGCGTTCTGCAGAAAAACGATGCTATTTTTTTGGGGGACACTGCCCGGAAGGAACTGTTCCTGACATTTGACAACGGGTATGAGAATGGGTTTACACCCAAGATTCTGGACGTGTTGAAGGAGAAGAAGGTTCCGGCTATTTTCTTTCTCACCGGTCATTATGTCAAGGATAAGCCCGAGCTTGTGACAAGAATGGTGACGGAAGGCCATCTCATCGGCAACCATTCCTGGTCTCATCCTGATATGACGCAAATCTCCAACATGCAGCTGAAGGAAGAGCTGGAGAAGGTTAAGCAGGCTGTGACGGATACAACCCGGCAGCAGGCCATGGCATTCGTACGTCCACCGCGCGGGATTTTCAATGACCGTACGCTTGCCCTGAGCCGCTCTGAAGGCTATGTCAGCGTATTCTGGTCGGTAGCCTACAAAGATTGGGACGTGAATGACCAGAAGGGTGCGGACTATGCTTACAGACAGGTTATGGCTCAGCTTCATCCGGGAGCTGTCATCCTGCTGCATTCGATCTCCAGGGACAATACGGAAGCACTTGGGCGCATTATCGACGGAGCCAGGCAGCAGGGTTATGAATTTAAAAGCCTGGATACGTTGAAAGTGAAAACCTACTAAAGATCAGCGGGTGGAGCTGGAATATAAAAGGAGGCATTCCCAGGATAGGGGATGCCTCTCTTTTGTAGTGGAAGTAAGGGTTAATTGCCATTGATCTTCTTGAGATTTTCCTGCCATCTAGCTGTTTCGAATTTCAGCAGTTTTTCATACCCTGCTTTTTGGGCATCCTGCTCAGCCTTGTCAAGCAGGGAGACAACTTCCTGCTCATCTTTGGCAAACAAAGCTTTTGCCCGCACCTTATCGGCGATATCGGATACGCGCTGCAGGATCATACCTTCATCCGAATCCGGAAGGGGCTGGATATTGCCAAACTCCGTCGCATCAAAGGAGGTTTTCCAAGCGATGCCGATTTGCGAGACAGTGGCCCAGTCACGTTTGTCCTCAGGCAGGTTCATTTCATTTTCGGCTTTGGACCCGTCAATAAACGCCGTATTACCCGCCCATTGGAAAGTATCCCAGATAGCCATGAGCTTGGAACGCTCTTCAACTTCGTTTTTGTATTTATCCGTGTAGACCGGTGCACCTTTATCGTTGGTACCCTGCCAATACATACCTTCAGGACCCCAGAAAATAACGCGCTCCCCTTCTTCGCCCGTCAGCCAGTCAAGATAAGCGAATATGCCTTCGGGATTCTTGGCTGATGTTGTAATGGCACTGACGTTCCAGCCGAGAGAGTCGAATTCGTTAACCCACACCTTTTTCGGATCGACGCCGTCTTTATGAAGCGGCCAAATCATGGTGTACCCGCCTTCAGGGTCCTTGGCCCGCAGCATGCTGTTGGCTTCCGTGCCCAGAACAGTGGTATCGAAATCCCCATAAATCGCTACGCGGCCGTTATTCACCTTTTCCTTCACCTGGTCGCGGGTTTGTGTGATGGCATCCTGGGTGATCAGCTTTTCCCGGAACAATTTGTTGGCGAAAATCATCGACTCCGTGTAGATCGGATCACTGAACAGAGATTTTAGCTCATTTCCAGCTGGAACTACGCGAAGGGAGACCTGACCGACATTCCGGTCTTCCGCCATGCCTGCATATAGGAAGTCGATACCTTGTCCCTGCAGGCCAACCTCGAATGGAACCACCTCTGGATATTTTTCTTTCACCAGCCTCAGGTAGGCGTACAGGTCATCAAAGGTTTCAAGCTTCGGTGATCCGAGCTCCTTGTAGATCTTATTGTTTATGGCATAACCGCCGTTGCCCATCGGATTCTTTGTATACCAGTTCGGAAACTGATACAGTTTTCCATCCTCGGAGCGGAGCATGTTAAGTGTTTTTTCGCCTGCCCATTTTTTCAGGTTGGGATATTTCTCAAGATACGGATCCAGCTCGACGAGCTTGCCTGCCTTTCTGAGTTTCTCCACATCCGTTCCACGGTCCCCCCATATGACATCGGGCAGTTGGCCGGAGGCAATCATCGTATTGAATTTCTGCAGGGCGGCGCCACCGGATTGGATCGCTTGGACGGTCACCTTCTTATTATCCTGTATCCATTTGGTTGCCGGGTCCTGGCCCCACGGATTCATGGTATACCAGTCGTAATTGCCGTAAAAGGAAAAGGTTAGCGGCGTTTCTCCAAGCACAAAAGGTTTGGATGGGTCTGCTTGAGCAGTGTCCTTTCCTTCAGGCTTTGTTGCGTCAGTGCCGCTGCTTCCGCTGCATGCTGCAAGCATCATACTTATCCCCAGCATACAGACTAGCAGCAGGGTAGACGTTTTTTTGGCTGACATCTTCATACCCCCATATGATTGTTGTTTATATGTACAAGCCTTTCAGAAGACTTTTACATCGATCATATCCGGCTTCATTCTTTAATGGAACCGATCATGACGCCCTTGGTAAAATATTTTTGTAAAAATGGATAAACCAGCAGAATCGGTATCGTCGCTACCAGCATGGTTGACATGGTAAGCGATTTGGTAGTGACGCTTTGAAGCTGGGACATGTGGCTGCGTGCTGCAGCGTTGGTCTGCATCATCTGCTCGGACATAATGTTGGAGCTTAAGATTTGCTGGAGCAGCGTTTGGATCGGAAGCAGATGCTCCGTCGTGATGTAAATGCTGGCCGTAAACCAGTCATTCCAGTGCCAGACAGCAGAAAACAGGGAGAGGGTGGCGATGACCGGACCTGAAATCGGGACGACGATTTTGAAAAAGATGCCCCAGTGGCCGCAGCCGTCGATTTTCGCAGATTCCTCAAGTCCTTCCGGCAGCTCCAGAAAAAAAGTACGGAAAATGACCATGTTCCATACGCTGATAATATTGGGTACAATCATTACCCAGAAATTATCCATCAGGCCCAGCTCGCGATTAATCAGAAAGGTGGGAATCAACCCACCGCTAAAATACATGGTGATGATGCACAGGATCATATACCATTTCCGTCCCATGAGCTGCTTTTTGGACATGCCATAGGCGAAGACTGCCGTGCACACGATGGACAGAATCGTACCGATCACTGTTCTCAGGACAGAAATAAGGAAGCCTGTCATTAACCGCTTATCCTGAAACACAACATTGTAGTTCTCAAGCGTGAACTGTCTGGGCCAGAAGGTGATCCCGCCTCGGGTCGTATCCGAGCCAACATTCAAAGAGATAACGATAGAATTCCAGAAGGGATACAGCATGGCTAAGGCCATAAGTAAAAGTGATGCATAGATCAGACCGAGAAAGATGCGGTCGGAGAAGCTGATTTTCATGTCGATATCACCTGCATTTCAAAAAATGTAGTTGCCTTTGCTGGGTACTACCACAGACTTCGTCCCAGCTTGCGGGCCATCATATTGGCAGCCGTCAGCAGAACGACGCTGATCACTGATTTGAACAATCCGACGGCGGCTGCATAGGAGAAGAGTGAGTTCCGGATACCAACGCGGTATACGTAGGTATCGATCACATCGGATACATCCTGCAGCACAGGGTTTTTGGCGAGCAGCAGAATGTCCTCAAAGCCTGCGCTTAAGATATCGCCAACCGCGAGAATCATGAAGATTGTGATGACGCCGGTAATGCCGGGCAGGGTAATGTACCACATTTTCTTCAAGCGGCTTGCGCCGTCAATGGATGCTGCCTCGTAAATTTCCGGATTAATGCCGGCAATGGCAGCCAGATATACGATGGCGGAGAATCCAATCTCCTTCCAGATGCCTGTTCCGATCAATATGGCCCAGAAATACTCAGGTATGGAGAGGAAGTTGACCGGTTCATTCACCAGATGGAGCTTTTGCAGCAGCATGTTAATGCTTCCGTTATCAGTCGCGAGCATGGAGGCCACAAATCCGGACACGATGACCCATGACAGGAAGTGAGGCAGGTAGCTGACAGTCTGAATAATCCGTTTGAAGCGCAGATGGCTAATCTCGTTTAAAATGAGCGCGAGCAGTATCGGTGCCGGAAAACCGATGAGCAGCCTCAACGCGCTGATCACAAACGTATTGCGCATCACAGTCCAGAATTCAGGGGCTTCGAAAAACATTTTGAAATGTTTGAGTCCCACCCAGGGACTATGCAGAAAACCCTGGAAGATATCGTAATCTTGAAAAGCCATCAGCACCCCGTACATCGGCAGATACGAGAAAATCAGGATAAGAGCCATAGCCGGGATGACCATCAACTGGAGGTCCAGTTGCCTGGAGAACCTGAACCAGAATGATTTGTGATCGGCCCCCGCAAGCGAAGCGGTTGTGGTGCGTTTTTTCATGTGAGCACTTCCTTTGCAAATTTACTCTGCTGAAATTTATGGTATAGGAGCCTTCCCTGCAAAAATACTGACTTGAACAACGATTTATAGACTTCTGCAATGAAGTTGCAGCGTTTTCAACATGTTAAAAATGAAATGTTATATGATGGGTTCAATAGAACGCGGTAGCATTGAACTTGCGGGTGACCCGGGAGGAATAGCATGCATGTATAACGTATTGCTGGCAGATGATGAAGTACTGGATTTAAGAGGGATGGAGCGGTTTATTCCGTGGAAGGAGCTTCAGATGAATGTGGCGGCGGTAGTAAGCAGCGGCTTCGCCGCGCTGGATTATATCAGGCAGCATCCGATTGATATTCTGATCACAGATATCCGGATGCCGATCATGTCAGGTTTGGAGCTTTCCCGTGAAGCGCTGCAGCTGCTCCCGCAGCTGAAAATCATATTTGTGAGCGGATATGAAGATTTTCATTATGCCAAGCAGGCGATGGAGCTGAATGTGCAGAGCTATGTCCTGAAGCCCGTAGAGGATGATGAGATGATCGAGGTCCTCCAGAAGGTGAAATGCCAGCTTGACCTTGAGGAGCAGCAGTCGAGGCTGAAATCCGATTACTATAAAACACTGCCTACACTGAAGAATGATCTGCTGCTTGGACTGCTGGACGGACAGCATGGCAGTGAGAGTACGCACTCAGATGATCTGCTGCTTGAACAATGTGGAATCAGTCCCTTCATGCCGCACCGGATAGCCGTCATTGAAATCGATGATGTGGCCTGGAAACTGAACGCTTTCAGCGAGATCGAAGCGAAGCAGATCATCCATCGACTCTATCAAACGATTTTGGATTATAGCACCGAGCACCGGGTTCGATCGCTGTGCAAGCTATCCAGCCGTGAATTTGCCCTTGTACTGCAGGCCGAGCATCTCACTGCATGCGAGAAGATGCTGAGCGGATTAATTGAATACATCGAAGTCCGTTTTCCAGTCACGATCACAGTAGGGCTGAGCAGCACAGCAGCTTCGCTCGATTCTATTCAGGCGTCCTATCATCAGGCTAAGCAGGCGCTGGATTATAAGATGCTGGCAGGCAAGAGTAGGCTGATTCCGTTTGCTGAGCTTGAGTCGGGCAGTTTCGAGGAGATGCAAAGTCTGGAAATGCGTCTTGATGCTCTTTTCGCTGAAATGTCGAATTACAGGCTTGTACAGATACATGATGAACTTGAGCATGTTTTCACCTTGATCCGCCGGATGAAGTCCAAATCCACCGTGTATAACTTCGCTATCCAAATAATATCCAGACTGGATGCCTATCTGGCAGGGCTCAATGAGAACTTGTTCCAGATGCTCGGCATGCGGATGGAAAACCTGGACATTTTGTTCAAATTCGAAACGATGGATGATATTCAGTCCTGGCTGCGCCGGAGAGCATTCGAAATCTCTGAAATGCTGCATGTGAAGAAGCAAAAGAAGAACAACAAACTGCTAGAATCGGTCTGTGCATATGTGGAGGAGCATCTTGCTCAGAATATTGCGCTCAGGGATGTGAGCAACCTATTTTCTTTTTCCCCGAATCATCTTGGAGTTCTGTTCAAGCAAGGAACAGGGATCAACTTCAGTGATTATGTCGTAGAGAGGCGGATGGAGAAAGCCTGCGAACTGCTTCGTGATCCTCATTTTAAAATATTTGAGGTTGCTGGGCGTGTGGGCTACAAGAATCTGACTTATTTCAGCCGGCAGTTTAAGGACAAATACGGCATGACGCCTGGCGAATACCGCAAGCAGTGCTGAAAGAAAGAGAGCAGGATTTCCCATGATGCGGAAGAAACGATTTCTGTCATTCGGCTATAAGCTGATGATCTCATACATTGCTCTGCTGATTGTACCGGTAGCCTTTGTAGGCATATTCGCCTATAACACCTCCGTAGAATCCATCCGAAAACAAACAAAGGCCAACATCCGCGGTACGCTTCAGCAGATTCAGGACAATATTCATTACAAGGTGGAGGATATTCAGCGTTTAACGGATTTGCTGTATTATGACCGAACGTTGGCAGATTCCCTGAGACGTTATGATGACGGCTGGTACAGCTTCGACACACTGCAAAGCTATCTGATGCCAACCCTGCAAAATACGATTCACGCGACAAACCGCAATATCGCGCTGTCTGTGTTTATTCAAAATGATACCATTCCGGAAGTCTATTACTCCTATGAAGGCATCGACCCGCTAAGTAAAGGAAGATTCTACGAGCTTTTCCATCAAAAACGCATTGTGGACAAAGCCTGGTTTAAAGATCTACCGCAGGAACGGTATGGGGTGACCATGAAGTGGCGCCAGATTGAGGAAGATGACAGGTACGGGAACATTTCTCTGCTCCGCAGATTGATGGACACCTATGAGCCAACCTCACCCAAGCCTTTCGGATTTGTGCGTATCACCGTAAAGATTGCTGATCTGCTGGAAAGTGTGAATGAAGATAAGTTCCGAAACGGAAGTACTCTGTACATAGCAAATGACAAGCAGGACATTATCTATCTTTCTTCGGCGGATAAAAGCATGCGGCAGGAGCAAATTCCTCTGCTGGAACGCAAGGACTATCTGCAGATTAAGGTACCGATTGAGGGCCTGAACTGGACGCTTGCTGCCAATATCCCTAACCGGGTGATGGAGCAGGATATCCAGAAAGTCAAAAGCGTCACGATCATCGTATGTATCATCATGATTATTCTATTTTCCGCGGCAGGCTGGCTGCTCTCCAGATATTTTTCCAGACGGGTTGTCAAGATCGTCTCCGTGCTTCGTTCGTTTCAAGAGGGAGATTTGCATAAGCGACTCCGCTACGGGGGACAGGATGAATTCAACCAAATTGCACTGGCGCTTAATGACATGGGTGAGAACATGAATCGTTTGATCCAGGAAGTGTACTTATCCAATTTGCAGAAAAAAGAGGCGGAGCTGGAAATTCTTCAGGCACAGATCAACCCGCATTTTTTATACAATTCGTTTTCTTCCATTAATCGGCTGGCCCAGTTCGGAGAAATCAGCAAAATCCGCTCGATGGTCAGCGGGCTCGCAAAATTCTATCGGCTGACGCTGAATGAAGGCCGGATGATGATTCCGGTCGAGAAGGAGCTGCAGCAGGTACAAACTTATATTGAAATTCAAAAAATCAAGTATGAGGACCGGCTTACCTTCAACATCGACATCGACGAGAAGGTGCTTGGCTTCGATACCGTAAAGCTGATTCTGCAGCCCTTTGTGGAGAATATTCTGGAGCATGCTTTTTACGGTGATAACATCCATATCCGCATCACGGCTGAGGCCGGAGACCGGGCAATCCAGTTCAAAATTATTGATGACGGTATCGGCATGAATGCGGAAACCATCCGGCAGATTTTCTCACCAAGCGGTATTAAGATGGGCTACGGCATCCGCAATGTCGATCAGCGGATTAAGCTGCAGTTTGGCGATTCTTACGGTGTTATGCTCTACAGCCGGCTTGGAATCGGGACAACGGTTCAATTGACCATCCCCTATTTTCATCATACAGAATCTAAAGACATCGGCCGGACGGAGGGATGAGGAGAGCTTTTGAAGCTTTCCAGTAACGGCTGCGAGAGGAGGATCAAAAGACACCTTGGTCAGGCTTCCTACAAAACCAAAACGAATCCCATTTGAGAGGTGGATGAACAATGATTAAACATAAGAGAAAGCGGGCGCTCTTATTGGCTTTGCCCGCGCTGCTGATGAGCTTTATGCTATCCGTTCCGGCCCAGACAACGTCGGCGCAGAGCGGTCCTTTCGTGTCTGAAATTATCGTGCGGACGGTCGCTAATTTTAAGAACCATAATGAAGTCGTCAGCTTTGTAAACAATGCTGCCAAGCGCAGCATCTCTGTCATCAATCTGAGCGTGAAACAGGATGAGGATGATGAAGTCCCGTCAGGTTATGTATTTTATAAGAGCAAAATCGCTCCGATCGCTTCCGGATACTCCAATTTTGACGCGGTCAAGGATGTCATCACCGAGGCGCATAAACAGAACATTCAAGTACGGGCCTGGATTCCGCAGTTCCATGATAGAGCAGCCTTTGACAAGAATAGTGATTGGCAAATGCGTTCTCTTGTCAATGGTAAAGTAAAGCCTTTTACAGGATCCAATGGCAGTGAATACTTCGTGAATCCGCTCCATCCGGATGTTCAGGCATATGAGCGTTCCATCTTAAAGGAAGTTGCCACAAACTATGATGTCGACGGGATTGTGCTCGACTGGATCCGCTTCGATGATTACAACATGGATATGGGAAACTATACCAGAACGCAGTACAAGAACATATACGGCTATGACCCCATCACGATTAATTTTAATACAGATAATGCAAAGCGTAAGGAATGGAATGAATGGAGAACGACTAAGCTCGGAGAATATGTTCGCGATGTGAGAAGTGATTTGAATGGTATTACACCGGGACTTTTTTTCGGAGCCTACATTTTACCGCCTGAGTTTGTGGAATGCGGACAGGATGTTGCGAAATTCATGCCTTATATGGACTTCATCTCACCGATGGCTTATTTTGATGATTGGGAATTCCCTCAAAGCTGGGTATATGATGGCGATGGCATATTGAGCCAGACCCGGCAGAAAATTGGCAGCGCCGAAATCATTGCAGCTTTGGACACAGACTGGACCGATGCGCAGTATCATAACGTCCAGCAGGGAATCCGCTCGAATTTCCCTGACATCTCGAATCTCGCATTTTTCGTTTATGGAAAATGGACGGATAACGAGATGAAGAAAATCAATATCCGCGCAAACTGGTAGAAGAAGCATGAAGCCGTCCGCCCTTATGGGGCGGGCGTTTTTTTTGCTGTACAAGAGCTGGATTTGAATGCGGCAGCGAAAATCTATTATACTGGACATCATACCATCGTCTTTTTGGTAGAAATATTGATTGTATGAGCATTTACTGCAGGAGAGGAGAAGATTATTATTTCTTTGTTTTCATGGGATTACTCGTTGTTTAGCTGGATCAATAACGCAGCGGGCAATCATCCGGCCATCGACGTGATCATGCGATTCTTGTCC
Organism: Paenibacillus sp. J23TS9; assembly: GCF_018403225.1. Classification (NCBI taxonomy): domain Bacteria; kingdom Bacillati; phylum Bacillota; class Bacilli; order Caryophanales; family Paenibacillaceae; genus Paenibacillus; species Paenibacillus sp. J23TS9. The sequence goes on along the minus strand of NZ_BOSG01000001.1, from coordinate 3,171,208 downwards.
AAGGACGCGGAATATTTATTTTACTTGGCCGTTATTGTGTATTGGTTTACCCGGAAGAGGGAGAACCGGAAGATGGTTGTGCAGGCTCTGGCCTCCGCTTGTCTTGCCTTTGTGATTGGAACTATTCTCAGCCATCTGTTCTATCGGGATCGTCCTTTTGTTGCCCATCAGGTCCACCAGATGATTGAGCATGCGGCCAACGCTTCGTTTCCGAGTGACCACTCGATTGGTTCCTTTGTGATTGCGTTCTCGATTTTTCTGTTCCGTAAAAAGGATGGAGTGCTCTGGATGCTGCTTGCGGCTTTGATTGCCTTTTCACGGATTTGGAACGGAGTCCACTATCCAACCGATGTTCTGAGCGGCGCTATTCTCGGTATTTTGTCGTCCGTGGTAGTTTATCAGCTGTTCACGAAGCTTGCATGGCCGCGGAAAATGCTGTCTGGTGCCATCAATATATATGAGAGCGTGGAATTCCGCATCTGGCGCAAGTCATAGACCAAAAATGGCCTATTTTGGCTTTTTTACGAGAATTTTGAAACATTTATTTCCTGAAATGCGTCTATTCTACAAAAGCATCGCTATGGGGGAAATTATACGATGGAGCAAGCATCACTGCCAAAGAGATCCACGGTAAGGCAGCAAAAAAGTACTCAACCCGTTAAAAATAAGAAGCGTAAAAAACGTAAAAAGGGCTTTGGATGGTTCTTTTCACGGCTGATCTGGACCATGCTTATTGTTGGAATGATAGGGGCAGGCTGGTTTTTTCTGACACCGTCCGGCAACCAATACCGTTTTCTAGCAGCGGATACATTGATAACGACTCAGCATCGTTATTTGGCTAAATATATCATCGGGCAAGCCGAGCTCGACCGCAGGGTCGCAGAGTACAATAAACGGTTTGAATCCATGGGTGAGGAAAAGGATACCCATCAGATCCAGATTCCGGCTCCGACGCAAACTTCTTCTGAAACTTCCGAAACGAAGAAGCAGCTCGTTGAAGTGGAGGAGATTTCGGGCAAAGGCTATCATGGATATGTAATGACTGTGAATGATCCGACGAAAATACGCCTTGGCGTGCCTCAGGCCCGCGGCAAGGGCGAAAAGGTCTCCAGCATGGTAAAGCGAACCGGAGCCATTGCCGGAGTCAACGGAGGCGGTTTTGCCGATCCGAACTGGAAAGGTAACGGCTTTAAGCCCATTGGCATTGTCATTTCCCAAGGGAAGCTGTATTACAACGGTCTGGGCAATAACTCATCGACTCAGGTTGTCGGGATTGATAAGACCGGTAAAATGATTGCCGGCCACTATTCCCTGAATGATTTGAACAATATGGGAGTTAAAGAGGCTGTTACGTTTCAGCCGCGTATTATCGTTAACGGCAAAGGCTTGATCAAGAATGCCAGCGAGGGCTGGGGCATTGCGCCGCGGACGGCCATGGGACAGCGGGCGGATGGTGCTATTCTGTTCGTCGTGATCGACGGCCGCCAGCCAACTTATAGTATCGGGGCGAATCTGTATGACGTTCAGCAAATCATGCTGAAGCATGGTGCCGTCATTGCTGCCAATCTCGACGGTGGATCATCTACGGTGCTTGTGAAGAACAATGAAATCCTCAATAAGCCTTCCTCCGAATATGGGGAGCGTTATCTGCCAACGGCGTTTCTTGTATTTGAAAATCCGGAAGAAGCGAATATTCCCAATGTCTGGGCGGGTTTGAATCCAAAGGATATCGATCCGGGTAAGAAGAAATAGAAGCAAAGGACAGCCGATATGGCTGTCCTTTGTTTTTATACGCATATATGTCGAGCTCTGCTAAAGAGTCTTCGGATCAGAAAGAATTAATAATAGCTTTATGCTTTCTTGCAGTACATGATGCCGATGGTTTTGGGACCACAGTGACTGGATATAACGCAGCCTGCGGTTGAAATTGCCACTTCACTCGCATTGGTATTTTCCTGAAGCAGCTTTTGCAGATATTTGGCTTCATCCTCAGCAAAGGAATGGACGACAATGATCAGATCATTATCCATCAGGTCATTTTTCTCGAGGGCATTCTGAAGCATCTGATTCATTGCTTTCTCTTTTTTGCCTCGTACTTTGTAGGCAGGTATCATTTTTCCGTCAATAACCTTGATGACCGGGCGGATATTTAATAGACTTCCCAGCAAATTCTGTACGCCGGAACAGCGTCCGCCTTTATAAAGGTATTCGAGCGTGTCGATAACAAACTCCGTTTCAACCTGTGGACGAACGGTCTCCAGCATGCTGACAATCGAATCTAAGCCCTTGCCTTCACTGGCAGCATGAACTGCTTTCATGACAAGCAGGCCTATAGCGCTGGACAGGTTGCGGGAATCGACGACACGGATTGAAGCATCCGGATATTCAGCTGCAGCAATCAACGCATTCTGGTAGGTAGCGGATAGCTCAGAGGACAAGCTGATGTACAAAATTGAATCTCCCTGCAGGATATGTGGCTCAAATGCAGCCATAAAATCCGCGGGAGAAGGGGCAGCAGTCTTAGGCAGGCTTCCGTTTTGGGCTACTCGTTCATACAGCTCGGCCGTTGTGATATCTACTCCGTCTCGCAACTGCTCGTCCCCAAACACGACATACAGCGGAATGATTCCGATCTCATACCGGTCGACCCATTGCTTCGGCAGATCGCTGGTGCTGTCCGTGAAAACTTTAAGATTTGGCATGAACATCTCCCTTAAACGTATGTTGCTTTTAGGTCAGAATGTATTCGTTCTGATTGGATATTACTTTAATGGATAATTAATTTTCTGACAAGCGGGAAAACGGAAGTGGCACTTATAAAAGAAAAACAGCCCGCATATGTCTATCGTACAAGGTGTACGAGTCTTCATGCAGGCTGACATAGTCATATGTTTTTTTCGCCGAGCTATTCCTTTTTTACATACAATATACCGATTGTTTTTGCTCCGCAGTGGGAGGAGATGACGCAGCCGGCATCCGAGACGGCCACCTCGCGGGCACGGGTCTTTTCTTCTAGAATGTGTTTCAGCTTTCGGGCATCCTCTTCAGCGAGGGAATGGGTCACAAAGATAAGATCATTGTCCATGTGATCCCGCTTTTCCAAGGCATTGCTCAGCATTTGCTCCAGTGCCTTTTCCCTTTTGCCGCGGACCTTATAGGCCGGAGTCATTTTGCCGTCGATCACTTTAATGACCGGGCGGATTTTGAGCAGGCTGCCGACCAGATTTTGCATTCCTGAGCAGCGTCCACCCTTATACAAATAGTCCAGGGAGTCAATGACGAATTCCGTTTCAACAAGCGGCTTGATATGCTCAATCAAAGCAGCGATTTCCTGTGGAGACATTCCTTGCTCTGCTGCCTTGACGGCTTTCATGACCTGAAGTCCAATACCCGTGGATAAGTTCAGTGAATCGATTACCGTTATTTTTCCTTTCGGAAATTCTTCCGCGGCAATCACCGCATTCTGATATGTGGAGGAAAGCTCCGACGACAGGCTGATGTATACGATATCCCGGCCTTCTTCTATAGAAGGGGAAAAGGCCTGTATAAAGTCCGCTGGAGAAGGTGCGGCAGTCTTCGGCAGGCTGCCTGTTTTGTCCACCTCAGCATATAGCTGCGGAGTTGTGATATCCAATCCATCCTTGTAGGTCTTATCGCCAAAGGTTACATATAGAGGTATAAGTCCAATATCATAATCCCGAAGCCATTCCCGGGGCAGATCGCAGGTGCTGTCGGCAAAAACTTTAACCTTGGACATATCTATCCCCTTCCAGCTCTAAGCATCAGAATGACAAACATCAGACCAAAGCTTAAAATAATTACCGTATTCAGAGCTAGTCCAAGGATCGCGAAGATTTTTTTACGGTTTCGGAGCACTGTGCCTATAATTCCCAGGACAATGCCAATAATATTGGCGGCGAACAATCCGATCAGAATGATGGTAATAATCGTGACGCCAGTCGTGGAGCTATCCGACCATGAAAGGCCTTCTCCATTCAGACTGGAAGAAAATATGGCTCCCATCGCACCCACGCTAATGATATAAGCCAGCATCGATACGAGACTGATAATAAATGAAGCAATCCCGGGGCCGGAATGTCGTTTAATCTGCGGCGAATGCTGGGGAGGCTGTTGTGATTCCATGGTTATGTCTCTCCTTACCAAAATGAAATATGTATGGTTATTACTCTTCCATATTATGAATCAAAAATCAAGCTGAATGGATGCTTCATAAAGCGTTCACAGAGCGTTCACAGTGGAAAATGATATACTGTATAGGGTAATATGAATGACAGAATAGACAAACGAGATGACAGGATAGGAGTGATAAGTCTTGCAGCGTAAATTTATGATTATTGGTTCATTGATGGCCATGCTTTCCGTGGTGATCGGTGCTTTTGGAGCCCATTTACTAGAGCCGATTATAGGCGAGTCATCGATGAAGGTGTATGAAACCGGAGTTCAGTACCATATGGTGCATGCACTCGGAATCATATTCGTTGCCATCGCTGCCGGATTCTGGGGAGATTCGAGGAAACTGGCTTGGGCTGGCTGGCTCTTGTTCGCCGGTATTATTTTGTTCTCTGGCAGCTTGTATCTATTGGCCATTACAGGAATCAAGCCTTTAGGTATTATTACCCCGTTTGGCGGCGTGGCTTTCATAATCGGCTGGATTTGCCTGATGGCTGAAGCCATTTCAAAAAAGAAAAAGTAATCATTAAAAAGCCCTTGCCTGTCCTTTTCTCGGACGACAAGGGCTTTGATCGTATTAAACGACTTCAATGATTTCATTAAGCTTGAATGAATATACCTGCTTCTCATCCACATGATAAACGTTCAGCAGCTGATTGATTTCGTCAAAATTCAAAATACGACAGGGCATGCTGGATGGTTGTCCGCCGCGGTTTGCTGTCAAACGGATTAGCCGGTTATCATGAATGCAGTCCGTGATCCATTCATGCAGCTGGGAGCTGTATTCAGTGGTGTTAATCTTTTTCTCAGCGGGGGAGCTGGTGCTTGCGGCCGGTTGTTCAGTCTTTGCCTTCAGTTTAGTTCTATAATCAGATAAAGGCGATGGCGTTACCGTAGAAGCGCCCGATTTGTTAATTAGAGATTTCCTTTTAACCTGCAGCATGGACTCGATAAGCTGTCCAAGTTCCATTCCTGATTTAATCCGGAAATCAGCGATATTTTCATTTTCATTTAGCATTTCAATTATAGCCTGCAGAGCGAGTGCGTTCGAGCGGCTTTTAACCAGAATATCTACATTGAATAAATATCCAGAATCTTCATTAGATTGTTTGTTTTCCATAAATCCCCCAGCCTATACCATGTGCAAAAAAATAAGTCTTGAACTTTATAAATCATATCATGAACATGTAATGCTGGATAGTCCTAATGTCGGAGTGAAGCATAACTTTATTCCTAGAAAAAGGTTCTATTTTTATCCCTCGTTGCATACACGCTGAGCCCCTAGCAGGAATACACATATTCAGAACACTTTATCCAAAGAGGGAGGTGTGAGCCTATGGTGACTATGGAGCCCATTCCGGTTGGAGAACATACGCTTGTCGGAGTGGAGGTGAAGCTGCCCAAGACTACATTACTGACAATCAGTACCTCGCGTGGGTATATCATGTGCGGGGCACTTGATGTAGGACTTTTGAATGACCGCCTGGGCGACCGTAAAATTATTGCCGGCAGGGCGGTAGGTGTAAAGACACTGAAGGAACTGCTGGAGGCGCCGCTCGAATCTGTAACTATGGAAGCAGCCGTTCTTGGAATCACCCCGGGAATGCCCGGATATGAAGCACTTCTTAAAATGCTGTAATTGGCTCCAGATGGACATATGATTGAGCCTGCGTTTTCAACAAAACCTAACAACCCAGTCCCTGCAGGGACTGGGTTTCTTCTAGTTGAATCATAGAACCGCGTCTTGGAATGATGAAAAGCGAAGCTTTCGAATAAGGCTGAGCTTGTTTGACAATGATACTTTTATCACTGCAGCTGTGTTCTGCAATATGGAATACTAAATTCAGATTGCAATCGCCAATTTCCTGATCCTTCAGCTTTGCATCTGCCGGAAAACGACCGGGATTATACCGCTAACAGGTTGAAGTTATTCACTCTGATGTCACATGTATGGATTTCCATGAAGATTGGGATGCGTTTTTGTTTCGTACCAAGGTGTACAGGGTAAAATATAAACAGAGCCCCTGAGGCGGTTAAGACCGCTGATTGAAGCCACTTAATGCATAATTTCAGAACGGTCTACAGATGGCCAGTTCTTACTATTAGAGAAAAGGAAGGGATTAAACAATGGCTAAAACAACATCTAAATCCAAAACAACAACACTCGAACAAATATTGAACCAGCAAGTTGCAAACTTGAATGTACTTTACGTGAAAATCCATAACTTCCACTGGTATGTAAAAGGGGAGCATTTCTTCACGCTGCATGTGAAATTTGAAGAGCTCTATGATGATATCACCCTGAAAATGGATGAAGTAGCTGAACGCCTTCTCACCATTAAAGGCAGTCCTGCCGCAACGATGAAGGAATATCTGGAACTGGCTACCATTCAAGAAGCTTCCGGTAAGGAAGATGCGCGTAAGATGGTACAAACCCTGATCGAGGACTTTGCAACCGTCTCTGAGGAAATGCATGAAGGCATTCATCTGGCGGAGGAAGCAGGAGATCATCCAACAGGAGATTTGTTCATTAAAATTAAAAATGATCTTGAAAAGCATATGTGGATGCTGCGCTCTTATCTGGGATAAGAAGCAGCGCTTATTTACCGGATAGCTGAAAAGGAACACCAAAGCGGGTGCGCCGGTCTTTTTCCGGAGCGCCTTTTGGTGTGAAACGTTGCTATCTGATGACCGGTGTTTCTTAAACGAGAAAATCGAGGCAAGAATCGGCATCATGTACTGGAAGCAGGGATACGGACTCATTCCTCATCATTATCCTGATACATACGGTGTGATCTTATGTTCTAAGTTCATTCTTTTGTGCTGAGCGCCTTCACCGGTTTTGAAAGGGTCCGCTTCATGGTTGCTGTATAAAAAAATTAATGAAATGTTATTTCCTTTATATGGTCTATGCGTAAGCCAATATTTAAGCACGGAAGGATATTGAATAAGCCAGCTGGTGACGAGCAAAAGAAATGCCGGTACCGGATGATGCGCAAATATCCCCGAAAAAGTGCAGGTTTCAGCAAGCATGACAGTTATGGGAATAGGAGAGTACCCATATTAAAGCAGACTCGGCTTTTCGTAAGCTGAGCCTGCTTTCTTCATTTATTTAAATTCTTGCAAGCAGGGGCGGTTGATATGAGCCTGACTTTATTATAGAATTAGTGATAATCAATGAGAATCAATTTAGATTTATTTTAAATTGATAATTATGATTGCTTGAAATCAGGGTAGGTCATCCCTGTTTAAATAGACTTTCTGATTTCGGTAAATCAAAAAACGGAGGGAATAACGTATATGGCTACTCACTTTACCATTGAAGGACTTAAGGCGGAAATTGAAGGCAAAGAAATTCTCAAAGGAATTAATTTGGAGATGAAAGGCGGAGAAATTCACGCCATCATGGGACCTAACGGTACCGGTAAAAGTACCCTCGCTTCAGCGCTTATGGGTCATCCTAAATATGAAGTAACTGAAGGCAGTGTTACGTTGAACGGAGAAGACGTTCTGGAAATGGCTGTCGACGAGCGCGCTCGCGCAGGTCTATTCCTCGCTATGCAGTATCCAAGCGAGATCACGGGCGTGACAAACTCTGACTTTATGCGTAGCGCCATCAACGCCCGCCGCGAAGAAGGACAGGAAATCTCCCTGATTCGTTTTATTCGTCAAATGGAAACAAAAATGAAAGAACTGGACATGAATCCCGAATTTGCACACCGTTATTTGAACGAGGGCTTCTCCGGCGGTGAGAAAAAACGGAATGAAATTTTGCAAATGATGATGATTGAACCCAACATCGTAGTATTGGATGAAATCGACTCCGGTCTGGACATCGATGCTCTCAAAATCGTTGCCAACGGCGTAAACACAATGCGTAGCGAGGATCGCGGGTTCCTTATTATTACCCACTATCAGCGCCTGCTTAACTACGTTAAACCGGACTTCGTCCATGTAATGATGCAGGGCCGTATCGTTAAATCCGGTGGTCCTGAGCTTGCTGAACGTCTGGAAGCAGAAGGTTATGACTGGGTTAAAGAAGAGCTTGGCATTGAAGATGAGACTGTAGGTCAAGAAGCGTAAAAAAACGGAAGGAGGAAAACATTATGACAACACAAACCATTCTTCCGGTTAACGCTGAAGGCTTGAGTCAATTGTCCAAACAAAGACAAGAACCAACCTGGCTTACGGAAAATCGTCTCAAAGCATTGGAGCTTGCTGCAAGTCTTGAACTGCCTAAGCTCGAAAAAATGAGAATTGAGCGTTGGGATATCCAAAATTACGGAAGCTCCAAGGAGAGTGGAAGTATTTCATCCCTGACGGAGGTTCCTGCCTCCATTCAAGAACTGGTGAAGGATCAGGAATCCGGAAGCCTGATTATCCAGCGCAACTCCGGTGTGATATACACCAAACTGGCTTCTGAACTGGCTGAGCAGGGTGTGATTTTCACAGATCTGAATACGGCCATTAAAGAGCATGAGGAGCTTGTTAAAGCTCATTTGCATACGGCAGTTACAGCGGATGAGCATTCCGTTGCCGCATTGCATGCCGCACTTTGGAACGGAGGCATCTTCCTCTATGTTCCGAAAAATGTAGCAGTATCGATGCCTCTGCAGGCTGTACTGCTGACCGACGATGAAGAGGCGACCTTTGCCCCGCATATCCTTATCGTCGCTGACACGAACAGCTCTGTCACATATGTAGATAACTACGTGTCCGGCGATAGCACAAAACCCGTTACTCATAACGGAGCGGTTGAGATTTTTGCGAAGTCCGGTGCGAAGGTGCGTTATGCAACCATTCACCAAATGGGAACGAATGTAACGGATCTGAGCTACCGCCGAGCTGTAATCGACAATGATTCATCCATGGAATGGATCGTCGGTGAAATGAACAGCGGCGACACCATGAGCGATACGTATACGATTCTAAAAGGAAACGGTTCGACTTCCGATTCCAAGATTATCGCAGTCGGCTCTGGCTCTCAGAAGCTGAACTACACGACTCGTGCGAACCACTTTGGTAAATCTTCAGAAAGCCAAATGATCACCCGTGCAGTGATGCGCGAAGAAGCAACGGCGATCATCAACGGTATTACGAAGATTGAAAAGGGTGCAACGAAATCCGATGGCCAGCAAACGGAAAAGGTGCTCATGCTGAGCCCTAAAGCCCGTGGTGACGCGAACCCGATTCTGCTCATCGATGAAGATGATGTAAAAGCAGGCCACGCAGCATCGGTTGGTCAGGTCAATCAGGAACAGATTTACTACCTGATGTCCCGTGGTATCTCCCGCGAGGTTGCCGAATCACTCATTATCTATGGCTTCTTGGCCCCTGTCGTTTCCCAAATCCCGCTGGAGGGCCTCCAAAAGCAACTGCAGGCTGTCATTGAAGGGAAGCTGGGACAATGAATAACGCCATTCGCGAGCAGTTTCCGATTCTGAAGCAGGAAATCAACGGTCATCCTCTGGTATATCTGGACAGCGCTGCGACTTCGCAGAAGCCGCTGGCCGTGATTGAAGCGCTGCGCCATTATTATGAATATGATAATGCGAACGTGCACCGTGGTGTGCATACGCTCGGCAGCCGTGCTACCGATGCTTATGAGGGCGCACGCGAAAAAGTGGCGAAGTTCATTCATGCAAAGAGTACCAAGGAAATTATTTTTACACGCGGAACGACGACAGCGCTGAATATGGTTGCTTCGTCATACGCACGCTCCGTACTGGCAGAAGGTGATGAAATTATCCTGACACCAATGGAGCATCATAGTAATCTCATTCCATGGCAACAGGTGGCAAAAGTCACCGGTGCCGTGCTCAAATATGTTAAACTACAAGAAGACGGTTCGGTTACCTTATCTGAAGTTGAGAAAGTGATATCGGACAAAACGAAGATTGTATCCATGGCTTACGTTTCCAATGTTATGGGTGTCATCAATCCGGTGAAGGAAGTTGCGGCTCTCGCACACCGGCATGGTGCCGTAATGGTGGTTGACGGAGCTCAAAGCACCCCGCACATGAAGGTGGATATGCAGGATCTGGATTGCGATTTCTATGCTCTTTCAGGTCATAAAATGTGCGGACCTACCGGCATTGGTGTGCTGTACGGCAAAAAAGAGCTGCTTGAATCCATGGAACCCGTGGAATTTGGCGGCGAAATGATTGACGATGTAGGTCTTTACGACTCCACCTGGAAGGAACTTCCATGGAAGTTTGAGGGCGGTACCCCTATTATTGCGGGGGCCGTCGGGCTGGGAGCTGCGATTGATTTTCTCGAAAGCATCGGAATGGATGCCATTGAAGCGCATGAGCATGAACTGGCTTCCTATGCAGTAAGCCGTTTGTCCGAGATTGAGGGACTCAAGCTTTATGGACCGCGTGAGCGTAAAGTGGGCTTGGTGACATTTAATCTGGGTGATGTTCATCCGCATGATGTGGCAACCGTCCTGGATGCCAGCGGCATCGCCATCCGTGCGGGACATCACTGCTGCCAGCCGCTGATGCGCTGGCTGGAGGCAAGTTCAACGGCCCGTGCAAGCTTTTATCTGTATAATACCAAAGAAGATGTGGACCGTCTGATCAGCGCATTAATCCAGACAAAGGAGTATTTTGGCTAATGCAACTTGATGACTTGTACCGGCGCGTGATTATGGATCATTACAAAAATCCGCGCAACCGGGGTAAATTCGAAGACGGAACCGTTACGGTGGATCTGAACAATCCGACCTGCGGCGACAAGATATCGCTGCAGCTCAAGGTGGATAATGGAATCGTACAGGATGCCAAATATACTGGTGAGGGCTGCTCCATCAGCATGTCTTCCGCTTCAATGATGACCGAAGCCATTAAAGGCAAGACGGTTGAGGAAGCACAGGATATGGCAACCCGTTTCTCCTCGCTGATGCAAGGTGAAGACGTCCAATTTGACGATTACGAGGATATTGAAGCTCTGTCCGGAGTTAACAAGTTCCCTGCCCGCATCAAATGCGCCACCTTGGCGTGGAATGCACTGCGGAAAGGAATTGACGAGGATCAGCATAATCATAAATGATAGGGAGGTTCAAACCCATGGCTAAAAAGGCTCCTGATATTGAAGAATACAAATACGGGTTCCGCGACGAACACAAAGCGGTTTTCCAAACGGGCAAAGGTTTGACCCGTGAAATTGTCACCGAAATTTCCAAAATCAAAAACGAACCGGAATGGATGTTGGAATTCCGGTTGAAGTCTCTGGAGCAATTCGAGAAAATGCCAATGCCTAAATGGGGCGGCGATCTCGACGAGCTGGACTTTAACGATATCCAGTACTACGTAAGACCTTCTGAGAAGCAAGGTAAGACTTGGGAAGAGGTTCCTTCCGAAATCAAAGAAACCTTTGATAAGCTTGGTATTCCGGAAGCGGAGCAAAAGTTCCTCGCTGGTGTATCTGCTCAGTACGAGTCCGAAGTTGTATATCATAATATGCAAAAGGATCTTGAGGACCAAGGCGTTATCTTTACGGATACCGACACGGCGCTCAGAGAGCATCCTGAAATTTTGAGAGAGTATTTTGCGACGGTGGTTCCGCCATCCGATAACAAATTCGCAGCTCTGAACAGTGCAGTTTGGTCCGGAGGAAGCTTTATCTATGTTCCTAAAGGCGTGAAATGCGAAATTCCGCTGCAAGCCTATTTCCGGATTAACTCCGAGAACATGGGACAATTCGAACGTACACTCATCATTGCAGACGAAGGCAGCTTCGTTCACTATGTTGAGGGCTGTACCGCTCCGATTTACAGCACGAACTCGCTGCACAGCGCGGTTGTTGAGATCATTTGTAAAAAGGATGCACGCGTTCGTTATACAACGATCCAAAACTGGGCACCTAACATTTACAATCTCGTGACCAAACGTGCCGTTGCCGAAGAAAATGCAACCATGGAGTGGGTTGACGGTAACATCGGCTCCAAGCTGACCATGAAATATCCTGCGGTCCTGCTCAAAGGACGCGGCGCGAAAGGCATGGTATTGTCGATCGCAGTTGCAGGTAAAGGCCAGCATCAGGATGCCGGTGCGAAAATGATCCACCTGGCACCAGATACAACTTCAACGATCGTTTCGAAATCTATCAGTAAGCATGGCGGTAAAGTAACATACCGCGGTCTGGCTTCCTTCGGACGCAATGCGGAAGGCGCGAAAGCCAACATTAAATGCGATACGCTGATTCTTGATAATGAATCCACTTCGGATACCATTCCTTACAACGAGATCAAGAATGACAACATCGTTCTTGAACACGAAGCAACGGTTTCGAAAGTATCCGAGGATCAACTGTTCTACCTCATGAGCCGTGGTTTGAGCGAAGCGGAAGCAACGCAAATGATCGTTATGGGCTTCATCGAGCCGTTCACGAAAGAACTGCCGATGGAATATGCGGTAGAAATGAACCGCTTGATCAAATTCGAAATGGAAGGAAGTATCGGTTAACCTTAGTTATATTAGGTTTCCGGATTCCTTCAAGAGCTTAACCTTGCAAATACGTGTCTGTTGCGGCTCATGCACTCCGGTGTACTAGTCGCACGGACGCGTTTTTTATTCGACAAAAAACGACCGCTTCCCGGTATATCTACCAGAAGTCGGTCGTTTCGTGTTTTATAACCATATTTATTCACATCATTCAAGATATCGATATCTGGTCAAATCAACCGGGATATGTCATTAGAAAACGATAAAATTATAAAAAGATCTGCTCAATACCAATGTTTGCTTCGGAAGACAGGTCGACAAAGCGGTCTTCCGTTTTGACTAATGGACGAAAGAAGTCGGCCGGGTTGGTCATAACAATGGTGCCTGTTTCTCCAGTTGAGAGAATTACATGTTTGCCGATGAAGTTAGGCAACATGTGGCGAATAAATGCCTGGGTTGCATTGGCGCTCAGCTTGCCGAAGCTCATACTGTGCAGTTCACGCATGACTGTGAGTAATTCCTGTTTGGACTGATAAACGCGGTTCATGCTCATCGCGCTGAATACATCAGCCACGGCGGTAATCCGTGAGAATGGATGAATTTCCTTTTTGTCGATTGCATGGGGATATCCGCTGCCGTCATCACGTTCATGATGCTGCAGGGCAACCAGTGCAGGGATGGAATCTATTGTGGAGGCTCGGATGATGTCATGTCCGTATATCGTATGTCGTTTCATTTCTTCGAACTCTTCTGGAGTAAGCTTGCCTGGTTTGTTTAACAGGCTCCCCGGGATTTGACACTTGCCGATGTCGTGAAGATAGCCAGCTCTGCCTGCTTCGTAGGCTTCCTCTTTGGAGAATCCAAGCCAGGATGCAATGTAATAGGATAGAATGCCCACCTGCATCGAGTGGTTGTATGTATAATCATCATTCTGATCAATGCAGAGCATGAGAGACACAATGTCTTTATGTTCCTTCAATTGATCGACCAGGGGCTCCATGATATCGTCTACCACGGTTTCATTAAAGCGGCCGGTTGCTAACGCTTCCAAATACATGGACTCAAATCCGTCTACGGCTTGCTCAAGGAAAGGTTTGGTTTTATGTAAAAGCTCATGCTGCTGTGTGTGAATCTTAGTGATCTCAAGCTGATAAACAGCAGGCTCAATGTCCGCATAGTCCACACCGTGCTGCATCAGCTTTCTGATCCCTACTTCATTCAGTTCCGTTCCTTTTTGCAAAACGTGAAGACCCAGTTCATTAAAAGTATCGGCCAGCAGTCGGTCGCCTGGTTTTAAGTCTGTGACATGCACTTTCAAGCAATAAGTCACTCCATTTCTTCAAAATTCGACATCTGTTATCAACTATCATATCAAGAAAAAAATGGATTGACAATGCCAATATTCCCAGAGCTACAGCCTTACAGTTGGGTCCCATGGCCCCTTTTGATGGCCCTTCCATTCCGAACCATCGTCCCAAATCTCCTTTTTCCAAATCGGGACGGATTGTTTCAGCTTTTCAATGGCATACCGGCTGGCTTCATAACAATCATCACGGTGCCCTGTAGAGATCGCAATGATCACGCTGGTCTCCATAATGTCCACCTTACCGATCCGGTGTGAAATCGCGCATAAGGTGCCAGGCCAGCGGGTATCAATATCTTTACCGATAGCTTCTAATTGGGAAAGCGCCATGGGGATGTAGGCTTCATATTCAAGATGCACTGTGCGCTGTTCACCTGTCATTTCTCGAGTGGTACCAACGAAAGAGAGGGTGGCTCCGTGATTGGGATCCAGCACTTTGGACGTCACATCATCAATAGATAATGGCTGGTCAGTAATACAGTAGCGGCCGTCCGCAGACAGGACATGGACGGATGCTTGTCCGTCGCCTCCGGAAACAGGAGGAATAAGGGCGATTTCTGCATTTTCCGTAATAAGGTAGTCCCCTGGAGCATACTCCTGATTTACGGCTACAAAAGAAACGGAGATCTGCGAGGCAGCCTCCGGATAGGATATGGACAGCGCTATTTTCAGTTCATCAGCAGTAATTTCAGACTTTGGAACCGAATAGGAAAGAACGGATGTCTGCAAACGTTCTGCAAGACCCGCGAATAATTGAATGCGAAGAAGCATATTTTTCACCTCGAACATGGATGTTAGTCTCTTCAATATACCATATCCGCCTTGAAAATGTTATGCTTATGCCCTAGAGGCCAGCTTGTGATTTGGCCCAATTGCACCCGGGAAGAAAGGGAGGACTTTAGCAATGCAGAGGAACCAGCCTAAATCTAAATCCATTACCATATTGCATACAAATGACATCCACAGCCATTTTGAAAAGGTGAGTTCCATTGCAGCACTGATTGCCAGCGAGCGAGATGCGGAAGGTGAATGTCCTCTGCTGCTGGTGGATATCGGAGATCACATGGATCGGACGGCTATGGAAACAGAAGGTACGATGGGCGGGGCTAACGTCGATATTTTGAATTTAACCGGCTATGACGTGATTACAATAGGCAACAATGAAGGACTAACGCTGACGCCTGAAGATCTGAGCAATGCTTATGCAGGGCTTCTGGCGCAGGTGGTATGCTGCAATATTATAGAGGAAGCTACTGATACTCCCCCGCATTGGATGAAGAAACATACGATCATCGAAAAAGGAAAGATCAAAATTGGTATCACGGGGGCTACAGCTCCGTTTGCTGCATTCTATGAGCTGCTGGGCCTTATGGCATTAGAGCCGGAAGCTGCAATCAAACGGGAAGTTGAAGAGCTTCGTCCCCATGTGGATATTGTGATCGTATTGTCTCATCTCGGGCTTGCGACCGATCAACGGCTTGCAGAGCATCTTCAGGGCATTGATGTAATCCTGGGCGGCCATACCCATCATCTGCTTGAAGAGCCGCTTCTGATTGGCAATACGGCGGTTTGCGCAGCAGGCAAGTTTGGCAGCTATGTCGGTAAAATACGGATGGAGCAGCAATCTGACGGGAGCTTCCGTGTCACGGAGGGGAACTGCATGCCCGTAGATACAAGTATTCTGGATGAAATAGTCAGCGGCGCACTGGAAGGACATCGTATGCATGCCGCCGAGGCGTTGAGCGAGACCGTAGCGGTTACGGACCGAACGCTACCTCTGAGTTATACGGAGGAATCCCCGTTTGGGAACTTGTTGGCGCAGGCCGTAAGGAGATATACGAAGACCGATATCTCGATTGTGAACACGGGACAACTTCTAGGTGAGCTGCCGCAGGGAGGCATTTCAGCTGGAATGCTGCACATGTTGTGTCCGTCACCGATTAATGCCTGTGTCGTCAAGCTAAAAGGGCAGGATATTCGTCATTCCCTTGAGCAAAGCCTGCTCTCCGAATACTGGAGCCGTGAGATCAGGGGCTTTGGCTTCCGCGGTGAAATCCTGGGAAATCTAGCGGTTGATGGCTTGCAAGTCTTGTATGATGTAGGCCGTATCCCTTATGATAGGATTGTCCAAATTTCATTCATGGGAGAGCCGCTGGAGGACGAACAAGAATACGAGGTTGGAACGCTTGACATGTTCACTTTTGGCATTGGCTATGAGCGTATTGCTTTGGGACAAAGTCCCAAGTTTATGCTGCCTGACTTTCTGCGTGATCTGCTGCGCCTGGAGCTTCAGCATCCGGGAAGTCTTGACCAAAGTGAGCAGTGCAGATGGGAGATATCCCATTAAAATTTCCTGGGGGAGGAAGAAATGGATACAATTACGGCGGTCATATTAGGGATAGTGGAGGGAATTACGGAATTTATTCCGGTTTCTTCAACCGGTCATATGATTCTGACATCAAAGCTGCTTGGCTACAATGACCAGGATCCGACCATGAAAACCTTCGAGGTGGTCATTCAGCTAGGCGCGATTCTTGCAATCGCATTGGTATACTGGCGGCGCATACTCGATTTATTGGGTATCAAAAGGATCAATTCAGCACCAAACAGTATCATTCCGACCAAGCGTCTGAATCTGCTGCATGTCATCATTGGTATCGCACCTGCACTCATTGTTGCGTTTTTCGCCAGGGACTTTATCAAAAGCCTATTCAGTGCAAGCACTGTTATTTGGGCATTGATAGCCGGTGGTGTGTTTATGATCTTTGCGGAATGGTTTAATAAATCTAAAGCTAGAATTACAGCCGAAACCATGGATGATCTGAGCTACAAGCAGGTTTTTCTCATCGGTATATACCAAATTCTTTCCGTACTGTGGCCAGGATTTTCACGCTCAGGATCAACCATTTCCGGCGGAATGCTGTCTGGAGCAAGCTACAAGGCATCGGCGGATTTTTCATTTTTGATTGCCATTCCAATTATGGTTGCAGCTTCAGGATATGAGATGCTGGATTCTTATAAAAACTTGACTAGTGATACGCTGGGATTGTTTGCCATTGGATTCATTTTGGCTTTCGTCGTTGCTTATATTGTCGTGATTATATTTATGAAATTGATCCAAAGAATAAGACTTACCCATTTTGCAGTATACCGGTTCATTTTGGCCATCGTTTTTTGGCTCTTCATTATGCGGTAATTCCGATTTTTGCCTGGCCAAGGAAGGCTAGCATGGAATAACGGTATTGGCATCTGATCATCAATTATACAATGTGGTATATGGTTTTAAAGTATACAGATTAAAGCGAATAACGGCGCCTTGGCCGCCTATAGTCCGTTATTCAGGGCAGGAGAGGATATGCTTTGCGTTTGGTACCCGTTCGTAAGCTTCAGGAAGGAATGAGGATCGGCAAAAAGATATACAGTGACGAGGGAGTCATTCTTTTGGCCGATGGTGTTGAGTTGACAGCCACGCTGATCCGGCGGCTCATTGAGCTGGATATCGGCTATATTTATATAGAAGACGGGTTGACAGAAGGTATACATATTCCGGAAATGCTTCAAGAAGAAACACGCCGCAATGCCCTGCAGAATATTCGCAAGAATTTTCAGCGCCTGTCTGAAACTTCAAAGATGACAAAGGGGTATTTTCATCTGGGAAAAGATTTTAGCAAAGTGATGGAATCCATCCTGAGTGATGTCAGCTCCCAGGAGGAATCCATGATTTTGCTAATGGATATGAATACAGCGGACCAATATTTGTATAAGCATTCCCTGAATGTATGCGTGTATACACTCGTTCTCGGCATAGCCAACGGATATACGGAGGAGCAGCTGATGGTGCTTGGACTCGGGGCTCTGCTGCATGATATTGGAAAAACACAAATCCCGCAGCGTGTACTGGTCAAGCCGCAAAAGCTGACGGATGAAGAGTTTCGGATGATACAGGCCCATACGGATATCGGCTATAAGATATTAAAGGATGAGCCGAACATCCCTCTTCTTGCCGCGCACTGTGCATTTCAGCATCATGAACGTCTGAACGGGAGCGGATATCCGCGTGGAATTCAAGGGAACGACATCCATGAGTACGCGCAGTGGGTAGCGCTCGCGGATTCCTATGATGCGATGACCTCACATCGTGTATACAGACCCGCCATGCTGCCGCATCAGGCCGTTGAGGTTCTGTATGCGGGTTCAGGTACTTTGTATGAACAAACAAAGCTGGAGTTGTTCCGGGACAGGGTAGTTATTTATCCGCCGGGACTGACCGTAAAATTAAGCACAGGCGAAACAGGCGTTGTATCCAGAATCCATCGGAGTACGCCGCATCGTCCTGTCATTCGAATCTTCGGCGATGCGGAAGGTCAAACTTTGCATACGCCTTATGAAATGGACCTTGCTCGCTCGCTGTCTGTAATTATTACAGAAGTGGATGCAGCGGATGCACAGCCCATTTCCTTGGAGCACTAAGGAGGCAGATCCATGAAGGAGCGACAGATCAAAGCACCGATTCGGCAGTGGGGCAGCATTATTTTCCGCTACCGCTGGGCTGTCGTTTTTGCATGGGTCTTTTTGATTTGCTTTCTCGGATTTTTTGCTGTTCGTACGCCTTCCTTGCTTCAAGACAGCGGCTTTACACCCACCGGAAGTTCTTCTGAACGCGGTATTGTTTTTCTGGAGGAAAAACTGGGGATGTCGGCTGCTTCATTGGATATCGTGATGGAAAGCACATCCGGTGAAAATCTGACCACTTCCGAAGCACAGGCAAAAATATGGGAAGAGCTTGCTCCATTACGCGGTCAGCCGTTCGTTCAGGATATGTATGGTAGCATCGTCTCCCGGCGTACGGGTGAAGACGCTGTTACAGCTTTTACCGTACTGCTCAATGAGACATCGAATGAAGCTTTAGGTCATTTTGAAGAGATTAAAGCAGCTGTACCGCGGATAAGCGGAACCCATACATATATTACCGGCAATCTTGCCGTCTATCACGATATGAGCAGCGCAGTCAGGCATGATATTGTCCGGGCCGAGTCCTTCGGGATTCCGGCAGCTCTTCTGATTCTGCTGCTCTTGTTCGGCACGCTTCCCGCTGCGCTCCTGCCCATCGCGGTTGGACTTGGAAGTGTTGCCGTGACGATGGGCAGCCTTTATTTTGTGGCGGTCCAAGACGTACCGCTGAGCAACTTCCTGCCGAACATGGTGACTATGCTTGGACTTGCTGTAGGTATTGACTATGCGTTGTTCATGGTAAGCCGTTTCCGGGAGGAACTGAAAAACAGGACGGTAGAAGAAGCGCTGAATACGTCATGCAAGACTGCTGGCAGATCCTTGATGTATTCCGGTGGGGCTGTTATGGCCGGCTTGCTCGCACTGAATTTCATCCAGCTCCCTGTCTTCCGTTCCCTTGCCTTGGGAGGAATGCTCGTTGTGCTTACATCAGTACTGGCTGCAAGTACGCTTCTTCCTGCACTGCTTGGCATCTTAGGATACAGGATATTTGCCTGGCCGGTCAGATTTCGGAAAAAGAAGGAACATAATCGCGTCAGCAGTCAGGCCTGGATCCGGATTTCAGAGGTTATTATGGCACGCCCTGCCGTGGTCGCCGCCGTGGTTACGGCTGCCCTATTGGCAGCTATATTTCCAGCTCTGCATATGAAACTGGGGATTCCTTCAGCAGAGGTGCTTCCGCCGTCGTATGAATCCCGGTATGGTGTAGAGCTGATGAAAAAGGCCTACGATATGAAAGAAGCTAATGCGATCACGGTTGCTGTCGAATTGAATCAGGATTATAAGGAGCCGGAGTCGATCCGGCAGATGAAATTATATATGTCCAAGCTCAGAGAACTCTCCGGGGTCCACCGAGTTGAAAGTTACGCCAGCTTCCTAAAGGAAGATTCCGATGTCATGAGCACGCAGCTGCAGAACGAGATAGAGAAGCGTCATGCTGCCAGGGGTCATGCTGCGGTTATTGCCGTTGTGCCGGAAGGCGGCGAAACGGATCCGGCTACGGTGAAGCTGGTGCAAGAGCTCCGGCAGCATCCACCAAGAGAAATGAGTATCTATGTAACCGGTCCCCCGGCTTATAAGCTGGATATCATGGTTAGAATTCAAAGCGGAATTCCTTATGTACTTATCACTGTGCTGCTGCTGACCTATATCATTCTTTTTGCTGCTTTCCGGTCGGTTCTGCTGCCGCTGAAGGCGGTTGTGATGAACTTGTTGAGCCTTGGAGCCAGCTTCGGTCTGGTTACACTTGTTTTTCAGCGAGGGTATGGGGCTGACTGGCTTCAAGTCAGTTACACCGGCAGCGTGTTTGCCGTATTACCCGTTCTCATTTTCTGTGTGGTATTTGGAATCTCGATGGATTACGAAGTGATGATGCTGTCACGGATTGCGGAGGCATACAGTAAGGAAAGGAATAATGAACGGAGCACAGCCATAGGATTGCAGAGAACCGGAGGGATGATCACCGGGGCGGCCCTTATACTCGCTGTTGTAGCAGGTGCGTTCATGTTTACTGACAATGAATTAATGAAAGCATTGGGGCTTGGTCTAACCGCCTCTGTTCTGATTGATGTGTCGATCGTCCGGATTCTGCTGGTGCCTGCTTTGATGAAGCTTTTGGGCAAAGCCAACTGGTGGCTTCCTGGCTGGCTGTCCTTTTTTGCGAGGTCCGAGCACGAAGCTGTGCAGGGAGAGCCTGATCGCTAAGGAAGGCGACGGAGAGTTTTTGTTCACTTCATGGTATGATAAAAGGAAGCATATCTGCCGAATTGTGTTTCCAGACCGGAACACGCCTGAAGAAACAGTCTGCTATAAATGCCTGCTTGGATGGGTTAAATAAAGAAATAAGGTGAGGAAAAGAATGAATACTGTAAAACTGTCGCCTATCAATGATCCTTGGGATCCTATTGGTTCGCTCAGAGCATATGGACGTCATGTGCTGACGAGTGTGGAAATGACAGTCACTCATTTATGCAACATGCGTTGTGAGCATTGCGCCGTAGGAGACATGCTCGTTATGAAAGAAGCGGATTTTTTGCCGCTTGATCTAATGCTGAAAAAATTGGATGAGGTCGAGCATTTGCAAACGATCAGTCTGACGGGGGGAGAGCCGTCCTTCCGCGAAAAAACCGTGAATGAGGTCATTGTGCCTCTGCTCCGCTACGCCAAAGAACGCGGCGTCCGGACGCAGATTAATTCCAATCTGACTCTGGATATTAGCCGATACGAGAAAATGCTTCCGTATCTGGATGTGATGCATATTTCATTCAATTATTTAAACGGCGACGATTTCCATGAGGTGGGCTTTGCCAACAGCAATCATCCAGTTCCGAAGGAAACGGCTTACCGTATGTACGATAAAATGATGGAGAATTCCGTCAAGCTCAGCGAAGCGGGGATGTTTATTTCAGCCGAGTCGATGATTAATTATCGTACGCATACAAAGCTGGCTGGAATTCACAAACTAATACAGGAAATGGGCTGCAAGCGTCATGAAGTTCATCCGATGTATGCTTCCAATTTTGCCAGCGCCCTGCCGGTGCTTTCGCTGGAGGAAACTCGGAAGGCTATTGATTCTTTGCTGGACGTCCGTGACCCGGAGATGTGGATGTTGTTTGGAACCCTGCCGTTTTTTGCGTGCAGCAGTAATCCGGATGAAATGAAGCTCATCCGCCGTCTTGCGTCGGAGCCGAACGTAACGGTCCGAAATGATCCAGACGGGCGCAACCGTGTCAATGTCAACTTGTTTTCCGGTGATGTATATGTGACCGACTTTTCAGATGTTCCTCCATTCGGGAATATTCAGACCAGTCGGCTTGATGATATTTTCAATGCATGGCAAATGGATCATCCGCTGAACAAAACGATTAACTGCCACTGTGATGCGGCAGGATGCTGCGGACCGAATTTGCTGGTGAAGGACATGTATTATAAGAATACGGATTTTAGCATAAGGCAAGCTAACATATTATAAGAAATGGGGCGTTTCATTTGGACGGGGAGTTAGAAATAGGCAAGCTATTATACAACCTTTTCCTGGTTTTGCTGCTTGTATTCTTTAACGGAGTATTTGTCGCGGCGGAGTTCTCGCTTGTAAAGATGCGCCAGTCCCGGCTGACGCAGCTGGTGAGCGAAGGCAACCGCATGGCAACTTATGCTTTAAAAGTAAACAATAAGCTGGATGCCTATTTATCCGCTACCCAATTTGGGATTACGCTGGCATCCCTGGGACTGGGCTGGATTGGCGAGCCTGCCATATCGCATCTCCTGGTACAGCCGCTCATGTATAAAGCAGGGATTACGGACAGCACGTTGATTGCGACGGTGTCCGTTATTATCGGCTTCTGTATTATTACCTTCCTACATATCGTTCTTGGAGAGCTTGCACCAAAGTCTCTGGCGATTCAGAAAACAGAAGGGGCAGCGCTGCTTTTATCCGCTCCATTGATGCTTTTCTATAAAATATTTTTCCCGTTCATTTGGCTGCTTAACGCATCCGCTAACGTGATTTTGCGGTTATTCGGCGTACAGCCGGCAACGGAATCAGAAGCTGCGCATTCTGAAGAGGAAATCCGCATATTAATGAATCAGAGTGCCAAAAGCGGAGTGATCGACAAGGATGAGATGAAGTTGATGGACAACATCTTTGAATTCTCCGATCTGCTGGCGCGCGAAATCATGCTGCCCCGTACGGATATGGACTGCCTGTTCACGAACAATACGCTGGAAGAGAATCTCAGAATCATCAATGAAACGAAGCATTCCCGCTATCCTATTGCCGTGGAGGACAAGGATCAGATACTCGGATTTGTGCATATTACTGATTTTTTACTTGCAGATGAGGAGCATCAGAAAGAACTGACTTCGCTCGTGCGGCCGATCCTGAATGTACCCGAGTCAATGGAGATCAGCCATGTACTCCGTCTGATGCAGAAGAAGCATGCTCAGCTGACACTGGTTGTGGATGAATACGGAGGTACGGCGGGGATACTGACCGCTGAAGAAATTCTGGAAGAGATCGTAGGCGAGTTGTATGACGAATTTGAAGATGAGCGGCCTGATGTAGAGATTCAGGAGGACTTCATCTCCGTTGACGGACGTATGCTGATTGAAGATGTGAATGATCTGACAGGCGTTATTATCGAGGATGATGAAGTGGATTCCATAGGCGGCTGGCTGTTCAAGGAATTGCAAGGCAATCCGGTTAAGGGCATGATGATTCAAATGAATAATTTTATTTTTGAGGTCGAAGAATCTACTAGACTCCGGATTACCCGGGTCAACATCCATCGCGTTGCCGCAGCCGACACATCAAGCGAAGGAGAAGGGGCGGACAACGGGGATTAAGGGGTGATTAATGTCAGGGAAACAGCTGCTTCTCATCGGAATCGGGCTTTTACTGCTGTATATTCTGTTTACGGCGGGAGCACCGTTTCTGCTGGCTGCCCTGGTTGCCATTTCACTCGAGCCTATTCATGGCATGATGATGTCCAAATTGAAATGGAACCGGGTTGCGGCCGCTTCCCTCACATGTACCTTGTTTCTGCTTCTGGTTCTGCTTCTGGTGTACATGCTGGGACTGCAGGTATTTGGTCAGCTTGTGGATTACTGGAAGAACGCCCCTTCGTATTTTGCGGCTGCCAACGATTTTGCGCAGAATACCATGATACAAGCCCGGGGGTGGCTTGACCGCATTCAGCCTGATCTGGCTGAAAGCCTAAGAGTCTTTCTTTCGAATGTTACACAGTACGCGGAGTCTTTTGCGAACACTTTATCTTCCACGTTTTTGAATTTTGCAAAAGGTATTCCCGGTACTTTCGTGTTTTTCGTCGTATTCTTTGTCGCAGTGTACTTGTTCAGCTATGGTCTGCCCACGCTTCGCTCAGGACTGCTATCCCTGTTTGAAGAGGAGATGCAAGGGCAGATTCAGCAGGTACTGCAGAGCTTGAAAAGATCAATTTTCGGTTTTATACAGGCCCAGATGATACTCAGTGCCTTCACGTATGTCGTCACGTTGACAGGTCTGCTCATTCTAAACATTCATTACCCGCTTGCAATCGCCATGCTGATTATGTTCGTGGATATTTTACCAATCCTTGGCGTGGGCTCTGTCCTCATTCCATGGGCTGCCTATTTGTTTATTGTGGGGGACTCTTATACAGGCTTCGGGCTGTCACTCCTCTTTATTGTCATTACCGTGGCAAGGCGGGTCATCGAACCGAAGGTTATTGGCGATTCCGTCGGGATCGGAGCGCTTTCGGCGCTGGTAAGCATGTACATTGGCTTTAAATTGGTCGGTGTGATTGGTGTATTCATCGGCCCCCTGGTGGTTATTATCTATTCGGCTATCCGCAAAGCGGGATTATTTCAGATCAAAATCAAGTTATAAGATCAAGAACTCCCTGGACAAGTTTCGGCTTGTTTCGAGGGAGTTCTTTGGTTTTTTCGTAAATTTTTGTTCAGTTTCCACGAATGCCTCATATGTTAGTTACGAAGAGACTGATGGCTTTTTCGTGTCATCGGCCTGATACCTTGATACAGAAGGAGGAGCCTTTGGTGAATGTGAACAACCAGGTGCGAGTCTATAAGCCCTTCATAGGGCCGTTTGATCCATGTCCGCCAATGCTTTACAGAACATACGTCGTTCCGCCGAACCAATATATCACTTTTCAACCACTGGATTGGCCGCAGTTCAGCCTGCAGGAAGCTTTGACTAGAGGGACGCTGTGGCCTAACTTGTACAGCCCATACAGTCCGAACCGGAGCGCACAGGAGGGGGGAGCCTGATGTCGGAAAATCTGAAGCCTGAACATGTAAGTCCGGCAAATATGAAACCGGAAACGCAAAAGGGTGCAGCGATCGATCAGCGGTATTATGAGCTTTTGGAAAAGATCCAGGTCGTTGATTTTGCTTTGGTCGAGCTGAACCTGTACCTGAACACTCATCCGGATGATTTGAAAAGTGTTGAGCAGTATAACCGGCTTGCCCAGGAACGGATTCCGCTTGTCAGGCAATTTCAGGAGTTGTACGGACCGTTGATGAATTTTGGGCATGCCTATTCCCGGTTTCCGTTTGAATGGCCGCAAGCACCTTGGCCTTGGCAGGTATAACGAGATTATATTCTTAAAGGAGGCTGTCCAAACTCATGTGGGTGTATGAGAAGAAGCTGCAGTATCCGGTTCGTGTCAGCAAATGCGATCCGACAATGGCGAAATATTTGCTTGAGCAGTATGGAGGCGCTGATGGTGAATTGGCAGCGGCCCTGCGCTATTTAAATCAGCGCTACACCATACCTGATAAAGTTATTGGCGTGTTGAACGATATTGGCACCGAAGAATTCGCCCACTTGGAAATGATTGCGACGATGGTCTATAAATTGACGAAGGACGCCACCGTCGAGCAGCTTGAATGCGCTGGCCTTGGCGCCCATTATGCCGCTCATGACAAGGCCCTTTTCTATAATAATGCTTCCGGAGTGCCATTTACGGCAGCTTATATCCAAGCTAAAGGTGATCCGCTTGCGGACCTGTATGAAGATATTGCAGCGGAGGAGAAGGCTCGGGCTACATATCAATGGCTGATCGATATGACGGATGATGTAGATCTGCAGGACAGCTTGAAGTTTCTGCGCGAGCGTGAGATTGTTCATGCAACCCGTTTCAGGGAAGCGGTGGAGATCATTAAGGATGATCGCACTCAGAAGAGAATCTTCTGAACTAATGAAAAAAAGGCTTGGCTAGAATAAGGCGTTCCTGCCACGGGGCGCCTGTTTGTTTGGTTTACAACCGGGTAGGGCTTCCCTTATGATAGGCTATAAGCAAGGCGCCAGACCGTATGCGCACACCGAAGTGACAGAAGGGACGATGCTAATCGATGAGTAACCCAAGTAAACTGACCAGGCCTGAGGCAATGATTTTTGATATGGATGGAACGCTATTTCAAACCGAATCCGTACTTCTGCCTGCATACCACAAGCTGTTCGACACGCTGCGAAGTGAAGGCCTGTATACGTCGCCAACACCTCCGGAAGAGCGGATGCTGGGCAGCCTAGGGATGCTTCTGGAAGATATATGGAAAGTTGTGATGCCGGATGGCAGTGTACAAGCCCATAACCGAGCCAATGAACTGCTGCTTCAGCTTGAACTGGAGGGATTGGCCGGCGGTGAGACGCTGCTGTATCCGGAAGTCAAGGAAACGCTGGAAGCATTGCATAAGCAAGGTGTAAAGCTGTACGTTGCGAGCAACGGACTGGAGCATTATATCAGCGGTATCGTGGATACACATGAACTGGCTAATCTTTTTGATGGACTGTACAGCGCAGGCAAGCAGGGCACACTTTCCAAAGTGGATTTGGTGAAAATGCTGCTTGAGCAGGAACAGGTTCATTCCGCATGGATGGTGGGAGACCGCTCTTCGGACGTGGAAGCCGGAAAGAAAAATGACCTCGGTGTAATTGGCTGCGCTTATGCCGGTTTTGGTAATCATGACGAGCTAAAGGGATCGGATGTACGGATATCCTCTTTCTCGGAGCTTCTGAAACTGTATGATGAAGCGGAAGCGGTATCGATTACATAATGATATTTGACCAAATGAAAGAGGCCAACAGGCCGCAGGTTTACTGCGGTTTGTTGGTCTTTTTGGATTCTTCTCTTTGCCCATACAGCCAAACGGCATACTCCAGCGGTCTGACTATGGCCTGCCGGTACATGTCGGCATCACCGATTTGCGAAAAAACTTCCCTTGCGGGTTTGGGGTTTACCTCCAGAAGGTAAATATGCCCTTTTTTGTTTATGGCCAAATCCAGAGCCAGTTCACATAATGCGCCGTATTGACCTTCCAGAAAAGCAGCTACCCCGATGCCCAGCTTCTCTGCACGCTTCTCAACTTTTTGGCGGTTCTCCGCATCTTCTATCCATTTATCCAGTATGGAATTCATGGTTACCGCATGCCCGCCTCCATGCAAATTGGAGGTAATACTCCGCGGAGCTCCCACTCTGCCGGCTATGCCGGTGAGCTGCCAGATGCCTTCTCTGTTTTTCTGCACCAGCATGCGGTAATCATGGACGCGGCCGTCCGGAAGGTCTATAGGGATGCCCTCTTGCACCAGATAACGGTCCTTCATATTCCAGCTATGCAAAACGGATCCCAGACGGGAAGCGTGTATTTTCTGAGGTGCAATGATTTTCCGTTGCTGGTTTCTCCCTTGAATATAATATTGGGAGTTCTCCTTCAGCCGCTCAATCCGTAAAATCCCGCGACCACCCGTTCCGTTGATTGGTTTTAAGAAGATAACCGGCTTTCTCTTCAGCATTTGATGTGCATCAGTAAATCCATGATACAGATGTGTCTCCGGAAGATACTTTTTGAATTCGGGCTTACGTGAAAGCACCTCATATATCGTCCATTTGTTTCGCAGCGGCCGGTTTAAAAATAATAGATGGCTGTAGCGGCGCCTGAACTGGAGGAGCTGCGTGAACCGGTAGCCCTTCTGGATTCGGCAGCGGTCATAGATCATATGAGGGAAGCTCCGCCAGCTTCGCCCCCATGTACCTTTTTTGGCATCATACTCCAGTGCATAGATCTTTTGTTTGCTCTCATTGACGTCCATTGGTGTAAAAACAAATACATCCAATCCCACTTTACGGCCTTCAATGATCATTTTCTGGTAAACGGGCTTTTCCTCAAGATGTTTTTGTTCATTCATGTACAGCGTCAAGATACCTAAGACGGGAATCGGCACAACGTTTCACCTTCTTTAATCGAGGCCGCCTGAAGGCGAACCGTATTATTCGAATCTCCTACAAGATTCAGGAGAGCTCTTCCTGATGAATCTTTTGTCAGTGAGGAGGCGGTAAGTCCTGCGCGGAAGCAAAGGTTCAGGAAGGGAATCTGATTTAGACCTGCCTGGCATTGCATTTTCCCAAGCAGGGCAAGCTGCTCTGATAAGAGGGAGATGCCGATTCCTTTTCGTCGATAAAGCGGATGAACAGCGATCAGAAAGGCTTCTTCACCATAATCTTTAATAAAAGATGCGCCTATCAAAACAGGACCGGTCTCCCCGCGTACGGTTGCCGTAAGCAAGGAGGTGCCGGGCTGCAGTAAGATATATTCGTTTGCTTGAGCTAACTTGATATAATCTTCACGTAACGTCTGCTTTCGACCATACTCGAACAGGAACCGCATCACTTGGGCGTGCTTGCGGCTCCATTCTTTGCGTGGAAAGGAGAGCAGGGATGCAACTTGCATGTTTAAAATCACTTCCTTTGACATGACGACTTCTAGCGGCTCGCGAGATATTGGCAGTATTGGAAAATACGTTCGAGCGATTTTTGACGGATATGAGGCTCATCGAATTTCATGGGTTTAGCGTTCGCCTCAAAAAACCATATGCTGCCTGCAGCATCCATCCCAAGATCCATGGACATTTCACCATGAGCGTACCCGGATGCCCTCTCGATCTGTCTGGCGATGACAATGGCCGTCGTTTTCACCCGATTCATGATGCCAGGCGCCTTGTCTAGACCATAAACGGTTGCGAGCATTTTGTTCGGATCCTCGATGCTGCCTCCCCGCGGGACATGAGTTGTTATACTTTTGGAGCCGGCCATACGTGCGCCTATTCCTGTAACACCCCATTGGCCTTTTTCCGTCTTCTGCAGCAGGACCCGCAAATCAAACGGACGATTGTCAACGGCAGCCAGCTCAATGCCCTGCTGTATAATATAGGGGCTGACCCCGGTTTCGATCTTAATACGCGCCCATAGACGCTGTATATTCGCTCCTTTATAGGTGGTGCTGTTTTTATGATGCTGTACCTTCAGACGATAGGGAAGCAGTTTGTCCTTCTGGTATCTCAGCATCATAATACCTTTTCCGGCCTTTCCGCTTTCGGGTTTCAAATAGAGGCAGGGGTAGCGTTCGAGCATTTTTTGAAGTCCAGGATCACCGCGGAATCTTTTTGTCTTCGGCACGAGGTGCTGGGTTGATTTTGATTTTTTGAGCCATTCAAACAAATGCCATTTATTAAAAAAATAAGGATTGTAAAATTGGATGGTTGGATGCAGCAGACATTCCTTGATTTTGCGTCGTACGGCTGGCTTCTGTTCATCCTCGCGCTGCGGAATACGATTATAGATGACTTGAGGGAGTGGGAAAAGCTGCTGTTCCCACTCGTCATTTGCATTCAGCGTAAATCCCTTGATTTTCTCTCCGTTTAACTTGAGATCCCTGACGGTCACGACATAGACAGGAAATCCCATTTCCTGTCCTGTCCTGACGATATCCTGAAAGTTGGCCTGATTTCCCCGGAAAAAGCCGGGACCTCCCGGCATGGTTAAGATTGCGACGACGGGCTTGCTCTCATCAGCATTTACATTCGTCACTCAGAATCCCTCCTGCGGAATTTACTCAGATAAAGGCAGTGTTCGAGGATGTGTTCCACAGAGGCTTTCCCTTCCGACCGCAGGGAAGGATGGCTGAATATGGAGCGGCCGGGTTTGGCATTGGCTTCAAACATCCATACCTTTTCATCCTGGTCAATCCCGAGATCAAATCCAATTTCGCCTAGCAGATGCTGGTGGTGGAACTCAATACCCTCGGCAAGCGTAATAGCGATTTTTTTAGCATTTTGCAGTACCTCTTCCGATTTGGAACCAAAGGTACGACTCAGTGCCTGTTCAGGAGTCAGTAGTGATCCTCCATTTTTCAAATGTGTTGTCACGCTGCCCCGTCCTGCCTTTTTCGCACCGATTCCAACGACAACCCATTTGTTATTGCCGTTTTTATGCATATGGAACCGGAAGTCGATCGGGCAATTGTCAATTTCAACCAAGCGAATGCCCTGCTGAATCACATAAGAATCAAGTGTACGGCCATGCCTGGATTGCAGCATCCTCATCATGCTGTTGAATGTGCTGAATCGAAGCAGTACATTGCCGCTTCCCTTGCGGTAGCGTACAAAATATCCCTTTTTGGGCAGATAGGTCAGGCGGTAAATTCCCTTTCCCAAACTTCCCGCTGAAGGCTTGTAGTAGAGAAACTGGTGTCTTTCCAGCATCTCTTTGATTTTTTCCGGTGTAGGGCTCATATGGGATTCCGGTACATACAAGTTGACAGTGTTGTCGTTTTCAAGCAGGCGGTATATATCCGATTTGTTAAAAAAGCTCCAGTTAAAGTACGGAATTCTTCTGCGGCTGAGACGTTCTCTTAGCTGGTTGATTGAAGATGAGGTTTCAGCTTTTCGGCTGGGAAGACGGTTGTAGACAACATCGGGCAGAGGTACGGTCTTTCGGTAAAAGTTGCCGTTATCACCCAGAAAGTAGCCGTTCACCGTATCCTTCTGCCAGTTGATATCCCGCGGCGTAAAAGCAAAAATATAGCATTTCTTTTTTCCTTCGCGAAGCAGCTGTTTGATGAATCCCGTGCGGGATGAAAATGGCTGCTTGGTGTTCGTTGGTCCATCAGAGAGCACGCCAATCAAAGGTCCGAGTTGAACCTCATCTTCTTGCAGGTTTCGTATATAGATGCCGCCGGCGGATGGAATATGGATACCGCTCCGGACAGCCGAGCCGAGAAAAAGATGTTTGCCCGGCTTCTTGATGGATTTTACGGCAGCATGAATGGTGTCATTGCCGAGACGGAGCTGAATGTTTTTCTTGCCGGACAGCTTCAAGCTTTTCATAAGTGTATTGGATATATAGACGACTTTCTCGGGCTGCTGCGAAAAATGAACATTACAAAAAGTCAAACTCATCAATTTACCCTCCTAAGTTGTCGAAGCAATAGATAGCGGGCATAACGGAGCGGATTTTCCGAAGCGAGAACAGCGCTGTCTGGGTCACCGGCATGCCGGATGGAGGTGCGTCCTGGCTTGGAGTTGACCTCCAGCAGCCACAAATTCCCTTTCGTATCGATCCCGAAGTCGATGCCCAGTTCTCCAAGCCTGCCAAAATGACTTTCCAGAATCGGCGGAATGGTCTCAGATATCTGCCCGAGGGTTTCCGTCATATGTTCTGCCTGCTTAGCTTCGAATTGTTCGCTTAGATACGGCAGTACGGGAAGGGCTTTTCCGCCGCCGTGAAGGTTGGAGGTCATGCTCCCAGCGGCGCCCTCCCGGACCGCCATACCGGTTCGCATCCACAACCCTTTTTCATTTTTCTGCATTAACACCCTGACATCAAAAGGGCGGTTGTTCTTGCTGTACAGATGCAGAAACGGCTGGATGATATATTCGCGGTTTTCAGTAAACTGCCGAATCCACTGTAAACCGCCGGCCGTAGATGCAACGTTCTTTTCGATGAACCGGTTGAGAGAATCTCTGCCCTTAATGAGCATGGTTCCTGATTCCGGATCTTTCCGTATATAAAGTGTGTTTTTTCCTTGAGAACCGCCTTTAGGTTTCAGGAAGACCTCACCGTCAAAAGCCTCTAAATTGCTCATCAGGCTTTCACTTCCCCGGAAAATCCTGGTAACTGGGAGATGAGAGAGGAGGGAGCGCTCTTTTTTCAAGACCTGATAAACCCTCCATTTGCCCGGAAGTCCCCGGGACCAAAGCACCCACTTTTTCGCAAAGCGGGCTTCCGAAAGAAGACTTGACGCATCCATGAATTCTTTTCCCCTGTGAAACAGACAGCGATCGTATACAATGTCAGGAAAAGGGAACCGGTCTTTACGCCATTCGCCTTGCTTGTAAGTGTAGCCCTCAACGAAGCTGCGGTCCTTCGAGGCATCTGCCGGGCAAAAGACGATGACTCGTATTCCGTATTTTTTTCCGAGTACGGTCAGTCTCCTGCAGTAGCCTTCATCTGAAAAGGGTGGACTGCCGGGACGGCTGCAGCACATGATGCCGAGTGTTCCAATCGCTATGGCATGCATGACATCCCTCCTTAAAAGCCGGACAAATAGCAGCAGTATTCCAGCAGCCTTTTGACCGAGGGTCTGATTTTTTGCTCGTTAAGCGGTGTGTTATCATTTTTGGAAGGCTTGGAATTCACCTCAAGCATCCAAATTTTACCGGAGCTATCCATTGCCAAATCGATGCCCAGTTCTCCGAAATGCGCGGGGATCAAATTATCAATCCCTCTCGCAATATCCAGCGATGCGCGGTGCAGCTTTACATAAGCGGTATTTTTGACCTCTGAAGGCAGCATGCATTTGCTCACCGCATCCTTGACGGTACTGAGCGTGCCACCCCGGGCCAAGTTGGAAACAAAATGGTTTCCTCCGGCAATTCTTGCCACGATGGAGGTCACATTCCAGTTACCCAGCCCGTTTTTCTGTACGAGCGCCCGGAAATCGATCGGCCGTTTGCCATGATCAATCAGGGTAAGTCCCTGCTGAATCTGAAATCGAGTCGTTTTCATTTTGCCGGATATGCTTGCAAACAACTTGGTTATGCTCGGATATACCTGCCTGCGGGCGCCTCCCGTGGATGTAGCCAGCGTTTGGTATGTTCCGTCAGGCTGTCTTGAGATGCGGATGATACCCTTGCCAAGGCTGCCTCGTATCGGCTTTAGAAATACGACAGGGTATTGCGAGCACATTTTTTTAAGGATGGCAAGGCCGCTCAGTAAATGGGATTCAGGCATGAATTTGGCAAGGGAGGAATCGGCTTTAAGTGTGTCAAAAACCTCATTTTTGTCCAGAAACCTTTCATTAAAAACATGAGCGCCATAGCGGGATTTTACTTCTTTCATAAAATACTGTACGCTAGGTTTATTCTCCATTTTGCGTGTTGTGAGACGGTTGTTGATGACATCCGCGATGGGCATTGCCGTTTGGCGCCATCCGTCGTCATATACCCAGCCATGTATACTGTTTGACCCTTCCTGGATGTGATCCGGTGTAAAGAAGTATACATATGCACCCTGCTTCCGGCAGGCGTTAACAAGCTCCCGGCAAAACATGGATATGGAGCCGAACGGTTTATCGGGCTGATCTGGATTGTCTCTGCTGATAAGCACGCTGATCAGAGGTCCGAGCCTGAGTGTACGGCTTGAGGAATTGTAAGTCGCCCTCAGTACCGGACGAGAAAAAAGCCCCATTCGGTGGGCCAGAGGCTCACTGATACGCAGTCCGCTGGTTTTGGCTGCGGCGATAACGGTGATCTCTTGTCTGAAGGAACCAAATGCCAACTGCAGAGGACGGTCGGTAGGAATCTTCCACTTTTTGACCAGCTTCTCTCCGAGAACAATGGCGTTTTCCCTAAAAGCGCCCGGAGTGAACATTTGGACCGGTAGCATTTTTTTGGACATCGTGGATCTCCTTCCAACAGCAACTTGATGTCAACAGGGCAGATAAGGAGCATCTGCATTTTGCATGTAATGCATCATATGAGGACATATATCCCTTGGTGATTGACCCATTTTTATAAAAAAGGGATTTGCAGCTTTCATTTTTCAGAGGAGGAAGGACACACATGAATATTTACGACAAAGCGAATGAATTGGCAAAAGCCCTTAAAGAGTGCCAGGAGGTTCAGGATATTACTTCGGCGATGAGCCTGATTGAAAAGGATCAAGAGAGCAAAATCATGCTCGACGATTTCCGCAACCGCCAAATGGAAATTCAGCAGCGGATGATGTCTGGTGATATGCCTTCCCAGGAAGAGATGGAAAAGATGGAGAAGCTCTTTGACGTGCTCAGCCTGAACCTGAATATCCGCCGTCTGTTTGATGCCGAACGCCGCCTCAGCACAATCATTGAGGATATTAATAAAATGATCTCCGACAGCCTTCAAGGTCTGTATGGAGGACAAAGCCTGTAATGATATAAATTTGATATCACAGGATTTTTCTGTTAACTTGTCTCATATTTTTCGTCAGACCTTCATAGAGTAGAAATATAGATTCACTTGTGAAGGAGCTGCCGAAATGAAAAAAAGAAACAAATTCAAACATTTCCTGTATCTGATTCTGGCGCTGGCCATGCTGATGTACGCCCTGCCTTTAATTTCTTTTAGCGGAGGCTGGTCGTGGGCATCAGCTTTCGGCGGAGCATGGGCCCTGTTCGCTTTTCTGGTGATTGGAGCGCATTTGCATTATTTGCTTGGTGTGGATGAAGAGAAGCAAAAGGCACTCGACCGCATCAAGGCAGCCAAGCTGCGTCAATGGCAGATGAAATGGCCGGAAGAGAAGCAGCAGAGACAAGAAAATATGTAACCGTGAATGCTTAAAAAAAGCTGGGGCAGCTGCTGCTTCAGCTTTTTTTGTATGGAATAGAATGCTATGATATAGATACAGAATAGTACAGTTGGATGTGTGGGGGTGTAACAGTTGGAAGGCCGCGATGATGCGATTACAAAGCATGAACAGCTTTTGCTTCATATCGAAGGACTGAAAGTGGGGAGTAAGATCTCCGTCCGCAAGCTGGCCAGAGAAATGTCAGTCAGTGAAGGTACGGCCTACCGCGCGCTCAAAGATGCGGAGAATCTGGGAATTGTTATTACCAAGGAGCGTATTGGAACCGTCCGGGTGGAGAAAAAACCGCGTAATATTTCCGAACAGCTTACTTTTGCCGATGTGGTTGACATCGTTGAAGGACATGTGCTTGGAGGTGCGGACGGGCTGCATAAAAATTTGCATAAATATGTGATTGGAGCGATGAAGGTGGACGCCATGGTTCGGTATATTGATGCCGGCAGCCTGCTCATTGTCGGTAACCGTGACAATGCGCATACGCTGGCTCTTGAGCAGGGGGCGGGCGTGCTGATTACCGGCGGTTTCGGAACCAGTAAAGAGGTTAAAATGCTGGCAGACCAGCTGAACCTGCCGATCTTCTCTTCGCGTCATGATACCTTCACCGTTGCGTCGCTGATCAACCGGGCAATCTTTGACCGGCTCATTAAGAAAAAGATTATGATTGTGGAAGACATCGTGGGCAGCAAGCCTAAGATTCACGCCCTGAAGCTATCCAGTACCGTGGGAGAGAGCATGGCGCTGTCCGAACAGAAAGGTGATCCGCGGCTGCCGGTCGTTGATGAGTGGAACCGTGTGCTGGGAATCGTAAACCGCAGTGATATGAGAAATCTGCCGGAAGAGCAGAGCATTGAGAAGGTGCTGATCCGTAACCCGGTTACAGCCACACTCCAGACATCACTGGCTTCAGCCGCGCAGCTGATGATGTGGGAGGGCATTGATTTCCTGCCGATCGTGGACCGCAACCGCAAGCTGGTGGCAACCGTTTCCCGCAAGGAAGTGCTGCAGGCGATGAGAGATGCCCGCAAACAGCCTCAGCTTGGAGAAACATTTGATCACCTCATTTGGAATGGTTTTGCGGATGAACGGGATGAGGAGGGACGCCTCTTTTTCCATGGCTTCATTACGCCGCAGATGGCGACGGATCTGGGGACCATTTCCGAAGGGATTCTGACGACAGTGATGACACAGGCTGCGCTGCGCGCGGCCAAGGATTTGACCGGCAATGATTTCGTGCTGGACAATATGTCAACCTACTTTGTACGTCCCGTCCAGATTGAAGATCCAGTCGCCGTCCTTCCTCGGCTTCTGGAGGCAAGCCGCAGGACATGCAAGCTTGAAATTGAGATGACGCATATGGACAGCCTGGTCGCGAAGGCCGTGCTTACGCTGCAATCGATAGAACACGGTTAAGGCAATCCGATGCGAGGCAGATCAGAGGCTTCATGAATGAAAACAGCCGGACGCTCCCTAAAGAGTGCCCGGCTGTTCAAATTTACATGTTGTTTGATTTCATTCGGCTGTAGTAGCCGCGGTTGCGGATACCGGCAAAAATATTAAAAGCGCCGAGTACGAGGAAAATAGCTTCAATGATAATGGCAACCGTCGAGCCTTGAAAGATAAACATGAAAATCAATGCCAGCATGATTAGCATGATTCCCATGAAAATATTCGTAACAGCCCCGTACAGGCCTCTTTCACGGGCGTCCTTCGAGCGCCGGGAACGGCTGCTGTAGAGGGCAGCGCAAATGCAGGCGATGACCAGCAGCGCATAAAGCAAATAGCGGATGACAGAAACCATCAGATGCTGCAGCTCCTTCTTTTCGATCCATTATAGAGGTAGTTTAATAGCAATATTGTACCATGAATCTATGGATTTCGCACTTGAACGGTATGCACTTCCACCCAGATTTGGAGCATGCCCTCCATCAGCAGCATCGTCTTGATTTCAACCGAATATTCCTTTTCCCTCACTTTATAGATTTTCTCCTCAAGGAGCGTGCGCACAACTTTGCTGTAGGTGTCAATTTCGAATACGTTTTGCCCCCGAAGCACGCCTAAATCCTCGCCAAGCTGAACGATTATAGCTTTAACGACAACCGGATCGATCGGAGGATCCTGCCGCTCATTGCGGATTTTAATCTCTCGGATCACGGTTTGCTGATTCTTGTAGTTCTTCAACGTCTTGATATCTTCTTCATATTGCTTGATCTGGCTCTCCAAATCCAGATTGGACAACCAGAGTGTATTGTAGCTTGAGTGGAAGACAACGTTATAGACAACGCTGCCGATAATGGCACCGAGCACGAATACAGCGGCGATTTGTGAAATATGACGGTAACGCTTGAATGGAGGAATCCTCATGGCTACTCCTTACCGCCGCAAACCCACTTTACGAGCTCACTGCCCATATGTGCTCCGAGAAAGGCAGATACCAGAAATAAAATCTGCTTGATCGCCGGAGACATATTTCCTCCCAAAAAATTACTCTCTATGACCCGCATCGGATCGATTGTGCCGCCAACAGCTGCAGCCAGGGCCCAAATTTTGATCCGGTCTGCGACATCAAGCATAGTCTGGGTTGGCGGCTGCAGGGAAATGACAGCACCTACGCCACCGACCATCGCTCCCCCGATGACAATCCCGAAGGCAATGAAGAAATCCAGAATCGCTTTGGATAAAAATGCACTCATCATATCCAGTCCTTTCAGAGGGGTATGCTTGCATACCGCCTGTCCGATGATCTCCTATTCCATTCTATGGGCGGTGCCTTGCGTAATATGATAAAATAATATAAAGAGATGAAGACTACTTTCCGAATCAAAGCGGACAAAAAGGAGAAGAGATATGAGTTCATTTGTGCATCTACATGTGCATAGCGAATACAGCCTCCTGGATGGAGCGGCACGGATCTCGGACCTTGTCCGCCAAGCCGCCGAATACGGGATGAAGGCGCTGGCACTTACGGACCACGGGGTCATGTACGGTGCCGTGCCTTTTTATAAAGCTTGCTCCGCCGCCGGCATCAAGCCGATTATCGGCTGCGAGGCATATCTGACTGCCGGCTCGCGCAAAGAGCGCGGAAGCCGCAAGGATCAGCCGATTTACCATCTGATCCTCCTGGCCAAAGATGAGACCGGCTACCGTAATCTGATGAAGTTATGCTCCATAGGACACTTGGAGGGTTATCATTATAAACCGCGGATCGACATGGATGCTCTGAAGGCACATCATGAAGGGATTATATGCCTTAGCGCCTGTCTGGGCGGTGAAGTGCCGCAGCATCTCCTGCACGGCAGAACAGATGAAGCGCGCAGGGCAGCCATCCGTTACCGCGATATTTTTGGGGAAGACTTTTACCTTGAACTTCAGGATCATGGCCTGCCTGAACAAAAACGTGTCAATCCGCAGCTGATTCAGCTGGCCGAAGAGCTGGGGATTTCGCTCGCGGTCACCAATGATGTGCATTACCTGAATCGTGAGGATGCCGCCATGCAGGATGTGCTGATCTGTATCGGGACAGGCAAGACGGTTGAAGACGAGGAAAGACTGCAGATTCCGACCGACCAGCTGTACTTTAAGAGCGGGGAAGAGATGAACCGCCTGTTTCCGCACGTGAAGCAGGCAATAGAAAATACGTCTGCAATCGCGGATAAGTGTAATCTGGAGCTGGAATTCGGCAGATCTATTCTTCCGGAATACCGTCCGCTGCCTGAAGAAGTGGATTCCGCGCAGTATTTGCGTTCTCTCTGCCAGGAAGGCCTTGCTAAGCGCTATGAAAATACAGAGCTGTGGACAGCGCCCGGTGGACAGGAAGAGCTGAACAAGCGCCTGGATTATGAGCTCAGCGTCATTGGAAGCATGGGCTTCAACGATTATTTCCTCATCGTTTGGGATTTCATTGCTTACGCCCACAGCCAAGGTATCGCTACAGGACCCGGAAGGGGCTCATCGGCGGGCAGCTTGGTGGCATACGTACTTGAGATTACGAATGTGGATCCGATCAAATATCATCTTCTTTTCGAAAGATTCTTGAATCCGGAGCGGGTGACGATGCCGGATATCGATATCGATTTCAGTGATGAGCGGCGGGATGAAGTTATCCGATACGTCGCCCGTAAATATGGACATGAGCATGTGGCACAGATCATTACATTTGGTACGCTGGCTGCGAGAGCAGCGGTCCGTGATGTGGGACGAGCCTTGAATGTGCCTTACGGGGATGTGGATAAGGCTGCCAAGCTGATTCCGGGTTCCCATGGAATCAATATTAGGAAGGCGCTTGAGCTGAGTGAAGAGCTGCAAAAAAATTATCAACAGAACGGGAAAATCCGCGAATTATTAGATATGGCGATGAAAGTGGAGGGCATGCCGCGTCATGCTTCGACACATGCCGCGGGCGTTGTCATTTCACGCGATCCGCTGACGGATGCGGTGCCGCTGCAGGAAGGCAGCGAGCACACCGCCTTGACTCAGTACTCGATGGAAAATCTGGAAAGTATCGGCCTGCTTAAGATGGACTTTCTTGGACTTAGAACCTTGTCTATCATAGAGCGCTGCATGAACTGGATTAGCGAAATGACAGGGGAGATGCCGGATTTTCAAAGCATCCCCGATGATGACAAGCTGACCTATGACATGCTGGAAAGCGGGGAGACCACGGGGATATTCCAGCTGGAATCCGCGGGCGTGCGGAGGGTTCTGAAGGATCTGAAGCCTTCTGCTTTCGAAGATATTATTTCGGTTGTGGCGCTATATCGTCCGGGTCCGATGGAATTCATCCCCAAATATATTCAGGCCAAGCATGGCCAGATTGATGTGGAGTATCCCCATGAGGACCTGAAACCACTTCTTGTGGATACCTACGGGATTATTGTTTACCAGGAACAAATTATGAAAATTGCCTCCCTGATGGCAGGCTTCTCTCTTGGGGAATCGGATCTGCTTCGCCGCGCCGTATCGAAGAAAAAACGCGAGGTGCTGGATCAGGAGCGGAGCCACTTCGTCGCAGGCAGTCTGAAGCAGGGATACAGTGAGGAAGAAGCAAACCGGGTCTATGACATGATCGTCCGCTTTGCCGATTATGGCTTTCCGCGGGCACATGCTGCGGCTTATGGTGTGCTTGCTTTTCAGACGGCGTATCTTAAGACGCATTATCCCGTGCAATTTATGGCATCTATGCTGACTGCCGTGATGGGGAGCCACCGCAAGGTCGCTGAATACGTGCTGGAGTGCCGTCGGATGGACATTCATGTTCTGCCGCCGGATGTCAATGAGAGCGGCGTGCTGTTTACCCCCGTTGCTGTGGCAGAATCGGTGGAGGCAACACGGGGGGCGGGACCAGGACATATCCGGTTTGGACTTGGCGCTGTCAAGAATGTAGGCACGCAAGCGGTCGAGAACATGATGCTGGTCAGGGAGGAGAAGCCCTTCGAAAGTCTGCTTGACTTCTGCCGCCGGATTGATTTGAGAGTCTGCAACAAGCGGGTGATCGAGTCGTTGATTCAGGCGGGGGCCTTTGATTCGCTCCCGGGTCACCGGGCGCAGCTGCTGGCGATGCTTGATGAGACGGTCGAAGCTGCTGTGAAGTGGCGCAAGGAACGCGAAGATTTGCAGATTCAGCTGTTTGATTTTGTCGAAACCCCGAACTGGGATATTGAATATCCGGATATCCCTGCTTTTTCTGCCGGGCAGCAGCTGGAGCTTGAACGGGAACTGCTTGGACTCTATCTGTCAGGACATCCGCTTGATGATTATGACGAAGCTCTCACTATTCCTGGGGTTGACCGGTTGATGGATCTTGCCGAGGCCGAAGATGAATCGTATACGGTTGTGGCAGGTATGGTTGTATCCGTCAAGACGATTACGACAAAGCAGGGAAAAGCCATGGCTTTCATGGAAGTAGAGGATCAG
The DNA here is from genome assembly GCF_018403225.1 of Paenibacillus sp. J23TS9. Taxonomy (NCBI): domain Bacteria; kingdom Bacillati; phylum Bacillota; class Bacilli; order Caryophanales; family Paenibacillaceae; genus Paenibacillus; species Paenibacillus sp. J23TS9. The sequence goes on along the minus strand of NZ_BOSG01000001.1, from coordinate 3,131,093 downwards.
ATTGAGCGCTGTGAGGTCGTGCTTTTTCCAGAGGTGTGGAAGCGAAGCTCACAGTATATTGAGAAAGGAGCACTGCTCGCGCTTCGCGCTAAGGTGCAGCAGCAGGATGAAGGCTTCAAGCTCCTTGCGGAGGACATGCTGAGGCTGGATCCTGCGGCGCTTGAGCAGCTGGTGAAGCGCACCCGGAGCAAGCCGGCAGCCGGCAGAAGCTACACCAAGCAAGCTGTGCAAAAGACAGAGCGAAAGCCTGCATCCGTTACCGCAGCCACGGAGGTAAATCAGGCTTCTCCGGGTTCGGGTGCGGGCGAGACGAGTGCTGCTGGAGCTGCATCGACTCCAAGACGGAATAAGCCTGCTGAGCAGCGTGTGTTTGTCAAGATCACACCGCAGGCTGAACGCAGTCCGGATTTACTAACCCGTCTGAAGGTACTTCTTCAGGAGCATCCGGGTCCGGTACAGACTGTGTTGTTCTATGAGGAGAACCAGAAGCTGCTCGCGCTGAGCGACAGCTACCGGATCAAGCCCTCCCCGCAGTTGTTTGAAAGGATGGAAGGGATTCTCGGTAAAGATACCGTAAGAATCAAGTGAAAATAGGATAAAGTCCCGGCATATGACCACAGCTGGACATGCCCGCTCCCCGGTGCAGGGGGTTAACCGAGAATTTACGAACGTTTCCCCAGGCTTCCGCATACACTTAGGAACACCTATCCTAGGGACAACATTTTATGCGGCCCCACTTTTTAATATAGCTCTTGGGGCGCGCATACGGGGGGAATAGCGAATGTCGTATGAAGCAGTGGTGGCCATGATGAACCACCGGGGAGTCAAGGTAGAAGATATTGCTGATATTGTATATCAGCTCCAGCTGGTGTATCATCCGCTTTTGACCATGCAGGACTGTACTGACAGCGTCAAAGCGGTTCTTGGCAAGCGGGAAGTGCAGTACACATTGTTTACGGGAATGGCGCTTGATGAGCTCGCAGAGCGCAGGCTTTTGCCGCAACCGCTGCAGGCGATCATGGAAGCGGATGAGCCTTTATATGGCGTGGACGAGACACTGGCACTTGGCATTACCAATGTTTATGGTATGATCGGATTAACGAGTTTTGGTTACCTCGATAAGGAAAAAACCGGAATTATCGCGGAGCTTAATGATAAAAAAAATGAAATACATGTTTTTCTGGATGATCTAGTGGCAGGACTTGCGGCGGCGGCTTCAGCCCGTATAGCGCACCGGTATAAGGGCGCGAAATCGTACCCGCTCGGCTCTGAGCTTTCCGGATCCTGAAACCCTTTTCCAACCCTTTTGACACCCCTTGATCTCTTGGGTTGTTTCAAAGCCCTTTGTTGCGGGAAAAAACAGAGTTATGTTATCATTGTTTCATTATACGGGCTCAGAACATGAGATTAGGGGGTTCTGAAAGGAATGTGGACGGTCATCTATATCGCGCCAACCGCGAAGGTAGCGGAAATGATCCAGGCCAAATTAACGGAAGAAGGATTTTTGGTGAAAAGCCGTCCGGTCAACTTATCCAAGCAGCAATTCGAAATTCTGGTGCCCTCAGGAGAGTTGGAGGAAGTCCAAGAAGTGCTGAATTCCATCTTGCATCCTTAATCTCCGGAAGAACGAGCGAGTGCGTTTATACGTGGTAGAGCGAAGATGCGGCTGAGTAAATTAACGGCTGGAGAGGTGTAGTTGTGTTTAAAGACTTGTTTCAGAAAAAAAGAAAGTACGCGACCATTCCTTCAGATCGTGCAGGAAGAGGCAGCGAGCCTGGTGAAAGCGAGAGACCTAAACGGGAAATTCCTGAAGGGCTCATGAATAAATGCGGCAAATGCGGTACCATTCAGTACAGCAAAGAGCTGGAGAAAAATCTGAAGGTCTGCCCGAACTGCGGATATCATATGCGTCTGAACGCTGTGGAACGTATTCATATGGTTCTGGATGAAGAAGGCTTTGAGGAATTTGACAGCGGTATGGTGTCTGTGGATCCGCTGCAGTTTCCGGGATACGGAACGAAGCTGGAACAGCAGAAAATGAAGTCGGGTCTGCGCGAGGCTGTAATTACCGGACAGGGAACGATTGATGGATTACCTGTGGTAGTAGCCGTGATGAGCTTTGATTTCTTTACAGGCAGTATGGGTTCGGTTGTAGGCGAAAAAATTACGCGCGCCATTGAAGTGGCAACAGAAAAGGACCTTCCGCTCATTATTTTCTCCACATCAGGAGGAGCACGTATGCAGGAAAGTATCCTCAGTCTGATGCAGATGGCGAAAACAAGCGCTGCCCTGTCACGGTTAAACGAAAAGGGCGGTCTATATATTTCTGTGATTACGGATCCTACGACTGGCGGTGTTTCTGCCAGTTTTGCCACGCTCGGTGATATTAATATTGCGGAGCCTGGAGCCGTATTCGGATTTGCCGGCAGAATTGTTATTGAACAAACCATCCGTCAGAAGCTGCCTGATGATTTTCAAACTGCAGAGTTTAACCTGGCCCACGGCCAGTTGGACCTGGTGGTCCATCGCAAGGAGCTGCGTCAAATGTTGTACAAGCTCCTCGATATGCACAGCGTGAAAGGGGGATATTAAGTGGCAGGAGAATTGCCTTTTGAAAAACCCCTTGTTGAAATGCGTCAAAAGATTAATGAGCTGAAGCAGTTCGGACAGGACAAGGGTATTGACTTCACTGATGAAATTTCCAGATTGGAAGAACGTTATGCCGAACTGGAAACCGAGATTTATTCCAATATTTCTCCCCACCAGAAAATGCATGTGGCGAGACATCAGCAGCGCCCTACCTCACTCGATCTGATTCAGTTGATCTTCAATGATTTTATTGAATTGCACGGTGACCGCCTGTTTGGTGATGATCTCGCCGTGATTGGCGGACTCGCTAAGCTGAATGGGATACCGGTTACGGTTATCGGTCAGCAGCGCGGTAAGGATACAAAGGATAATATTGCCCGTTTCTTCGGCAGTGCACATCCGGAAGGCTTCCGTAAAGCGCTGCGTTTGATGCAACAGGCGGACAAGTTTAAACGCCCGATTATTACTTTTGTCGATACAAAAGGAGCATATCCGGGTAATACAGCAGAAGAGAGGGGACAATCTGAAGCCATCGCCCGGAATTTACGGGAAATGTCGGCTCTTGGAGTTCCTGTTATTTGTGTGATCATCGGCGAAGGTGGAAGCGGCGGTGCTCTTGCGATGGCTGTAGGCAACCGTGTACTGATGCTGGAGCATGCCATTTATTCGGCCATTTCGCCAAACGGAGCGGCATCCATCCTCTGGAAGGATGCGTCCAAAGCGGATCAGGCAGCTGAAGCGATGAAGATTACCGCAAAGGATCTGCTTGGTTTTGAAGTCGTTGAAGAAATCATTCCGGAGCCGGTTGGCGGCGCTCACAGGGATTATGAATGGACTGCATCCTCGATCAAAGAGGTCCTGATCCGGCATCTGCAGGAGCTTTCCCTCATGGATAGCGCGGCTTTAAAAGAAGACAGATATCAGAAATTCCGCAAAATCGGAAAGTTCGCGTTTGAGCAATCTTCTGCTGTTGGAGTGATAGAATAAACCCTTATTGTCAAAGATGGATATGACAAAGTTCCTATACAAAATCTTTAATTTGTAGTAAATTTAATTTTTGGATAAAGATGTTTGGATAGAGAGATTTTAAGAAAAACGGAGGAAACCCTAATGCGTAAAACAAAAATCGTATGTACTATCGGACCTTCCAGTGAATCGTTGGAAAACACCAAAAAATTGATTCTTGCTGGCATGAATGTAGCCCGTCTGAACTTTTCACACGGCGATTTCGAGGAGCATGGCAACCGGATTAAAAATATCCGTCAGGCTGCCAAGGAGCTTAACAAAACAGTAGCTATTTTGCTGGATACCAAAGGACCTGAAATTCGTACGGGCAAGCTGGCTGTGGAACCGATTGAACTGGTTCAAGATGAATATATCACATTGACAACCGAAGAAATTTTGGGAGACAAGGACCGCATCTCCATCACTTATCTGGATCTTCCAAGTGATGTGGAAGTAGGCTCCACCATTCTGATCGATGACGGTTTGATTGGTTTGACGGTTGTAGGTGTTGAAGGCACTGAAATCAAATGTCGCATTGTCAATGGCGGTACAATCAAAAGCAAGAAAGGCGTTAACGTACCGGGTGTTGCGATTTCTCTGCCAGGTATTACGGAGAAAGACGCAAACGATATCGTGTTTGGTATCGAGCAGGGCATCGATTTTATCGCAGCTTCCTTCGTCCGCAAAGCAAGTGACGTTCTAGAAATTCGTCAACTGCTGGAGAAACATAACGCAGGACAAATTCAAATTATTTCTAAAATCGAAAACCAACAAGGCGTGGACAACCTGGATGAAATCCTGGAAGCATCGGACGGCCTTATGGTTGCCCGCGGTGACCTTGGCGTGGAAATTCCTGCTGAAGAAGTGCCGTTGGTGCAAAAACGCATGATCGAAAAATGTAATGTTGCAGGTAAACCGGTTATTACGGCTACCCAAATGCTTGATTCCATGCAGCGCAATCCGCGTCCAACACGCGCAGAAGCAAGTGACGTAGCGAACGCGATTTTCGACGGAACTGACGCAATCATGCTTTCCGGTGAAACAGCTGCAGGTAAATATCCGGTAGAATCCGTTCTGACAATGTCCCGCATCGCTGAAAAAGCGGAATCCGCGCTGAACTACCGTGAAATCTTCTTGAAGCAAAGAATTGCTCAGGAAACAACGGTAACCGAAGCAATCAGCCAATCCGTAGCGATCTCTGCATTGGATTTGAATGCGAAAGCGATCATTTCCTCTACGGAATCCGGTCATACTGCACGTATGGTATCCAAGTACCGTCCACAAGCTCCAATCATCGCTGTAACGACTCAGGAGCGCACGCTGCGCCGTCTTGCCCTGACTTGGGGTGTAACACCTATCCAAGGCAAAACAGCAAGCTCTACGGACGAAATGTTCGAGAACTCCCTGCAAGGCGGTCTGGAATCCGGACTCGTAAAACCGGGAGATCTGGTTGTGATCACAGCAGGCGTTCCGCTTGGACAATCCGGTTCGACGAACCTTGTAAAAGTCAGCCAGATTCCAAACGTCTAAGTGCGGATCTGATTTAACCGATAACGTTATAGATTCTTTGATTAAGAGGCTGTGCAGGGGAATTCCTGCACAGCCTTTTTTGGCATAGATCCAGGCTGCACAACCTTCCTTAGCATCCGCCTCTGAATGGATAAATGGAATCTAGCACAAAATACCTATATATGACTCATTCCCGGGTGCCTTAGCCTCAAATTCGAGAGTTGTGAAGCCCTATGTTATACTTAATACCAAGCTTTATATTTTCAATGAAGGGGACTTTGGCAAGCATGGAAAAAGACGTAGGGGGCAAGCTCAGCCGCTGGTATACGGCTTCTGTGCGGGTTCGTTATCAGGAAAGCGACCAGATGGGAGTGGTGTACCACGCCAATTACCTGAACTGGTTTGAGATTGGACGGACTGAAATGATTCGTGAGCTTGGCATTACATACCGCAGCATGGAAGAGCAAGGGGTTTTGCTTCCCGTCACAGATCTGGATATGAAGTTCATCCAACCAGCTCGTTATGACGATGAAATCACGATTTTTACGCGAATGACGACATTTTCAAAATTAAGAATCAAATACGCATATGAAATCAGAAGACTCTCGAGTGAGGAGAGAGAACATCTGCATGAGGCGCAGAACTCAGCATGCCCGGAGCTGCCCGGAGTGCTGCTTGTGTCAGGCTCGACAAGCCACGTGTGGGTGAACCGAGAATGGCAGCCGGTAAGGCTGGATAAAGGCGCTCCAGGGCTTTACAGCGCATTGGAGCAATCACTGACCGGGGGAGGAGATCGGTAGTGTGGAAATGGCTGCTTATCGTAATTATTATTGTTCCCACCGCTGAAATTTACGGCTTTAATCTGGTTGCAAGCAGGATCGGCGGAGGGAATACGTTTCTGCTTACCCTTGTTACATCCGTGATGGGTATGCTCATCATGCGTTTTGAAGGTCGCAAGGTGCTGGAGGATTCGCGGGCTCGCATGAATTCCGGACAGATCCCCGGAAGAAGCCTTGTGGATGGGCTTTGTGTTTTTATTGGTGGTATTTTACTGATCATTCCCGGTTTCCTAACCGACATTATTGGCTTTACGATGGCCTTTCCCCTCACCCGTCCGTTCTATCGTATCCTGATACTGAAATGGCTGGAGCGCAAGATCAAAAAGGGGAATATCACGATTCACCGCCGTTAAGTGAAGGATTCTGCCGGGTGATAAAAAAATCTTTATGTGTCTGATAAAACAATTTGATGCTTTTATAGGGGGCACTTATGTTCACATATCCGACAAAATCCTTTATGATAATAGTGATTCCATTACTTGGCGTGTGAATGCTAAGGTAGAATGGCGGACGGCCGTCTTTTTTCTTTTGAATAAAATGTAAATGTTTTCACGGCTCGTTTATCCTGTTTAAAAATCCGTTTTACAAAGGAGAGATATACGATGACAGCTACTAAAGGCCTTGAGGGAATTGTTGCCGCAGCTTCTTCCATCAGTTCCATCGTGGACGGCGTGCTCACATACCGCGGTTATGATATCGATGATCTTGCACTCCATGCAAGTTTTGAAGAAGTAGCCTATCTGCTGTGGTTCGGAAAGCTGCCTAATGAAGCAGAACTAAAACAGCTCCATAAGGATTTGAGTAACGAAGCTTCAATTCCGAATCAAGTGATCGAGCAAATGAAATCATACCCTAAAGATACAAATACCATGGCTGCCCTCCGTTCTGCGGTATCGGCTCTTGCCCTCTATGACGAGGAAGCCGACGATATGAGCCGTGAAGCGAACGAGCGCAAGGCGATCCGCCTTCAGGCTAAGCTGCCTACCGTAATCGCTGCTCTGTCGCGCATTCGTGAAGGCAAAGAACCGGTAGCACCGCAGGCGGGATTGTCCATTGCCGAGAATTTCCTGTATATGCTGAGAGGCGAAAAGCCGGAAGAAGTTTCCGTAAAAGCATTGGATCAGGCGCTTGTTCTTCATGCGGATCATGAACTGAACGCCTCCACCTTTGCAGCCCGCGTAACTGTGGCTACGCTTTCAGATATTTACTCCGGAGTGACTTCAGCAATCGGCGCTTTGAAAGGACCTCTGCATGGCGGAGCCAACGAAGCGGTCATGAAAATGCTGAATGAAATCGAAAGCTTGGAAAACGTCGAGCCTTATATCCAGCAAAAATTGGATAACCGTGACAAGATCATGGGCTTCGGACACCGTGTATACAAAAACGGCGATCCGCGCGCGAAGCATTTGCAAAAAATGTCCCGCGAGCTCGGCGAAATGAAGGGCGACACGAAGCTGTATGAAATGTCCGTCAAGATTGATGATCTGGTTACTAACCAAAAGGGTTTGAAGCCGAATGTGGATTTCTACTCCGCTTCTGTGTATACTCAGCTAGGGTTTAATCATGAGATCTTTACCCCGATTTTTGCGATCAGCCGTGTATCCGGATGGACCGCACATATTCTGGAGCAGTACGAAAACAACCGCATTATCCGTCCGCGTGCCGAATATGTAGGCCTTACCGATCAGAAGTATGTACCGGTTGAACAACGCTCTTAATGGACAATACAGAATTAGGGGAACTGGAACATCTCATGCATGCGATGCTCCGGCGCCCCTATGTGACTGTTTGTCTAAGGTAATCAAAAAAATATTTTAATTACAAGGAGGACGTACTAATGAAACTCGAGAAATTCGCACTTCCTACCGAAGGTGAAAAAATTGAAATAACAAACGGCAAGCTTGAGGTGCCAAACAACCCGATCATTCCTTTTATCGAAGGTGACGGTACTGGCCGCGACATCTGGAAAGCTTCCAAACGTGTGTTGGATGCTGCAGTAGAAAAAGCTTACGGCGGCTCCAAAAAAATCGCTTGGTACGAAGTATTTGCCGGTGAGAAAGCATTCAATACATACGGAGAATGGCTGCCTAACGATACGCTTGAAGCCATCCGTGAGTATATCGTAGCAATTAAAGGACCTTTGACTACGCCAATCGGCGGCGGTATCCGTTCCCTGAACGTGGCACTTCGCCAAGAGCTGGATTTGTATGTATGTCTGCGTCCTGTACGTTACTTCGATGGTGTTCCTTCTCCGGTTAAACATCCTGAGCTGGTGGACATGGTTATTTTCCGTGAAAATACCGAGGATATCTACGCAGGTATTGAGTACCAAGAAGGCTCCGAGGCTGTGAAGAAGGTTATTGAATTCCTTCAAAATGAAATGGGCGTTAACAAAATCCGCTTCCCTGAAACTTCTGGTATCGGCATCAAGCCTGTATCTTCCGAAGGCTCTAAGCGGCTGGTACGCGCAGCTATCGAATATGCCATTGAGCATGGCCGTAAGAGCGTAACACTGGTACACAAAGGCAATATCATGAAATTCACTGAAGGAGCCTTCAAAAACTGGGGCTACGAAGTGGCTGAGCAGGAATTCGGCGATAAAGTATTCACATGGGCACAATATGATGCGATTAAAGAAAAAGACGGAACAGATGCAGCTAATGCAGCTCAAAGCGCCGCTGAAGCTGAAGGAAAAATCATCGTGAAGGACGCGATTGCGGACATCGCTCTTCAGCAAGTATTGACTCGTCCTACCGACTTTGACGTTATTGCTACACTGAACCTGAATGGTGACTATCTGTCCGACGCACTGGCTGCACAAATCGGCGGTATCGGTATTGCTCCAGGGGCCAACATTAACTATGTAACAGGACATGCTATTTTTGAAGCTACGCATGGTACAGCTCCTAAATATGCAGACAAAGACGTCGTTAACCCTGGTTCCGTTGTCCTGTCCGGCGTTATGCTGCTTGAGCATCTGGGATGGCAGGAAGCGGCTGACCTGATCTACAAAGGCATGGAAACTTCCATTAACAATAAAACCGTTACTTATGACTTTGCCCGCCTGATGGACGGCGCAACGCAAGTAAAATGCTCCGAGTTTGCAGACCAAGTAATCAAAAACATGTAGGGGTGAGACTTGGACATGGCTTTGACTCGTAAAAAAATCACTGTGGTAGGCGCCGGTTTTACCGGTGCTACTACGGCTTTGATGCTGGCGCAAAAAGAACTTGGCAATGTGGTACTGCTGGATATTCCTCAGCTTGAGAACCCAACAAAGGGCAAGGCGCTCGACATGCTGGAAGCAAGTCCGGTACAAGGCTTCGATAGCCAAATTACCGGTACTTCCAATTATGATGACGCTGCTGATTCTGACATCGTGATCATCACAGCTGGCGTAGCCCGTAAACCAGGCATGAGCCGTGATGACCTCGTGAACACGAACGCAGGCATCATGAAAGCCGTCTGTGAAAATGTAAAAAGAGTCGCTCCGGAATCCATCGTTATCATTCTGAGCAACCCAGTAGACGCTATGACTTATGTAGCAAACAAAACACTGGGTTTCCCTAAAAACCGCGTAATTGGCCAATCCGGCGTACTGGATACCGCCCGTTATTGCACATTCATCGCTCAAGAGCTGAACGTATCCGTGGAAGATGTCCGCGGCTTCGTGCTTGGTGGACATGGCGACGATATGGTTCCTCTCGTTCGTTATTCGAACGTTGGCGGCATTCCGATCGATACGCTCATCCCTGCTGACCGCATTCAGGAAATCGTTCAACGTACCCGCGTAGGCGGCGGCGAAATCGTTAACCTGCTTGGCAACGGCAGTGCATACTTTGCACCGGCGGCATCGCTCGTACAAATGGCTGAAGCGATCATCAAAGACAAAAAGCGGATCATTCCCGTTATCGCTCTTCTTGAAGGCGAATATGGCTACAATGATCTGTTCCTGGGTGTTCCTTCAATTCTCGGCGGCAATGGCATCGAGAAAATTTTCGAGCTGGAGCTTACAGCTGAGGAAAAAGCGGCTCTGGATAAGTCCGCTGATTCCGTACGCAATGTTATTTCCGTTGTAAACGTGTAAGAAGCGTTAAGCCGGATCATAGTTTTACAGGGAAAACCTCTAAGTTTGTTCATATTTAGAGGTTTTCTTTTCTTTTAATTGGTGTAAAATGATAATACATGTAATCTAAATCATAGTAATTGTGGAGGGATTCTGCTCATGGCAATGGTAATGTTATTTATACATATTCTGGGCGCTGCAGCTCTGGGATTTTATCTGATTTTGCCTTTCGTTGTTGGAAAAGTAACCAAGTTGTCTTTGCCAGCACAAGAAGGTAGTGCGGCAGCGATTCGCAGCCTTAACACTTATGCGCAAATTGCTCTGGTCATTCAACTGCTTACTGGTGGATATTTGATGAGCAAAGGCGACTATTCGGTACCTTGGATGATCGTTATCGTTATTTTGTTTCTGGCTATTGGAGCCATCAGCGGTATCATGGGGAAACCGCTTCGTCTTGCAATGGACGGAGTTAAAAATAAACGTGATATCTCGGTAGAGACAGGCAAAATCCGTACACTGAGCGCTTTGCTTGCGATCTGCGTCCTCGTGATGCTGTTCTTCATGGTTTACAGAGACATCATCTAATATCTCACAGGATGGATTCATATGAAAAAGCGCCTTTCCCTTACAAAGGGAGAGGCGTTTTTTTGTTTGACATTCAGCTGAATGTGGTAAGTAAAAAACGTCAGAAGAATAAAGGAATTAATTTATGCCATCCTAATATGGGAATGTAACCCTGCGCAACGCTATAGGAATCGGAAAAATAAGAAAGCATGGAAGGAGAATGAAGGATGTCAGGAAATTCACAGAGTAAACAAACACTGCCCCCGCAGCATCAGAATCAACAGCCAGGTATCGAGTCGGAGATGAATCCGCTCCCGAAATATGAGCCGAGTGACTATATGGCCGCAGGTAAGCTTAAAGGTAAGAAAGTAATTATCACAGGTGGTGACAGCGGCATCGGGCGCGCCGTTGCGGTGGCTTTTGCCAAGGAAGGGGCCGACCTTTCGATCATTTACTTAAATGAACATGAGGATGCGAAGGAAACGAAGCATCAAGTGGAACAGGAAGGACGCAAATGTCTGCTGTTTGCCGGTGATATCGGCGATGAGGAGTTTTGCAAAAATGCCGTCAATCAGACAGTGAAAGAGCTCGGCGGACTGGATATCCTGATCAATAATGCAGCAGAGCAGCATCCGCAGCAAAAAATTGAGGACATCACGAAGGAGCAGCTGGAGCGCACGTTCCGGACCAATATCTTCGGGATGTTCAATATGACGAAGATGGCTATGCCGCATCTCAAGAGCGGAAGCTCTATCGTCAATACGGCCTCGATTACAGCTTATAAAGGCAACCCGACGCTGATTGACTACTCATCTACCAAAGGAGCTATCGTCAGCTTTACACGTTCCTTGTCCATGAGCGTTGTGGAAAAAGGCATACGCGTAAATGCGGTCGCCCCAGGTCCGATTTGGACACCGCTCATACCATCGACGTTTGATGCCAAAAAAGTAAGCGAATTTGGTTCAACCCAGCCGATGAAGCGTCCGGGACAACCGGAAGAGCTGGCTCCTGCCTATGTTTACCTGGCCTCCAATGATTCTTCGTATGTGAGCGGCCAGGTCATCCATGTGAATGGCGGGGAAATTGTTAACGGTTGAGTTGTTGGAGTATCCCCTATAGAAAAAAGGTTGAGCAGATTACCTGCTCAACCTTTTTAGTCTGAATCCGAAGCAAGCTGGGACAACTCATCCAAAGACATCTCAAAGCTCGGAGCCATATGTGTCAGAAAATAATCTGCTTCAGGGAGCTGCATCTGTTTCACCTTGGCCAGGGTTTGCTCTTTGGCTACAGCAAATTCCCGATTGCCTGAAGCGACTTCAAAGGCGCATTTCAAATATGCATCAAGGCAGTCCGCAGCCTTGACGTAGCGAAGCAGCTCCATCTGCTCTTCATCCTCGGACTCGGGACGAAGGAGATTGGCATATATCGACTGCAGTTCAGGCGGCGCCATCGCAGCCAGTCGCTTGGCAGCAATGTTCTCCATCTCGCGAAAATTTGCCAGCAGGCTCGGGTTATTATGCTTGACAGGTGTGGCAATGTCACCGGTGAATACCTCAGCAGCATCATGATACAAAGCAATCGTTGCAGCATGATCTGCATTCAGTTTCCGGTCATAATAAGTATTGCCGATCAGGCAGAGCATATGGGTTAAGAGCGCCACATGGAAGGAATGCTCTGCTACATTTTCGGTTGTCGTACTGCGCATTAGGCTCCAGCGCCTGATGTATTGCAGTCGGTACATATAAGCGGCTAACGGGAAGTTCAATGAAATTCTCTCCTTTTTAATATGGCAGGATTTATCCAGCCTTAACATTTCGCTATTATTATACTCTTATGCCGGATTGACGGGCTACTGCAAGCGAATGGTTGTTCTAAGCAGCAATCTGGCGAGAAAATAAACTTTTCATCCTTACAGTTTCAAGATAGGATAAAAGAAGAAAAATGAAAAGAAAACTCATGAAAAGGAAGACGGCAATAATGAGACCCTTTCGTATAAGACTCACCCTGATTTTAATGATTATGATCGGGATTTCCATGGTGGGCGCAGGCATTACGATGGCCCAGGTGTTTAAAAAATCCCATATTTCCGCGCTGGAAGATAATATGATCCGGGAGATCAAGCTGCTGAGCCATACCTTTGATTTTCGTTCGGAAGTTGGAGAAAGTGCGGTGACTTATTATACCCGACAATCCAGAGAGCTGTCCGCACTTACCGACTCACGGGTTACTTTTATATCGAAAGATGGAACTGTAATTGGGGATTCGGAAAGCGATCCGCTTCATATGGATAACCATAGTTCACGTGAAGAGATCGTTAATGCGGCTAAAAGCGGTTCAGGACATGCAATCCGCTACAGCTCGACGCTTCAGGAGGACATGCTGTACGTTGCGGTGCCAGTCGTTTCAGCAGGGAAATACGACGGTTTTATCCGGTTATCTGTGAGTCTTGCATCCGTTGATGAGGGCGTACGCAAGGGATGGACGCTGATGGCTGGTGGATTGGCTGTTTTGTTCATCGCGGCGGCTCTTGTCAGTTACCGTGTAGCGGCTGGGCTCACCTCCCCGCTTGAGAAGATTACAAGAGTGGCAGGCAGAATATCTCGTCTGGACTATGATGCCAGAGTCAACATGCACCGAAAGGATGAAATTGGAGAGCTGGCCAAGGCTATTAACGGCATGGCCGACAGCCTGCAGAATCAGCTGCAAACGATTCGGGATAATGAGGATTTGCTGCAGAGCGTCATGGATAATATGACCAGCGGGATTCTTCTGTTAGATGCGGAGTGTCACATTGCTTTAATCAATCCGGCTGCAGAAGGAATGCTGAATGTCCGAAGCGGCCAACTGAATGGACGTTCCATCAACGAGCTTAAGCAATACTACGAGCTGACCCGGCTGATAAAGGACGGCATTACGGAGCGGAAAATTATCCATGAGGAACGGAGCGTCTTTCGGCCGGAGGAAACCATTCTTCACCTGGATGGAGTGCCTATGTTTGGGGAGGAACAGTCGTTTAAAGGAATGCTGTTTCTCTTACAGGATGTCACTGCAATCCGCAGGCTTGAGAATATGCGCAGCGAATTTGTGGCAAATGTATCCCATGAGCTGAAAACGCCGGTGGCAGCTGTCAAGGGATTCTCCGAGACGCTGCTCGGGGGCGGTGTGAAGGATGAAGAAACGGCCAGATCCTTCCTGCAAATCATTTACGACGAAAGTGAGCGGCTGAACCGTTTAATCAGTGATATTCTGGATTTGTCCAAAATTGAATCCAAACGCTCACCGATGGATTATGCGCCTGTTCATTTAGCTTCTTTTTGCGGGTCTATCATCGATGCGATGGCTACAGTCGCCGAGAAAAAACGGATTACGCTTCATGCCGATATTCCGGAAGAGCTCTTTGTGGAGGCGGATGAGGATAAACTGCGCCAGATTCTTATTAATCTGTTATCCAACGCAGTAAGCTATACACAAGATGGCGGGAAAGTAGATCTAACCATCCATGATCTCCAGGACACCGAGGGATCCGAAAAGGTTGTTATCAAAGTATCGGACACAGGGATCGGCATACCGAAAAAAGACCAGCCGCGTATTTTTGAACGGTTCTACAGGGTCGATAAAGGGAGGTCGCGAAGCTCAGGCGGCACCGGTCTCGGACTTTCGATAGTTAAGCATCTGGTTGAGCAGCATTGTGGAGAAATATCCGTGGATAGTGAACTTGGCATCGGAACCACATTTACGGTTGAATTGCCGATGCTGCAGGAATAAGATAAACAAGGGCTGTTAAACTTGCGATTACAAATGGATAACTTTTAAAAAAAGGTGCCTTACTGCCTGCTCATCTTTACACAGGGTTAACATTTGGGTGTTACGATGGGCTTGTCAGTATCCGAAACCATTGTTTTTTGTAGAACGGGGGTATTTATTAAATGACACAGCGTTTGCTGGTTATTGAAGATGAACCGACCCTGGCCAGATTGCTATCCTATAATCTGACGCAGGAAGGTTATGAAGTCACCATTGAGGATCACGGAACATCCGGATTTGAGCGAGCTGTACAGGAGCCATTTGACTTGATCATACTGGATTTGATGCTGCCGGGAATGAATGGATTTGATATTCTGGGTAAGCTGAGAGCGAAAGCCATCGCGACTCCGGTCATCATTTTGACTGCAAAAAATGCGGAAGAAGAAGTCGTACAAGGTCTTAAGCTGGGTGCGGACGACTACATCACCAAGCCTTTTGGCGTATCTGAGCTGCTCGCCCGTGTAGGCACGGTACTGCGGCGCGTCTCGGGAGCGAAGGAAGAAGAGGTTCCTGAAACCTCGGATTCTGCAATTAGGCTTGGACAGCTGGAAATCTATCCGGAAAAGTACGAGGTCATGCTAGGCAGCACCAGCATCAGTTTAAGACCGAAGGAATTCGAAGTACTGCTTTACCTTGCGCGCAAGCCGGGAGTGGTATTGACCAGAGATGATCTGATGAATGCAGTTTGGGGTTTTGATTATATCGGAGGCCAGCGGACGGTGGATGTTCATGTCAGCTCGCTCCGTAAAAAGCTCGAGCTTGATCCGGAATCCGTGCATATTGATTCCATACGCGGTGTGGGATATAAACTGGTTATTAATAAAAAAAGAAGCTCTCATCCTCAGGAATCATGATGAGAGCTTCTTTTTTTTACAATCCATTTACCACAGCCGAATCTTCCCTTAATAATTCAGGGTTATGATGCGGCTAAAGAGGAGTTCTGAGGGGGAGTCAATCTTGAGCATTCTGCAAGCTGAGAACAGAACCAACATCACTGAACAAAAGCAATCAACCGTAATGAGCTTGATCACAGACCCCATACGGAAGGAAACAGCAGTGCCAGCTGCACACGCGCCGTCAGAGAGGGGATTATCTGCCGCGGGGAGCTGCCGAGCCGTGCCTGCATTAACTCCGCAAGTCACCTGCAGGGAAGCACTAAGTATACTGAAAGAGCAGCCTCATATTCCATGCCTGGTCGTTTGTGGTGAAGATATGCATCCGGAAGGATTGTTGATGAAAGATGCATTTTACCGGAGACTGACGGGCCGCTTTGCCGCGGATCTATATTTTGACCGCTCTGTGAAGAAATTCGCTGAAGAGGATATTCTGATTGTGGAGATCGGTGAAGATCCGGCATATATGATTCAGCGCGCACTGGAAAGACCTGAAGCCCGGTTTTATGATTGCGTGATTGTGACGGAGAAGGGCCGGTTCGCCGGTGTCCTAACTGTTCAGGATTTATTAATGATGTCGGGACTGCTGCAGACCGAGGCCGAGGAGCAGCGCAAACACACCATTTCGGAGAATTACTTCCATGTGAGCGGCATGGAGCAATCGCTGGGGAAAGTTGCGGAAGCGGCTAGCCTTACGCTTGAGGAGTGCCTCCGTATGAAGGAATGGACGGCGGAGGGAAGGATGAAGCTGGATGAAGCAGGTGAATCCTATGCGGAAGCCGTTATACATATGAACCGGAATCAAAAGCAGGTAGCTGAGCTGATCGAGGATGCAGGTAAGATATCCTCTCTTACCCAGGGTATCGCTGAGCTTGCGGATCGAAGCGGCCTGCTTGCCATCAATGCCTCCATTGAGGCTGCTCATGCAGGTAGCCAGGGCAGAGGGTTTCAGATTGTTGCGGCCGAAGTGAGATCACTCGCAGCGCAGACCCGGCAGCTGGCTGCGGATATTTCAGGACTGTTGGAGCGCATCAGCCAATCGGCTACGGAGACCGGATCATTAACGGCTTCGGGAGTCCGGCAGATCCAGACAGGAGCAGCGCAGCTGACCGAAGGAAGCCGCATGTTTGGCGAGCTCGAGCAAGCCGTCGGGCATGTGGAAAAGACCGGACGATCGGTACATCAAATGGCCAGAGATACCGCCAAACAAGCTCTTGGTGTAAAGGTGGAACTGGAGCGCACGCTAACATAAAGGAAGTAAAAGGAATAGGAGAAGCTCACATTTTACACAGAGTTTACAATTGTGGCACACAGCTTTTACATAGAGGTTATACAATCAATAGAGTCACAGGTCCAGCACTATTGACGAGAGAACATAGGGATGTCCCATTGAACGATAAGGAGACCTGATTAGGAAATGGAAAAAATCATCGAAATCGAAGACCTAAACTTATACTATGAACAGTTCCATGCCTTGAAAAATATAAATCTGGATATTCCGGAAAAGACGATTACGGCCTTTATCGGCCCATCTGGCTGCGGAAAATCTACACTACTGCGTACGTTGAACCGAATGAATGATATGATTACCGGCACTCGGATCGAAGGATCCGTCAAAATTGGCGGCTCAGGTATCTACGGTAAGGATGTATACGTGGAGGAGCTTCGCAAGCGTGTCGGCATGGTGTTCCAGCAGCCAAACCCGTTTCCGAAATCCATCTATGACAATATTGCCTATGGTCCGCGTCTTCACGGAGTCCGCAATAAAAAAACGCTGGATGAGATTGTCGAAGAGAGCTTGCGTCAAGCCGCGCTGTGGGAAGAAGTCAAAGACTATCAGAAGCGTTCTGCGCTTAGCTTGTCCGGGGGACAGCAGCAGCGCCTCTGCATTGCACGAGCACTTGCGGTAGAACCGGATATTCTCCTGATGGATGAAGCCACTTCAGCACTCGATCCAATATCTACGTTGAAGATCGAGGAGCTGGTACAGGAGCTGAAGGAGAAATACACGATCGTCATGGTTACGCATAACATGCATCAGGCTGCCCGTGTTTCCGGCCGCACGGTTTTCTTCCTTAATGGGGAGGTTGTCGAAGCGGATGAGACCAACGCTCTGTTCAGTAATCCGCGTGACTCCAGAACAGAGGATTATATCTCCGGTCGTTTCGGCTGATAGATGGAGAAACAATACATTTTATAGGGGGAAACATCAGCCATGATTCGGAGAAAAGAATTGGATCAGGATCTGGAGCAGCTTCGCTCGCTGCTTGTTCAAATGGGAGAGCATGTGGTTGGGGCGCTTGATGGAGCGGTCATAAGCCTGAAAACACAGGATTGTGTCAAAGCGCAGGAAATCGTGCAGGCAGATGCTCAGCTTAATCTTATGGAAGAGGAAATTATGGACATCGGTTCGCGGCTCATAGTTACCCAGCAGCCCGTTGCCAAGGATCTTCGCAGAATACTCGTTGCATTTAAAATATCCAGTGATCTGGAACGTATGGGCGATCTAGCACTGGATGTGGCCAAAGTGACATTGCGTTTGCAAGGGGAGAAGCTGATTAAACCGCTGATTGATATCCCGCAAATGGCCAACATCGTTAAAGTCATGATCGAAGAGGCAATTACTTCTTATTTGGACGAAAATACGGATCTTGCTTATAAAATGGCCCAGGACGATGATCAGGTGGATCATCTGTACAGCCAGATTTTAACGGAATTATACGGTCATATGAGAGCCAATCCCGATTCGATGCCGCAAGCACTGCTCCTTACGCTGGTTGGACGATATATTGAACGGATCGCTGATCATGCGACCAATATCGGGGAAAGCGCCGTGTACCTGGTTACGGGGAAACGCCCCGACTTAAACCGCTAAATCCGGCATTTGAATACTTGAAGTATCATGAAGACATCGGAATCGTTCTTTCCGGTGTTTTTGTGTTGTAGGGAACTGTATTGAAAAAGAAGATGCGCTGCCTGATTTTTTTCTAGAATGAAGTGTCATGTGTTAAGATATTAAAAGGTATAACATCGATTGAAAGTTTTCATGAATGAAGGAAGTTTAAAAAGGGAAGGTGCTGTATGAGCAAACTGATTCTTATTGATGGAAACAGTATCATTTACCGGGCGTTTTTTGCGATGCCCCCATTAACGAACACCAAGGGACTGCACACGAATGCCGTGTACGGGTTTACAAATATGCTTTTGCGACTTATTGAGGATCATAAACCTACACATATGATGGTTGCTTTTGACGCCGGGAAAATTACATTCCGCCATGAAGGCTATCAGGAATACAAGGGCGGCCGTGAAAAGACTCCGCCGGAGCTGTCCGAGCAGTTTCCGCTGCTGAAAGAGCTGCTGCAGGGCTTTGGCATTTCACAGTTTGAGCTGAGCGGATACGAAGCGGATGATATTATCGGTACGGTATCAAAAATCGCGGAGGAAGCAGGGCATGAGATTCTCGTTGTAACCGGGGACAAGGATATGCTGCAGCTGGCTTCGGATCATGTTCAGGTTGGACTTACGCGTAAAGGCGTTACGGAGATTGAGACCTATGCACCGGAGCAGATCGAGGAAAGATACGGCCTGACACCGCTCCAGATCATAGACCTAAAAGGGCTTATGGGCGATGCATCCGACAACATCCCGGGTATTCCGGGAGTTGGTGAGAAGACTGCGCTTAAGCTGCTTCATCAGTTTGGTTCGGTCGAAGAGGTGCTGGCTAATACCGGTGAACTCAAAGGTAAAATGAAAGAAAAAATTGAAACCCATGCGGACGACGCCGTGATGAGTAAAAAACTGGCGACAATCTACCGGGAAGTTCCGCTGGACAAGTCCTTTGACGATATGAATTTTGATGGCTTGAAGGAGGATACAGCAGGTCCTGCCCTCGCGAAGCTGGAGTTTAAATCTCTTCTGGAACGCTTGTCCTTCAAGGCAGACGGGCGCAGCAGCGATCAGCCGGCACAGGAGCAGGCTCCTGCGAAGGAGATTAAGGTTCAAGTCATGGACATCGATCATATCCGTGTATTGGTTGATGCGCTGGATACGATAGAAGTCATGCATGTGGAAACGAATGGGGAGAATCCGCATCGCGCCGAGGTGATCGGTACGATCTTTTCCTCTCCGGAGGAGCACTACTATGTTCCGTTCGAGCTGCTGAAGGCTGAAGCGGCAGAACCGCTGCGGAAGTGGCTCGGAGATCAGGATATTCCAAAGCGCGGTTATGACCTGCACCGGACGGATCTGGCGCTGCATTGGCAGGGCATTGCGTTTGCGGGTGCATCGTTTGATGTTCAACTGGCAGCTTATTTACTGGATCCGACGGATTCCAATCAGAATATTCACGCTCTTGCTCATAAGCATGGACTGCAATCGCTGGCTGCTGATGAGGATGTCTTTGGCAAGGGTGCAAAGTACAAGGTGCCTGAAGCGGATGTGCTAAGCAAGCATTTGGCTGCCAAATGTGCTGCAATTCTGGATCTGATCCCACTGCAGGAAAGAGAGCTGGAAGGCAATGAAATGGCTTCGCTCTTTCATGACTTAGAGATGCCATTGTCACGTATCCTGGCGGATATGGAAAAGCAAGGGATATCCGTAAATAAGGATGACTTGACGGATCTGGGCAAGGAATTTGAATCCCAAATCAAAACCTTGGTCGAAGAGATTTATGAGATTGCCGGAACGGAGTTTAATCTAAACTCCCCCAAACAGCTGGGAGAGATCCTGTTCGTAAAGCTGGGTCTGCCTGTCGTCAAAAAGACGAAGACCGGCTATTCCACAGATGCCGAAGTACTGGAAAAACTTGCTCCCTATCATGATATTGTGCGCCTGATTCTGCAGTACCGGACGATTGCTAAGCTTCAATCAACATACGTCGAAGGTCTGCTGAAGGAGATTTCTTCGGAAACAGGCAAAGTGCATACGTACTATCGCCAGACGATTGCTGCCACCGGACGCCTGAGCAGTCAATTCCCTAACCTGCAGAATATTCCGATCCGTCTTGAGGAAGGCCGCAAAATCCGGAAAGTATTCGTGCCGTCCGAGCCGGACTGGTATATTCTCGCAGCCGACTATTCGCAGATCGAGCTGCGCGTACTTGCACATATTTCTGATGATACGGGTCTTAAGGAAGCATTCTTGCATGATATGGATATCCATACGAAGACGGCTATGGATGTGTTTGGTGTTCAAGCCGAGGAAGTGGATTCGAACATGCGTCGTTCGGCCAAGGCCGTCAATTTCGGTATCGTCTATGGGATCAGTGATTACGGATTGTCACAGAACCTGAACATTACGCGGAAGGAAGCCGCACGCTTTATCGATCAGTACTTTGATGCGTTCGGCGGGGTGCGCCGCTATATGGACGACATCGTAAAAGACGCGAAGCGGGACGGCTATGTGACAACGCTGCTGGAACGAAGACGTTATTTACCAGAAATTAATGCCAGCAATTTTAATCTCCGCTCCTTCGCTGAACGTACCGCGATGAATACACCGATTCAGGGCACCGCAGCGGATATTATTAAGCTCGCTATGGTTCATATGGATGCTGCACTCGCAGAGCAGAAGCTGAAGAGCCGCATGCTGCTTCAGGTGCATGACGAACTTGTATTCGAGGTACCGGAGGATGAGCTGGAGCTGATGAAAAAGCTTGTGCCTGAGACGATGGAAAAGGCGCTTGCCTTGTCTGTGCCGCTGAAAGCGGATGTCAGCTATGGAATGAATTGGTACGAAGCGAAATAATGCCCCATAGAGTACTAACTTCCGTTATAATGGGGATGAGGTGAAGTCATCATGCCGGAATTACCGGAAGTCGAGACAGTCAAAAGAACATTAAACCAATTGGTTAAAGGTAAAGTCATTGACCATGTTACCGTAAATTTGGCGCGGATTATTCAGCGCCCTGACGATATAGATCAGTTTGCTTTTATGCTTGCAGGACATACCATTCAAAGCGTGAAGCGCCGTGGTAAATTTTTGCGTATTCTGCTGGATGATTTGGTCCTGGTTTCACATCTGCGGATGGAAGGACGTTATGGTTTATACGAAAGCTCCGAACCAGTGGAGAAGCATACGCATGTTATTTTCCATTTCAACGACGGGACCGAGTTAAGGTACAAGGATGTGCGCCAATTCGGTACGATGCATCTGTTCAATCCTGGGGAGGAATTCACCGTTCCTCCGTTGTCAAAACTGGGAATTGAGCCGCTGGATGCCGAGTTTACCGTCGAGAAGTTCAAAGCAATCTTGGCGGGCAAGACAACGAAAATCAAAGCTGTATTGTTAAACCAGGCATATGTGGTCGGCATCGGGAATATTTATGTGGATGAGTCTCTTTTCAGAGCCGGCATTCATCCCGAGCAGTTGGCGAACACGCTTACGGACGAGCAGTATCATAAATTGCATCAGGCTGTGGTAGAGACCCTGGCGGAATCGGTTGAAGTCGGAGGTTCTTCCATTAAGTCCTATGTCAATGGACAAGGTGAGATGGGGAGGTTCCAGCATCAGCTCAAGATTTATGGACGTCAAAACCAACCTTGTCAGACCTGCGGAACGATCATCGAGAAATCCGTTGTCGGCGGCCGGGGAACTCATTACTGTCCGGTATGCCAGTCGATTAAGTAATTGAACTACATCTTAAAAGTAAATTAAAGCATGGGCGTGCACCCCTTGTTTGTCCCTCCCATATACTAAGATTGAATTGAACTTCAGGGAATCGGAACGTCAAGGGCCTCTCTTTCCAAACAGGCCCGGACTGGACCGTTTCATCAAGGGGAGGGAAACCAGGGGTGCTCAGTCATGTCTTTTCACTGCTCCTGCTTGCATTTGCTTTAAGCTTAGACAGTTTTGGTGTCGGGATTACATATGGACTCAGGCAGATGAAGATCTCACCATTGTCCGTAGTGATCATTTCATTATGTTCCGGTGTCATCATTTATATATCGATGCAGGTGGGCGTGCTTTTGGCCAGGGTGGTGTCACCTGATGCCGCATCCATCGTCGGAGCTGTCATATTGATTATTATGGGTTCCTGGTCTTTGATTCAGCTTCTGATTCAGAAAGAAAAGAGCCGTGAGGATAAAGATGCCGTAACGATCAAGGCTGCAGAGATTCCAGCAGTCTTAGTGAAGGAGACTGAGCAAACCGTATTTTCACTGGAAATACGTAAGCTTGGACTTGTGATCCGCATTCTGCGGACGCCGTCATCAGCCGATATTGACAAGTCTGGAAGTATTTCGGGTTTTGAAGCGATGTGGCTCGGGATCGCCCTCTCATTGGATGCATTTGGAGCGGGCCTCGGTGCTGCACTACTCGGATTCTCACCTATCTGGACGGCCCTTGTCATCGCGCTGTTCAGCGGTACCTTTTTAGTGATCGGCATGAAGACCGGCTTCCGGTTTGCATCCAGATCATGGATGCGGCATTTTACGGCTCTTCCGGCGTTATTATTAATAGCTATGGGAATAATAAAGCTGTTATGAGGTGAGTTTAGCACATGAATATCGGGTTAACCGGAGGTATAGCGACTGGAAAAAGCACCGTATCCGCTCTCTTGATAAACAAGGGAGCCCTGCTTGTTGATGCTGATGTAATCGCCCGGGAGGTTATGCTCCCGGGTCATCCCGTTTTGGCGGCCGTTGCCGATCATTTTGGACAAGCTATGATTCTTGCGGATGGTACTTTGGACAGAAAAAAACTGGGAGACATTGTTTTCCATGATCCTTCCCAGCGTCAAGCTTTAAATGATATTACGCATCCGGCAATCCGCAGTGAAATCCGTAAGCAGATGGAGTCTCTGGAACGGGAGCACCCAAACCGGCTTGTGGTTGTGGATATTCCCTTATTGTTTGAATCGGGACTTGAGCACATGTTTGAACGAGTCATGGTGGTATATGCCCCGCGGGTCATTCAATTGGAGCGCTTAATGCAGCGCAATCAATTGAACAGAGATGAGGCGTCAGCACGGATCGGGTCGCAGATGGATATTGAAGAAAAGAAGATGAAGGCAGACATTGTGATTGATAACAGCGGAGATGCTGAACTAACGGAGCGTCAAATTGATGATTTCTGGATTCAGTCAGGATACGCATGAAGTATTTACAATTTTTGCGGAAAAAGAGAGTCCTTCTCGTCCTGTTTCTCGGTTTTGTCGTTGTCCTCTTCTTCAGCACCAACTGGATGTCCTGGTTTTATCCCATTTATTATAAGGAAAATATCAGAGAGCAATCCGAGCGTTATAATGTAGATCCTTTTTTGATTGCATCCATCATCCGGGTGGAGTCCAATTACAAGCTGGGTAAAGAATCGAAAAAGGGAGCGCTAGGTCTTATGCAGCTTATGCCGGATACGGCCCAATGGGCTATGGAACAGGCTAGGATTCCGGAAGTTACGATGGATCACATCAAGCATAAGCCAGAATCCAGCATCGAAATCGGGACCTGGTACCTGAATAACCTAACTAACCAGTTCAAAGGAAACCGGATTGCGGTTATTGCGGCTTATAATGCGGGGCCTGGTAAAGTAGACGGATGGCTTAAAAAGGGAGTCTGGGATGGGACTCTGGAATCCGTGAAGAACATTCCGATCGGGGAGACGAGGCACTACATACAACGGGTAGTTTATTATTATAATCAATATACACGTATTTACAGCGATTTCTGAGTAGACAAGCAAAGAAGTATTGAAGCGGCTTTTGGGCCGCCTCAATACTTCCTTGAATACAGATGTATTATTTGAATTGACCAGCCAATTGTTGTTCAGCCAGGGTTACAAGACGTTTTGTGATGTATCCCCCGATCGAACCGTTCTCATAGGAAGTCATGTTACCTTGGTATCCGTCTTGAGGAATACTGATACCCAGCTCTTGGGCAACTTCATATTTCATTTGGTTGAGGGCTGCGGTAGCTTTAGTTACTACCAGGTTGTTAGAACTGTTGTTTTGAGCCATTGATGTTCACCTCCTCGCTGTTGGTAAAAGTATTATGTCTCAAAATTTGAATCTTCATAACTTTTTTTATATATTTTTGATTGGAAATATAAGTTATTTCCCGTGCGGCCTTATAGGAGGCGGCTTTACCGTCTTTTTAAGTGTGATTAAGCCGGAATGTAAATACCATTGTGAATGATAAAGGAAGTGAGTTTGCATGAAATGCCCGTACTGTGATTATGCAGGCACCAAGGTGCTGGATTCCCGTCCGGCCAATGATAATAAATCGATTCGCCGCAGACGCGAATGCGAGAAATGCAGCAGGCGCTTTACGACGTTTGAAATGGTGGAGGAAACGCCGTTGATCGTCATCAAGAAGGACGGAAGCCGTGAGGAGTTCAGCCGGGATAAAATTCTGCGCGGTCTCATCCGTGCCTGTGAGAAGCGTCCTGTTTCCGTGGAACAGCTGGAAGCCATTGTCTCAGAGGTAGAGAAGGCGCTGCGGAATACAGCCGTAGCAGAAGTGGAGAGCCGCCAGATCGGCGAACTGGTCATGGAGCAGCTATATCCCGTGGACGAGGTGGCTTACGTTCGCTTCGCATCCGTGTACCGGCAATTCAAGGATATCAATATGTTTATGAAAGAGCTCAAAGGATTGTTGTCCAAAAATACAATGCCTGATTCAGGCGATTAATCTCGGTGCCAGTAAGAAAGCATTAAAAAAGGACTTTAGACTGGATGTTCATGCGGAACAGCTCCAGTAACTGTCCTTTTTTTATTGTCGAGGCAGCCTCATAAGGTAATTCTTAGCTAGAAAAATGTTGCGTGAGCTTGTCTGATATGCTATATTATAGGAGTGCTCTTTTTGAAAGAGAATTGATTATATGGGGCCTTAGCTCAGCTGGGAGAGCGCATCGCTGGCAGCGATGAGGTCAGGGGTTCGATCCCCCTAGGCTCCACCATACACTTCATACAATTATGGATAGCGTGGATTGTTAGCTCAGTTGGTAGAGCATCTGACTCTTAATCAGGCGGTCCAGGGTTCGAGTCCCTGACAATCCATTTTTTAAAGAAACGGCAGAAATGCCGTTTCTTTTTGTTTCGCAATCATTCTCACGACAAAGACCGGGCAAGGCGTAATCCAAGATCATCGATGCTAAATGATGGGTGACTGCGACGACGACATGAGGCCCCACAGCCTCGCTTCTCTTCAGCCCAACTGCCACCCCGAAAAATACGGTAGGAACCATATACTTTCTCGTCATATAAATCCCAGCACCACTCCCAAACATTTCCCAGCATGTCATACAGACCCCATGCATTCGGTTCCTTTGTTCCTACTTCATGGATTTTGCCTTCTGAATTTTCCTGATACCATGCGATCTGATCAATTTCTCCATATCTATATCCGGTAGTTCCTGCTTTACATGCATGCTGCCATTCTGCTTCAGAAGGAAGGCGATATCCGTCTGATCCCCAATCGCAGATGATTTCTTCACTGTCATGATTTAATGAATAACATTCATTCAATCCGGCTTTCTGAGAAAGTAGATTGCATAAGCGAATGGCTTCATTCCAAGAAATATTCACAACTGGCCTTTGATTTCCGTAGATAGTAGCGGATGCTTTTCCCGTAATCGTACAATACAGTTCCATGGTTACAGGGTATTGGGCAAGAAGGAACGGTTTTATTTCGGTTTTCCATACCTTTTTTATTCGATCATCTCTTAATTCTATTTCTCCACCAGGAATGCTGATCATTGGATAATCAAAATCTTTCTTTAATGCATCTGACACTCCATGCGCCTCCTCAATTTCAGAGCTAACGAATGCTCAATTTATCCAGAGCTTGTTTTTCATTCGACAAGAAGAATAGATCCTTTCCTTTGTTACTTTCATAGATGAAATCTTTGAAATTCTTACTAGAATACTCAGAGAAATCACCAATGATCGCAATTTTCACGTGATAGTTAACAAACTTTTGCAATATTTCACCTGCAAGCCGCGTTTTTAAGTTGAAAAAATCCTCACATACGGCTGACTTATTTAAAATAATTCGATGACAACCTGCTTCATAATTTACGGTTGCTATCAAATCTAAAGCCGACTGAACATCCGTAATCAGCATTTCACTGCTGCTTATAACGGCAATTTCTGCATCATTCTCTTTTATTTTGGTTATTTTCATCATGTTCCTCCAATTAGCTTTTTGAGATAGTCCTTACAGATCTATCGATTATCCTCAACGTTCGTGATATTCATCCTTTCAATACCCTCAAGATCCGATACATTTGACCCTACCCTTGAGTATCCTCGCTATGAAGCGGGAGGATGTTCTTCAGTGCGACCTGCACTGCCTCAGGAATCATTGTATTCGAATTTGAGAATTGATCTTCAAACCATTATAGGCTATGAACGACTGAAAGTCTCAATAATCAAGTTATCCTTATCCAATGCTTGAAAGACACTACAGAAGCATCCTGGGTGCAAAAGGAAGCTTTCGAAGAGGTGTGAGACAAAGGAAAGGATGCTGAAAATGACGCCGTGGGTACCCCCAATCAATCTTCTCCGGAGGGAACGACCATGACCGAGATATTCTCCATGCTTCAACAGCTAGACGAAAGGCAGCTCAAGAAGGCAAAGGCTTTGATTCAAATGGCGTTTTTGGATTAATAGGAGGTATTTGGCGTGTTTTTATGATAGTATCGTAATCTCCAATAAGGAGCGAATCCTGGCGCTTAGGCAGAGCATGGCTTCAAGTTTTGATAGACATACCCTTGTTCGGGAAGGAGGCTCGCGTTCACTCGTCGAATGAAATGGAATGCAATGCAATTTGTGTATTCATATCTGGCCGTAGGAGTGTGTGCATATGGATAAACCTCTGATTGACCTCTTGGAATATTCTCATGAGGAACTGATGGGAATGTTATCGGAGCAGCAAGGCATGACGTTTAAATTCAAGAATATTGAAGGTCAGTTCATACATACATTTTGTGCGGGTCAATTATTATCCAAAATCGGATTAACGTCTCAGGAAGTGATTGGCAGACGGCTGAAGGACTTTCTCCCTGAAGATTTCGCTGCAAAAAAAGAAGTGTTTTATAGCGAGGCCTGGGAGGGGAAGGAAGAAGTAAGTTATGAAGGCGAGCTGCTTGGCGTGTCCTATTTGGCATCACTGCGGCCGATCAAGCGACAGGGTGAAGTCGTTGAAGTGATTGCCTCTTGCGTAGATATTACGGAGCGAAGGACCAGCGAAAAAGAGCTGATGGAAACGAAAGAGCTGCTGGAATCCTTATATGAGAGCTCGGTCGACGGCATTTGCATTATGGATACAGAAGGCAACGTCATTCGCATTAATCCTGCCTTTGAGAAAATATACGGTTGGTCCGAGGCTGAACTCCTTGGCAAACCGGCACCCATGTTTCCTGCACATTTGGGGAGTCGTCCTGAGGAAATTTGCAGGCTTTTGCATTCCGATAAGAAATTGATTCATTTGGAAACCGTGAGGCCGCGGAAAGACGGAGAAAATATACATGTTTTTTTAACTGTGTCCCCTATTAAAGCTGCTAATGACGATATAATCGCGCTGACCGGCATTGCGCGGGATATTTCCGAGCGCAAAAAAATGGAGGACTTTTACCGGAAGGCGGATAAATTGAATGCCGTTGGCCAATTGGCCGCCGGACTAGCGCATGAGATCCGGAACCCGCTTACTTCCTTACGGGGATTTTTGCAAATCATGCAATCCGGGCAGGTTAACAAGGCAGAGTATTTTAACATTATGCTATCTGAAATCGATCGAATAAACAGTATCGTGAATGAATTTTTGGTGATTGCCAAACCCTATCAATCAAAATTTCAAAAAAATAATCTTATCCGGATTCTACAAGGCGTTGTGACCTTATTGGAGGCCCAGGCTGCGCTCAATAATATCAAAATCATGACTGAAGTCGAAGGATGCTTTCCCTGCGTTGAGTGCTCGGAAATGGAAATCAAGCAAGTCTTCGTCAATATTTTAAAAAACGCGATCGAGGCAATGCCATACGGCGGAGTTATTCGTATTTATGCCTGTGTACAGGAAGGGAATGCTCTGATTCGTTTTGTCGACCAAGGTGTTGGAATTAACGAAAATCAGTTTCATCGGCTGGGCGAGCCTTTTTTTACGACGAAAGAAAAGGGGACGGGACTCGGCTTAATGATGTGCTACAAGATCATCGGAGATCATAAAGGCGGAATTAACATCCACAGCGTCGTTCATGAAGGAACAACATTTGATATCACGCTGCCTTTGCAGGAGTAAGGTTCTTGCAGCAAAAGCAAAAGTCATTCTTTCTTTTACATTCGAGGGCGATGGCTTTCATGCTGATCATGATGCCAACATTGTTTTTATGCTCATTATTCAGTAAAATTGGTGTAATTTATATTTTCTAAAGGAGAGCGTATGAGTGCTGGAACTTAGCTTTAACGACCCGGACAAACTGGCAAGTGTTGCCCGCGCCTTGTCGACCCGTTCCCGGATTGATATCCTCCAGCTTTTAGTTTCACACAAATTAAATGTGATCGAAATTGCTGAAGCGCTGAATCTCCCGGTTTCAACGGTGGCAAGTCACATCAAGGTGTTGGAGGGCGCAAAACTGATTCATACGGAGATGCTTCCGGCATCCCGTGGAGCGATGAAGGTATGCAGCCCCAATTATGAGGGGATCCACATTGCATTGAATATGAAAAGGAGAATTCCCAAAGGGGAATTAAACCACTATGAAGTAGAGATGCCGATTGGTCATTACAGCGACTGCGAAGTATCGCCGACCTGTGGAATGGCAAGCGCGAAAAGCGTAATATTAAATGAAGATGAACCGGCCATTTTCTATCATCCCGAGCATATTCACGCGCAAATCATCTGGTTTCGCAAGGGATATGTGGAGTATTTGCTGCCAATGGAGATTCCTCCCGAAGCAAGAATAGAATCGTTGGAGCTGTCGTTGGAGATGTGCTCCGAAGTATCGAGTTATAATAATGATTGGCCCTCTGATATTTCCTTGTGGATCAATGGTGTTGAGATCGGGACGTGGACGAGTCCCGGAGATTTCGGGGATCGCCGGGGGAAATTGAATCCCGAATGGTGGTCTGATTGGGCGACGCAGTACGGACTTCTGAAAACATGGCATATGGACTATGAAAAGACGATGCTGGATATGGAGAAGGTGTCGGATGTAACGTTACATGATGTGAATCTCGCCCAAAGCCCCAAACTGCGGTTGCGGATCGGAATCCAACCGGATGCCGTTCATCAGGGGGGCGTAAACCTGTTTGGCCAAGGGTTTGGCGATCATGAGCAGCATATTGTTATGCGAGTCAATTACACCTTCGATTCAGACGAACAAAAACCTGCGGAAAAGTAACGTCGCCGCGAGCTTAAACGGGACGTGCTTGATGGCGAATAGTGAACAAGAAAGCTTGCAACAACGAGCCTTTCTTGTTTTTTTGCGTATACAGACAACCGCCTCTGGAATCCACAGGGACATGGCTTCGCGTTCAAGCCTTCTGGCATATCCATACCGTGATTAACTTTTTAGTTACAGGAAAGTTGTAATAAATGAATTTGTTATTCACAAGCAATAGTTAAGCGGATCTAGCGTATACATAAGGACATAATTTGAAAATAACCTTTATATATAAAGGGTGTAAAGTCGTTTTTTCTAAGATAAACTTATAAGAAACCATGCCGACAAAAGATTTATAGAACACCTTGGAATTATATTAATTACATTAAACCTGAATGAAAACGTTGACAGTGTTTAGCGTCATTATTATACTTTCAATAAAGATAAAGAAAAGCACTTTTTATCTAAAAAACCATAAAAGGAGTTTTTAAAAATGAAGCATCCTTCAGCACTTCCGCGTCCGGAATATCCCCGTCCCCAATGGGTTCGACAGGATTGGATCAATTTGAACGGCCCATGGCAATTCGAAATTGACCATGGCAAGAGCGGAAAAGAACGCGGGTACCAGGAATCCGGCAATGATTTGTCGGGAACGATCACGGTACCTTTTTGTCCGGAAAGCAAGCTTTCCGGTGTGGAATATAAAGATTTTATGGCAGCGGTGTGGTACAAACGGGAATTTTCCGTCCCCGAAGCCTGGACGAACGGCAGAATTCTGCTTCATTTTGGCGCTGTCGATTACGAAACCGAAGTATGGGTGAACGGGATATCCGTAGGGAAGCATCGCGGAGGGTATAGTTCATTTTCCTTTGATATTACCGCGGCTGTCTCGATGGGCACGAACGTCGTTACGGTCTACGCGGAAGACGATACTCGTTCCGGACGCCAGCCCCGCGGCAAGCAAAGCGGAAGATACTACTCGCATGGCTGCGATTACACGCGCACGACGGGGATTTGGCAGACC
This sequence comes from Paenibacillus sp. J23TS9, assembly GCF_018403225.1. Classification (NCBI taxonomy): domain Bacteria; kingdom Bacillati; phylum Bacillota; class Bacilli; order Caryophanales; family Paenibacillaceae; genus Paenibacillus; species Paenibacillus sp. J23TS9. The sequence goes on along the minus strand of NZ_BOSG01000001.1, from coordinate 3,100,484 downwards.
GTATGGCTTGAGCAAGTGTCAGAGTCCTATTTATCCGATATGAAATTGGTGCCTGATCCGGATAATAAGTGCGCGCATTTGGAGGTGCAGATTAGCGGAAACGCAGCAGGAGGAACGCTTAACGCATCTGCCTTTTTTGAGGGTAATCCTGCAGGGAATGTCAGCGCCGTTGTCTCCGGTCCTTCCGTCAAGCTTACACTTCCGCTATCCGAAATTCACCTGTGGGAAGTAGGTAATGCCAAGCTGTATGATCTGAAGTTATCCCTGCATCATGAGGGTCAGGAAAGAGATACCGTCGAATCATATTTCGGTCTCAGGACGGTAAGGCTCGATGGCATGGCTTTTCGGATCAACGGAAAATCCGTGTTTCAGCGTCTTGTGCTGGATCAGGGCTTTTACCCAGAGGGTGTCTATACCGCCCCAAGTGATGAAGACCTCCGCAAAGATATCGAAATTTCAATGGGGCTTGGCTTTAACGGTGCGAGACTTCATGAAAAAATGTTTGAACCCCGCTTTTTGTACTGGGCTGACAGACTTGGTTATCTGGTGTGGGGAGAGCATGCCAATTGGGGACTGGATATTACGACAACGGAAAGCCTGGCTTCATTTTTGCCGGAGTGGCTTGAAGGGGTGGAACGGGATTTCAACCATCCGGCACTCATCGGCTGGTGTCCTTTTAACGAGACTTGGGATCAAGACGGCACCAAGCAGCATAACGATGTGCTGCGTATTGTCTATGAGGTTACGAAGCGGCTCGATCCGACGCGCCCCGTCATCGATACCAGCGGTAATTTCCATGTCGTGACGGATATCTTCGATCTTCATGATTATGACCAGAATCCGCAGACGTTCCGGGCAAGATATGAAGCGATGAAAACCGGCGGGGAGGTATATAATACTTTTCCGGATAGACAGAAGTATGAGGGGCAGCCTTATTTTATCAGCGAATATGGCGGGATTTGGTGGAACCCGGATCAGAAGGACGAAAAATCTTGGGGGTACGGCGACAGACCGGTATCTGAGGAAGGGTTTATCGAACGTTATGAAGGATTAACGAATGCCCTTCTGGATCATCCGATGATGTTCGGATTCTGCTATACCCAGTTATATGATGTGGAGCAGGAAGTGAATGGATTGTATACGTATGACAGGCAGGCGAAATTTAATCCGGAAGTGATTCGCCGCATCAATGCCCGGAAGGCAGCGATTGAAGAGATGGACCCGTCGAAAAGCTTGGCGTAATTTTGGGTTCGTACCGTGACTTCAGGCGACTGTACCCCACTTGAGAACGGATGATAACAAATTTGTGCAGCCGGCGGCATTCCCATTATATACATTCGGATATACCAAAGGAGATCGCAATCATGGACAGATTTAACGGTCTTAACATGGGACTCGGAAATTTACCTCAGCTTTCAGATGCCAAGACAAGATCGATTAGCCCGGAAAACTTCACCGGATCAAAGGGGTCGGGAGGTATGGCGACCGAAGGCACGGGGGCCGGATGTGCACGTGACTTGGGAACCGGCTGGAAGGTATCGCCGTCGGTCGAAATCGAGCCTGGAGCCACGTTCACGATGGCGGCTATTGAAGGTCCCGGAGCGATTCAGCATATATGGCTGACGTGTTTTCCTACTTTTTGGCGTAATCTGATTTTTCGCCTTTATTGGGATGAAGAAGATGAGCCGTCGGTTGAAGTACCGGTCGGGGATTTCTTCTGCAATGGCTGGCAGGAACGAAGCAACGTTAACTCATTCCCTGTTGCCGTGAACCCGGCCGGGGGCATGAACAGCTATTGGCTGATGCCGTTTCGCCAAGCAGCGAAAATCACGATGGAGAATACATCGGCGGAAAAAGCCGTCCTCTATTATCAAGTGAATTACACATTGACTGAAGTACCGGCAAATATGGCATATTTCCATGCTCAGTGGAGAAGAAATAGCCCCGTGCCCTATAAAGAAGTGCATACCATTCTTGATGAAGTGAAAGGGAAAGGGCATTATGTCGGAACCTATCTGGCATGGCAGGTTAACAATAACGGCTGGTGGGGTGAAGGGGAAATTAAGTTTTTCATGGATGGAGATCAGGAGTTCCCGACGATCTGTGGAACCGGTACGGAGGATTATTTTGGCGGGGCGTGGAATTGGGAACAGCCGAGCGGCCAATATTCCACCTACTCAACGGCTTTTCTCGGCATGCATCAGCTCATTAAACCGGACGGCTTGTACCGCAGCCAACAGCGATTCGGGATGTATCGTTGGCATGTACTCGATCCGATCCGCTTTGAGCATGATTTGAAGGTGACGATTCAGGATCTTGGCTGGCGTTCCGGCCATCGTTACTTGCCGCAGCAGAGCGATATCGCTTCCACGGCGTTCTGGTATCAGTCCGAGCCGCATTCCCGTTTTCCTGATTTGCCCGATAACGACAGCCGTGAGGTCATTTAAGGAATGAGCTTGCCGCTAAGCAAGCGCCATTATACTCAACCATGGATTACATTCGAATTCATTTCCGGTTATTCATGATTTTCATTCCTGGGGAGGTCATTCCTTTGACGTTGTATCACAGTGCATTCAAAACGTTGCCGCTCGGCAGCATCAAACCGCTCGGCTGGCTGAAAAATCAGCTGCAAATTCAAGCGGACGGTTTGACCGGACACTTGGAGGAGCATTGGCCTGATGTCGGTCCGGACAACGGCTGGCTTGGCGGGAAAGGGGATAGCTGGGAACGCGGCCCCTATTATCTGGACGGGCTGATCCCTTTGGCTTATTTGCTGGAGGATGAACGTTTGATTTCCAAAGCGAAGCGATGGATTGAATGGGCGCTTGCCAGCCAGAAGGAAGATGGTTTATTCGGTCCGGAACGAATTGTCACCGTCAACAATGACATTGACAAGCGTTTCGATTGGTGGCATTACATGATTATGCTCAAAGTCATGACGCAGTATGAAGAGGCTACCGGAGATGACAGGGTCATTCCTTTTATGACTGGATTTTTCCGGTTCGCCATGGATTATATTCAACTGAATCCGCTCAGGGATTGGGCTGAGGCACGGGGAGCTGATATGCTCGTAAGTATTTATTGGCTGTATCGCCGCACCGGCGACGACTTCCTGATCAGGCTGGCGGAGGAAGTCGCCTCCCAGACTATGGATTGGACCGGGATTCTATATGATTTTCCGTTTTGGCGGAAGGTTGAGCATTGGGATCACCGCACGCATGTAGTGAATGTGGCGATGGGGATCAAGACACCCGGCATTCTCTATGAAATCTCGGGTGACTCCAGGCAGAAGGAAGCGATCAAGCGGGGCATCCAAAGTCTGATGAACTATCACGGGCAGGCGCATGGACTATTCTCTGGAGACGAATGGCTGTCAGGCACACATCCGAGCCAGGGCGTTGAGCTGTGCGCAGTTGTTGAGTACATGTATACGATGGAGCAGCTGGTTCGGGTATTCGGCGATGGAGCCTATGGGGACATCCTTGAAAAAATTGCTTTCAACGCATTGCCAGCCGCGATTGCAGCCGATTGGAAGTCGCATCAATATGATCAGCAAGTGAATCAAATCATGTGCAATGTGGCGGAGCGGAATTGGAGCAACAGCGATGATGCAAACTTGTTTGGACTCGAGCCGAATTTCGGCTGCTGTACGGCAAATATGCATCAAGGATGGCCCAAGCTTGTTTCTCATCTCTGGATGGGAGATGGAAGCGGCGGTCTTGCTGTTGTTTCCTATGCGCCTTGCCGCGTGAAGACCAAGGTCGGGCAGGGCGTGAACGCGGAACTGACGGTGAGCGGGGATTATCCGTTCCGGGATACCGTTCGAATTGAAATGAAACTGAGTCGTCCGGAGACCTTCGCCATTCGTCTTCGGATTCCTGAATGGTGCGCTTCCCCTACTTTGACGGTCAATGGGAATGTGTTAGAAGTAAACGTCGTGAACGGTTATACCACCATTCTGAGAGAATGGAAGAGCGGTGAGCAAATTCAGCTCTGTCTTCCAATGGAGGTTCGGACCCTTTCGCGAGGTTCGTACGCGGTCAGCATCGAGAGAGGGCCACTGCTTTATGTGCTTCCGATCGGCGAAAGCTGGCAGCTGCATGTCAAACGCGAGCTATTTCATGACTGGGAGATTTATCCCACTACTCCCTGGAAGTATGGCCTTCAGGCAGGGGGAGATTTTGAAGTGGTATTGTCCGATATCCCGACACAGCCGTTCAAATCTGCCGATACGCCGATTAGATTAAAGACAAGAGGGCGCCTGGTGCAAAATTGGCGAATGGCCGGAAACAATGCGGATGCGCCACCGCTCAATCCGGCCGTAGACGGTTCACCACTCCAATCTCTTGAACTCGTTCCTTATGGGAGCGCCAAACTGAGAATCGGCGAATTTCCGTTGCTGAAGTAAAAAGATTTTGCATAAGAAGCTGTCCTTTATTTGAATGATCGTTCAGACAAAGGACAGCTTTCTTTCATTTTGGCGGGCAAAAAAACGACCGCGAGCTTATTCAAGCTCGCGGTCGCCATGAACGTTATGTTATAGAGGCTTCATAGATGTCCTGAACGGATTTGGCCAGCAGGGTGTTGAATTCTTCGTCGGTTTGTGCGGCGAGTAGTCCCTGCGATAAGGCACGCGAGAAACTGGCGATGAGCCCGTGGTTATGGGCAAGCTTTTCATTTGCTTCCGCTTGCGAGTAGCCGCCTGATAAAGCCACAATCCGCACAACATGCGGATCCTTCATCAAATCGCTGTAGAAATTGTTTTCGGTTGGAATGGAGAGCTTCAGCATGACTTTGACGTCTTCTCCAAGAGCCGACAATTGAGCGGAAATTTCGTCTTTCAACAGTTTTTCCGATGCTTCCTTATCCGCGCTGTTGATATCGACTTCCGGTTCGATAATCGGAACCAGTCCCATCTCTGCGATTTGTTTGCCGATGGCAAATTGCTGCTCCACGACTTTTTTGATTCCGGCAGGATTGGCTTCTTGAATCACGGAGCGCATTTTCGTTCCGAAGATGTTTCGTTCGGCCGCCCGCTTTAGAAGGTCGTTTAAACCGGGAATGGGTTTCATGAGCTGAACCCCGTCTTCAAGGTCGGCTAGCCCCTTATCGACTTTGAGAAAAGGCACGATGCCCTTCTTCTCCCAAAGATAATCGGCGGTAAGCTGCCCGTCAATGGAACGATCCATTGTATTCTCGAAAAGAATCGCACCTAAAATATACTGGGAATCAAACGCTGGACTTTTTATAATGCGCGTTCTCATCTCGTGAACCACTTGATACATCTCTTCCTCATTGGCGTATCTGTCTTCCTTAATCCCATATTGCAGCAGAGCTTTCGGAGTACTCCCGCCGCTTTGGTCCAAGGCTGCGATAAAGCCCTTTCCCGTACGGATTCGATTAAGCTGCGTTGTATTCATGAATGCATCTCCTTCCCTTTTATGGACTGAATGACATCTTGAATCTTATTCATTATAGCACTTCTAGTCATTTTAGCAGTATTTACTAACCTTTCAGAAAAAGCTTATTCTTTCTACGAAAATACCCTCCCTAAAATAATACTGTCAAATTCCTCAATATTCGGCTTATTGTTCATTTTATATAAGTAAAAAAAGTCACCTATAGGGTGTTTTTTTGTGTGTATTGTTAGTAGTTAGGATAAAGTATATTTGTTATTGACCCATGTTAAAATCTGACATATTATTACTTCAATATGTATTGTTCTGATATTATTTAACCAAAATTTTTGCTGAATATATTAAAGTTTGAGTCGAAGGAGGTATAGCTCCATTGATGAACAATTCGGAGGATCCACAATGCTGTATTGAAAAAGAAAGGCAAAGACTCTATCGAATGGTTGAACAATACGGTGCGGTACGTAATCCAAGAGTGATTAGGCAGTCTATGGTGCTGGATGAGCTAATAAATAACTATAATAGGAGTCATAGAACCCGTTGCCTGAACAATCCAATGCTGTCCAAAAGCAGAAATGTTCCTGTGGAATAGGGAACGGATAAGATCGGATTCATGTAAAAAGACGCTAAACATCAGGGATTTCTTGAGTGTTTAACGTCTTTTTTTGTAAACAGACATCGTGGGGACTTGCTACGCATCATATGATGATTCTATGTTAATTCAATCCAAGGTAAATGGGATGGCCAGGTAAATGGAAAAAGGAGGCTTGAGATGAAGGAAAAAATCGTCATCATTACGGGAGCTAACTCAGGGATCGGTAAAGCCGCAGCACTAAAATTTGCGACAGAAGGATTTCGTGTTGTAATGGGTTGCCGGAATATGGAGCTCAGCAGGGTGGTACAAATGGAAATGATTCAGGGCTCAAATAATATGAACGTAGATTTGCTGGAGCTTGATGTTTCTTCTTTCGATTCAATTCATGCATTTTGCGGTGCCTTTATGAAAAAGTACCCGCGGCTGGATATTTTGATCCATAATGCAGCTTACTTAAACCATGGCGAAAAAGAGTATAAGCTTAGTCCCGAGCATATCGAATTGACCTTTGCCACGAATACCTTTGGACCCTTCTTAATGACTCATCTGCTCAGGGAGCATCTGGAAATTTCAGAAGACCCGAGAGTCCTTCATGCTTGCACGACGAACATTAAACATTTCTTCGATCCTAAAAGGAAAATCGATTTTGATAATCTGCGCGGCGAATTCCGCGGCGTGAGACCGTTTAGCGTGTATAAAATGTACGGAGACTCTAAAATGGCGCTGCTAATGCTAAACTTTAGGCTGGCAGAGGAATTGAAGGAACAAGGAATCAAAGTCAATGCCCTTCAGATTAACCGAGTAAAGCTATCTAAAGAGACAATGCAAAAAATGAGTCCATTGTGGAAAGCGCTAGCACGAACTCAAAACCTGACTAATCCTTTACCGGCAAGCATGGCGGACAACTATTTTCACATATGCACCTCGGATGAATTTAAAAATGTGACAGGCCAGTTAATCAATCATAGGAGAGAATGTGTTCAGCCATCCACTAGCGAAAAAGGCATTGCGCAGTTGAAGAACATCTTTGGCTCGAACCGTTATCCAAGCTACGCCGTTGATACCCAAAATATCGATCGGATTTGGAACCTCGCTACTGCGCTGACGGAGGGCTAAACTTGTTATCATCCCAAAAAAGATTCTCAACGATCCGCATGAGGATCCTTTTCCTTATCTTCGAAATCCTATTGTTCGGGGCGGGATTGACAATAAGAACAATCATTCATTACGATGAAAGAAATAAAGCGTAGGCCTCATTTACTTAACCATCCCAGAGAAGCTGCATGGCCAAGTCAAATCCAAAAAAGAGAGTGAATCCGATGGACACAGGCTATCAATTGAACAGGCATATGATGCCTGGTAATCAAAGCAGAATTGTTCTTTCCACCAAAGCTTCCGTTCCTCTGATGGCAGAGAAGGATGTCATCCGAACACGATTAATGAATAGCCTCGATGAAAGCATCCGATGTAAACTCACGTTGATCACTGCTCCAGCAGGCTTTGGGAAGACGACCCTCGCAAGCAACTGGATTCATTTTCGCTCCGTTAAAGCAGCGTGGGTATCGCTGGATCAGGGTGACAGCCAATTTTTTCGCTTCTGGAGCTGCATAATCGAAGCACTCGAGCGGTGCGTCCCCGGTTTTGCCGACAACATTGCCCGCGAGCTGCATTCCTATCGCGGTTCCTCCATGGAAACGACCATATCTTTTTATTTAAATGAAGTAAGCCAAATAACGGAGCCTTGTGTCCTTGTTTTAGATGATTATCATGTCATTACGGAACCTTCCGTCCACGATAGTCTTGCATTCTTCCTCGAATATCTTCCAGAACATATTCGTCTCATCGTCATTAGCCGTACGGTTCCCCCGCTGCCATTATCCCGTTTAAGAGTAAGGAAGCAGCTGGCACAAGTAAATGCGAACGATTTGCGTTTTACACTGCAAGAGATGGATGCTCTGCAGGGAAAATCGTTGAAACAAATGCTTTTGCCTGGGGATATGGCCTTGTTGGAGAGGAAAACAGAAGGATGGGCAGCCGGTCTGATCCTGGCGTTCCTATCCATGGAAGGACGAAAAGATGTTACTTCGTTTATTGAATCCTTTTCCGGCAATCACCATTACATATTCGATTACTTAATGGATGAAGTTCTGCTGCGGCAGACGGAAGAGCTACAGCTATTTTTGCTGCAAACTTCGATATTGAATTACATGTGCCCATCTCTTGCAGAGGCTGTCTCAGGCCGCAGTGATTCACCGCGGTTATTTGCGCTTTTGGAAAGTTCCCACATGTTTTTTATTCCCCTTGACGATACCCGATCCTGGTACCGATATCATCATCTTTTCTCCGAAATGTTAAACAATCGATTACTGGATCGATACAGTTCCGAAGAACGGGATGAGCTCCACCGCCGAGCCTATCGATGGTACGAGGAACAGGGATTTACCACGGAAGCGATAAACCATATGCTGGCTGCCGGTGATAAGGATCTTGCTGCGTCATGCATGGAGCGGAATTTATCCATCATCATACAGAATGATCATGAATCTATCCTGCTGCGCTGGCTTGGGCAATTGCCGCTCAAAAGTATCGTAAGCCGGCCGGATTTATTTTATTACCAGGTTGGAAGGTTGGCGGCATCGGGACAAATTCGGGAAGCGAAGAGTTTACTGGAGCGCAGCCTGCACTTGCTTGAACAGGAACAGGACTTGTTTCCTGCCGGAAAGCGGAACGAATTGAAATTAAGAGTGGGTCTATACCGGGCTTCAGTAGCTTATTATCAAGGGGATATCGACGCTTTTATCGATCTGCTGGACGCTAACATGGAAGGCCTGGAACGATTCCCCTCTATTGTGAATGTCGTTAATTTGGGTGAAGCTCTTCTGTATCGCGGACCGATTGGATTCGGAGGCAGATTGAAGAAAATGGCTTATTTATCCGCCAGAGCATCGGAATCGGAACAAAGAAGGGGAGCCATCCATTATGCACTTCAAGGGCTTGGCTATATTTTCCTGGCTGATTTGTATTATGAATGGAACCGGCTGGATGAATCACAAGCGATCCTGAATCAGACACTGGCCGCTCTCGATAACAAAGCAGTACAAAATTTGGGGGGTAATCACGCCAGCCATTATTTTGCTGTCAAAAATAAAGCAGGCTCAAGGAAATCTCATTGAGGCTGAGAGTATGCTTCAACAAGCCATTATACATACCAAGACGCTGCATTCACCCCATTGGCAGCTGTTATTGGAAGCATGTCTTGTCCGAGTCCGGCTGTCTCAAAACAATACTGATGCTGCGTTACAGTGGGTGGAGCATCGTCATATTCAAGTGACAGATAAAACGAGCATTGCCAGGGAATATGAACATTTGACCTTGGTACGCCTATTCATTTTCCAAAAATCAACGGAGGATGCTATCCGGTTGTTAAACCGGTTAGAAAAAGACGCAAGTCGGGCGGATCGCCTGGGCAGTCTGATCGAAATTCTTCTATTATTGGCACTAGCCTACCAGGAAGAGGGAAAGCATGTAAGTGCTGTTGAGTCGTTAGAGAAAGCACTTCATTTAGCGTCAACGGAAGACTATGTCCGGATCTTTCTGGATGAAGGAGAGTCACTTTTCGTTCTTCTATCCCAATATTTGAAACAGTACTCGAATCGGAGCGACGTCGCATCCTCTTATGCGAAGCAATTGCTGCCATTATTCATTGACTATAAGGGTAAAGAAAATTGTGAATCCATCACAGCAGAGGCAGCCGATGCGGTCTCTCTAACCAATAGGGAAAAGGAAATCTTGAGACAAATCGCTGGTGGATATTCTAACGATGATATTGCCCGCAGTTTGTTTCTTTCGGTAGGAACAGTCAAAGGGTATACCTACAACTTATATCAAAAGCTTAGAGTTAAAAACCGGGTGCAAGCAGTCTCTAAGGCCTTGGAAATGAACTTATTGTAGCATTGAGGGAAAGATCGCCTATTTGGCGGTCTTTTCTTTATTGATGGATATCCTTAGAAGCCAGACTTCTTTTACCCAGCTCATTTTTAAGGTTCGTTTAATATTCAAAGGGTATACTTGCGCGTAACTGCAAATGAAGGAGGATTATTAATTCATGAGCAAACCGCGTATCGAAGAGTGGACGCAGTTGAGGGGGCTTGCTTTTCTGGCTATTGTGATGCAGCACTCTATCGCTGAATACATTTACAGAACCGATATTGAGCCAGCCGACTCCATTATGCTGACGATGATTTATCATTTGACCCGCTTTGGAACCCCGACATTTGTCTTTTTGTCTGCTGTACTACTGTTTTATAACTATGGTGAGAAATTTCATTATGTCCGATTTATCCGGAAGAGGCTAGGAGATGTCTATGTTCCTTTTCTGCTCTGGACGCTGATCTACTGGCTGTACGTCCGCATATTTACACCATCATTCTGGCAGAAGGGCGGGCAGGAGTGGAGCACATTACTGCATGAGCTGATCGTCCCGCAAACCGGTTATCAATTATGGTTTATTATCATGATCATTCAATTCTATATTTTCTTCCCGGTGATGGCTGTCGTTTTCCGGGTGGTCCGCAGCCGGCTTGAACCGCTGAATGAGCAAAGCCGCAATCGGAGTGTCTTCGCGATCATAGCAGGCACGGGTGTGTTTTATATGGTTTTGCTATATCTTTCTTATCATCAAATGGGCAACTGGAGTGAAAAACTTGGCAGTCCGTGGTCGGATTTGGTCCAATATCGCAGCTATTCATTTCTCATGTATGGATTCTATTTTGTGATCGGTGCGGTATGCGCTGCAAGCATAGGGAAGTGGCGTACCTGGTGTACAAGGCTGCTGCCATGGAGCGGGCTTGTCTTTCTGGGGATGTACATCCGGCTAGGGTATGATGTCCTGCGGGGGTCGGGAGAGGTTGTAAACCTGAATATTTCCACATACCTGAAGCCTTCAACCTTTATTATTATTGTGGCACAGATGCTGCTGTTATATGGACTCTTGATTATGATGCAAGGGCGCAATAAAATGTTTTTACGTTTGCTTGCTTGGATCGGAAAATATTCATTCGGGGGTTATCTTGTACATGCCCTGATTATTTATGTCATCGCGTATTTTACCCGGCCTATGGCACTTGAGGGCAGTCATGTTTCATTCACACTGCTGACCTTTATCTTAACCGTTCTTGCCGCGCTTGGAATAAGCTATACGCTGTCCCATATGCCTGGTTCCCGGTGGACAGTAGGGGTGAGACGCCGGAGTTCGCACCGCGGAGCTTTGAAGGATTCTGATTTCCGGACTGAAGCACCGGCCCTCCTGAATGCCAATACAGGACAGTTTACGCAATCCCAATAATTATGGAAGAGAGTGCAGTTAAACATACTCCATCAATTATCCATCACAAAAGAAAGAGGTTATTCCTGCGAAGGTCTTCACGACTAACGCAGGGAAAACCTCTTTCTTTTTCTGAATTTGTCAATAAGTGGAACGTTTCGATAAGATCTAATTATAGGTTTAAATAACCATCGGTTTAACGAAAAATACGTTTGACAGCGGTTACATTTAGTACTTATAATCAATATTGAAAATATATTGAAACGTTTCGATACCCGTGAAAGCAGCGCATTTATATGCTGAAAACCAAGGAAGAGGTTGCCCCTTGTTCAAGGGACAGCCTCCATTGCAGAGATCCGGCAATTATTCCTTAACCGCTCCGATGACAATACCTTTCACGAAGAAGCGCTGCAGGAAAGGATATGCGATAAGGATGGGCAGCGCACCAATGAAAATTTGTGAGGCTCGAAGCGTCCGTTGCGACATATTGGCGATGACAGCCGGATCGAAGCTCGTTGTGTTCCCCTGTACAATAATGGTTTGCATCAGGCTGGCAAGCGGGAGATTCTCGGCGTTTTTAATATAAATCAGTCCATCAAAATACGAGTTCCAGTGCCCCACCATGGTAAACAAAGCAATAGTCGCAATAACAGGCATGGATACCGGCAAAAAGATGGATACGAAACTCCGGAGATAACCTGCACCATCGATAAAGGCGGCTTCTTCAAGCTCTTTGGGCACGGTACGGAAGAAATTCAACAGCAAAATCAGATTGTACACGGCTACCAGACCTGGAAGGATGAGCGCGAGCAGGTGGTTCATTAGACCAAGCTTCAAAATTAAGATATAGCTCGGAATGAGACCGCCGCTGAACAGCATGGTGATGACGAAATACCAGAGATAGGAGTTCCTTCCGCGGAACACATGGTTATCCTTCGAAAGCGCATAGGCGGCCAGAGCGTTCACGAGCAAGCCCAGTGCTGTTCCGATGACGGTCCGTTTAACAGATACCCATAGCGAAGTTAAAAAGTTGATGTTATTAAATGTCTTGGTATATGCCTCAACCGTAAAGCCGATGGGCCAGAATGTAACCAGACCGGCATTGGCAGAAGCTGTCGAGCTCAGGGAAACCATCAACAAATGGAAAAGCGGCAGCAGGCAGGCGATGGATATGACCGCGAGCAGGACGTAATTAAATATGCTGAATATCCGGTAAGGCAGCGTTTTGTGATACATAATCCAGTCATCCTTTCAAGTAAAACGGATGCGCCGTCTCGGCGGTCGGCAGCATCCGCCAAAGTCTATTTCTATCTAATCGTTATTAGAAAATCCGGTAGCCTGCGAATCTGTACGCCAGACGGTAAGAGATAACGATCAGGATTAAGCTGATTACGGATTTGAACAGGCTGACAGCTGTCGCGAAGCTGAATTGTCCACTCAGAAGCCCTTCCCGATATACGAAGGTATCGATGATGTCGCCTTGCTGATAGATCATCGGGCTGTACAGGTTGAAGATTTGGTCGAAATTCGCGTTAAGCACATTGCCCAGTGCCAGTGTGGCGACCACGATGAGAATCGGCACAAGCGAAGGAATCGTAATATACATCGTTTGCTTGATTCGGCTTGCCCCGTCGACTTCGGCTGCTTCATATAGCGAAGGATTAATACCGGCCAGCGCGGCGAGGAAGATGATGGTGTTAAATCCGAATTCCTTCCAGACATCACTGAAAATTATGGTAAGCCGGAACCAGGTACCATCACCCAGGAAGAAGATCGGTTTGACGCCAAACAAATACGTTAGAAATTGGTTCACGATACCGGTTTGGGCGAGCAAATCGATCAGGATTCCCCCGAGAGTTACCCATGAAAGAAAGTGGGGCAGGTATACGAGGGTCTGGATGGATCTTTTGAATCCCATGTGTCTGACCTCGTTTAAGAGCAAGGCGAATGTGAAAGGGATAATTAGATTCAGCACGATTTTGGAACAAGCGAACAGGACGGTATTCCAAGTAATTTTCATGAAATAATCATTCTCGAACATGTACTGAAAATGTTTAAGGCCGACAAACGGGGATCCGGTAATGCCGAGCGGAGCCTTATAATCCTGAAATGCCATAATAATGCCGGACATGGGCACATAGGAAAAAACGAAAACCAGCAGCGCAGCCGGCAGTACCATCAGATGCAGGATCCAGGGTACACGGCTTCTCTTTTTCTTTTTCGCTATCCGGTTAGCCTTGAGGTTTACTTCCGGACTCATCATTTGTTCCATAGCTCTCTCCCGTTCCATAAAAATCTCGATTGTATGAGGTGAAGTTCTGATCTATATCATAGCAACGCGGATCATCATTGAACTATAAGACATTGTTAGGATCGATAGGGTTTTGTTAGGCATATTGCCCCGGGGGGAACGCGAATGAAGCTAGGACATGGTATTAGCATATTTAGAAAAAGAATAGGTGCGAAGTTCAGCTTGTCCAAGAAAATGAACATTTTGATCCTGATGTTGTTCATTCCGATGATCGCCATGTTTGCTTACTCGAACAGCATTGCGTTTAACGTGATCGATAAAGAACTGAAAGCATCGAATATCAAGCAGCTTTCGTTTCTATCCAGCCAGATCGACTCCCGGATCAATCAAACCATGGATTTCGTGCTCACGTTCTCCAAGGATCCGAATGTGCGCAAATTCAATGGCCTAAACATATGGGATGACCGCTATGACCGGATGCAGACGAGATATGTCATACAGGAAAAAATGATGCTGCAGTCGGGGATTACGAACATCTGGCCAGTGAAATTCACCGTCTACTCACAGCTGAATCAAGAGACGATAACGAATGCAAGTACGATGGCGGATTATGATGAGGAATACCTGCGAAGAAACATGACTGGGAAATGGAATTACGGTGATGGGAAAAGTCTTTCTAGCGGAGGAAAGCCGGCGTTTCATTGGTTTTATACGGATTCGATTGGGCAGCAGGTCTCATTGAATGGGAGCAATTTAGTCGTGCAAGCTACATTTGAGCATGAGAATATCCAGAACATGCTGGACACGTATAAGGCAGGCGGACAAGGCAATCCGATATTTTATCACAAGGGAGAAGCACCGATTCTAAACCGCACGGCAAGCGAGCAGCTGACAAACGAGCTTGTCCGGTATTTGCAAAAAAACAAGCTGGAGGATACTTCCCAGCAAGTCATTACCCTGAATAACAAGAGCTACCTGATCAGTACAGTGAAATCGCTCTATCTGGATTGGTATTTGGTGGATATTGTTCCTCTCGATCAGATATTGGGACCGATATCATTTAGCCGTAACCTATTTTATCTAACGATGGTGCTGCTCTTTGTCGTCGGCATTTCTGCATCTATACTGTTGTACCGAAATGTACAGCGTCCGATCCGCAAGCTGATCCGCGGGCTTCAAAGCGTGCAAAAGGGGGATTTTTCCGTAAGAATTGACTCCAACGTCAACAATGAGTTTTCTTTCCTGTTCTACAGGTTCAATGATATGTCCAGTCAAATTCAACACTTAATCGAAAATGTGCTGTATGAGCAGCTCCGTACCCGGGAAGCCACATTAAAGCAATTACAGGCCCAGATTAACCCGCATTTTTTGTATAACTGTATTGGTTACATGATTAACATGGCTCAGTTGAAGGATGAGGAGGCTGTCGTATCCATGGGCTATAACCTGAGTGCATATTACCGTTATATTACGCGTATGGAGAGGCCGTTGGCATTACTTAGCGATGAAGTCCAGTTGATTATTAATTATTTGGATATTCAGAAGCTTCGCAACGGTAGAATTCATTATCATATCGACATTCCGGAGGAGATGCTGAAGCAGGAGGTACCACGGTTAATGCTGCAGCCGATTGTGGAAAATGCCGTCATACACGGGGTTGGGAAAACCTATAGCTCGGGAGAAATCCGGATCAAAGGCGAGCTGTCAGACGGTTTCTGCAGGCTTTATGTGGATGATGATGGACCGGGAATGACCGAGGAGCAGCTGGATACGCTTAACCGTAAAATGCGGGGACCCATTCAGGAAGATATGGGCTACGGTTTCTGGAATACGAATCAACGCATTATTCATCAATTTGGGGAGCGATCGTCTATGACTTTCCGAAAATCGGATCTGGGTGGATTTCGCACGGAAATCGTTTGGGTAACTGCTTCCGTAGAAGTGCATCACGAACCTAATATTCAAAAAGGGGATCAGCACACATGCAAATGATCATTGTTGATGATGAAGCACATTGGGTGGATAACTTATCTGCAACGAAGCCGTGGCACACGCTTGGTATCGAGCAAGTTCATAAAGCATATTCCGCACAGGAAGCGCTGCAAATTTTAGAAACGCATCCGATTGATCTGATCATCTCTGATGTCATTATGCCGGAAATGACGGGAATTGAACTGATTGGAAAAATTCGTGAACGAGACAATAAAATAAAATGCATTATCCTGTCCGGGCATTCCGACTTTGAATATACCAAGGAAGCACTCCGGCATCATGCGGTCGATTACTTGTTGAAACCGCCGACCGACAATGAATTGCTGGGAGCAGTCAAGACAGCGATAGATCAGATGAAAGCTGAATGGGAAAATGTCAGTTCTTATGAGCGGACTGAATTTACACTTCGGGAAAATTTCCCGCTTTTGCGCGGCCAACTGCTCCTGAACGGGCTGCGCGGTGAGCCGTTGACGAGTGAGGAATGGATACGGAAGCTTGAAAACTATCATTTGCCTTTCCGTCTCGGGGAATGCGCACTTCTGCTTGTTCGCATGGAGGACGAATTCGGGAAGTACCGCAATAACGGACTGCATTTGATGGAATACGCAATCATTAACATGGCGGAGGAAATACTCGGGGAATTTGCAAACGTTTGGGGGGTTAAGGAGGAACATGGATATCTGGCGTTTCTGCTTCAGTTCCGAGAGGAGGATCCCTCCACCGTCAAAGAGACCCAGCTTGAGAGATTAGCAATGCAGCTGCAAGCGAAAGTGAAGCAGTTTCTGGACGGATCTCTTTCGATCGTTATGACGGAATTTTTTCAATTTCCGGATCTGCTTTCGGATCGTTATAGTCATGCATTGGCTTATTTCCGGCAGATTGTCGGAGAAGAACGTGAATTTGTCATTCGGGCTGGGGATCTGGATCAGCGGGTATCTCAGGGACCTCTTGATGTTATTCATGCTCCGCCCGGACTCAAAAACCTGCTTGAGGCGGGACGCTGGGATACGGCGGAAGAGAAGCTGAATGCGATCTTCACCGAGCTGGATGAGAAGTGGTATGACTCTTGGGAGCATTGTTTGGAAGCGGGGTATATGATCGCAGCCTCCTTCGCCCATTTTGCCCATCGCAATGGACACACGCTTGCCGGTTTACTGGGAGAGGATATTAACCTGCTTCAGAACTCTGAAGCTTTTGCCTCCATCAGCAAGCTGCGGAGCTGGTCACTCGGATGTCTGCATAAGCTGAGAGATGGCACATCTAACGAAGTGAAAGATATGAGATCTTTATATGTCAAAAAAATTCAAGCCTATATCGAGGCATATTTACATCTTGATGTTTCGCTTCGCGCTTTGGCTGATCATGTCAATTTGCATCCCACGCATCTATCCAAGCTGTATAAGATTGAAACAGGCGAAGGAGTCAGTGATTATGTATTCCGCCTACGGATGGAGACAGCCTGCGATATGCTGAAGAAGACAGAGAAAAGAGTGTACGAAATCAGCTCGGAGATCGGTTATTTGGATCCGGCGTATTTCATCAAGGTATTCAAGCGGCAGTTCGGGGTTACCCCGCAAGAATACCGGGAAGGAAAATAACAACATGACAGAGTCCTATGGAAACTAACAAATTCATATAGATGACCTCCCAGGCCCGTTGGTAAAGTAACTCTTGTAACAATCTTACAACGTAGGGGGTAAATCAATATGGGGAAAATGAGGAAGCTATGGATGCCGCTTGTTGCAATGATGCTGTTTATGTCAGCATGCAGCAGCAATTCAGGCAGCAGCAGTACTGCCACCGATGCGGATTCCACTAAAACTTCAGAAACAAAAACGGAAACGGTGTCCGAAGCAGATCAAGCTTTCAAAAACGGCAAATATGATCCGCCGATCGAAATCAGCACGGTCATTATGCCGAGGGATTATACGAAAGGCGAAACGAAAGAGAACAACGTGCATGATCGATGGATGCTTGAGACGCTAGGCATCAAACACAAGGATACATGGTATCCGGCAGGCAGTGACCAGTATAAGCAGCAGCTTCAACTCGCGCTGACATCCGGTGAAAAGCTGCCCGATTTCGTTATGGTCCCAACGGATGCGGTGCTGACCAATCAATTAATTGATTCCGGCCAGTTCATGCCGATCGATGACTTATTTAAGAAGTACGCGAACAAAGTGTGGCAAGACCATGCGGAGAAGAATCCTGAACTATGGTATCCGTTTACAAAGGACGGAAAAAAGTGGAATCTTCCGATTATGGAATATACCGACAATGACGACACGGTTTTATGGCTTCGGGAAGATTGGATGGAAAAGCTGAAGCTTGAAGCACCAAAAACGATTGCCGATCTCGAAAACATTATGGATAAATTCAAAAATCAGAATCCGGACGGACTGACTCCGAAACAAGTTTATCCGCTCGCAATTTCCCTGAAGAGTAATACCAATACATGGATGGGCGGACTGGATTGGCTGTTTGGGGCCTATGGATCTGTAGAAGAGCAGTGGAACAAGGATGCCAGCGGCAACCTTGAATACGGATCTGTAAATCCTGGCGCCAAACAGGCACTGGCCAAGCTCCAAGAATGGATGGAGAAGGGCTATATCCATCCGGATTCCGCGCTGTGGGATGAAGGGAAATCGGCTGAGCTCTGGACTAAAGGAGATGCTGGCGTTCTGCCAGGCGCCAACTGGGTTCCGGACTGGCCAGCTCCCGATCTGCTCAAAAATGTACCTGGATCGAAATATAAGGCGTATCCGGTTCCGGCAGGTCCAGATGGTCTGATCGGTACGAAATGGCAGAACTCAGGCGTGAACAGCAGCTTCATGATCAACAAGGATGCCAAACATCCGGAAGCCATTATACTGTATTACAACTATCTGCTTGATAACCTGGCGGATCCTGCTGTGGGCAGCCCGTACGAATATGGTTTTGCCAAAGGCTATGATTGGGATGAGGTTGACGGACAACCGACAAGCGACAAAGATAAGATTAAAGATTTCTTTGATAAGTTTCCATTCATTACAGGGCCGGCTCGTATTCCGAATCTGTATATGAATACACTTGTTAAACTGGCTGACGGCGCGAAGCCGGAAACGCCATATGAGAAGCAGCAGGCCCAATTCCGTAAACCGGAAAACTGGTATGCAGCCAAAGTGGTGATGTCACAGATTGATGTCCGCAAGCAGAACTACTTTACAGGTGCAGCTACACCAACCATGATTTCGAAGTGGAACCTGCTCCGTCAGTCCGAGCTTGAAACCTTCAACAAAATTATATACGGCAAATTGCCGGTAAGCGCATTTGACGATTTCGTCGCAAGCTGGAAGGCGAATGGCGGCGATCAAGTAACGAAGGAAGTTAACGAATGGTTTAAGTCCGTTTCCAAATAAATATAGTTATATATTCAGGGGAAATCGATGGATCATTCTTTATGTTAACACCGCGAAGAAGGCAGAAAGAGCAATCAACTATGTTATAATAACGTAAATAAGCCGCCCTTATGAGGCGGCTTATTTATTGTCCCCCTATCAGGTGACCCATAAATAAAGAAGTGAGGATGAAACGTTTTGAAAGTCATGAAGTATGTACTGTTTGTATTGTTAAGTAGTTTATTGCTTTTGGTCGGCTGTGGATTAAATGAGGAACAGTCACAACCAGAAGGCTTAACCACGTTTGAGGGTGTCGCAAGCTACATCAAGGCCCACCAACAATTGCCGGATAATTTTATTACGAAAGCCGAAGCGAAAAAGCTCGGCTGGGATCCACAGGGTGGAAACCTGCAAGATGTTGCGCCTGGAAAAAGCATCGGTGGCGATGTCTTCCAAAATCGCGAAAAAAAATTGCCCTACAAAAAGGGGAGGATATGGTACGAAGCCGATATTCATTACACATCCGGCCATCGGGGAAAAGACCGGATTCTTTTTTCCAATGATGGCTTAATATACAAAACGGAAGACCACTACGAGACGTTTGAACCAATAAAGTGAAGCATTGGAGGGATCAGAAATTGCGCGATATCATATTCGATGGTGGAAAAGTGGATAACATAGATCAACTGCATGCCGTCTTAAAGGAAGCTCTGCAGCTGCCCGACTTTTATGGCAACAATTTAGACGCCTTATGGGATTGTCTGACAGGGTGGGTTGAAATGCCGCTTATGATTCATTGGCTGCATTTTCAGGAAAGTGAAGAGAAGCTTGGTGAATACAGTCAGCTTTTACTGCAGCTTTTTCGTGATGCAGAAGAAGAAATCGAAGGCTTTCACTTACAGCTCGAATTATAAAGAAAAGCACTTCATTATGCACGTGAACCTAGTTAACACCCTCATTTCGAGGGTGTTTTTTTATATAGTTCTCCTACCGTTCAGGCTCGATTGTGAATATTTCCCCGTCATTTAGAGGAATGTATCCCCTTACATAAATTCCAACTAATGTATGATAAGAACAGACAGCAGAAGACGAAACAAATCACAATAAAACCATTTAAGGGGGATTTACAAGTGAAAAAGTCATCTTTACTTCTTCTAAGCATGCTGGTCGTATTCACCATGTTCCTGGCCGCTTGCGGTAGTAAAACAGAGGACAAGAATGCAGCAAGTGAAACACCAAAGACAGAAACAGAAACACCAAAAGAAACAGAAGCTCCGAAAAAAGACGTATCCCTTCGCGTGTTCTCCACATTCGGCGGCACAGACTCCGCCCGCGAAGCTTTCCAGGCTGCGCTGGATGAATTTACGGCTAAAAACCCTAACGTGAAGATTAACAATGACACCATGTCAGCAAATGATGACGGTTTCAGAACGAAAGTAAATACAGACATGAACTCCGGCAATGAGCCTGACCTGCTGTTCTACTTCGTTGGAGCCGATGCTCAAGGATTTGTGGATGCGGGTAAGGTTGTTCCTATGAACGATATTCTGGATGCTAATCCGGAATGGAAAGCGGGATTTGCACCGACGGCTCTTGAGAATACAAGAATGCAAGACGGCAATATTTATGCGATTCCGTTGACAGGATATTACGAAGGTCTGTTCGTCAATAAAAAGATCTTTGCTGACAACAATCTGGAACTCCCTACAGACTGGGATAAATTAAAAACAGCAGTATCAACATTATCCAAAAAGGGTATCATTCCACTCGCTGCTCCATTTGACCAATCTCACTATGTCATCGAGCACTTCATGCTTTCCGCAGCAGGTGCTCAGGGCCACAACAGCGGCTTGGCAGACGGAATCGATCCCAACTGGGAAAAAGGTTATGCTGCTATGAAAGAATTGTATGACCTTGGCGCATTCCCTAAAGACGCTGCAACGATCGATCTGGGTATGGCATCCAACTACTATGGCGAAGGTAAAGCTGCAATGATTATCGAGGGTTCATGGGCTGCCGGCGCCTGGAAAGAGCCAGCTGTGATCGACAATACAACGATTATGCCTTTCCCTGCAATGACTGGCGGTGCGGGTAACGGTAAAGACCTTATCGGTGGCTTTGGTAGCGGTTTCTACCTGTCCAAAGCAACGTTTGACAATGCAGACAAGAAAGATGCTGCGATTGAATTGCTCAAACATATGACTTCAAAAGCAGTAATTGAAAAGATTTCACTTGCTAACGGCGGTATTCCTGCAGCTGCTGGCGTTGAAACCAAAGGTGCAACTCAAGTGGCAACAGAAGGTTTTGCAATGGTTGCAGGTGCGCCATCGCTGAACAGACCAATTGACAACGTGGTATCCCCGGAAACATTCGGAACGCTGCGTGCAGGGGTTGCAGAAGTTGTGAAAGGCAAGAAATCACCGGCTGATGCACTTAAAGAAGCTAAGGCCATTGAGGATGCGAATAAGAAGTAATTGTTCTATGAAAGCAAGTTTGAATTTTTAACAAAAACGCCGCACTCTTTTAGAGGCGGCGTAATCTTTTAAATTGCTAGAGAAAATAAAACTCAAGTGGTGATAAATATGAAGGGCGATCGAAAGTATATCTGGATATTTTTGCTCCCTATGGCTGCATTTTTGTCGATCTTTTTATATTATCCTTTCTTCAAAAGCTTGTATCTCAGCTTTTACCGGACAAAAGGATTCTACGATAAAAAGTTTATCGGATGGGATAACTACGACCGTTTAATATCGGATAAGCTGCTTGGCGCAGCAACACTGCATACTTTAGAAATTATGCTCTACGTTATCATTTTCCAGGTAGGCATTGCTTTGGTACTCGCAGTAATGGTAGATAACATCAGTAAATTCAAGAGTTTTTACCGTGCGGTATTTTTCTTCCCCGTGGTCATCTCGGGCACAGCGATTTCGCTATTGTTCATTCTATTTTATAACTTCAATTTCGGACTTCTGAATAATTTGTTGACAAGCATGGGGCTGGAGAAAGTACTTTGGCTCAGTGAAAGCAATGCATTGAAGGCGGTTGCTGTTCCGACGGTATGGCATTATGTTGGTTTTTATTTTGTGTTATTTGTAACGGCTATGTCGAAGATCCCAGAGGATTATTATGATGCGGCCAAGCTTGAAGGAATAACAGGGTTCAAGAAAATGACGAGGCTCACGATTCCTCTGATTCTGAGTGATATTAAAGTTGTCATCACCCTTGCGATCACCGGTACCATGAAAGTATTTGATTTCGTGTGGGTTGTGACCAGAGGTCAAAACGGTACAGAAGTACTCGGAACGTATATGTACAAAAAAGCGATGGTTGATCAAAACTTCGGCTATGGCTCAACGATTGCGATTTATATGGTGGTTTTCGGGGTTGTTCTGGCTTTGCTTGCCAACCGTTTGTTAAAAAGCGAAGAAATCACATATTAAGCTGTTATTAGGGGTGTAATTGTTATGCAACCAGCGATTAGCAAAGAGCCAATCCGGCAAGTGAAAACAAAGAGCCGTTTTAGTTTAGGAACGACCTTTATGTATATTATATTGACTGCGTGGGCTTTAACGACCATCTATCCACTATTCTGGATTGTAAACAACTCGTTTAAGGTATCACGGGACGTGATGAACAAATCATTTTCATTAGCTGTAGACCCTGTAATGATCAACTATACAACAGCATTTGATCGTATAAACATAGGAAGAAGTTATATCAATAGCTTGATCATGTCAGGAGGAACGGTATTATTCGTCCTGTTGTTTGGCGGATTAGCTGCATACGTGCTGTCCAGATTTACCTTTAAAGGCAAAAGGTTTTTCTTCTCGCTCCTGTATGCGACGCTGCTTGTACCCGCATTCGCTACGGTTGTCCCTGTTTACGAATTTCTCATTAAGACAAGTTTGGTGAATACGTACTGGGGTTTGATCTTGCCGCAAACTGCGGGTAATTTGACCTTTGCGACATTAGTAATTGCCGGGTATATGGCGACCATCGCCAAAGAACTGGAAGAAGCGGCATTTATGGATGGATGCAACCGGTGGCAGATGTTTACGAAAATTTTCGTTCCCGTATCCAGGCCGGCGTTTGCATCGGTAAGTATCTTCGTATTCCTCTGGTCGTATAATGATTTGTTCTCTGCTTTGATTTTTGTGAATAAAGAGACGGTTCGTCCTATTGTGGCGCTTCTTAGTGAAATCAGCTCGCAGTACGGTACGGATTTCGGACTTATGGCAACAGCGGTTGCACTCACCGTCATGCCGATTTTGCTTATCTATCTGTTTATCTCCAAATTTATTGAAAAAGGGTTAACAGAGGGTGCCGTTAAAGGCTAAAAGGACAAATACGCACAGCATGTATAAGGCATAAAAATGAAGCCGTTAAACACACCGGAGTGTATTTAGCGGCTTTTAGCTGTGGGGGTTCGTATGGGTTATTTTTCTGTGGTTAATGTGTGCGTGAATTTTTGCGTCACATTTCCTCTGGTGTGATTAAAGTTCAGCTTGTTACCACTGCGTCCAGTAAAGTATACATGATCTCCAGGAAACATGGGGTCATTCACTTCATCCGGCTGTTGCTCATTCCATTTGAGGAATTCCTTGTATAAAAGAGTTTGATTCCCTGTAGAACGATTAACGAGCGTCAAAAGACCGGTATCCGTAGGACGAATAAGAGCAATATCCGGATACCAGGCCTCGACATTATAAGAGACCAAGTTATCACCTGAAGTACCCATTAAACTTGATAAATTGACCGTTTCAAGCACCTTGCCAGTACCATCTTCGATGATACGCAGGGTGTGTCCATCATTTAGCAGAAGTTTGCCGTCAGCCCAGAGAGCCGGTTCGCCGAAGGTATTATGGAATCCGATATTTGCCTGACGGATCACAGAGCCATTCTTTAGCAATAAGATAAAATCATCCGTATACAGATGCGGTTCGCCATATATGTTAAAAACGCGAAGAACGACCAATCCTTGTGGTGTGTGCTCGAATTTGAAATGGACGATATCAAGCCCGGTTCCGAGATTGGCTATTTTTTGTTTATTTCCTTTGCCGGATGAGACAAAGAGATCCCCGGTATCATAGGATAAGGAATATAGAGCTCCTTCGAAATTTTCCGACATGCCGGGATAACGATGCAGATGGTCGGCTTGAAGGGTACGTGTCTTGGGATCCCAGTGAACCGCTCCTCCCTGCAGAGCTTTGACGACAAATTTCGCAGGCAAATATAGCTCATCCTTATAAAGAAAGGGAGCGGACCCAAGATCAACGGATTTTCCGTCAAGCAGGCCGGTATGGCTGCCGATCCGAATAACAAGGCGCTTATCAAAACCCGTAAATTCAATACGATTACCAGATTGATTCCAGCGCATCTCAAGCTTGGCATAGTTTGTCAGTAGGGAGCTGGAGAGGTAGGAGACCCCATTCTTGATGATTGCATCCTGGCTGGATATCATTAACCCTGCGTGGTTAAACGTAAGTTGGACGTTGACCTTTTCTGGCGCACTGCTGGCCGATGCTGGAAGGAGTGTTTGAGCCGATAAGGCGGATATAAGCAAGAAGCTTGAAGCATATGTTATCAGCTGTTTTGTATTCAAGTGGGTAACCTGCCTTTCCGAAAAATGAGTTGATGATCGATATCATGTTTGCTTTTCTAATTAGACGTTGAGTCTATCCGGGATGTTTCGGAAATTATGTTAAAATATTCTTGTATATTCTGATATGACATGACTTTCTTTATTAGAATGAAGCTATAAAGCGTTACAACAGGTTCTTGCCACCAGTTTACCGATTGTAATACAATGCTTTTAATTTAAACGTTCACGTTATAATCCATAAGCGATGAAGGAAAGAGTAAGCGGAGTAAGCTCTTGACAGGGACGGCATGCCGATAGACTGAAAGCATCCGAGGAACACTGTCCGCCGAAGTTCATTCCTGAGCCGGTATCTGAATGTCTGCTTGCAGATGGTAGGAATACCCGTACCCTTGCGTTAAAAGGTTTCAAGTGAGATATGCTGCAATTCGGGCATGTCTAATAAGGGTGGTACCACGACTCCTCGTCCCTTGACGGACAGGAGTCTTTTTGTTTTTTTATTAGACTATAAAAAGGAGAGATTGAGATGAACCAGGGAAGATTAGAAGAGCTGCGCATGAAATTGGATGAGGTAAATCTTCAGCTGCTGGAGCTGTTATCGGAGCGTGCAAGAATTGCACAAGAGCTTGGGGTTGAGAAAGAGAAGCAGGGTGTTCCTAAATTCGATCCTGTACGTGAAAAAGAAATGCTTGAAAAGCTGGTTGCGAGTAATGAAGGGCCGTTTGATCATGAGACCGTGCGGCATTTATTCAAGCAAATTTTTCAAGCATCCCTAAAACTGCAGCAGGTGGATCACAAGAAGCATCTGCTGGTTAGCCGTAAAAAGAAGCAGGAAGATACGCTTATACAACTTGGTGATGTGACGATCGGTGGCGCCAAGCCAATCATGATCGCTGGACCTTGTTCTGTCGAGAGCTACGAGCAGGTGCGAACCGTCGCAGCTGCACTGAAAGAAGCTGGTATTACCGTCATGCGTGGAGGAGCGTTTAAGCCGAGAACTTCACCGTATGATTTTCAAGGCCTTGGCATTGAGGGTCTGAAGATCCTGAAAGAAGTTGCATCTGAGTTTGGTCTGAAAACGATCAGTGAAATCGTGGATCCGGCCCATATCGAGCTGGCTTGCGAATACATTGACGTTATTCAGATCGGTGCGAGAAATATGCAGAACTTTGAGCTATTGAAGGCGGCAGGGGATGTCAAAACCCCAATACTCCTGAAACGCGGTTTGGCAGCAACGCTCGATGAATTCGTTCACGCGGCGGAGTACATTGTATCCCGCGGAAATACGCAGGTTATGCTGATTGAACGGGGTATCCGTACCTACGAAAAAGCGACACGCAACACGCTGGATATCTCGGCGGTGCCGATTCTGAAGCAGGAAACACATCTTCCGGTACTGGTCGATGTCACACATTCAACAGGCCGCAAGGATATATTAGCACCATGCGCCAAAGCGGCTCTGGCCGCAGGAGCAGACGGTGTGATGGTCGAGGTTCATCCAGACCCGGCAACGGCTTTATCAGACGCAGCGCAGCAGTTGAATATTCCGGAGTTCCATGATTTTTATCATGTGGTCAAGAATTCGGGATTGATGTAATGATAATGAAGCGGGACAGTCGGACCTAGATTACCCGTTCATTTCATGAATGATGAATAAAACCCATGATCCGCTAATAAGCAGCTCATGGGTTTATTTCATTGAAAGGCTGACAATCTTAACCTTCCTTTGGAGGATTAATAAATGGTTTTCTCATGAGTTGGAGTCCTGTGTTCTTAAGCCTGGAATCCAGCTTAAATTCAATCGTTGCATGCTGGTAGAGCTCGGGCCAGCGGTTAAACTGACTTGCGGGAACCTTGCCTCTGAAGTGATTTCCAAGCTTGAAGATATCTGTTTTTTTCTTTTGGGTTTGTTCGAAAATCTTAACGGCCCGGTTTTCCAGAAGGCGATTAATGGAAGCTTCCAGCTTGTCCGGCTTTATGGTTATGCCCTGGGCAGAATCCATTAATGTCATGGTTAATTTGGCTTGAATGCGGATGACAGGTTTGTTGTTTTTCATACGGGTATGAATGGTTGCCTCCGATTCAAGGATTTTCACATTCATTTCCTGAGCGGTTTCGATTTCGAAGGGAGTCATTTGGTTCGTTACGATTTCATAGATTAACGTCTCTTCGGGAGTGAGCATGCCGATCATCCGATCCCCTTGAAAAAAAGCGTTGCCTTTTAGTTTAAACAAGGTGACCGGATCACTGATTAATAACGGGACAAGGTTTTCTTCTAAGGGATTAAAGTATCCGCTGAATAACCCCCACAGAGGCACCATGTTTTTTTGTGCCGTTCCTCCTGCATAACGTTCGAAAAAAAGCTTCGTGTAAACGCCGGATAATTCACCCGACGGGTTTGGCTTGGTGAAAATGGGCTCCATATCACCGGATACTAAGGCAACGACGGTATCCAAAGGCAGTAACCGATCCCGAATGGTAAACTCCAAGTAAGGCAGGAAGCCTTTTTCCGCCAGTCTTTGGTCCAGAAATATGGTTCTGGTTCCGGACATATCGAGATATTTGGGCAGCTTCAACCGAAGGCTGTCAAAGGCTTCAACGACAGTATTCCCGAGCTGATTGGTTGTAAAAAAGTCTTTACCAGGTCCACTTGAGGAAGATTGGGGGGATTGGGGAATCGGAAACCTTGTCCAAATCCGAATCTTATTATCGGGAGCTTGTTCAATTCCAATGGCCGTGACCAAGAGCCGGTTATCGATATCCTTTACATCCCAGCAGCCCTGCAGCAGAAACGCAAGGATAACAAGACATAAGGTGAGAAATGTTCTTCGTATCTTTATTCTCATGAACGTGATTTCATCCTCTCCGTCATAAAGGACTTGATAATCACGGCTAACGGGAACAAAAACATCAGATACAAGCGGAAAGGCGAATCCCATTCGACCGATTTCACAATCTCATTCCAGGAGATAATGAAAAAGGTGGAAGCGTAAGTCGCCGCTCCGATCAGCAAATAGAGCAGTTTTTCGTTCCAGCTCGGAAGCATCGTCTTAAGGGCAGTGACGAAGCAGTGCAGCATAAGCGACAGCACCAAAATAAGATACAGCATCGATGCTGAGATAAATACGGCGGTCAAATTTTCAACGATGAGCCAATAATGATTCACAGAATCCATTTTGGATATATAAGGAAGAGCTAAATTCCGGGACATTTCGGCACTAAATGTAAGGACCGGCAGATACACCGATCCGGCGATTAATGGCAAAAAACAAACTGCAGCAATCATGTAGGGCTTCCAGAGCTTGCCCGGTTTCTTCGTGTACTTGCCGCTTGCCGCATAGTATAGATAACCTAACCAAATGCAGGACGACGCATAAAATTTGGAGCTGGTGATGAAATCCCCGTTCGTATGTATCCAAGGCTTGCCCAGATAGAGATGGATATCACTTAGGCCAAGAAGGGTTAAAGCAAACGATAGGGGTAAACTGACCAGAAAGAAGACTCCGGCCGTCCGTACAATGGGGACAAGCCCTCCCATTGCCAAAAATACGGAAATCAGGATGACTCCATTCAAGCACCATTGCGGTGTTGTGTGCAGGATCGTCATCGAAATAATTTCGGTATGAGCCCGGATCATAATGATCATCGATCGCCATATGAACCACATCATGGGCAGGATGAATAGAATCATCCCTGGCCATCCTAACTCCTGCTTGGTAATGGCAAAGGCATCCATGCCCTGGTGCAGCGCCATCATCCGGCTGAACAACCATGCTCCGAGCAGACCCAGCATCATCCAAATCAGGATCGGAATCCAATAGCTTTGGTTGGTGGCATTGATAATGAAATATGGGTACAGGTAAAAAGAAATCGCCCCGAATACCATAATCTGCAGAATAAAATATTGGGGCATGGAAATTTGCGGATTTGCTGCCGCCTGTTTCATTTTCTCATCCCTTTTCCGAAGGTTATCCAATTCGTGAGCGAAAAATGATGGGACTTTCCGAGGAGACCCAGGCTTCTGGATCGAACTCTTGCCCCCGGACCTATCGGCGTCAAATAAGAGATCCCAAAAGATTCTACCCGCGCAATGCAAATGACCAGAATGGCAAAACAGAATACGATCCCCAGGACACCCAATATACCGGCTCCGATCAAAATGAAGTATTTCAATATGCGCTGAACCAATCCCATTTGATAATCCACAACAATAAAATTGGTTAAAGCAGTCGTTGCTGCAACAATGACCAGCAGATTGCTTACGATGTTCGCCTGAATGATCGCTTGGCCAAGCACCACACCACCAACCATGGTTACTGTTGAGCTGATGGATCTGGGCAGGCGGACGCCTGCTTCTACGATGCAATCGAGCAAAATGAGCATGAGCATGGATTCAATCCATACGGGGTATGGAACGCCTTCTCTACCGGCGGCCGCTGCCAGGCTGATTTCCAGACGGCTGATGTCGATGTTTACAGAGGTAATCGCGACATAAAAGCCCGGTAAAAACAAATTTAGCATTAATGCCATAAACCGCAGAGTTCTTAGAAAGACCGCAATAAACGGCGTCAAATATTGATCCTCGGCGGATTCCCAAAAATCAAAAAAGGAACCCGGGGCCATGATCGAAAACGGAGTTCCGTCCATAACGATAACGATCTTGCCGTTTAATAAGGAGGCCGACACCCGGTCCGGACGCTCCGTCGTCACGGCAGCGGGGAACAAACCCGTTTTTTCGTTCAGCAGCCGCAGCAATTCTCCGGATTCCTGAATGCCGTCCGTATGGATCTGGCTGATTTTATCGCAGGTATATTGGATAAGTCCCGGATCTGTAATGCCGTCCAGATACAGCACGCCGATTTTAGTATTTGCGATTTCGCCGATCGAGACCTCCCAGATTTTCAAACGGGAGGTCTGCATTCTTTGCCGAACCAGAGCAATATTCGTTTGGTAGTTCTCATTAAACGAATACATCGGACCCTGGATCACGTTTTCGGTTTGCGGCTGCTGCAGCCCACGCTGCTGTGGATTTCCCGTTTCGAGGATGATGCCGTTACAGGAATCCATGGTGCACAGGATCGTTTTGCCGCTGCAGATTGCCTTCTCACAGGTCTCAAAGTCTCCTGCTGAATACTTTTTGCCGGAATAGCTGCTTAAATTCGTCTGGAGTTCATCATCCAGCGTTGGTTGGAGCTGGAATTTCAGGTGATCGGAGCCCGCTATTGACGTCAGATAACATAGATAAATTTGCCGGGAGTCTGAAGTGCCGATACAGACCTTTTGGAAATCAGCGGCGTTCTGGAAGGCCTCCTCAATCTGTGGAAGCAGGGGATGATGAACGGAATAGGTTAAGAGCTGAAGGAAGGTTTTAAACGTTTTGTTGTCATTGGATTCCAAGTTCATTCATCTTCCTTTCCTGCCAGCTCGATCTAGTTTTCTCCTAATTATTCCATGGGAAGGCCCTATTTATGCGGCAGGATAAGGGTGAGAAAATATTGCGCAGCTGATCAAAAAATGTTGCTTGCTTTGAATATAAGGCCCCCTATATCATGAAGCATGCGGAATGGGCCCACATTTCCCGCAAGGCTTTAGTGAAAGGGGAAGATCATGAGAGCAACCAGTCAACCGCGTAAGAGATCATCTTTTCGCTTACGTGAAAATATGCAGCTGTACTTGATAATGCTTCCCGTTCTACTTCATATTTTTATTTTCAGTTATATTCCGATGTACGGGATTGTCATCGCATTTCAGAATTATTACCCGGGAAAACCTTTTATCTCTTTTCATGAAAGCGTTAACTGGGTCGGATTCCAGCACTTCATCGATTTTTTTAACGGACCTTATTTTGGCAGATTGATGCGCAATACATTTTTACTCAGCTTTTATTTTCTGGTGTTCGGGTTTTGGGTGCCGATTTTGTTTGCTCTTTTGCTTAATGAATTGAAGAGCGGCATTTTCAAAAAGTATGTGCAGACGGCAAGCTATCTGCCTCATTTTATTTCCAACGTCGTTGTTGCGGGCATGGTGTTGTCTTTTATTAATACAGACGGCATCGTAAATGCCATCGTCAAGCTGTTCGGCGGAACAGCGGTGGCGTTAAATACGGAACCGGGTTATTTTCCGGCGATCTATACCATTACGAGCATATGGAAAGCATTTGGCTGGAGCAGTATTTTGTATTTGGCATCGATGTCATCCGTCGACCCGCACTTATATGAAGCAGCCAAAATGGACGGAGCGAACCGCTTCAAACAAATGCTCCATATTACGCTGCCATCCATACGTCCGACGATCTTCATCCTGCTTATATTCGCCATCGGCAATCTGCTTTCGGCGAACAGCGAGTTTATTTTATTGATTTATAACCCGATGGTGTATGAAACCGCGGATGTCATAGGCACCTATCTGTACCGCGACGGTCTGCTTGGCGGGAATTTCAGTTCGGGAACGGCAGTCGGATTGTTTATATCACTCATCAATTTCACACTGCTGTATATTGCAAATACGCTAAGCCGCAAATATTCAGACTATGCCTTGTGGTAAGGGGGAATATGATGGCCTCGGTCAGGAGAAATCCGAACAAGATCAAGCAAGGCTCAGTGGCGGTCGATATTATTCTGTATGCGATCGCACTCGTCATCTGCTTAATCACGCTGTATCCTTTTTATTTCGTTGTGATCATGTCGATCAGCTCGCCTTCGGAAGTAGCGGCCATGAACGTTTTTTGGTATCCGAAAGGTTTATTCTTCGATTCCTATGAATTGATCATAAGGGACTCGAAAATGTGGTGGGCGTACTCCAATACATTGATTTATGTTGTGGCTGGTACGATATTAAACTGCTTTACGGCCGTATTGGGCGCCTATCCGCTAACCGTGCGCAATCTCAAGGGGCGAAAATGGGTGATCGCCTTTCTGCTGATCCCCATGTACTTCGGGGGCGGATTAATCCCCTCCTATCTGCTTGTGAACAAGCTTGGGATGTATAACACCATGTTCGCAGTCATTATCCCCGGGATGGTCAGCATCTGGAACATCATCCTCGTCAGAACGTTCTTCACGACAATTCCGGATGGGCTGAAGGAATCCGCTTTTATCGACGGCGCATCCCACTGGCAGCTGCTGTTCAAAGTCATCCTTCCCATTTCCAAGCCGATTCTTGCCGTCATTGCGATCTATTCGATTGTCGGCATATGGAACAGCTGGTTCGATGCGCTAGTTTATTTGCCGAACGAGAAACTTCATCCGCTGCAAATGTATTTATACCGGGTCGTCGTCCAGCAATCGGTAGATTTAAAGATGTTATCGCTGGAGGATACCAAGAATGCGGTGGCCAACATGCTGTCAAACATTCAACTGAAATATGCCATTATCGTTTTTACGACAT
Organism: Paenibacillus sp. J23TS9; assembly: GCF_018403225.1. Classification (NCBI taxonomy): domain Bacteria; kingdom Bacillati; phylum Bacillota; class Bacilli; order Caryophanales; family Paenibacillaceae; genus Paenibacillus; species Paenibacillus sp. J23TS9. The sequence goes on along the minus strand of NZ_BOSG01000001.1, from coordinate 3,068,547 downwards.
TACCCGTTATTTTCACCTATCCATTCTTTCAAAAGTATTTCATCAAGGGAGCGCTTCTCGGTTCGTTAAAAGAATAAAGATATTCTCATTTCGAGGGGGAAACTAGAAATATGAAGCGATGGAAAAGAACAATCGTATCCGCTATGGCGGCAGTTCTCGTGATCGGTGTTGTCACTGCATGTAACAACAGCAGCGGCGAGAGTACAAAGAAGGAAATCGGCGACTCCGCCTCATCCGGGCAGCAGAACGGCAAGCTTCGGCTGCTTGGCCCCGCAGGTTCGAACAAGTATATCAAATTCGATGACAGAGCGAAGTACCCGGTGTGGGGTGAAGTCGACAAGCTGCTCAGTGATGCCGGGCTGCAGCTCGATTACGAGCTGGTACCGAGCGAGCAATACAGTGTCGTTATCAAAACCAGAATGGCTTCCGGGACCAACCTTCCCGATATCGTGAATATTTCTGCGCTGGATAATACGACGGTACTGAATCTGGCGAAGCAGGGGGTGCTTCTTGACCTGAAGCCCCTGATCGAGAAGTACAGCAACGGCAATATTAAAAAAATGTATGACGTAGAATTCCCTTATGCCAAGAAGTCAACAACATCCCCTGACGGCAAAATGTACTGGTTCAGCGATCTTCATAAAAAAACATACCAGGGAAAAGATCCGGCTCCTGTTTCTCTAACCATGCTGATCCGCAAAGACTGGCTTGAAAAGTTGAATCTTTCGGTTCCCGCCACAGCTGAAGAATATCTGCAAACATTAAAGGCGGTGCGGGATCAGGATGCCAACGGGAACGGAAAGAAAGACGAAGTGCTCGTGTATGATCCAAGCAAATTCGATGGCGCCATTGCCCAATGGTTCGGGCTGGGCACAGACATCACAGCTGTGGATGTGGAGAGCAAAAAAGTAGTGTCTCCTTGGTATCAGGATGGAATCAAGGATTACTTCCGGTATTTGCAGCAGCTGGTGAAAGAAGGGATTCTCGACACGAGTCTCATTGGGGGAACAGCCGAACAAAAACAACAAAAAATGACCGAAAATCAGGTTGCCTCCTTGAGCGATTATAATCTTGAAACATACCAGGAACCGACCATCCAGGGAGGCGGGGAATACCTGCCGCTCATGCCGCTCAAAGCAGTTGATGGCATCACCCCGGCAGCACAGCTGGAACCGCCGTTTCTCGTATGGCAGAAGTACGCCATTACCAAAGACGCCAAGAATGTGGAGGCGGCCATTAAGTTTTTTGACACGATCTACTCGGATAAATACGCCGATCTTCTGTATTGGGGAATCGAAGGACAAACATACAAAAAGGATGATAATGGTGCAAACGTATATATCAACAACAAATCAGACGAAGAATTGGCAAAAATAGGCCAAACCCCCGGAGTCAAGCTGTTTGGGGATACGGTTTTTCCTCGAGTTCAATTTGCCAATCTTGAGTTTGAACTGTCCAGCGTACCAAAATACAAAGCCGATAACGAATTAAGTATTTTGAAATACAAGCCGTATTTTGTCAATATGAACGGCAACTATTTGGCAATTCCGGATGATAAGCAGCTGGAGACAAAGACCAAAATTCTGACCAATCTGTCCACCTATTCCACGGAGCTAGCCACCAAACTGGCTCTGGGTCAAAAATCACTTGATCATTGGGATGAGTATATCGCTGAAATGAAAAAGCTTGGACTGGACCAGTTGATTGAAATCGATCAGCAATTGTTTGACAGATACAACAGCATCCAGTAATTTGATTCCAAGCAGGAATATGTATTGGGAAAGTGGCAGTCTCCGCTTCAGATGCCGGATGATCTGCCATTTTCCTCCTTTTGCTTCATGATACTATGGGATCGAATCCGAAGGAGGGGACGGCTTTTGCGTAACAGGAGCTTCGGTAGCGGTACGTTTCGAAAAATCTTTTTGTCTTATACCGCGATATTAATCATCCCCATCATTGTGTTCAGCGTCTTAAACGTACAGCGAAACATCATGGAGGAGAAGCAGCAGCTGTACGAAAAACATGCTCTGGATGCTAAACGGATTGCGGATATCGTGGACAACAAATTAAATGAGCTTAAAAATTTAGGTAAAGTGCTGAGCAGCGAACCTTGGGTTAATAAACTGATGCAAAATACGAACGTATACGATGAGGAATTTGATTTATTAAAGATGCTTGAAATCAGAAAGAGTTTGGAAAATGATGTGAGTTCGCTGAATATCCTCTCCTTCGGAACGATTATTTTTCCCGAAAAGCAGCAGGTCCTGTCTTCGTTGGGCACCTATCCGGAAAGTGACTTCTTTTCCACAATAGCCGTCTTCGACGCGGATACCCGACAAATGATCGAAAGCTCCCTTCAGGAACAGCAGTATTTCAAAATCATGCCACCGGTGACCATGAAGCTTTGGGGCGGCAGCAAGCGCGTGATTCCCGTACTTCAAAGCTTGGAGGTCGTCAATCACCCGCGTGCGGTTTTGGTTCTATTTATTGATAGCGCTTACTTTTCCGAATATATCGGCCGTTTCGGAAGTATCGAATCCAAGGATATCATCATTTCCGCTCACGGCTTCACCCTTTACAAGCAAACGCGGAACGCGGCTGAAGGGATTCTTGATGATCGGCGAAGCTACGAGCTTGTTCTGCCGTCTCAGGCCAGCGATCTGCAATACAGGATTTCCTATTTCGATTCCAGTGTCATCGGGATCAACAATCTATTTGGTTCTCTTCTTGCTATTATGATTTCTATCGCTGTTGGCATGTGTTCGGCTTTCTTGTTAGCCAAAGTCAGCTATCGTCCTCTCGGAATCTTGCTGAACAAGCTGTCTGGCTCGGTTCGATACGAGGATGCCAAACAGAGTCTTGTCTTTGGTTCAGAATACAATTATATCGAAAATTCGTTCGACAGGCTGCTGCATGAAAACCGGAAGCTGCAACAATCCATGCAGGACTACGAAAGCGCAGCTAAGGCGAACTTGTTTCACCGCTTGCTTAAAGGATATTTTACGGGCGATCAAGACATGAACGGACTGAAAAAATTCGGAATCAGCTATACCGAGGATATGCATTATGGCACGATGCTTGTCAGCTTTCACGTCATTCGCGATTTTTCTGATTTCGAGAAAATCCGGAAGATCGAAATGATGACGATCGTGATTGTTGAAAAGGTGATGAGCCGTTATCGGCTGGACTATGAGCTGTTCGAGGTGACCAATGCGGATAAAGCCTTGATCATGTCTTCCGAAAACGCATTTGGAAACGATGGAATGATGGAGCGAATTGCTTCCGAAATTGCAGGGGAAATTGAACAGACCTGCGGATTTCAACCCGATGTCTTGCATGGAACGGTAGAAAAGGGGCTTGTCGGCATCAGTAAATCGTATTATGCAGCGAATGAAGGTCTGCAGTATACCTTATTTTCACGAGAGCATCTTCAGGGTTTGCAGGAGGAATCGATCCAGGCAGGAGTGGATTATTATTATCCGACGGATTGGGAGGTTCAGCTGATCAATAACTTGAAGATCGGAAATCTCGACATGTCCATACAAATACTCCACGAAATAAGCGCGGAGAATAGGAAACGTCAGCTGCCCGATGCCTGCACGTTCAAACTGGTATCTCTATTAATGGAGACGATGCTGAGGGTGCTGCACGAGTTGAATCTTGATACGGGCATCTACGCCAGACAATTCAAGAGCAAAGCTATGGCGGCGGACATCGAAGAGATGTGGAGCTACGTATTTGAAGTAGGCACATTAATATGCGAGCGAAACCGGTATTCTAACACGTCATCAACGATTGCCGTTGGCGGCCAGTTGCTGCAATACGTGAATCAAAACTATACATGCGCGGACATCTCGTTAAAACATCTGGCGGAAATATTTCAGATGTCGGTATCCAATATTTCCAAAATATTTAAAGAGGTGACAGGTATCAACTTCTATGACTATTTATGCCGGCTGCGCATGGAAATGGCCAAAGAATTGCTGAGAGAGAAAACATACGCCATGGATGAAATCGCCCGCCGGGTAGGATACCAAAATCTGTATTCTTTTAAACGGGCATTTATCCGATATGAAGGAATTAAGCCGGACGAATATGTAGGGCTCGCGATTTGAAATTACATTTGCAAAATCCGATCATCTGATAGATTATAATGAAAATAGCATTGAACCAGAGAAAGGGATCAGAACATTGACACTACAGCAACTGAAATACGTGATCGAGGTCGCTAACCGCGGATCTATGAATGAAGCAGCCAAAAGGCTATTTATATCCCAGCCGAGTCTTTCGAATGCAATCAAGGATCTGGAGGAAGAAATCCGGATCCAGATTTTCGAGCGTACCAACAAAGGTATATCTCTTTCCAAGGAAGGGGCGGAGTTTCTGGGGTATGCCCGGCAGGTGATTGAGCAGGCGGAGCTGCTGGAGAGCCGCTACTTGAACGCCAAGCCCTCGCCTCAGCATTTTTCCGTATCGACCCAGCATTATGCTTTTGCCGTCAATGCCTTTGTAAACCTGGTGGGAGAGTATGGTCAGGATGAGTATGAACTGGCTCTGCGAGAGACCAAAACCCATGAAATTATTCAGGACGTCAAAAGCCAGCGGAGCGAGATTGGCATCTTATATCTGAATGAGTTCAACAGCAAGGTGATAAACAGACTTCTGAAGGATGCGAATTTGAAATTTACGAGTCTGTTCACGGCTAAACCGCATATTTTTATCAGTATCCATAATCCTCTTGCCAAGCAATCCGTCGTAACCATCGATCAGCTCCAGGATTATCCCTATTTGTCCTTTGAGCAGGGAGAGTTTAATTCTTTTCATTTCTCAGAGGAAATTTTGAGCACCCTTTCACATCCAAAAAGCATTCGTGTCAATGATCGGGCTACACTTTTCAATCTGCTGATTGGTCTGAATGGCTATACGATTTCTACAGGGGTTCTGAGTGCTGATCTAAATGGCAATGAGATTATCCCTGTCCCTTTGGATATCGAAGAAACCATCAATGTCGGCTGGATTTGTCATCACAATGCGGCCTTGTCCAAGCTGGCGACAGCTTATATCGAGGCGCTTCATGACGCAATTTCCGAGTAAAGGATGTTGTATGCCGTTAATGAAAAAGGAGATTAGAATGTTCTAATCTCCTTTTTGCAATGGTCAGAAGTACCACAACTACTAAACCTTAATTATCAATCTTTTTGATAAAACTACAACATTTTGTTTACGACAAAGGCCGCCCCGCCGGGAGTGGCCTTCAATTCTAGTCTCGTGTTTGTATCCTTAGAAGATCACTTCAAACCTCTTCCCCTTGCTGCGATAATATTCGAATATCATGAAGTCTATCTCTATAGGTGTCTCCCCAATTCCTCATGGACAAAATGATTGGTTCCAACGTTCTTCCAAATTCAGTCAGTGAATATTCCACCTTAGGAGGCACCTGTTTATAAACTTCGCGGTGAACAATGCCGTCCCGTTCAAGCTCACGGAGCTGCAGTGTAAGCATGAATTGCGTTATTCCCGGATAGAGGCGGCGGAATTCATTAAATCTTCTCGGACCATCGATAAGATGATAAAGAATGATTCCTTTCCATTTTCCCCCAATTACATCTAAAGTTGTTTCTACAGGACACCCTTCCGTACTCGGAGTAATGCTGCTCTTCTTCCTTTGATCGCCCAAAAGCCCCTACACCTCCAATAGTTTGATTTTTAATACTATATTATAAAATTATGCGTACTATTATAATTCGAGTATACATCATATTATATAGCGGTAACAACAACGCTTTTCATTTGGGAAGGATGGTTTGATCATGCGTCAGAGGATGGAGGTGCTTTGGGAGAAGGACCGTAAGTGGACATATGAAGTAAAGATTACTGAAGAGAGAAGGGTTAATCGTCATGAGCTTGAAAGGTTTGCTAATAGGTATAATTTTTACTATTTTATATTCATCTGGAGCTATTATTATGAAAATCGGCTTACTATCAGCGCCCCCATTAACATTAGCGACATTGCGTTTTCTTATCGCCGGGTTGTTGCTGCTGCTATATATTTACGGCTTTAAAAAGGGGAAATATACTTTACCAAACAAAAGAGAATGGAAGTTTTTAATTTTGATGGGTTTATTAAATACCACGTTGTTTGTTGGGTTAGGCAATTTGGCTCTTCGGACCATTTCCGCTGGAATATTTAATCTCTTTCTCCCGATCAACCCTTTCCTTTTTGCGCTCTTTTCTCTGATTTTCATGGGAAAACACATTCGGCCGAAAGAGTGGGTGGGTATGGTAGTTTCCGTCATTGGTCTGTTCATTGCGACTTTCCCGTCATTGACTGGCAGTCATGCCACCCTAAGCGGCATATTGTTTCTTACTTTTGCGATGGTCTCTATGGCTGTTGGAAGCCTCATTTTCAAAAAAGCTGATTTACAGCTGCCTAACCTAGTGATAAACGCGTGGCAGGTATTCATCGGAGGCATTCTTTTATTGATCCCAACTCTTTTCCTAGAGTCTGGTAAGCCTATCAACCTGGATATCCATCTTGTAGAATACCTTCTTTGGTCTGTCTTCGGTCTCTCAATTATTAGTATGAGCATCTGGTATTATTTGTTAAAGCAGGATGCCGTCAAAGCAAATAACTGGCTGCTTTTAAATCCTGTCGCAGGCTATATCCTTGCTGCCATTGTACTAGGTGAACCCATTACATGGTATGGTGTCATCGCCACCGTAATTGTGCTTTTGGGATTATATCTGTCGGGGAATTTTCAAATTAAAGAATCGGCTATGGTTCAGCAAAAAAAAGTAGTTTGACTTTAGGGTGAAAACCGAATATTGTCTCCTTCCTGCCCCCAAAAGTTGATCGTTTAATGTGCCTAAAGATTTAGCACTTTATTATAAGTAAGATTACGATACAAGTAGTAAAAAACATGAAAACCGCCACTGAAAACACTTCAGAAGGCGGTTTTTTTATAGGTTTTCTAGAAATACTGCCAGTGGATTTTGCCATAATGCTGTGATTTGGATACACAAGGAACATAAACAAAAGAGAAATAGAGATAAAGGAAGCAATTGAATGACAAAACCGGATAAGTGATGGGTATTCAATCAAAGGTATCAAAATAGCCCCGAATTCTGTATTACCCATGCTTTACAGTTCGCCTGCTCAGGCGTATATTCAGTTCATTATTAACAATTTTAAAGGTACGTCTTTGAATTACGCTGAGTTTTCATTGTGAAAAGCGGGGGAACCACAACAGCATTGAGCGATTATCCTGTCAGAGTACGGGATGATGTCACTGCAAGGGGTGAATCGGATCAGGTTTGTCAATGACATGACTGGTTCCGTAGGGCAACTCTCACTGCCCGAATCCGTCAGCTAACCTCGTAAGCGTTGCTATGAGAGAGGAGTGAAACTGTGAATTTTTAGACTTAAAGCACAGGGTAACCGCTCTGTGTTTTTCTGTGCGCAAATTGAATCGATGTCTATTTCGCTGAATTTCCGCTGGATAGCGGAAAGCGGGGGAACCGGCCGTGATGATGTTATGAACATTGTCACATGGGGTGAATCTCATGCATTTGAGTAGGGCTACTCTTTTAAGTCCGAATCCGTCAGCTAACCTCGCAAGCGTTTAAAGAGAGGCAACCTGTATATATGCATTTTTGAACAAGGCTTTTTTAGTCTTGCCCAAAGAAGCATTGAAGAGAGGTCCTCTTTTCGATGCTTCTTTTTTTGTTGTTTTTTTATCTGTCTGAAGGAAGGCATTATGTACATCATGCTAGGTAGAGAGGAGAAGGAAGTTGCCCAACATCCAAGTGAACGGAACAACATTATATTATGAGACACATGGCAGCGGCGTGCCTATCGTCTTTATTCACGGACATCTTTCGACTCACCATATGTTTGAGCCGCAGGTCGAATATTTCAGCAAAAGGGCTAAAGTCATTGTGCTGGATTTAAGAGGCTACGGGAATTCAGGGAAATTAAATGTGGAAGTTGAGGACATTATAGATACCCAGTGTAAAGATTTATCTGAACTGCTCGAAAAGCTTAATATCCCTAAGATTACCTTGGTAGGCTGCTCGAGCGGCAGTCTGCTTGTGCAAAAATTTGCAGCGTCCCACCCGGATAGAGTTAACGCGCTTGTTCTGGTGGACAGCTATTTTTATGGCCCTTATGGTCCTTTTGGGACAAAAAACGGTATTTGGAAAATTATCGAAGCATGCAGCTGGTTGTCTTATTATCTTCCTGCCGAATTTTTCCTCCGTTCGCTGCGGGTGACGTATAATCGTTGGGTACCTGCGTACAGCATATTAAGGGATGAACTGTTCCACAAGCGGCCGACGGAATCGATCAAACAGCGGATGGCATTGCTGAAAATCGACATCGATTCGAATTCATCCCGGTTGAGGATGCCTATTTTATGCGTGGCTGGCAGACAGAGCGAATGGTTTGTCAAGCAGATGAACAAGGCGGCGGAGAGATTCGCCTGTGCGCAGAAGGCTGTCATAGAGGATGCCATTTATCCGAGCCATCTGTGCCAGCCTCAGCAATTCAACCGTGTTTTGCTTGACTTTTTGATCGACCAGCGCATTTTCAGGATGGAAAAGCAGTTGGTCTGAATTTGGGATGCAGGTGATGGAATGAATAAGGAATACAGACAATTAAAGTCGCTGCTGGGCATGCTGGATCGGGAAGAACGCTGGTTTACGCTTGCGGAGATTGAAAGGGAGCTGGGTGTATCCGGCAAATCCATCAAGAAAATCGTGGAGGAGGCCGCTCCGCTGCTCCCCGAATCCATGCATGTGGAGGTGTCGAGAGGGAGAGGGATCAGTTTTCACCGCGACAGGCATGGTGCGACCGTCCGCGAAGTCCTGGCGGCTCTTTTCAGGGAAACTTCCTATTTCCGCCTGATGCAGCTTGTTCTTGCGCATAACGGGAAGAGATCCGCCGAAGAAATGGCCGAAGCTCTTTTTATGAGCTTCTCGTCCTTTAAAAAGTGGATCATACATCTCAATCGGGATGAACTTCGCCCTTTTCATCTGCGAATGACGTATTCCTCACCCACCCTCAAAGGAAGCGAGATTCATGTCCGGTATTTTTTATGGAAGTTATTTACCGAGGCGTACCCAACGGAGGGCTGGCCATTTCCCGGTATGGACGAACGGCAGTTGGACGGTTGGGTGACGGAGATCGAGCAGGAGAGCGGGATGATCTATTTTTTGAATTCCAAGCGCAATTTATCTTTTTTGCTGGCCATTGTACTGGAAAGGGTTCGGGGCGGGCATGGCGTCTCATTGAACGGCGGAAGCTACGCATGGGAGCATAATGTATTTTACGGGCCGATCAATCGCCTCGCCGAAAAGCTGATGCGGCGTTACCAAGTTGAGCTAACCTGCGATGAGATTTATTTTCTGCAGTCGATGTTCAGCCTCAGCCAGTATCATGAACGGGACGGGATTCAACTAAAAGACGGTGAGAAGCGTACAACGGAAGAGGGAAGCCGCATGGCCCAGCAGCTTATTCCGTTGTTGTCCAAGGCGTTTCCCACATTAAATGCAGGTCCGCGTTTTCGGGCAGAAATCCATGAATTTATTGACAAGCTGCGGATTGATCATGCCATTCCCGAATTAATGGCCGTCTCCCACAGCCATCTGACCGATTATATCCTGAAGGAAGAACAGCCCATTTTTAAAACCGTTTCGGATTGCATGCACAGCTGGCAGAAGCTGTTCCCCGCCATGTCATGCAACGATTACCACTTGACCAAACTTGCGTTTATTATCAGCTCGAGCCTCAGATATAAGAGCAAGAAGGCTTTTCTCATCGTCGGTGAAGAATTTTCGGTCCGGCATTACGTCGCGAATCTGATCAAGAGGGAAATAGGCGATGATCTGACGATCGAGACCTCGATTCTGCACGGATTAACCGACGAGATCGTTGCGCAGCATCAGATCGATTTCATTATCAGCACGATCCCCGTTTCCTTGTCCCGCATTCCGACGGTCATTATTTCAACGATTCCAACGAAAAGAGATCTGGAAAATATCCGACTGGAGCTGCTTAGCTGAGCGCTTGGTCCTTTTTCTTCCGTTTGCAACGGCGGTAATTGGACTAGTTTCCTCGCCCGGCTCCTTTTAAGATGAATATTGTAAGCGATTACGATTCGCAGACAGCCATCTTGAAGGGGGAAAACAACATGAGTATTCATATGGAAGCCAAGTCCGGAGACATCGCGGAACGGGTTCTGCTGCCTGGCGATCCGCTGCGCGCCAAATTCGTTGCCGAGCATTTCCTGGAGAACGCCCGCTGCTATAACGAGGTTAGGGGAATGTACGGTTATACCGGGTTATATAAAGGAGTTTCTGTTTCGGTGCAGGGGACGGGGATGGGCAATCCCTCGATGAGCATTTACGTTACGGAGCTGATCCGGGATTACGGCGCGAAGAAACTTATCCGGATCGGCACCTGCGGGGCTATGCAAAAGGATCTGCAAATCCGGGACATCGTTCTCGCACAAGCGGTTTCCTCGGACAGCAACATGACGGAGAAAATATTTATGGGCTGCAATTACGCGCCTTCAGCCGATTTTGGCATGCTGATGAAGGCCTACCAGCAGGCAAAGGCCTCCAGTGCCAACGTATTCGTGGGGAACGTTTACAATTCCGACGAGTTCTACAGGGAGACCATGGCAAGACTGCACAAATTCATGGAGTTCGGCGTACTGGCCGTGGAGATGGAAAGTACGGCGCTGTATACCCTGGCTGCAAAGTATGGGGTTAAAGCGTTGTCGATTCTAACGGTAGGGAGCCAGCTGCTGACGAACGAGCGGTCCGCACATAAAGACAGTGAGCAGTCGTTTAATCAAATGGCCGAGATCGCGCTGGACACCATTATAGCGGAGGCCTAAAGTTCAAACTCAAAGAGTTTGTGATTATATTCACGTGTACGAAGGGGGAGCAACATGAAATATGTGATCGCTTTGCTTGGACTGGCCGTCGTGTTGGCGTTTGCCTGGATGGCCAGCTCTGATAAGAAAAATATTAAATTCCGCCCTATCCTCGTGATGATTATCCTGCAAATCGTGCTGGGATTGGTTCTTCTCAAAACAAACGTCGGCGAATTTCTGGTAAGGGGGTTTGCGGACGGATTCGCCAAAATCCTGGATTTTGCGAATGCGGGTACAGAGTTCGTGTTTGGCGGCATTGTCAATGAAGGCATTCATTCGTTTTTCTTCCATGTGCTGATGCCGATCGTATTCATGTCGGTGCTCATCGGGATATTGCAGCATTATAAGATTCTGCCGTTCATCATCAAATACATCGGCCTCGCGCTGAGCAAGGTCAACGGCATGGGCAAGCTGGAATCCTACAACGCGGTAGCCTCGGCGATTTTGGGGCAAAACGAAGTGTTCATTTCCATCAAAAAGCAGATCGGGCTGCTGCCGCGTGAACGCCTTTATACGCTGTGCGCTTCGGCCATGTCCACGGTGTCGATGTCCATTGTCGGCTCGTACATGACGATGCTGAAACCGGAATACGTCGTGGCTGCGCTCGTACTGAACCTGTTCGGGGGCTTCATTATTTCTTCCATCATCAATCCGTACCGGGTTCAGCCGGAAGAGGATATCTTGGAAGTACAGGAAGAGACCAGACAGACCTTTTTCGAAATGCTTGGCGAATACATTATGGACGGCTTTAAAGTGGTCGTCATCGTCGGCGTCATGCTGGTCGGCTTTGTCGGCTTGATTGCCATGATCAACGGTATTTTCAGCGGCATTTTCGGAATTTCGTTTCAAAATTTGCTGGGCTACGTATTGGCGCCATTCGCTTTTCTGATGGGGGTTCCCTGGCATGAAGCGATCAAAGCGGGAAGCATTATGGCTACCAAAATTGTGGCCAATGAGTTTGTAGCCATGCTTGATTTCGTGAAAATCCAAGGGGATTTCAGCGAGCGCACCAAAGCGATCGTTTCGGTGTTCCTGATTTCCTTCGCGAATTTCGGTTCCATTGGAACGATTGTCGGGGCCGTTAAAGGCCTGCATGAGAAGCAGGGCAATGTGGTCGCGGGGTTTGGCCTGAAGCTGCTGTACGGTGCGGCCCTGGTCAGCTTCTTGTCGGCAACCATTATCAGCATAGTATTTTAAAATGATCATTTTTTTATAGGACTGAATGCAAAAAAAACCAGGATTGCTGATCATCAGCAGCCTGGTTTTTATATGTATATTAACTCCTATTTCATTATTCGTATGCCTGTTGATGCTGTAAGTTCTTGGATGGATGCTCCGTCATCTTGAATGAAAGCGCTTCACCCCCTATAATGGATGAGAATCCATAAATAACCATTAGAGTCTGGGGGAGTCCTGCATGAAGCTTTTGGCCGCAGTGACCGTTCCGAGCGTCAAACCGCGCAAAAAACGCTGGCCGCGCGTCGTCGGAATCATTGTTCTGATTATTGTGCTTTTGATTGCCTGCGCAGGTGGATACGTGTACTGGCTGGTGAATAAAAGTTTGCCGGTCATTAAGGGCGAACTCCACATTTCCGGACTGGAAAAAGAAGTAACGGTATGGAGGGATGAATCCGGCGTGCCGCATATCGAGGCGCAAAGTGAGCAGGACCTGTATATTGCCCAAGGGTATGTGACAGCGCAGGACCGCATCTTTCAGATGGATCTGAGCAGAAGGCAGGCTTCCGGACAGCTGAGTGAAGTGGTGGGGGCAAAAGCGATCGACCGCGATAAATTCTTTCGCAGCTTCGGTCTGCGTAGAGCGGCTGAGGCTTCCTTAGCTGCCTATTCGGAGGAATCCAAGAATGTACTGGAATGGTATGCGCAAGGCGTGAACAATTACATAAAGCAAGCAAAAGAATCCAAATCACTGCCGGTTGAGTTTACGATCCTGGGGTACCAGCCAACGGAGTGGCAGCCGATTGATTCCTTAACGATTGGTAAATATATGGCTTATGATCTGGCAGGCAATTGGGAGGGGCAGGCCTTCCGGTACAGCATGGCGCAGAAGCTATCGCCTGAGAAGCTTCAATCTTTAATGCCGACTTATCCGAAGGACGGGGCTACGATTATTCAGGCACTAAAGGACAATCCGGTTGACCTGACCGCACTCGCTGCCGCCGCTGTAACTCCTGATCCTTTTAATGGCAGCAACAACTGGGTCGTATCCGGTGAGAAGTCGGCTTCAGGGAAGCCGATGCTGGCGAATGATCCGCATCTGGGACTGGCTACACCGTCGATCTGGTACGAGACACATCTTTCGGCACCGGATTTGAATGTGAGTGGCGTTATTTTCGCCGGAGTTCCAGGAATTATTCTAGGACACAACGAGGATATTGCCTGGGGAGTGACAAACTTAGGCCCGGATGTGCAGGATCTTTATATAGAAAAGAGAAATCCGGAGAATCTGAATCAGTTTGAATACATGGGTAAGTGGGAAGATGCCAAGGTGTATAAGGAGGAAATAAAAATAAAAGGTGAGGAGCCGGTATCCTATGATGTCGTGGTGACCCGGCATGGACCGATTATTTCCGAGTTCGCCAAAGATCAGCAGCAGGATACTGCGCTCGCCATGAGGTGGACGGCCTTGGATTCGACGACGGAGCTTGAGGCCATCCAAATGTTCGCCAAAGCACATAACTGGGAGGATTTTAAGAAAAGCTTGGAGTTTTTTGATGCTCCTGCACAGAATTTCGTCTTTGCTTCCACAGATGGTACAATCGCGTACCGGGGAAATGGCCTGATTCCGATCCGCAAAAAGGGCGACGGCTCGGTTCCCGTACCTGGATGGACGGATGAATATGAATGGACGGGATATATTCCCTGGGATGATCTGCCTACGACTGTGAATCCGAAAGAAGGGTTTATTGCGACCGCGAACAATAAAGTCATCGATGACAACTATCCGTTTCACTTGACCGACAGCTGGGCTCAGCCATACCGCGAAGCGCGTATCCAGCAGGTATTGTCCGGTAAGGATAAGTTGACCGTGGAGGATATGCAGAAACTGCAGTTTGATCGCAATAACCTTCAGGCTGAGGAGTTTTTGGATGGCCTGATCGGCAAGGTCAAAAATAATTCGGATCTTCGCCCGGTAGATAAGGAAGTACTGGGACTGCTGCAAAATTGGAATAAAGTGAATGACCCGGATCAAGCGGCACCTCTTGCTTATGAACTGTGGATGCAGAGATTTGATGATGTGCTGTTCAAGCCGGAAATCAGCGATGACATGATGAAGCTGTTTAATAATAAAGCCATCGTAAAGGATGAAATGCTTCGCAAATCGCTGCAAGGCGAGCAGGAGCCATGGATGGATGAAAAGGGCGGGCTGGAAATGGTGGCGCTGCAGGCACTTCAGCTGGCGGTCGATCAGGCTGTTTCTCTGCAGGGGAAGCATCCATCCAAATGGCAGTGGGGGGAGTTCCATCAGATAGACTTCCCTCATCCGCTTGGCTCGGTGAAGCCGTTGAACCTGATCTTCAACGCCAAAGCCGTTCCGATGGGCGGAGGACGGGTAACCGTTGGCGCGGCAGGTTGGGATTCGGCAACCGGTGAAGTGAACCACGGCGCTCCATGGAGAACCGTGATTGATCTATCGGATCCGCTGAGGTCGTTTAATGCGGTCGGGCCGGGTCAATCCGGTCATCTGCTGAGCAAGTGGTACCACAATCAGGTAGATGACTGGACAACGGGCCAATACCATATGACCAGCATCTTGCCAACCATTTACCGGAGTGCCGGAAATGAGTTGAAGTTATTTCCGAAATAAGTGATACAAAAAAGCAGCCCTTTGGGCTGCTTTTTTGTATCAACGCTCCTCCCTATTGATGGTGTATCGAATCATTGATATGACATGCTGTTCTGCTTACAGCTGAAAGCATTTTCTTCTTGACGGCTCAATGCTTTAGTGCTAACTTATTCATAATTCATATCGGCTTACTGGTAATTAAAAGGAGGGATCATCTTGCCGGTTCAAAAGAGTATTCCTTTAATGGAAATTAATCATATTTCAGTAGCTTATCAGGATAATCGCAGCATTCTTAACGATATTCATTTAACGATCAATCAAGGTGAATTTGTGAGTATTATCGGTAAAAGCGGATGCGGCAAGAGCACACTGCTGAATGTGATTGCCGGATACATCAAGCCGAAGCACGGAAAGATCACGGTCCAAGGGAAGGAAGTCACCAAACCGGGGCCTGACCGCGGCTTTGTTTTTCAAGATTTGGCACTGTTCCCTTGGCTCAGCGTCCTGGATAATGTCTCTTTCGGTTTGCGAATGGCAGGAGTGAGCAAACAGGAAATACGGGAACGCAGCAAGGAGGCCATCCAAATGGTTGGATTATCGGGTTCCGAGCACAAGAGTATCAGCGATCTCTCGGGCGGGATGAAGCAGCGGGTGGCGATTGCCCGGACACTGGTAACCAAGCCTAATATCCTGCTCATGGATGAGCCCTTTAGTGCTTTAGATGAGCAAACCAGGGAATCGCTCCAAGAAGAACTGCTGCGAATTCAGAAGGAGACAGACATGACGGTCATTTTAGTGACCCACAGCATTGATGAAGCCATCTATCTGTCGGACCGGGTCGCTGTATTTGATGATCGGGGCAGTATTCACAATATGATACATATCGGCCTTGGAAAGCCGAGAATCCCGGAAATTCGTGTCTCATCGTATTTTAATGAATACAAGAAGCAGCTGATGCAGGATCTGCGATATGATTTTCAAATTCAATACGAGTCGGAAGGCTCAGGGATATAAAAAAAGGGGAATGTCACAATGAAAAAGAGATCGGTATACAGCAAAATATTCAGCATGGCGGGAAGTCTTGTACTGGCTGCTGCGCTGACCGCAGGATGCGGGAGCAAGGATACGGACAAGTCGTCAGAAGATGCAGCCGGTACAGGCCAAAAAGAGCAGGTCCAGGAAATCAAGGTAGGGTATGTGAATCTGCTCGCGGCGGCTCCCGCCATTATTGCGAAGGAAAAGAATCTGCTTGACAAGCAGGGCTTAAAAGCGGAGTTTTTCTCTTTTGCCAATGGCCCTGATCTATACAAGGCCCTCTCTTCCGGCAAGCTGGATGTGGCCTATTCGGGTATGCCTGCAGCGGTGAACTGGGGCTCGCGTGGAGCGGAGTTTAAGATCATTGCCAAAGTGGATGATGGTAAAAACGGAGTGTTGACCAAGGACTCTTCAGATATACAGCAGCCGGCAGACTTGAAGGGGAAAAAGCTCGGTAACTTGGTAAAAGGCAGCGGCGTGGATTACCTGATCCGTGCGGTTCTGCTTCCGGAAGGGCAGCTGAGCGATCAGGATGTCACTTTGGTGCAGATGGAGACAGCCAATATGGAGACAGCAATTACGAATGGGACAATCGATGCGGGGGTAGCCGGCGAGCCGTTCTTAACATTTGCGGAGCTTCGGGGATTGAAAGTGGTGAAGGAGCTTCCGGATCCGGCATTTGTGGTTTTGGGCTCGAACACGTTCTTGAAGGATCATGCGGATGCCGCAAAAAAATTCATCCAGGGACATATCGCCTCGATTGATGATTTGAATCAAAACACGCAGGAGGATGCTGAGGTACTGGCCAAAGCATTTAATGTGCCTGATATCAAGGGATCTGACAAAACGTATACACCTGGTGAGGTCATGGCTCAGGCTTTGAAACGCAATACATTCTCTTATCAATTTACCGATGAAGATTTGAAATATTACCAGGAGATCGCGGATAACAGCTATAAAATCAAATCGCTGGAGAAGCAGCTTGATGTAAGCAGCATTATCGATACCACCTGGGTCAAATAACCGAGCCTACGAAGGCAGGGGGAAAGATATGAAAAAATTTCATTTTGGCATTCTTGCCGTGCCTTTTATTATCGTGGTCTGGATGCTCGCTGCACGCCATTATCCGCCCATTATTTTTCCGGGACCCTGGCGTACCTTGCTGGAACTGAAGAAGCAGCTTATGTCACCGGACTATTATCATCATATCGGGATCAGCCTGTACCGTTTGTTCTTTGGCTTTGTGATCGCAGCTGTGTCGGCATTTATTTTAGGGCTGCTTGCAGGCATCAGTAAAGCCTTCCGGCAGTTCTTAACACCGATGGTGGCGCTGTTCCAGGCAACGCCGCCAATGGCCTGGGCACCGCTGCTGATATTGATGCTGGATCTGGGAAGTGCGCCGATGATCGCAGTCATTGTGATCGCAGCCTTTTTCCCGATTGTCGTTAATGTCATTCAGGGCATGGAACGCATTAAAATATCGCATATCCGCGCGGCTCAGACACTTGGCGCAAGCCGGCTTCAGCTGGCCTGGCATGTGTATTTACCGGAGGTTATGCCGTCTGCGTTCACCGGAATCGTGGTCGGCTTCGGGATCGCCTGGCGTTCCCTTGTAGCGGCGGAAATGATTGGGGGAAGTGCGGGAATCGGCTGGCTAATCTCTTCCAGCGGGCAGATCGGCAATTCGCCTCTTGTAATGGTCGGTATTATTACCATCGGTATTTTGGCGATGTTCTTCGAATTTGTACTCATTCATCCGTTGAAGAAGCGGTTCGCTTCCTGGGAATCGAAGGCGTAAAACAAGCATACAGGGGAGGAAGATATGAAAGTATTTGTTGAACGGGTGAGCCGGTTCTTACAATTGGCCCATGCGCAGAGCCGTACCGTTACGATTGACCAAAGCGTAGAACGGGGAGGCGGCAACATGGGTTTTCGCCCCACCGAGCTTTGGCTTGTTGGATTATCGTCATGCTCTGTGATGACACTGCTCCGGTACGCGGAGCAGAAGGAGCTTCTTCTGACGGATGTATCCGTAACGGCTGAGGATACGGTAGATGATCAAGGCGATATATCTGCGATTGATTTTAGAGTGACCTTTGCAGGGGGGCTGACCGCACAGCAGAAAGCAGAACTGCTTTCACATGTCAAAAGCAACTGCAAGGTTTTGCGGACCGTAGGGCCTCATATTGCGATCCGTTATAGAGAGGCTGATCCGGATGCAGCTGTGCATACCGGCACAAGCTGTACATTAGAAGGCGGAAATTGCTGTATGTAATCATAAATCGTCAACACATAAAAAAGAGATGGCTTCTGATCCAGTCAGAAGCCATCTCTTTATTTTTTTAGCGGTGATTCAACGGTCTGTTATTCGATCGGAAACTGATAGAATCCTAGCATCGGCAGATACGTCGCATTATCCAGAGGTAGATGAGCGGCAGGATTCTCCTCAAAGGCACCATGTAAGCAGGCACGGCCTCTCACGCTGCGATTTAGCTGAACTTGGATGGTATTGGAGCCAGTAAGGGTACATTCAGATGCATGGATCAGACCTTCTTCATCCTCCACGGTGAAGACGGGTTGGAGCGGACCGGTTGTCAGGAGATTGCCTTTGACATGATTAAAGGCAATCTCAAGGATTGCTATATCCTGTGATCCTTCCGGAAGCAGCCTTGCGGATTGGATTTCCGGAGCCTGATAGTGAACAGGCATACCATAAACCTCCGACAGGGCAGCACGTGCTAACCGCTCACCGATCAGAAGATTACCCGCCGGGCTATTATGAATTTCATCCGAGAGCGGGCAGTCGAGAGCCGGAATAACCGTCACATGAGGTATTTCGTGAGCGGCCTGACGCTGATGCTCACGTAGCGTTCCCCAGGAAATATCTCCTTCCGTCGACGGATTGGACGAGGTATGACGGTTCAGTTGAACTGTCAGTACCGGCAGAGTATCTTGGCCCAAATCTCTCCGGATCGATTCGACCATCGTACGGAAACGGGATAAATACGTCGGCGACTCCTTGGGTGTACAGTCTGTACAGCCTTGATACCATAGGATGCCGCGAATATCGCCGCCGGTGGACAGGATCGTATCCATCATCACCCGATACAACATGCCATCCTCCTCGGGGTTCCATTTACTAAGCGGAGAACCGCCGTGAGCCACCGGGATTAAACCGATTGGCCAGCCGGTGTCCCTTTTGACGATCCGGGCGAAGGAGAGGAACGGGGAATGACCCGGGTTGGCGTTCTCCCGGTTCTCCATATGAAGGGACTGAGTCGAATCGCTAAAAGGATGCGTCGCCAGATCCCATCGTCCGTTATGACGAAGCAGGTGAATTCCGAGTTCGGGCGGGTCGTTTACGGGACCTCTGCCATAACCTGCGGCATTGCTCTGCCCGGCAATGACCCAGAGATCACCTACTCCGAGGTGATGGACCATGTCGCCGCGCGTAAACCATTCCATTGCAGCCTTGCCGTCCATCTGAAGGGAGGTCTCCAGGCGGTACAAGCCGCCGGCTGGAATATTCACCAGGTGGAGTGACCATGTATGCGATGCCTGATCGGTCAGGGCAGGAGTCCATCCCATCACATTTTCTGAAGAGTCCTCCTTAACAATCCTTACATATACCTGGCCGTAACTACTTCCATCCCCAGGTGGGGTCCAGGCTCCGTTAAGCTCTATAGAAGCAAAGCCTTCTCGCTGCTGAATGATAGTCCACGGCTGGGGTCCCTGCTCAATAGTAACGCCGATTTGATGATGCATCCGTTATGTAACAACTCCTTTATCGCAGCTGCAGCAGCGTTATTCGTTAACCATCTGCTTTTTCTTTCTACTTTGGCTGCCGGATTCCTGCTTGATAGAACCAAACCATCCCGTCGAAAATAGATTCATTCTACCATGCGACAATTTCCCCGGAAATATTTAGCGAATATGGTTTGATTAACGAGAGTGTTCCGTCATTCTTATATTTTAGAAATAAGAAGGAAGTTGTCGAAATCAACAAAATGTCTGGAAAATTTTGCTTGTATTAGAGAAAAAGAGAGGTCATGAAATTGAAAAAGACATTATTATTTTTTTTCGGACTGATTAGCTTACTTTGTGGATTCAGTTTAATCAATTGGACAACAGGTACAGCCTATGCTGAAGAAAGCCAGCTTCAGATTAAAGACATTGCTGGGAAGGATACCTATTTAATGAGTGATGGTTCGATGTGGTCCACGGTCGACGGGTCTCGAATCGTCCACACACCCGGAGCCATAGCTACAATTAGTGGCAATGTGTATCATGGTAGGGGAATAACCCAGGATGGACGGTTGATTTCATGGGAATTCGGTGCTCCGGATGTTCTCGAAGGCAAGACAGGGGTGAAGCAGGTTTCAGGAAGCTACTGGCTGAAGACGGACGGTACAGTATGGTCCGGAGACAAGCCAATGAAAAATCTAAACAGCATATTACTCATTGCTGATGGCGATAAGAGTTTTGCGGCGTTGTCTTCAAATGGAGATGTGCTCTTTGAAGAACCTTACAAACCAGGGCAGTTCAAAAAGCTTGGCATGGTGGAGCAAGCATCTTCGATCAAGTCTATGGCGGTTCATGATGGTCGTGTTGCCTTGCTATATGACAGCGGTAAAGTTGTTGTCTATGAAACATCCAATTTTGATGATAACGGCCGTATTATTCCAGTCACGGTCACACAGGATGCTATTCATATCGTGTATGTTTCAAGATATCCTACGGATGCCCTCATTGTTACGCTTAAGGATGGTACCGTGTGGGTGACGGGAGAATATAAGGATCGCTGGAAGCTTAAGGACCCAATAGCCGGTCTTAGCGGAATCGTAAAAACGGCTGTGGATTCGTATAAAGATGATCTGTCCGAAGGGATTTACGCTCAGCATAGCGACGGGAGCTGGGTCTTGTACAAAAATGGTGAAATTTCACCGGTCGATGTGCCGGTCGTTACGGACTTGGCGGTTTCAATATCCGATACAAAGCCTTTTGTAGGGGACAGCTTGAAGGTAGACATCCAGGAAACCTATTCGAACAAAGCAAAGATTAAGGTTCCGGTTAGTGATGCCAAAGTGGATGTCGAAAAACCATACCTGGTGAAATTGCAGCCGGATGGAACGCTGAAAGCGGCTGGAGTTGGCAAGACACAGGTCACGGTAACTTCAAGTGGAGTATCCAGTACAGTGACGATATCCACCAGTCTCCGTAATAATCTGAAATATGCTAAGCAGGTAAATAGCAATGTATTTGTTCCAGCCAAAGCCGTTATCCAAGCGCTGGGAGGCACGGTTTCAGGTGGAAGCGAAGGCATGGATGCAAAGTTCGGTGAGACGGCGATCTCATTCAAAGCGGGCAGCAGTCAAGCTTCACTTAACGGAAATATGATCCGGTTAAAGGCTTCTCCTATCCTTGATAAGGGAGAACTTCTCATCCCTGCTTCGATGTTGACCGACGCGCTGGGAGCAAGTGTGAGCTGGGATGCCAAATGGAAGCAAGCGCAGATTTCCTTTGGAGATGCCAGTATGACCATCGTTTCCTCGGAAACGGCGGGATTAATCAAAAAAGCGATGCAGGGCAGCCTAGCCAAATTTATCGGTAAGACCTATTGGGTGAATGATTTTGAGGGCTGGGAACGTTTCTCTAAAATTACGGTAACCGATGTGCTGCCTGACGACAAAGGAGAGTTCTCCATTGTATTCAAATCGGGTGGGGGTCAAACACTGCGAAGCTACCCCATGAACTCGTCCGAAGTCATGCAGTTGTTTGCGGACCGATCTTCGTTATTAAATTACGACCCTTATCAAAAATTCAAATGGTCCGCATCCGTCTGGAAACAGATCAAAGCAGGCAGCGTTTCTCTCGGGATGACCAAAGAACAAGTACAGCTCTCCTGGGGGAATCCTGTGGCCAAGGATATTACGACTGGTGGCGGCAAAACCATCGAAACATGGGGTTACTCTAATTTCGACGTTGTTTCTTTCGTGGATGGAAAAGTGATATTGATTATTATGTAATGGACAGTATACACCCTTCATAACATGTATTTAAAATTAAATCGCCCTTTGCTGGAATGGATGATCCTTCGCACCATTCCTGCAAAAGGCGATTTTTTTGCTTGTTTAATCACTTTATTTATTACACTTCTTCATACATCCCCTTCAAAAAAGCAATGCTTTCTTCCAGATGTATCTCGGGAGTGCTTTCCAGAATGCCTTGAATATGAGGGCGCTGATATTTCATATAACGAAGAATCGGTGCGAAATGAAGCCAGCCCTGACCTACGGGGACGATGTGAATGCGGCCTTCCTTCATCATAAAATCTTTGAGATGGATCACGGCAATCCGGTTGCCCAGAATCTCAAGTGCTTCCTCGATCACAGATTCCTGCTCCAAGTAATTGTCTGGACTCATGAGGTTGGCACAGTCCAGAATAACCTGCAGATTAGGTGAAGGGACCAAATCGAGAAGCCTGCGAGTCAATGGAGCCGTATGCAAAGGATGATTCAAGCCGGCTTCGATACCCACCGTCATGCCAAAACGCTCGGCTTCGGCAACCATGACCCTCACAGAAGCAACAACCTTCTGAAATGCATCCTCTGTAAAGTTGTCTGACGTATAGCCATTTCCCACACTGCCCGTTTCCGTTCCTACCAGACTGGCGCCAAAATCTCTTGCCAGACGTAAATGGATGTTGAAATCAGACAATGCCTCCTCACGCTTATGTGGATCGGAGTCCACAATATTGACATAACATCCAAGCACCGCAATCCGAATTCCCGCCTGCCGGAATGCTTCACCATAGTGAGCGGCCGTACCTGGGCTTAGGGCAGACAGACGGGGAACACTTTCGGGAAAGGATTTTTTTAAGGCGAACTGAATATGTGAAAATTCATATTTTTGAAGCTTTAAAGTCAGCTCATGCAACGGGATCTGCCCAAAATCATGTGCACGGATGCCCAAATGAAGCGGAATACTCATCATTTAAGCCTCCTTCACACGGAGCTTTCTATGCAGATGAGACAATGCACTGGACTGTGCAATTGCCTGTACCACAAGCCCGGCTATACGCTGCGCGCCTTCTTCTGAAAAGTGGGTATCATCCGAAATGCCCTCGGGATAGTTGGGATGCATCTTCTCTGGTAAATGCATGAACAATTCCTGTGATCCTGTATGTCCTAAATCTCGATAAAGCTGTTGTGATGCTGCGAAAATATCAAGCAGGGGGGTCCCGGATTCCTTCGCAACCTCTCGCATGGCAGAGGGGTAAAGCCCAACGGCAGCAGGATCCGGAAACCCATCGCTGGTGAAACGGCGCCGGCTGACGGAGGTCAGCAGTACGGGAATGCCCCCGCAGCGGCGGGTCGATTCAATATAATGCAGCAGATTGTAACGATACTCCGCAGCAGGATCGGTATACCGCAAAGGGTCTTCCTTTTTCTCATCATTGTGCCCGAATTGAATGAAGACGTAATCTCCAGGCTGAAGCTCTTGCTCTATGGCAGCATAGTGACCTTCCGAAAGAAAGGACTTGGTACTGCGACCGTTGATCGCCCGGTTGTCTACACGAATGGACGGGTCCAAGTATCCCTGGAGATATTCTCCCCAGCCGGCCATCGGTTTCTTGGAACCTTCCTTTCGAGCTGCGGTGGAATCGCCGGCAATAAACAGGGAATGTGTCATTTAGATTCCCTGCTTAACAAAGTGATGTTGTTGCAGCCAATTCGCACAGCAGCCAAGCCATTGCTGGCAATGGGCGTTGTCTTCTGAAAGCCCAAGGCCATGACGGCCATCCTCAAACACATGCAGTTCAAAAGGAACTCCCGCTTTGGACAGTGCGCCGGCGAACAGCAGGCTGTTCTCCACCGGAACGCCTGCGTCATTGGCCGTTGTCCATATAAAGGTTGGCGGTGACGAGGAGTCTGCTTGCCGATCGGAAGAAAAGGTGTGAAGCTTCTCCGGTTCCGGATGCTCACCCAAGAAGTTCAGCCGGCTCCCTTGATGGGTATAAGGGTCTTCGAAAGTAATGACTGGGTATCCGAGTAGTAATAAATCCGGCTTTACAGTTCCAGTAACGGCAGTGATCGAAGCTAAATGTCCGCCGGCCGAGAATCCAATCATACCGACCTGCTGCGGGTTAATCGCCCACTCCTCAGGAGCTTGCCGGGCCCAGGTGATTGCATCCTGCACGTCTTGAATCAAGGCAGCAGGTTCGAATTTTCCAAGCTGATAATGGAGCACACCTGCATGAATACCGAGTCCGTTTAACCACCTAGCAACCGGCTCGCCTTCATGTTCAGCCAAGTTTTGGTACCCGCCGCCAGGCAGAACGAGTATAAAGGGGAGAATTTCTCCATTAGTCTCACCAACCGGATAAAGAGTGAGAAGAGAGGAGCTTCGGGAAACAGATTCTTCCGATGCTCCTTCTGTGAAATGACATACCTGCAGCATATTTGTATTCCTCCTTAATCAGCGGATTGAAATCCAAAGTACTCCGAAGCGTTGTGATATGCGATACTTTCTACCATCCGACCGAGCAGTTCCATGTCGTCGGGTGCTTCGCCGCGTTCTGTCCATTCACCGATCAGCTCGCATAATACCCGGCGGAAATACTCATGGCGCGTATAAGACAGAAAGCTGCGGGAATCCGTAAGCATACCTACGAATCGGGCGAGTAGGCTGTTGTCGGCAAATAGGGTTAATTGCTGGCGCATGCCGTTTCGGGTATCGTTATACCACCAGCCAGAGCCTAATTGCAGCTTACCTGGCGTGTCTTTTTGATAGCAGCCCATTAATGCCAGCAGCGAAGGATAATCGTTAGGATTTAAAGAATAGAGAATGGTTTTGGGCAGCCCCTGCCCGCTTTCGGCGCGGTCGAGCAGTTGTGATAATGACCCGGTCAGCGGCAAATCATTCAAACCATCGTAGCCTGTATCCGGTCCCAGCCGATTAAACATCGGAGTATTGTTGTTGCGGTAAGCATGCAGATGCAGCTGCATCGTCCAGTCCTTTTCATGATAGAATCCGATCAGCGTGTTTAAGAGCTCGGTTTTGTAGATGGTAACCTCTTCTTGGGATAATCCCTCCTCTGCAAGTCTTTTAGCAAAAATCTTCTCCACAGCTTCGGAATCACCTGCTTGATAGCGCAAAGTATCCAGCGCATGATCGGAGAGCCGGCAGCCTTGTTCATGAAAAAAGTCCACCCGCTGCTTTAAAATATCGACGAGGGATGCGTAGGAAAGGACCTCTTTTCCGGCAGCCTGTTCTAAACGCCGCAGCCAGTCGGTGAAGCCAGGGGCATCGATGCCTAGCGCTTTGTCCGGACGAAACGCGGGAAGTACCTGGAAATCCTGCTCTTCTTTTTTCAGAAGCTGGTGATATTCAAGGGAATCCGCGGGATCGTCTGTGGTGCAAACGATTTTGACATTGGCATTCTTAATGATGTTTCGGCGCTGAAATGCAGATGTGGCAAGCTTGGCATTTACTTCCTCCCAAATGCGTGGTGCCGATTCCTCATTTAACAGCTCATCGATACCAAAAAAACGGCGGAGTTCCAGATGCGTCCAGCTGTATAGGGGGTTGCCTACCGTCTTGGGGACGGTTACCGCCCACGCCATAAACTTATCGTAATCTGAAGCGTCGCCTGTAATATGTGACTCCGGAATGCCATTGGCACGCATGAGCCGCCATTTGTAATGATCCCCGGAGAGCCAGGCCTCGCACAGATTGCGGAAATGCTTATTTTCATAAATTTCTTTCGGATCCAGATGGCAGTGATAATCAATAATAGGCATATCCTTGGCATATTGATGGAACAGGGTGCGAGCTGTGTCAGTAGATAATAAAAAGTCATCGTTTAAAAACATATGGAAGGCTCCTTTGCATGATGGGATTTTAGGATTGCAAAAATGAGCATAGCGGTCTGTCTGCGATGAGAGCACGGTTAGATATTCCTTTACAGAGTAACTCCGGTTTTGAAGATAGCCAGCTCGCGGACTTCATTATGTTCATTTCGGGTCTTCCGGCCGCTGGCGACCTCAATAATGTAAGCTATAAATTGCTCCAGAACCTCGGTCATCGGTTTTTCCAGCAGCGGACCGGCATTGAAATCCATCCAGTGGCCTTTTTTGGCGAACAGCTCATTGTTGGTCGCGATCTTCACCGTTGGGACAAAGCTGCCAAAAGGCGTGCCGCGTCCGGTTGTAAACAAAACCAGATGGCAATCGGATGCCGCAAGTGCGGAAGAGGCTACGAGATCATTGCCTGGAGCTTGGAGCAGGCTGAGCCCCTTTTTGCGGAGCTTCTCGCCGTATTGCAGCACGTCGACTACCGGCGCGCTGCCAGCCTTTTGTGTGCAGCCCAGCGATTTGTCCTCCAGGGTGCTGATGCCGCCTGCTTTATTGCCCGGGGAAGGGTTCTCATAAACCGGTTCGCCATACGACAGGAAATATTGCTTAAAATCATTAATCAAAGAAACAATGTCATGATAAACCTCTTGGCTTTGCGCGCGTGCCATCAGCATCTTTTCGGCACCGAACATCTCAGGAACCTCGGTTAAGATCGTTGATCCACCTTGAGAGATGAGAAAGTCGGAAAAAGCGCCGAGCAGCGGATTGGCCGTAATGCCGGAAAATCCATCGGAACCGCCGCATTTCAGACCTACATTTAATTCACTCACGGGAACCGGCTCACGATGATCGCCTTGTGCGGTCACGTAGAGCTCTTCCAGCAGGTTCAGCCCCGCCTCGATTTCATCGCCAACCTCCTGCGCCACCAAAAATTTCACGCGTTCCTCATCGTAATCTCCCAGCATGGTGCGAAATTCAGTTACGATATTGTTCTCGCAGCCAAGCCCGAAGACCAATACACCGCCGGCGTTAGGGTGGTTCACCGCATCGAGCAGTATGCTGCGGGTCTGGCGATGATCGTCGCCGAGCTGTGAGCAGCCGTATGGATGCTTGAGGATTGTGATATTATCAAAAGCCCCAAAATCTGGATGCCGTGCTTTGAATTCCTGGAGGATCTGCTCGGCTATGCCATTTACGCATCCAACTGTCGGAACAATGTACAGATCGTTCCGGATACCGACTTTGCCGCTGGCCCGGCGATACCCCTCAAAGGTTAAGCTGCGGACCGGATAGGTAACCGGGTGCAGCTCCGGCTGGTATTCATACGCTTCTTCTCCTGCCAGATTGGTTGCGATGTTATGTGTATGCACCCACTCACCGGGCTCAATGGCAGCCGTTGCATGACCGATCGGGTAACCGTATTTGGTAATCATTTCTCCGGGTACAAAGCGGATCAGCGCAATTTTATGACCTTGCGGAATGTCCGAAGCGATAGTAAGTGCTTGGTCATCGACAATCATTTGTTCCCCGGCTTCAATAGGTCGTAAGGCAACGGCGACCGTATCCCGGGGGTTCATTTTCAGCCATGGTTTCATATGAATCCTCCCTAAACCCGTTGTTGCAGAGCAGCACGGCTGCCTGCGTGATCCAGCTGATGGATATGCTCACCGATCACCTGGACAAGATGTGGAACTGTCGACAAGTCTTCTCCCCACAGACTTTCCTCTTTCAAAATTGTAGTGACGAAGGAGGAAGGGGTGCTCCAAGCTTTATCAAAGATCGCAAGTACATCGGGAACATCCTGCCGGGTCAATCGGTCTCCCCGGTAGCTAAGCAGTAATGCGGCAAAGGAGAGGCTGATGAGGGGAGGGAGCTCTCCTTTTACCCGCTGATAACGGAGAAGAATCGGCAGCAGACGCGCTTTGAACTTGGAAATGCTGTTCAGCGAGATCGACGTTAATTCATGCCGGATAAAGGGATTTTTAAAGCGCTCCTGAATGTCCTTGGCGTAAGAGAGAACATTCTCCCGCGGCATATCCAGCATGGGAGCAAGCTCGTTCTCCATGAGCTCTTGCACATAACGGGAAAAGCATTCATCCTGCATGATCTCCTCAACGGTTTCGAGTCCTGCTAACAGGCCAAGGGGCACCATAGCCGTATGGGGGCCGTTTAACAGGTGAACCTTTCGCTCCCGGTAAGGCGTCATATCATCGGTGAATATCACGCTCAGCCCCGTCTTATGAAGAGGAAGTCGTTCGGACATCCATTCGGGACCTTCAATGACCCATAAGAGATAAGGCTCGGCAGTGACCATTAGTTCATCCAGGTACCCCAGCTTGATTTCCAGTTCCTTGGCGGTATTTCGCGGATAGCCAGGAACAATCCGGTCCACGAGGCTGCAGCAAAAGGTATTTTCCTCATCAAGCCAGATTGAAAAAGCTTCCCCAAGCTGCCATTCCTGCGCATACTGCTGTACAAGGTGCTTCAATTTTTCGCCGTTACGGTCAATCAGTTCACAGGGGATGATCACAAATCCCTTTTTTTTAAGTTCGAACCGCCTAAAAAGCAGCGCCGTTAATTTGCCTGGAAAGCTATTAGGAGGCATATCTCCCGATCGGTCCCCGGCATGATAGGAAATCCCGGCTTCGGTGGTGTTGGATGTAATAAACTCCAGCCCGTCGTCTTCAGCCAATGCCAAGTAATCATCATATTGGGTATAGGGATTAATAACACGACTGATGCTGGTCACAATTTCATGGGAACTCACGGGCTCGCCCTGGAAAATGCCGTTTAAAAGCACGGTAAACAGACAATCCTGCTTGGCCATCAGCCCGCTAAGCCCATGTTCGGTCGGCTGCACGACAACGGCGCTGCCTTGAAAAAGTCCCTGATCGTTCATCTGCTGCAGCTGCCAGTCTACAAAGGCACGCATGAAATTCCCGCCTCCAAATTGAATGATGCGCTCCGGATAAGAGGGGAATTGGGGATAAGTGCTTTTAGAAAGTTGTTGCGACATCCTGCATAATCTCCTTTTCATGAAGTTATGGTAATTTGCACACGTTAACATTTTTGTATAAAAAAAGAGGGGTTCCTCTTTTTCAGATAAGAACTTGGTGTTATACCGAGGCCACGCTTTGACGCACCATTAACGCCGTTTTGACAAACAGCTGCTCAGTAACGGCAGACGGCTCTTGCATGAGCTCGATCAACTTCGTCGTCCCCAGCTTGCTGATATCGGCAACCGGTTTATGAACGGTCGTAAGAGCGGGATTCGTGTAACGGGCAAATAAAATATCATCGAATCCGATCAGCGACAGCTGTGCGGGAATCGTAATTCCCTTGGCATAGCAAGCGTTCATGGCACCAATCGCCATGTCATCATTTGCACAGAACACGAGCGAGGGAGGCTCTGGCAGAGCGAGTAAAGTGCACATCGCCGAATAGCCGCTCTCTACACCATAATCCCCTGCTGCAAAATATTCAGGCACGAGCGGAAGGCGGTGGGCAATTAAGCTGTCCATAAAGCCTTGCTTGCGTTCCGTTGATGATTTGAAACCGGCTTTCCCCTCAATGATTGCAAAACGACGGTGACCCTGCGTGATTGCATAATCCAGGGCTTCTTTCACGCCAGCGCGGTCATTGGCCACGACATTCATAATGCCCGGATCCTCCAAATGACGGTTCAATACGACGAGTGGAATGCCCATTTTTTTGACGTGATAAATAAAGGCATTATCCGCGTCACTTTGGCTCATGACCAGAATTCCATCAAAGCGCTGGGGCAGAATCGCATCGAAATGATGAATCCCGTCTATCCCATGAACCGTCAAGCTGTAGTTTTCATCCAGGACAAGATGGATCCCCTTAATGACGTCGACGAGAAAGCTGGCGGAGGTTCCCTGATCAATACTGGAGAAGAACAATCCGATCGTATACGATTTTTTCATCACAAGACTTTTGGCGCTGTAATTAGGGATGTAATTCATTTCGGCAGCAATTTTTTCGATTTTGTCCCGGGTTTCCTTCTTGATGAGCGGGTTGCCGTTTAGCGCTCTGGACACGGTTGTGTGGGAAACTCCGGCGACGCGTGCAATATCTTTTATCGTAATCATCTTGACCTCTTGTAAGGAATAATGTTGTTCACGATTTTAGTTTAAGTTCTGATTTTTCCGAAGTCAAGAAATTCCAAGAAAAATGCACACGTGAAAAATGTTTGTCAACTTCACAATGTAAACGCTATAATTGGATAATGATAACGGGTTAAAGGAGCATTTCTGATGAAAAAAGGGCGCATGTTTTACAAAACCTTCATTCCTATTCTTGTACTTGGAATCGGACTTGTCGTCAGTTTCGGAAGCTATATTTATCTGAATACCACCCATTCGGTCATCGACCGGGTCGCGAACAGCAAGCAAAGCTTTATATCCCAAACGAAGAATACCCTGGAACAAAAAATCCAAACGATTGAGTACGCCTTCAATACATACAGCACCACCAGCTCGTTTGAGTCCGTGGTAAAGAACCCGATTACAGAACAGGATTTTGAAGCCTATCGTAATGTGAATACACAGCTGAACTATATCGCAACCATGGGTCTTGAGGGAACGGAATATTCGCTCATCAGCTTGGATCAGAACTGGCAAATATCGGACGGCAAGCTGTCTTATTTGACAGACAATGACCGTAAGAACTTATATGAAACCTATATTAACGGTCAGGACCGGGGATTATTTTGGATGAAAACGAATAATGGCATCCGTTTTGTGAACACATTGCCTGTGTTTTCAAAGAAAAAGCAGGCGATTGCATTATCGGATATTTCACTGCAAACTCTTGACCATACGCTCAAAACGGAAGAGAACACCCCCGTTTTCATTCTGAACAAGCAGGGAGAGCTGATGTATGAAACAGGACCAGACGATAACCGGCTAACCCGGGAGCAGCTCCAAGGCATCTTGGCTTCGATCGGCACAGAGCACCGGACAGGCATGGTGACGATCAGCAACCCCAAATCCCAGTCGGTCAAAGCCATCTACTCCAGATCCACTTATAACAACTGGATTTATGTCACGTTACTGGATCAGAAGGAAATTTCGGGAGCGCTTGTAACGACCAAATACGGTTTGATCTTGATGGGACTTGTCATCACGGTATTCATTATTGTGATCGCTTATTTGATCTCCGTTTATTTTAATAAACCCATACAACAGATTCAGCGGAGCCTGCCCAAAAATTCGCATTCATCCTTTAAAAATGAAGTCGAGTGGATTCTTCACTCCATCGATACGATCGTCACCGAGAAAGAAAATCTGGAGAGCCTCATTGAAGCTGAGCTGCCGCAGCTGGAAACCCAATTGATTCTGAATCTGTTCCGGAACCGGATTTCACCCGAAGAGCTGGAGCGGATCATGCCGCGTTTCGGTTATGAGAAAATCAGGGATCCCCGTTATGTAACAATGCTGATCCAAATGGACAGTTATGGTGACCGTGAAGCGTCGGATAAGGATCTGCTGCTTTTGGCCATTAACAAAATGATAGAAGAAATCGTACCAAAAGAGTCGCGGCTGCTGCCGATTATTTTGAATGACAAAACGCAAGCGACCATCCTGGTGTTCGCGGGAAGCAATGAACAGGAGATCCGAAAGCAGGTTCTGGATGATGCCAAGGCGATTATGAAGACTGTGAGGGAATACCTGAAGGTATCCGTCAGTTTTGGCATCAGTCAAACGTACGAGCATCTGTGGGAAAGCAAGGAAGCCTGCGAAATGAGCAAGCAAGCACTGCATCACCGTTTAAACTTAGGCAAGGAATCCATTATATTCTATGAAGATATTTCGATGGTCGTGTCCGGTCCGGTACTGCTCCATTATCCGGCTGAGCTGGAGTCCCAATTGTTTGATGCGATCCGGTTAGGGGACGAAGAACAGGTTCCGCGATTTCTCTATCCCTTACTGGCTCAAATGATGACGAAGAACAAAAACTCCATGAACTTTGAAGTGGCGCTGGTGCGTTTTGTGAATAATCTGATTCAATTGGAGCAGCTTCTGGGTGTAGAAGTGCTGATGACGCAGGATAATCATGCCTTATACCACCGGCTGCTCGATATTCGTAATCCGGAGGAAATTGAACGCATATTGGTGCAGGAAGTCATTTTGCCGATGGTCAAAAGCATGAAAGAAAAGACCAATCAGCAGTTCCGTTCCCTTTCAGAAAAAATAGCTGCCATCGTCCGAGCGGAATACGATCAGGAGCTTTCGCTGGAGTGGATCGCTGACCGCCTCCATTACAATCCCAACTATTTGAGCAGTATTTTCAAGAAAGAGTTTGGCATGACGTTCAGTGAATATGTGATGAACTACCGGCTTGAAATGGCCAAGAAATGGCTGATTGAGACGGATATGACTATAAAGGATATCGCCGAACGTTTGCAGTACCATAACTCCCAAAATTTTATCCGGTCATTCCGCAAGAAGGAGCAGGTTACTCCCGGCTCTTACCGCAAAGTGAAGCAGGCCCAGTAGGAGAGCAATGATTCAAGAGCGGTGAAGGATTATCCCTCTGACCGATAACGCTTTTGTTACTTCAGTACGATTCCGCTCTCTCCATTTAGAACGAATCCCCATGTCCTTGAGCCGGATAACGAAGAAGTCTTGTTTTCTGCAGAAAAAGACTGCGGAAACAAGACCTCTTTGTTTTTAAAGGGTTTAACCTTTGACCGAGCCAAGCAGTGCTCCTTTGACGAAGTGTTTTTGTACAAAAGGATAGGCGATCAGCATCGGAAGCGTTGCGACCATGATGACCGCCATTTTAATGGTTTGGGCAGGAGGCACCACATCGACGGATGTGCTCTCTGCCTGCATGCCGCTGGAGACAATAACGATTTGACGGAGCAGAACCTGAATTGGCCATTTGTTTGAGTCTGTAATATAGAGAATAGCATTCATATAGGTGTTCCAGTAAGCCACACCATAGAAAAGAGAGATGGTGGCAATCGATGGCAGCGCCAGCGGCAGCATGATTTTAAAGAACACTCCAAAATCATTGCAGCCGTCAATTTTGGCGGATTCCTCCAAGCTGTCCGGCAGAGCCTGGAAGAAGTTTCTCATGATGATCATATTGAAGGCATTAATCGCGACAGGAAGTATTAAGGACCAATAGGAATCGATCAATCCCATGCTTTTGACAACCAAAAATGTAGGGATCATTCCGCCGCTGAAAAGCATCGAGAATACGACAATAAAGTTGACCGCAGTTCTTCCATATAGATACCGGCGTGATAAACCATAGGCCATGAGAGCTGTTAAAAACATACTCACGAGCGTACCTGCTAAGGTAACTCCAATCGAAACTCCCAATCCTTTAAAAATCGTCGGCGTCGAGAGAATATACCGGTAAGCATCCAAAGAGAAAGTGGTAGGAAACAATATGAACTTTTTGGCCACCACTTCCTGGGTTGAAGCAAACGAGCTGGCCAGTACATTGATGAAGGGCAAGAGACAAGCCAGGGCTATCAGGATCAATAACGTGGTATTTACAATGGTAAATAGAATACTGCCTACGGATTCTTTTTTTCGTAAGGATTGTGGCATATGTTTGTCCTCCTTGTAGTCGAATACATGGCAACTTTATCAAGGAGAAGGAGTTACGTATATAATCACATTCTGAGGTGTTGGCAATCGGGCAAATCCGAGGATGAAATCTGTAAATAAGGAACATAATCATTATCTTGTATCGTGATCATTACATGAGATGAGGATGCGATAAACGGCGTGGTTATGCCGTTTTGTAATCGCTATCATGAAATGATTATGTACGGAATATTCAAAACCGCCTAAGCTAGGAATCGTACAGAACAACAAGGAGGTCGACTTGGTGAAGGATACAAGTACTGCCGCAGTGAACATGAACATTAAACCCGCGAAAAAGGAACGTTTAACACATCTGGAAGGGCTAAAACGGAATAAGCTGCTGTATCTTATGATTCTGCCTGGCGTGCTTTATTTTATGATCTTCAAATATTTGCCGATGGGAGGACTCGTGATCGCCTTTCAGGATTACCAGCCCTATCAAGGAATTACAGGCAGCCCGTGGGTGGGATTCAAGCATTTCATCCGATTGTTTACAGAACCAACCTTCTTCATGCTGCTGAGCAACACATTAGTTCTATTTGCACTGAATATTGTCATCTTCTTTCCGCTTCCGATTATTCTGGCTTTGATGCTGAACGAAGTCAGGCACAAGCTGTTTAAAAATGCGATTCAAACGATCATCTACATTCCTCACTTTATGTCATGGGTCATCATCGTTTCGATCACCTACGTATTCATGACGGTGGACGGCGGATTGTTGAATGAAGCGCTTGCCGCACTCGGCTTTCACAAGATCAGCTTTCTGACTTCACCCGAATGGCTGCGGACCGTATATATCGGACAAGTCATATGGAAGGAGCTGGGATGGTCAACGATCATTTATCTGGCGGCCATCACGGTCGTAGATACACAGCTATATGAAGCCTCAGAGATGGATGGCGCAGGGCGACTGCGAAAAACCTGGCATGTGACACTGCCTGCGATCCGTCCAGTTATCATTACGCTCCTCATTCTGAAGATCGGCAGCACGCTTGATCTGGGATTTGAACATATGTATCTGCTGCTCAATTCCTTAAACCGCGAGGTTGCGGAAATCTTTGATACCTACATCTACACAGCCGGTCTGAGGAATGGCCAGTTAAGCTTCAGTACGACTGTGGGTCTCTTCAAAGGCGTGGTGGGCCTGATTCTGGTGATGGCCTCCAATAAGCTTGCCAAGAAACTTGGGGAAGACGGCGTGTACTAATGACTGGATTCACTTTGCTTCACATAAAAAGGATTTTGCAAAATCCTGAGAAAAGGGGAAATGTAAATGAAACTCATGGTAAAGAAAATGGCAGCGCTCACAATCTGCTGCGGACTGCTGCTAACTGCTTGTGGAGATAAGGGTAAAACGGGTGAGGCTTCCGGCAATGCCGCCGATCCCAACGTAAAAGCAAACATCTCTTGGCTGAACATTCTACATACCGCTTCACCCCCGACAGACACAGTCATTAAAAAAATTGAGGAAAAGACAAACGCTGAAGTTAAGTTCTCCTGGGTTCCGGATGCTTCCAAAGAGGAACGTATCAATACGTCGCTGGCTTCGGATTCCCTTGCAGATATTGTTACATTGACCATACTCGATAATTCCTCGGTGAGAAATGCTTTGAAGTCAGGCATGTTCTGGGAAGTTGAGTCTTATCTCGATGAGTTTCCTAACCTGGCAAAAATATCGCAGGATACCCGGACATCCGCTTCCATTGGCGGCAAATTGTACGGAGTACCATTCCAAAAGGATCTGGCACGGAATGGGGTAGTCATCCGGAAGGATTGGCTGGATAAGCTTGGCCTTGCCGTCCCCAAAACTACAGATGAGCTGATGGCGGTAGCCAAGGCATTTACCGAACAGGATCCCGACGGCAACGGTAAAAAGGATACAACCGGCTTCATGGACCGCAGCGATTTGATTTATGGCGCTTTCAAAACCTTAAGTTCATACTTCGGCACACCAAACAACTGGAAAGTCAGTGACGACGGTAAAATGACGCCGGAGTTTGACACCGAGGAATATGTAAAAACGATGGACTACATGAAGCAGCTGTACGATAACGGCTACATCAATCAGGACTTTGCCGTTACTGCGAAGACAGATCAGCAGCAGAAATTTGCGCAGGGCAAAGCCGGAATTTACGTTGGAGCCTTGTTTGACAGCAAAAACCTAAAAAACATGGCCAAAGGCGTTCAAGATAACATGGAGCTGGTATTGGTCAATAACATTACCCCTACCGGCAATGAGGCTGACCGTGCGATCTGGGCTGCCAACAATGGAATCGGAGGCCTGCTGGCTTTCCCGAAATCCGAGGTGAAGGACGAAGCGGAGCTGAAGCGGGTTCTGAAATTCGTAAACGATTTGATGGATGATGATATGTATGCCCTGTTGACGTACGGCATTGAAGGAGTTCACTATTCTGTGGACGCGAATGACGCGGCAACGATCACCAACCAGGATTTGTGGCAGCAGGAAGTACAGCCGTTTGCTTCTTCCCGTCCAAACGAAACCGGCTATAAGATTCATGATGCGGATCCGTTAAAAGCAGAGTCGGATAAGCTCATCAAGGAAAATGCAGAACATGCGGTTCTCAACCCGGCCTATTCCCTGGAATCGGAAACCTACACAACCCAAGGCTCGGAGCTGCAAAAGATCATTACCGACGCTACGTATAAATACATTCTCGGCAAAATCAAAATCGATGATTTCAAGGCAGCGGTGGAAAACTGGAAGAAATCCGGCGGCAGCAAAATCATCTCCGAATATGAAGCTGCTTACCAAGCCGTGAAGAAGTAAGAGGAAAATGGAGCAGTCACTATTACTTATATCAAATTAGAAAATACGGTCCTATCCGCCTGGCTTGGGGTTAGGACCTATTTATTCACTCAGGAGGTCATCATGGAAAAAACAAGCTGGGCCCTCAGAGCGGCCGAATCCATTATGGAACGCACACCCAAGCTATACGAGGACAGAGGTTATCAAGGCAAATGGTCTTATGATTACGGAGTGGTGCTCAAAGGCTTTGAGCTGCTGTGGAATCAAACCGGCGATCGCAGATACTTCCAGTTTATCCAGGACAACATGGACTATTTTGTTCAGGAAGACGGCATGATCAAGGGCTACCGCCTGGATGAATATAATATCGATCATATCAATAACGGGAAAATGCTGTTTGTCTTGTACAACGAAACGAAGCAGGAGAAATATAAGCAGGCGGCCGTCCTGTTAAGGAGTCAGCTGCAGTCGCATCCCCGGACATCGGAAGGGGCGTTTTGGCATAAGCAAATCTATCCATACCAAATCTGGCTGGATGGTCTTTACATGGGTTCACCGTTCTATCTGGAGTATGTGCTCGCCTTTGAAGATGGCAAGAATGCGGAGGATGTCACGAGGCAATTCATCCTTTGTGAACAGCATACGAAGGATGCGGAAACAGGACTGCTGTTTCACGCATGGGATGAGAAGCGGGCTCAGCCGTGGTGTCATCCGGAAACGGGACTGTCGGAGAATTTCTGGGGGCGTTCCTTGGGCTGGTTTGTCATGGCGCTGGTGGATGTGTTAGCACTGCTGCCGGAGAGCCATCAGGATTATAAGGAGCTGTCTCGTATATTGAATGATACGTTGACCGCAATCCGCAAATACCAGGATGCTGACAGTGGTGTCTGGTATCAGGTGCTAAATCAAGGGAGCCGTAAAGGAAACTACCTGGAGGCTTCCGCTTCCAGCATGATCGTGTATGCCTTAGCCAAAGGTATCCGCTTGGGTGTGCTTGATGACAGCTGGTATGAAACATTGGACCGGGCATATCACGGATTGATTGCGGAATTTGTACTCGAAACGAAAGAAGGCTGGGTGAATCTGAATAAAAACTGCCAGGTGGCAGGTTTGGGCGGTGCTGATCAGCGGGATGGCACCTATGCCTATTATATTAGCGAGCCTATCGTGACCAATGATCAAAAGGGTCTGGGAGCTTTCCTGCAGGCATGCGGTGAATATGAAGCGCTGAAACGATAAAACGATTGTCATGGATGAATTCTGAGGAAGAGGAGGAACGGGCATGCATTTTTACAATATTACGGATTTCGGCGCTCGAAGAGACAGTACGGAGCCTGTCACGGAGGCCATTGCGGCGGCGATTGCAGCGGCAAGCGAAGCAGGGGGCGGTACTGTATACATTCCGGCGGGCACCTACCACACAGGAGCTATTCTCTTGAAAGATCATATTGAACTCCATCTGAGTCCAGGCGCGGTGCTTTCCTTCAGCTCGAATCCTGAGGACTATCCCGTTGTGGAATCCCGGTGGGAAGGCGTACTGCAGGAAGTGCATGCTTCCTGTATTTACGGTAAGGGCCTGGAAAACGTATCGATTACCGGAAGCGGCACTCTGAATGGGAACGGCCAGCCGTGGTGGGATAAGAAACGGAACCGGCCGGAGGAGCTGCGTTATCCAAGACCTAAATTAATCAGTCTGGATCACTGCAGCCGGATCACAATCAAGGATGTGACATTGAAGAATTCCCCGAGCTGGACCGTGAATCCGATCTGCTGCAGCAATGTCACAATTGATAATATATCGATTCTGAATCCCGCCGATTCACCGAATACAGATGGCATCGACCCGGAATCCTGCAGCCATGTCCGTATCAGCAACTGTCACATCGATGTAGGAGACGACTGCATTGCCATAAAGGCAGGAACCGAGGATACAGTGGAACGCATCCCTTGCGAGAATATTACGATTACCAACTGTACCATGGTCCACGGGCACGGCGGCGTTGTGATGGGAAGCGAAATGAGCGGAGATATCCGTAATGTCACGATCAGCAACTGCATTTTCAAGCAAACCGACCGCGGTATCCGATTGAAGTCCAGACGCGGCCGCGGAGGAATCGTCGAGGATATCCGGATCAGCAATATCGTGATGGAAGACGTCATTTGCCCGTTTATCCTGAACCTTTACTATTTCTGCGGACCCCGCGGCAAAGACAAATATGTCTGGGATAAGCATCCATATCCGGTTACCGATGAGACTCCGGCGTTTCGGCGGATCCATTTTGCTAATATAACGGCACGTAATGTCCATGCGGCAGCGGGCTTCATTTATGGATTGGCTGAGCAATACATTTCTGAAATCACGTTTTCGGATATTGATATTTCGATGGCGAAGAATGCGATTCCGGGACGTCCAGCGATGATGTCAGGCATTCAGGACATGAAGAACCGGGGCTTTTATTTAGGCAATGTGCGGGATGTGGGATTCCGGCAGGTGACGGTTGAGAATCACGAGGGTCCGGCTTTCTATATCGAAAATGGGGAAGCTGTCGAGGTTATGCAATGCCGTTCGAGGAACACGCGCAGGGCTGAAACACTCGTGGAACGGGTTACGATGGCTCCTTCAGACGAAGATCTGAGTGAACAGGAAGCTTAAATGATGGAACAGGATCAGCTTAAGAAGCTATTAGGCGAACAGCCGGAAGACAGCCCCATTTCAGCAGAGCTGCTGAAGCGGGAAGAATACGACGGATACCTGTTGGAATCTCTGCTGCTGGATCTAAACGGTATTGAGCGGGTACCGGCGTATTTCGCCAAGCCGCAATCAGGCACAGGACCTTTTCCATTAGTTGTTTTTAATCATTCCCATGGAGGGAATTACACGAATGGACGTAAGGAAATGCTTCATGGCAGCTCATATCTGCAGCAGCCTTCCTTTGCCAAAGTGTTAACGGATATGGGGTATGCCGTCTGCTGCATCGACATGTGGGGCTTTAACGAACGCGGCGGCAAGACGGAGAGTGAGCTGGTGAAGGAGATGCTGTGGCAGGGCCAAGTCATGTGGGGCATGATGCTGTATGACAACCGCCGTATGGTCGATTATATGTGTTCACGGGACGACATCGATGCTTCACGGATCGCGACCCTGGGCATGTCCATGGGCGGACTCATGGCATGGTGGCTGGCAGCATTAGACGCGCGGATTCAGGTCACGATCGATATATGTGGACAGGTGGACGCCCATACTCTAATTGCCAAAAGGGGATTGGACCATCATGGCTTCTATTCCTATGTTCCGGGACTGCTCAAGCATTTTACAACGCTGGATATTCAGGCTAGAATTGCGCCCCGTCCACGGATGAGTCTGGTCGGACGAAGTGACCGGATGTGCCCCATTGACGGTGTAAAACATTTGGCGGACGGATTGCATGAAGCTTATCAGGCTGCAGGGAAAACGGAGCATTGGCAGCCTGTGATCGCCACTGGTGGACACATGGAAACCTTGGAGATGCGGACGAAGTGGCAGCAATTTTTAGCAAAGCATCTGTAAAGTCCGAAACATTACCGATGAGTGATTAAGGTAAAAGAAAGGAACCAACAAGCCATGCTCGTAGGAAAAGAAGCCTATTGCGATTTTCATACGATCCAGGAGGCAGTAGATGCACTGGAGCGGCTGCCTTCCGGTGTTACAGAAACATTGTTCATCTTATCTGGCGTATATAAAGAGGCGGTACGGATCTATCGTTCAAATCTGCGGATCCTCGGCATTGGACTGGTTGAAATCACCATGAACCGTTACGCCAAGGAGAAGGATGAAAAGGGCGAAGAAATCGGGACATTTGCGACGCCTACCTTATTTCTGGGCGGCAGCCGGCTGGTTCTGGAAAATCTCGTGATCGCAAATACAGCGGGGCAGGGAGATCAAGTAGGTCAGGCGGTTGCGGTATATGCGCACTGCGACGAAACTATTTTTCGCAGCTGCAGCTTCAAAGGACATCAGGATACCTTGTTTACAGGTCCGCTGCCTCCGGCGCCCAAAGAGAGGAAGACATTTGGCGGAGTTCCTATAAAAGAAAGCCATGTCCAATACCGCCAGCTGTACCAAAATTGCTGTATCGAAGGAACGGTCGATTTTATATTCGGCGGAGCAACAGCATATTTTGATCAATGTGAAATCCGCAGTCTACGCCATAAAAATAATCATAGCGCAGGATATATTACAGCGGCATCTACACCCCGTGGGGAAGAGTTTGGTTATGTGTTCAGGGATTGCTGTCTGACAGCGGAGCAGGGCGTGACCAACGTTTACCTGGGACGCCCATGGCGTGAGCATGCCAAAACGGATTTCGTGAACTGCCGATTGGGCAGGCATATTCATCCGCTTGGCTGGGATAATTGGAATCATCCGGGCAATGAACAAACGGTTCGTTACAGGGAATATGGTGTTCATGTCACAGGAGCTGTACAGGAGAAGCGTGTTTCGTGGGTGGTATGCTCGGATTCAGAAGATGTACCATTAGATAAAGGGCATGTGTTTTCCGGCACGGATTTTTGGAAATGGGGAGGACAGTAGACCATGGCAGTTATAACAAAAAGCGGTATGATTCAGAACCCGATCCTGAAAGGTTTTAATCCGGATCCATGTATATTGCGTGTAGAAGACATCTACTATATCGTAGTGTCTTCGTTTGAATGGCTCCCGGGTTTGCGGGTATATCAGTCACAGGATTTGGCGCATTGGGAGCACTGCACGGATCTTCTGACCGAACAGGTCGATTTGCGGGGGAATCCGAAAAATTGCAGCATCTGGGCACCGCAGCTCAGCTTTCATGATGATTTATTTTATCTGGTCTATACGGATGTAAAAAGCACCAAGCGTCCGTTTAAGGATGTACATAATTACGTGATGACGGCGCCAACCATACAAGGGCCTTGGTCAGAGCCTGTTTACTTGAACAGCAGCGGGTTTGACCCTTCCTTGTTTCATGATGAAGATGGACGCAAATGGCTGCTGAATGCATTATGGGATTACCGCATAACGGAAGGCAACAAATCCAGCGGCATTGTCATCCAGGAATATGACCCCGATCTTCAGTGCCTCGTAGGCGAGCCGCAGAAGCTGTTTGATTGTACATGGCTTAAGAAAACAGAAGCACCCCATATCTATAGGCAAAACGGGTACTATTATCTGATTACAGCAGAAGGCGGGACCAGTTCGGGGCATGCCGTGACTGTCGCCCGTTCGAAAAAATTGCTGGGAACGTATGAGGTAGATCCGCAGAATCCGATGCTAACCTCCCGGGACCAGCCGGACCTGATGCTTCAATGCGCGGGACATGGCAGTCTCGTACAGACTCCGGGCGGTGAATGGTACATGGCACATTTATGCACGCGTCCCATTGAAGGCCAATACGCCATTTTGGGACGGGAGACGGCTTTGCAGCAGGTGTACTGGAATGAAGACGGCTGGCTGCGTTTAACCTCTGGTGGCCATGAACCGCAGTTGAAAGTGCCTGCGCCGCTTGAAATCCAGGATGTGGAGAATGCGGACCCGGTAACCGTTTTTGAGGATATATTCGGCGGATTAGAGCTTAGAAGAACTGGAATACGCTGCGGATCCTGGCGGATGACAGCTGGTGCTCGCTCCGCGCGCGGCCAGGACATCTGCGAATCATGGCCGGGGAATCACCTCAAAGCCTGTTCCGCCATCATCTCGTGGCGATCCGGCAGACGGACATGCGATTCAGGGCGGAGACAGCTCTGGAATATGCACCCGCAAGCTATTTGCAGCTGGCCGGTCTGCTGCTGTATTTGAATGAAGACAATTATGTATATGCCTATATCAGCCATGATGAGGGACAGGGTAAAGTACTGCGAATGATGCGGTGTGCAGCGGATGAGTTCGTTCTGCTGCCTGAGATGACACCGCTTGAAAACAATGTGCCAGTGCATCTGGCGGTCGACGTTGACGGAACGAAGGCACAGTTTCATTACCGCATGTCCAATGAAGAGGGTTGGAGACCGCTGCAGGAAACGCAAAATATCAGCTTCCTGTGTGGAGGCTTTACGGGGAACTTCGTAGGAATTGCAGCCCATGACATGAATCAGTACCGGGGAAGCCATGCCGATTTCTCCTATTTCCGTTATGAGGGTACAGAGTAATAGATGAAGAGAAGC
The DNA here is from genome assembly GCF_018403225.1 of Paenibacillus sp. J23TS9. NCBI lineage: Bacteria > Bacillati > Bacillota > Bacilli > Caryophanales > Paenibacillaceae > Paenibacillus > Paenibacillus sp. J23TS9. The sequence continues at coordinate 3,026,341 of NZ_BOSG01000001.1, read as the reverse complement.
GAATGACAATTCCAACCGTCAAGCACATCGAACCGGATGTGCTTTTTTTGCATTTGCGTGAATGAATATTAAAAATGACAAAATAGTAATTTTTCCTGCAAATCCATATTACAGGAATAAAAAGGACTAAGGGCCTATGTTTAACCATAAATTGGAGCGGTATTACGCGAAAAAAGCCCTATGAAAACATGTTTCAGCTTTGAGATAATGAGGGACATAGAACGGTAGCTATCCTGCTTGTGGCAGAGGTATATCTACTTGGTTACAAAATTGTAATTTTTAAGGAGGAACAACATGATTAACATCAAGAAAAGCCTGCTCGGCTGCCTGGCGATTACCGCAGCGGTGTCGGCAGCCCTCATTCTTCCATCCCCCTCTCACGCAGCAGCCTCCAAGGCAGTCGTACAATCGGCTTCGACTTCGCAAACGGGCGTTATTCAAGCAACGGTAAGATTAAGAGACAAGCCTTCCTTGTCCAGCCATGTTCTCGGCTACGTCAAAGCTGGCGAACAGGTGAAAATACTGGAGAAGAGCACCTCTTATTTTTATAAAATCAAAACCGCGGCCGGCAAAACCGGATATATCAGTACGGCCGATAAATATATTCGCGTCGGAAAGGCATCTTCAGGTTCATCGTCTTCGAACTCGTCTTCAGGATCTTCGAATTCGCAAAATAACGGCTCTTCGTCTGCGTCCAAACCTGCTCAATCTGCTTCGGCAGTCATTGAAAAAGTGATCCAAAAAGGGATGAAATACTTGGGAACGCCGTATGAATTCGGATCGGACCGCAATACGACAACGACCTTCGACTGCTCCGATTTCATCCGGCAAATCTTTAAAGAAGGCGCGAGCCTTACGCTTCCTGCCGATTCCCGTCAGCAGGGCTCTTGGATCAAGGAAAAAAGCAGCCCCGTGTATTCCACGAACCAGCTGAAGCGCGGCGATCTCGTCTTCTTCATGAGCTACAAAGGTTCCAGCAGCTCCGCATACAAAGGTATCGACAAATCCAAGCAGCGGATCACGCATGTGGCTCTCTATTTGGGGGATGGTAAGCTCCTGCATACATATTCCAAGAAAGCCGGCGGCGTCGTCATAACGGACTTTACGAATTCGTGGAAGTATCGCTTCTTATATGGAGGCAGCGTGCTGAAGTAATTTCGAAAGTAAAGGGACCTGGGGAAACCCCGGTTCTTTTTTTGCCATGTGTGGAGCTGCATCGTTCTAGTACATAATGGAACTGAAGTACACTTGCATAAAAGATTATACTGCCCCTATAATTGAAATCTGGCATGATATCGCTTACAAATCACTAAAATTCAGTCTGCAGCAAGTCAAAGGGAGCGAGTACGATGGGAAACCTGAAAAAAACATGGAGCCGTTTGAATTCGATCCGTAATAAGATCTTCTTCTCCATACTGCTGTTTCTGATTATCCCCTTTCTACTAACCTTCTATTTTATGGATAAGCCTCTGGAAAAGGTCATTGAAAGTAAAATCGGCCGCTCTGCCCAAGACGCGCTGTATCTGGTGAATTTCAACGTCCAGCTGTTTCTGGAAGAGATGCTGCAATCCTCCGTTAATATTACGATCAATCCGAGTATCACAAAGCTGCTTAAGGATCCTGAATCCTACAGTAAATATGAAAAGCTCCGTTTGAATGACACCGTACTGAACCGGCTGTTCAGCTCTTATTTTTCCAATACGTATGTCACTCTTTTTGACCGGGAAGGCAACTGGATCAGTACAAGCTACATGTTTGATCCGCTGCTGCATGGTTATTTAGACTCGAAATGGTATCAGGACATGATGGGAAAGCCATATCAACTGAAATGGATGTTTAACAATAAGGAATTGATGTATGCCGACCGGAAGCCGCTCATTACGCTGGTGAAGACCATTACCGAGCTTCAAACCAACAAAAATACCGGCATGATCGTGTTCAGCGTAAGGGAGGAGGACATCCACAAGTATCTAACCGGACTTGAAGGGGATACCTATTTGGTGGACAGCAGCGGAACGATCGTCTCCAGTCCGAATAAGAATCAAATTGGGCAAAGCTTGTTGCAGGAAGCTTATATGCCGAAAGTGTGGAGGTCCACACGGGGGCAGCAAATTATCGAAAAAAAAGGGCAGAAGTGGATTGTCAACTACGATACGGTACGAATCAACGGCTGGAAGATCATTCAGATTGTGCCTTATGACACGGTATTTAAAGAGATCTTTGATATCCGTAAAGCGAACATACTGATCTTTTTTGCGATCTTTGTCGTCTTTTCATTCATCACGATTTCGATTGCGTACAGCATATCCAAACCTTTAAAGCTGCTTCGAAAGAAAATGAGGGAATTGGAGGACAAAGAATTTTACTCGAACATTGCTGTTACCGGTCCGCAGGAGATTTCATCTCTGATCGAGACATACAACAAAATGGTCAAAAAAATACGCGGACTGCTGGGACGGGTCAAGGAGGAATACGAGCAGAAGGAAGACATGCGCTTCCGAGCGCTCCAAGCCCAGATCAATCCCCATTTTCTGCTGAATACGTTGAACAATATCAAATGGATGGCGTATATACGCAACGACAAGGATGTGGGTGATATGCTCTCGAACCTGGGAGGCATCCTGGAAGGAAGCATTGGCAGGGGAGGCAGCCTGATCATGCTGCGGCAGGAGCTCGATTATATCGAGAATTATATGGCTTTGATGAGAATGAGCCACCCTGATACAATATCCCTTAATATCAATGTTCCCGACGAGCTGATGGATCAGGAAGTCATCAATATTATGCTGCAGCCGATTATTGAAAACTGCCTGGTACACGGATTGCAGAACATGACGGGAATGGGCTTGATCACGATCCAGGCATGGCATGACGGGGACGATTTCGTGCTCCGGGTTGCGGATAACGGCACCGGGATTCAACCGGAGAAGCTGGAGGAGATCCGCGGCAGGCTCGAAGCCGGCTCGGCGGATCCCCTGCCGGAGCGGATCGGCGTCAAAAATGTCCATGACCGGATCCGGCTCCAGTATGGAGATACCTATGGCGTACGTCTAGATAGCGAACAAGGCGAAGGAACGACCGTTGAGTACAGGCTGCCGATAAGAAAAGTTCAGAAGGGGATTGGCGATGACACTTAAAGTGATGCTGGTTGATGATGAACTGCTGGTCCGTTTAGGAATCAAATCGTTAATCGATTGGGAAAAGCATGATTTCGAATTTATCGGGGACGCTCCCGATGGGGAAAAGGCACTGGAGCTGATCGAGCAGAACGTGCCCGACATTCTGCTTACGGATATCGTGATGCCGCGGATGAACGGGCTTCAGCTGATCGAACAGGTGAGGGACAAATACCCGAGAATGCTAATCATCGTACTGAGCAGCCACAACGAGTTCGATTACGTGCGAAGCGCGATGAAGCTCGGCGTCGAGGACTACATGCTGAAAACCTCCATGAAGCCGGATGAGCTGCTGAACCTCTTAGTGGAATCTGCCGGGAAAATCGGACGCGGCAGCGGAAAGGCGAAGCCAGATGCCGCTTATGCCGCCGAAAGTCTGAATTTACGCTCGGATGAGGTAACAGAATGTGTTCGCGGCTTTCTGGCAGGGAATCCGGCGGATGTCGCCGTGCCTGCGAGTCTTCAGCTTCGGCCGCAAGGCATGCTCCTGCTGCTGCATGTGCTCAATACGCGCGACGGGGGTCCGGAAGCATCCGCCATGAAGCTGCTTGAGCATCTGGTCCAAACCGAGCTGGAAGCCCTGCTGGACAGCCACCCGCTTGCAATGGACAACCGCGACATCGCCGCGCTGCTGGCGGTGCCGGAAGAGCAGCTGCCGGATTTGGGAAGGCAGATTAGCGGGCTGGTGAGCTCCGCGCAGGTGCTGCTCGGCATTACGCTCCGGGCAGAAACAGCGGGGCCTCTCACGGCATGGGAGGAGCTTCCCGCCGCCTACAATAGGGCAAAATCCGGCATATTGGAACAGGGCATGCAGCTGACATCCCGCGAGGATATCAATTCGCTGCTGACCTATCTCAAGGACAATCTGACCCGGGATATTTCGCTGAAGGAGGCGGCCGAACGGATCAACATCAGCGAAACCTACCTGAGCACGATTTTCAAGAAAGAAACGGGCATGGGGTTTACCGACTGGATCAACACGATGCGCATTGATCAGGCGACGAGCCTGCTTATGGAAACAAGCCTTCCAAGCTATCTGATTGCCGAGCAGGTAGGCTACGAGAACATCAATTATTTCGGGCGTATCTTCAAAAAGCTCAAGGGCGTGAGCCCGCAAAAATACCGCTCCCAGTTCCAGAAAACGAAAGCATAGCGCGCTTATCTGACCCTCCTGCATCCGCAGGAGGATTTGTTTTTTCTCACCTATCCAAAAATAGTGAACATCCTTTCCTAAAAAAATGAATGTGTGCGTCACCTCCATGTAAGCGTTTTAAAAATCTTGAATATAAAGCTGATAATTTTGTTCCTGTTTGTTCGTTTTCTTCACGGCTATACTTTTCCTATAAGCCTTTCACCTCAAGGCAGGACCTTGAAAGGCCTTAACTCAGCCAGAAGGAGGAATCCCGCAGCATGATCGTCGGATCGTTAGAGCATTGGGCAAAGGAACGAGAATTCGCGCATCCGGTACTTCGAAAGGCGATTGATTACCTGCAAGAGACGGATTACAGCATTCTCGAAGAAGGAAAATATCCGATTTGGGGACAAGACATGTTTGCCATCATTTCGAGAATCCAAACCAAGCCGGCTTCGATGCAATTCGCAGAGAAACATGAGTGCTTCCTCGACATTCATTATGTGATTGAGGGTGAGGAAACAATCGGTTGGCAGCTGCAGAATGATCGAACCGAGCCGTTTGAGAGCAGTCCGGAAGAAGATTATTCCTTGTTTACGGAGCTGGAAACCGAATCCATGATCAGGCTGAAGCCAGGTATGTACACCGTCCTGTTTCCGGAGGATATACACCGGCCGGGCTTGACCGATGCCGAGCCATCCGATGTCAGAAAGGTCATCATCAAGATCAATCGGAACTTATTTTAAAGTCTAATACACTTAAACGACAAAGATTTAAAGGGGGCATTATTCGATGTTAAAAAAACGTATGTTATCGGCAACAACAGCATTGCTGGTTGTGATGTCGCTTCTTGCTGGATGCTCTGGCGGCGGACAAAAAGATGCAGACAGCAGCAGCGGGGACAGCTCCTCCGGCAAAAAAGATAAAGTAGAGCTGAATCTGTGGCTGACTCCGCAGTGGAAGGGCGTTATGGATGCTTCGGAGCAAAACGCGGATTATGACAGCTTTTTCAAATATGCGGCAGACAAATTCTCGAAGCAGTATGACAAGCATGACGTGAAGGTGAATGTTCAGGTCATCGCCGGAGATCAGCGTGATGAAATGCTGAACGTAAACCTGAATGGCGGAACGCCGCCGGACATCTTCTTTGAAAGCGTATTCGCTATGGGCGATTACGTGCATCGTGGAGCGCTGGAGCCGCTCGATGATATCGTCGACGACGCAGCGAAGAAGGATATCGACCAGAAGTACTGGGACAACGTAACCTTCGGCGACAAGGTGTACTTCTATCCGTTCGCCCATAATCCGGGCACGCTGGCTTACAATGCGGATATGTTCAAGGCTGCGGGCCTCGACAGCTACGTAGGTGACACGAATGCGATCCAGACGTGGACGATGGACGATTACGACAAGATCCTGAAGACCTTGAAAGAAAAGCTGCCGAAAGGCTCATACCCAATGGGGCTGTACGCGCTGAACAATCAGGGCGATACTTGGAACCTGGCTTATCTGCGGATGTTCGGCAACAAGTTCTTTGATGACCAGGGCAACATCACCGTAGATGACGAGAATGGCATCAAGGCGGCCGAATGGCTGAAAAAGGTCTACAGCGAAGGTTACACGAACCCGGGTGCGGAATCCGTATCCTCGAACGATGCCAATGCGATGTTCCAGAACCAGCAGCTTGCGATCAGCTTCACCAATCCGGTGCTGTTCAACAACTCAAAGGCAGATATGGAAGCTGGAAAAGCACCAAAATTTGATATCCGTCTTGCGAACATTCCGTCCTCAAGCGGATCGCCGCTTTCCTTCACTTATGTCATTGGTGCATCTGTATTCAAAACTGGGGATGCAGTGAAAACCCAGGTGGCCAAAGATTTCGTGAAATTCTTCTCCACCGATCCAGAGCTCGTGAAATCTTCCAAGAACAGTATTCCTGTAAGAAGTTCTGTGGCAGCTGAATTCAAAGATAAATACCCACTGTTTGCCGCGTATGATGCCAATGCTTCCAACCTGTTCAACTTCACGGGCAATGTACCTGGCTACAGCGAACTGAGACAAGTGCTGTATCCGGAGCTGCAAGCGATGTACATTGGTGAAAAAACACCTGCCCAAGCGATCAAGGATTACCAGACGAAAGGCAACGCAGTCATCCAGAAGGCCAAAGAAAGCTCTGTTATTTTCAAAAAGTAACTTAGTAAAATGTAAACAACCATATCCAGACATATAAACAAGATTCGGTCCCTGCCGCTTACCAGCAAAGGCTGCGGCGGCAGAGGAAACCGGATTGGAAAGGTAACGGATAACCATGAAACTGAGAAACTATCACTGGAAAGAAAATGTGACCGGCTATCTGTTCATTTTGCCACAATTCTTGATGTTCCTGATTTTTATCGTATATCCAATCATTGAAGGCATCAGGCTCAGTTTGTACAAGGTTCAATTCAATCAGGAAACGTTCGTCGGTTTCGACAACTACGTGACGTTGTTCCATGATCCCGTATTTTTCAAGTCGATTTACAACACGGTTATATTTGTCGTCTTCATTGTTCTTCTAACAGTCGCTTTTTCGATATTCGTTGCTTCCTCCGTATTCGATAAAAACGCGAAATACGTTTCGTTTATCCGGGGAAGTTATTACATCCCTGTCATGGTTTCCATGGTCGTCATGAGTATGGTTTGGGGATTCCTGCTGAATCCGGCTAACGGTCTCATCTCATATGCGGCAAGGGAAATGGATTTTTCGATCGTCAATTTGCTTGGAAATAAACACACGGTTCTGCCGGTGATCATATTTGTAACATTTGCAACCAACGTCGGTCAGGCGATCATTCTATACATTGCGGCGATGATTGGCGTGCCGAAAGATTTGTTCGAAGCAGCCGAGGTGGACGGGGCGAGCCGGGTTCGGATTATTTTCCAAATCCTGATTCCGCTGGTCAAGCCGACCACGATCTACATCACGATCATCAATATCATCGCTGTGCTGAAAATCTTCGTCGTTATCCAGCTGCTGACGGGCGGGGGCCCGAACAACGCTTCCGTCACCATGATGTATTATCTCTACAACAACGCGTTCAAGTATAACCAGCTGGGCGTTGCTTCCGCGGTGGGCGTCATCATGTTCCTGATTACGATGCTTTTGTCCATTCCGCAGCTCAGAGCAATGTTCAAGGGGAAGTGAGGGATAAATCATGCTTCAAACGAAAGAGAAGAAAAAGCGAGAGAAGTACGATGTTGTCTCGAATGTCATCATTATCGTCTTCGCCCTGCTGAATTTGTTTCCTCTGTACTGGTTGTTTACCAGCTCGCTCAAAAACAGTTCCGATGTCATCAAAATGCCGCCGGACTGGTGGCCGAAAACATTCTCGTTCAGCAATTACATTGATGTTTTCAATAATCAGCCGGCTCTGCGCTGGACGCTGAACAGCCTGTTCGTTGCCGGAGTCAGCACCATTCTGGTCGTCATAGCCAGTTCGATGGCCGCATATGCATTCTCCAAGCTGAATTTCTTCGGTAAAAACATGTTGTTCGTTGTCTTTATCTCAAGCTTGATGGTTCCAAAAGAGGTTATGATCGTTCCTCTGTTCCGGATTACGCAGGATCTTGGCATGGTGAACTCGCTTTGGGGCATGATCTGGCCCAACGTCGCCACGGCTTTTGGCGTGTTCCTGCTCAAAGGCTTCTTCGACAGCGTGCCGGACGCGCTCCGGGAAGCGGCCCGAATCGACGGCGCCGGCGAAGTGAGGACATTCCTGCAAATCTTGCTTCCGATCGTCAAGCCGGGCATTGGCGCCTTGTTCATTCTGAACTTCGTTCAGGTATGGAATGATTATCTGTGGCAGCTGGTTATCGGTCAGGATAAAAACGTCAAAACGCTGATGGTCGGCATTGCCACGCTGATGCAGGATTTGAATCCGAACTTTGCTTATAAAATGGCAGGTGCAACCGTAGCGGCCGTACCGATGCTTCTGATATTCCTCTTGTTCCAGAGATACTTTACAAGAGGGATTGCCGGCGGGGCCGTGAAGGAATAAGGATACAAGCGGGGTTAAAAGGATGGAGCAAGTCATAGGAATTGATGTGGGCGGTACAGAGATCAAGGCAGCCGTATTCGGCCCGGATGCGCAAATTATTTATCATCAAAAGGTTCCGACGCCTGCAGGGGAAGCCAATATCCGGATACCCGAAGCCGTGTTCGGCATCATGAACAATCTGATGAGCCAATACGGGGATATCCGTGGAGTGGGGATCAGTACGGCAGGGGTCGTGGATACGTGCAGCGGTGAAATTATTTTTGCGGGCGGGACCATTCCTTCCTACAAGGGCACGAATTTGAAAAAGCTGATCGAGGAGCGTTATGGAATTTCCGTAGCTATTGCTAATGATGTGAATGCCGCAGCACGCGGCGAATGGTGGAAGGGCGCTGCCCGCGGCAGCGATCACTTTTTCTGCATGACGCTTGGCACGGGCATCGGAGGCTGCATGTTCAGCAGCGGCGAGCTCGTGCTGGGAGCTCACTACAGAGCTGGTGAAATTGGGCACAGCTTATATGACAAGAGCACGGGCACTACGTATGAGCAACGGGCATCGATGTCCGCTTTGATGAAAAGAGCATCGCAGGAGATCGAAGGCTTTACGGGAGACGGCTTTGAGCTGTTCGAGCGGGCCCGGAAGGGCGACAAGGCAAGCGGTTTTCTGATCGACAGCTGGACGGAGGAAATCGCGAGAGGCATCGCGGAAATGATTTTGTACGCGGATCCTTCGATCATTGTCATCGGCGGAGGCGTATCGGAGCAAAAAGAATTTTTACTGGATCAAATCAACGCGCATTTGGCCGCCTATTTGCCGCCGGGCTTTTCGCAAACGAAGCTTGTCGTGGCGGAACTTGGCAATAAAGCGGCATTATACGGCGCGGTTTATCCTTACTTTGAATAAGAGATGGAGTGCATACCCATGACGACAGACATTGTTTCTCAATACCAAGGCATTTATATCGCCATGTATTCGGCTTACGACGAAGCAGGCAACGTGGATCAGGACCGCGTAAGAAAGCTCGCAAGATATTATGTAGGCAAAGGCGTCAAAGGGTTGTATGTTGGAGGCAGCTCCGGCGAAGGCATTTTGCAGAACGTGGAAGAGCGCAAGCAGGTGCTTGAAGCGGTCATGGAAGAAGTGAAGGGCGAGCTGACTATCATCGTGCATGTCGGAGCGAACTCGACCCGGGAAGCCGTTGAGCTTTCGAAGCATGCGGAGAAGTTTGGCGCGGATATCATTTCGGCGGTGCCTTCGATTTACTACCGTCTGCCTGAGACGGCGGTGGAAACCCACTGGCAGCACATGATCGACAGCACGAACTTGCCGTTTATCATCTACAATATTCCCCAGACGACGGGCTTCACGCTCAGCACAAGCCTGCTTGCCAAGCTGGCGAAACAGGACAAGGTCATCGGCGTAAAAATGTCCGGGGAAAGCACCTTCGAGCTGCAGCAGTACAAGGAAACCGGCGGCAGTCAGTTCATTGTGTTCAACGGACCGGATGAGCAGTTTCTTGCGGGCCGCATCATGGGAGCAGACGGCGGCATCGGCGGAACTTATGGCGTTATGCCGGAGCTGTTCGTGAAGCTGAACAGCCTGTTCATCGGCAATCGCATCGAAGAAGCACAAGTGCTGCAGACGAAGATCAACGGCATCATCAAAAAGCTGCTGGGCTATCCATCCCTGTACGGAGCCTGCAAATATATCCTTAGTCTCCGCGGCATCGAGACAGGAGCACCTCGTCTTCCGCTGCTGCCGGTCCGTCCGGAACATCATGCTTCCCTGGCCGAGCTGAACAAGGAGATTGAGGAAACGGTTGCCCATTACACGGGAGTATAGAGGAGGCAAGCAGCAATGATTGAACAAATTAAAGGCGGGCTTGTGGTATCATGCCAGGCGTTGGATCAAGAGCCCCTGCACAGCTCGTTTATTATGTCGAAGCTGGCATTGGCGGCCATGGAAGGCGGCGCAGTCGGCATTCGGGCCAACAGCAAGGAAGACATTATCGCGATTAAGCAGGAGGTGCCGCTGCCGGTCATCGGTATCTTAAAACGCGATTATCCGGATAGCGAAGTGTTCATTACGGCGACGAAAAAGGAAATCGGCGAGCTGCTCGAAAGCGGCTGTGAGATGATTGCGCTGGATTGCACGAAACGCGACCGTCCGAACGGAGAAACAATCGCCGGCCTGGTTGCCTACTGCCGGGAGCAAAATCCGGCCGTGGAGCTGATGGCGGATATTTCGACGGTTGAGGAGGCGATCCTCGCGCAGGAGCTAGGCTTTGACTGCGTATCCACGACGTTGCATGGGTATACGCCGTACACGTCGGCAACGAAGCTGTACGACAACGACTTTGAATTTCTGAAGTCGGTGCTCCGCGAAGTGGACATTCCCGTCATTGCCGAAGGCAATGTCATCACACCGGAAATGTACAGCCGCTGCCTGGAGCTGGGAGCTTATTCTGCCGTCGTAGGCGGCGCGATTACGAGACCGAAGGAAATCACGGCACGTTTCGTGCAGGCTGCCGCGAAATAGAGATCGGAATGATAGGCTGCCGGAGTCGGATATCCATCAGCAAGTACCCCTTGGACGGGGGATCATGACGGGTTCATCGGACATGTGGAACATTGAAAAGCCGCTGACACAGGTAATGTGTCAGCGGCTTTTTTACAATACGTCCCGCTCCAATGCCTCCACGTATTCCTTGGCTTCCTTGAGGCCCATAGGACGAGCTTCCCGAAGCTCCTTGATGGCTTTAATCTTTTGACCGGATCGAAGCAGGTAGAGGAGCCTTTCATCCAGATCTGAAGAGCCGGAGGTTTCCTGCTTTTCAGAGGGAGGAGGGGAGGTTACAGCCGAGGCAGGAACGGACGGTGAACCGGCCCGGTTCCGCATCCATTCCAGATCGGCTTTGAGGTTATTCATCTGGCTTTGCAAGCTCATGACTTTGATGAAGAGAAAAAGAGAAAAAACAATGGCAATAACCGCTAGTATTCCGCTCGTTTCCATCAAGAATCAACTCCTCTTTTCAATAAATCTGTGCCGCTAACGAAGTAATAACACCGAGGCGGAGTCACCTAATCATAGCATAATCATCTTCGCCTAATAACCTCAGCCTTTCAGCCGTGAAAAAGCCAGCGCTGTCAATTTGGGCGAATAGAGCCAGGCCAATTCGGCATATCCATTATGGATTCAAGAAGACTGGAGAGGATGCTGGCGGGCGTCGCCGTCGATCATATTCAGGTTAACCTCCATGACCGCTCCCTTCATTATCCGGATTTCCCAGATCGTTTATTTCGAAGGATCGCTGGCGTCCTACCGTCCAGACGTCGGTCCTTAAGAAAAGAGGTGCTAGCCTTGTACCCTTCCTATCCGTATTACGGTTCAGAAGTGCAGTGCAAAAACGTCCCGCTGTCGTTTCCGCCACAGCATCAATCGCGGCAGCCGGGCATGGAGTATTTGATGGTGCCCAGACCCATATCAGAAAATCCGGCATATCGGGGCTCGGGCAAGCTGCAAGGCAAGGTGGCGCTGGTGACGGGCGGAGACAGCGGCATCGGACGCGCCGTGTCGATCGCTTTTGCCAAGGAAGGCGCGGACGTAGTGATCGTTTATCTGGAAGAGCGGCAGGATGCGGCGGAGACCAAGCAGCGGATCGAGCAGCTGGGACGGCGCTGCCTGAATATCGCCATCGATATGAGGAACGAAGAGTCACCCGCCTGGGTCATGCAAAAAACGTTGGAAACCTTCGGCAAGCTGGATGTGCTCGTCAACAATCATGGCGTCCAATATCCGCAGGAGAGCATTTTGGACATTTCGAACGAGCAGCTGCTGAATACGTTCCAGACGAACATATTGTCTTACTTCCGCATGGTCAAGGCGGCTCTGCCGCATCTTCCGGCGGGAAGCTCCATCATCAATACCGCATCGGTCACGGCCTATCAAGGGGAAAAGACGCTGCTGGACTACTCCTCCACCAAAGGCGCGGTCGTGACCTTTACGCGATCGCTGTCCTTGAATCTGGTGGACCGGAACATTCGCGTGAACGGGGTGGCGCCGGGACCGATCTGGACGCCGCTCATTCCGTCGAGCTTCGACGCGGAACGGGTCAAGACGTTCGGCACGGACGTACCGATGAAGCGGGCCGGGCAGCCGTTTGAGCTTGCGCCGACCTACGTATATCTGGCCTCCGACGATTCGGGTTACGTCACGGGCCAAATTCTCCACGTGAATGGCGGCACGATGGTGGATTCCTGAAGAAGGCCCCTATAATCTTAAGCATCTAGGCATTGTCATCGCTATGAGGGGAAAGTGGGCTGCATCGCTCTGCTTTGGATCAGCTCGATAAAATGCTGCGCGGCCGCCGATAAATGATGGCCTTTTAGCGATATCAATCCCGTCGCGCCCGTCAGATCGTCATCCGCAATGCGGAGGGCATGAATGCCCGTACCCGCAAGCCGGGAGAGAACGGTCTTTGGCACGATCGCAGAGCCGAAGCCGGAGGATACCAATTGCAGTAGCAGCGGAACGTCCGAGCATTCGGCGATGATGTTCGGCTTGAAGTGCCGGGCGGAAAATGCCATTTGAATCGTGTAGTGAACCCCAAGGCCTTCGGTGCTCGGAAGCATCAGCGGGGTGTCCTTCAGCTCGGAGAGGGCCGTTTCGGAGCGGGCTGCGAATGACTCCTGCGCGGTGATGAAATAAAACGGCTCGGTCCGCAGGTGAAGCACGGAGAATTCGTCCAGCTCCAGCGGCAGCCGGATGATCGCAAGCTCCAGCACCCGGCTTTTGACCAGCTCGCACAAGCGTGAGGACTCATTTTGCTGGATTTTATAGGTCACGTGAGGATACCGCAGTTTGAACTGATGGAGCAGACCCGGAAGCTCGGGCGAGGACAAGGTGTTGATGCCGAGATTCAGGCTGCCCTTCACGCCGTTCCCCACTTCCTTGACCTCGGATACGGCTTCCTCCATCAGCTGCGTCATCTGCAGCGCATAGCGGTACAAGGCTTTTCCCGACTCGGTCAATTCGAGGAGCTTCCCGGTCCGCTCAAGCAAGAGAGTTCCAAGTTCGTCTTCCATCGCTTTCAGCTGCTGGCTGAGCGGCGGCTGGGACATATGAAGCCTTTGGGCCGCTGCCGAAATTTTTCGCTCTTCCGCAATGGCAATGAAATACCGCAGCTGACGAATGTCCATAAATTTCTTTCCTCCTTGTATATGATAAACCTTAGCGAATGCAACGATATTAATATTTTTCATATAGACATCCCCATGGTAGCATACTCTATACGGAGTCTCAAAGACTCATTGTTCACGCACCTACCATGGAGAGGAGACGAGGAAAAAACATGCAGAATTACTGGTTAACCGATGTCAGGCTGGAGACAGGCTATCGCTATGAAAACGGAGCCGTGTCCGGCACGGAAACAGGGCTTTTTCATATCCGGATCACGGATGGGAAAATCGCGGACATAACGGCCGCCTCTGCCGCATTGGAAGATACGCTGCCCAAGAAAGCGATGCACGGCCGATTGATGCTCCCTTCGTTTCGCGATATGCACATTCATTTGGACAAGACTTATTACGGTGGACCATGGAGGGCTCCATCGGTCCCGGCCAACGGCATTTTTACGAGATTCGAAGAAGAACGCGAACTCCTTCCAAGGCTGCTGCCGGTGGCGCGGGAGAGAGCGGGCAAGCTGATCGAACTGCTGCTTCGGGCCGGCACGACGCGCATCCGCAGCCATGTGAACATCGATCCCGTCATCGGTCTGCGAAACCTGGAAGAGACGCTGAAAGCGGCAGAGGACTATCGGGACAGGGCCGAGATCGAGCTCGTCGCTTTCCCGCAGCATGGGCTGCTGGGAGGTCAAACCGTATCGATGATGAGGGAAGCCTTGCGAAACGGTGCTTCCTTGGTTGGGGGCGTGGATCCGGCGACGGTCGACGGCGATATCGAAAAATCGCTTTGCACCATCATGGACCTCGCCGTGGAGGCGGACGCGAATATTGACATCCATCTCCATGACGGAGGCCATTTGGGCTTGTTCACGATCCAGCGTTTGGCGGATTTGACCGAGCAGGCGGGCTGGCAGAAGCGGGTCACCGTAAGCCACGCGCTCGCGCTGGCCGATCTCGCGCCGGAGAAAGCGGCCGAGACGGCAGACCGTCTGGCGCAGCTGGGCATTTCGATTGCCTCTTCGGTTCCGCTCGGTCGGACCATACCGATTCCGCTGCTGCAGGCGCGTGGTGTGGAAGTGATGCTTGGCGATGACAGCATCATGGATCACTGGTCCCCGTTCGGCAAAGGAGACATGCTGGAGAAGGCAGGCATTCTGGCAGAGCGCTTTGGCCTTTCAAACGAAAGGGCGCTTGGCCAGGCGCTTGGATACATTACCGGAGGCATCACCCCGCTGAACGGCGAGGGCGAGCAGGCATGGCCGCGGATCGGCGACGAAGCCAGCGCAGTCTTAGTCGAAGCGAGCTGTTCGGCCGAGGCGGTTGCCCGAAGATCGGAACGCCAGGCGGTCCTGTTCCGGGGGAATCTCGTGTCGGGATCGCTGGATCCGAAGTAAAACAAAGAAAGGGAGATGCAGGATGAAACAACGCTTTTGGCTTATCAATGCCCGCCTCGAATGCGGGTACCGGCTGCAGCAGGACGTGATTACCGGAACGGAAACCGAAATCAAACATTTGCTTATTGAGGATGGGAATATTACGAAAATCATTCCGGCCGACCAGCCGATAGGTGATCAGCTGCCGCAGATGGACGCGGGGAATCGGCTCGTGCTGCCATCTTTCGTGGAGAAGCACTGCCACCTGGACAAGACGCTGCTCGGCGGGAGCTGGAGGGCGGTGACGCCGGTAAGCTCCATTATGGGCAGATTGGAGGAGGAGAAAGGCTTCGATCCTTCCCGTTCCTTGCCGATTCGGGAAAGCGCGGCTCATTATTTGCAAGCGTCGCTCAGATCAGGGGCGACGCATATCCGAACCCATGTGGATATTTTCCCGGAAGTGGGACTGTCGCATCTGGATGAGGTTCAGGAGGCGCTGCGAGCGTATGAAGGCAAGCTTTCCCATGAAATTGTCGCTTTTCCTCAACAGGGTTTGCTGCGCTCTGGCTCGGAGCAGCTGGTGAGGGAGGCAATCCGCAAGGGTGCGGGTCTGGTCGGCGGGGTGGACCCGGCGACCGTTGACGGGGACCTGGAGAAGTCGCTGCAGGCCATGGTGCGGATTGCGGCTGAGGAGAATGCCGGGATCGATCTGCATCTGCATGATCCGGACCGTCTTGGCATATTCACAATCAAACGGCTGGCAGAGCTGGCCGTGGAAGCCGGGCTGCAGGGAAGGGTGTCCGTCAGCCATGCATTCAGCCTCGGGGACATCGCGCCGCAGCAGGCGGCAGAAATGGCCGACCTGTTGGCGGAAGCCGACATGACCATCATTACGAGTGTTCCAATGGGACGGAAGTTCCCGCCTGTGCGGCTGCTGCATGACCACGGGGTGTCCGTCGCCGTCGGATGCGATAACGTCTATGATATTTGGTCGCCGTTCGGGAACGGGGATATCCTGGAACGCGCCGGACGGCTCGCGGAAATCTCCCATTGGGCGGACGAGCGCTCCCTGGGGCAGACGCTTGGGTACATCACGGACGGGCTGACTCCGCTGGACCCAACAGGCGTCCAGGTCTGGCCGAAGCCCGGCGACGAGGCCAGCCTTGTGCTCGTGGAAGCTTCATGTTCGGCCGAAGCCGTAGCCCGAAGAGCTACACGGTCGGCTACTCTGTACAAAGGGCAAGTGGTTGCCGGTTCGCTTGCGAGCCCGGCGGAATAAACCGCACGAAGCCGCTTGATATCATAACAAAAGCCGCATGATGCTATGACGTCATGCGGCTTTTGTTGCGACCGGAAGCTTGAAAATGACGGAGCCAGGTCGTGACGGCTATTTACTGCAGGAATGGCGAGCGATGAAGACAGACTAGCTCGATACGAACACATCGTTCCTGTTTAATGAACTGAGAAGAGATCGATATGCGCCCTAGTCCTCCGTCTCGGAGAAGCTCAAGCTGACTTTATGGAGCAATTGCAGCAGCTGCTCTTCCTCGTCCGGGCTTAAATGGATTGCCATGCGTTTATTGGCGTCGTCCAAAATGGTTTGGAGTACGGGCTCGAACGCCTTGGCCTTATTCGTCGGATACAGCAGCAGCGACCGGCGGTCCTCCGGATCTGGAATCCGCTCGATATAGCCGGCATGCTCCAGCTGCTTTACGGAGCGGGCCGTGGTAGCTTTGTCGAACTTCAGCTCCTGCGTCAGCCGGTCCTGATTGACACCGGGATTGTGCAGGACGTTTTTGAGGAAACTGTGCTGGCCGCCGCTGCCGATCCCGTACGGGGCAAGCTCTTTGGCGAGCATTTTTTGATTGGAACGCTGAATATAAGAAATCAATTTGCCGATAGGTTCCTTTTTCACGAGGTGCACCTCTTTTATAGGTTGGATAAGCAATAGGGCAAACAGGGAAAGTAAGATATAAATCTTTCGCTCCGGGACGGATCCCTGACGTAAATAGTGGATGCGCAAAGGCATAAAAATATCTTATCTCAATACGGTTGCGCACGCAACTAATATGCGTTACACTGGTTACGATCTTTAGTTGCAGGCGCAACTAAAACCACTTCGAGATCAGGAGGTTGCCATGAGTGCTTCTTTTGCATCGTATCAAGAGGATGCCGCGATTCAGAAAAAACGCTGGCTGATTCTTGTTGTACTTAATTTATTCACCTTTATGTCGACGCTGGATGGCAGTATCGTCAATATTGCGCTGCCCGTGCTGTCCAAGCAGCTTGGGCTGCCGATCGCCCAGATCGAATGGGTGACGACCGGCTATCTGATGGCGATCTGCACGGTCATCCTGTTTTTCGGCAAGCTGGGGGACATGGTCGGGAAAATCCGCGTGTTCCGCCTAGGCACTTATATTTTCATCTTCGGCTCCTTGTTATGCGGGTTCAGCAGCTCGCTGCCGTTCTTGATCGTTTCCCGAGTCATACAGGCGCTGGGAGCATCGATGACGATGGCGAACAGCCAAGGCATCATCACCGATATTTTCCCCGCGAAGGAGCGGGGCAAGGCACTGGGCCTCATCGGCACGTTCGTGTCGCTCGGCAGCATCGCAGGGCCAAGCGTCGGAGGCATTATCATTTCCTCGCTCGGCTGGGAATATATTTTCTGGGTGAACGTGCCGATCGGCCTGATTGCCGTGTTCATCGGATGGAAGGTCCTTCCGGCGGATCTGGTCAAGGTCAAAGCGAAGGTGGATGCGCCCGGCAGCCTGCTGTTCGCCGTGTTCATCGTTGCGTTGTTCTCCGGCTTGCTTCTGGGGCAGCAGGCAGGCTACGGCAATCTCTGGATCATCCTGTCGCTGGTACTAGCCGCCGCGGCGTTTATCCTGTTCCTCCGCGTGGAGACGAAACGCGAGCAGCCGCTGCTGGAGCTGTCGCTGTTCAAAAATCCGCTGTTTTCGGTCAGCATTTTATGCGGCTTCCTCGTCTTTTCGGCGAACTTTTGCTTTAATATCATCGCGCCGTTTTATGCCCAGAACATGCTGAACCTTTCGCCGTTCTCGGCCGGCTTCCTGCTGATGCTATTCCCGATCTGCATGGTCGTCGTGGCACCGATCAGCGGCGCCCTTTCGGATAAGTTGGGCTCCGAACCGCTGACCTTTGCGGGGCTCATCGTCATGGTCATTGCGCAGTTTGGCTTAGCCGCGCTTCATGACGGCAGCTCGCTCTGGGTCGTGGGGACATGGATCGGGATGCTCGGCATCGGCAGCGGCCTGTTCCAATCCCCGAACAATTCGCTCGTGATGTCGCAGGTTCCGCGCACCCAGCTGGGTTCGGCGGGCAGCGTCAATTCGCTCGTCCGCAACGTCGGAATGGTCGTGGGGATCACGATCGCGACGACGACGCTGTTCCATGTGATGAGCAGCAAGGCCGGGCACCGAGTCACCGGACTCGTTTCGGGACATCCGGAAATTTTCCTCAGCGGGATGCATACGGTGTTCACGGTATCTTCCTGCATCTGCCTGGCCGCCGCGCTGCTGACGGGCTGGCGGATGTACCATGCTTATGCGGTCCGGCACAAACAGGCGGCTTCCAAAGGATAAAGCCTGACTCAAACCGGTTTGGACAATTCCGACCATATAGGTATACAATGAAGGAATGAAAGCTGCAGAGGGGAGAGTTGCCGCATGAATTCCATCCTTACGGATCCGTTTGTACGAACGGAGCGCGAAGCGGATATCGCCGCCCGTTCCGACCGGCTTGCCGTGACGTTTGCTGAGCGTGCCGCCGAGCATGACCGCGACGGATCGTTTCCATTTGAAAATTTCGATGACCTGCGGGAGGCCGGATATTTGAAGTTGACCGTTCAGGCCAGCTACGGGGGAGAGGAAGCCTCGCTGTACGAAATGCTGCTCGCGCAGGAGCGGCTCGCCAAGGGAGACGGCTCGACGGCCCTGGCGGTCGGCTGGCATGTCAGCCAGGTGCTGCAGCTGCGCATGAAGCAGTCGTGGCCGCCAAAGCTGTACGAGGAGTTTTGCAGACGGGCCGTGGACGAAGGGGCGATGATCAACCAGTTCGCGAGCGAGCCATCGACCGGCAGTCCGAGCCGCGGGGGGCGTCCGCAGACGACTGCGGTCAGAACGGAGGGCGGCTACCTGCTGACCGGACGCAAAACCTTCAGCTCGCTGCTTCCGGTGCTGGACCAGTTTACGGTTACCGCCTATGTGGAGGACGAGGAGAAAATTGGTACCTTCTACGTCCGCAAAGGACCCGGGGTGGGCATGGAAGAGACATGGAACACGCTGGGTATGCGGGCGACGGGAAGCCATGATCTGCTGCTGGAAGACGTGTTCGTGCCGGAAGAGGAGCGCCTCGACCGATGGGAAGGCAGTGACGGGTCCGCCCTTGGATCAGGGATGTCCGACCATGGCGGCGCTCTGCTCCATATTCCGGCCTGCTACCTTGGCATCGCGTGGGCTGCGCGCGACTTCGCGGTGAAATTCGCCGCGGAATACCGCCCGAGCAGCCTGCCGGGGCCGATCGCCGATCTGCCGCATATCCGGCACAAAATTGGCGAGATGGAATCGGAGCGGATCACGGCGCGGACGCTGTTGTACAGCGTGGCCGACCGCTGGGACCGGCTGCCCGATGCGCGTCCGTCGATGAAGCCGGAGCTCGGGCTCGCCAAAACGGTGGCGACCAACGCGGCTGTGCGCATCGTCGACCTCGCGATGCGGATCGTGGGCGGATCGAGTCTGTCGCGCACCCTGCCGCTGGAGCGGATGTACCGCGACGTCCGCGCAGGGCTGCATAATCCGCCGATGGAGGACGCGGTCGGCGCGATGCTGGCGCAGCGGGCGATCGGGGAAGCGACTAGCGTCTAAGCATGCTATAAAAGACAGAGAAAAACACCGGATGCTTTTGATCCGGTGTTTTTTGTTATCGTCCTCCAAGATGGCATTCACAGAATCCGGCCCGCATGATAAGATATACATTTCTCGGCGGGTTCCGGATATGCATGAGGCTTGCTGATTGATTTTGACGGAAAGGACAAGGTTTTACGGATATGCTGACTGCCATCATTCACGGTATTCTGCTTGCGCTGGGGCTTATTTTGCCTTTGGGCGCGCAAAATGTGTTTATTTTTAACCAAGGGGCCTCGCAGCCCAAATTCAAAGGGGCCATTCCGGTCATCGTCACGGCAGCCTGCTGCGATATGCTGCTAATCCTGCTTGCAGTACTGGGCGTGTCGGTCGTAGTGTTCACGATTCCCGCGCTGCAGACAACGATTTTCATCATTGGCCTGGCATTTTTGTTATATATGGGCTGGTCCATCTGGAAGAGCAAGCCAGCGAAACTGGACCGGCGCAAGGCGTCGCTGCCCGCGAAGAAGCAGATCATGTTCGCCATGTCGGTGTCGCTTCTGAACCCGCATGCGATTTTGGATACGATCGGCGTCATCGGCACGAGCTCGCTCGGCTACACAGGAATGAACAAGCTGGCGTTTACGGTCTCCACGATGGCTGTCTCCTGGATCTGGTTCTTCGCCCTTGGCTATGCCGGCAAAAAAGTCGGAGACGCGGACCGTGGCGGCAGGGTGCTAGGCATCATCAACAAGCTGTCCGCTCTTGTCATTTGGGGCGTGGCTGTCTATATTGCGCTGAAACTGTTTCATGTGGCTTAACACTAAGGGATGAGGAGGGATCGATCCGATGAGAGATCCGAAAAAACAGCTGCTGCTGAATCTCTTCGCCTGCTCGCCGATCCTTGCCTTGGCATGGGCCGTCGCCGCAACGCAGATGGAGGATGATTCCCTCATAGATATGGGGCCTTTCGTTCCCGCCGTACTCGTTTTTCTCGTATTGTTTCCTTACTATATTTGTTTAAGCCTGCTGCATCATGGAGTCATGCGGTTATTTCGCAGCACAGCGGTTGTTGTGGCGGTCATGAATACGGCCGGACTGCTGTTTTCAGGGATCGTCGGCATGTTCATTTTCAAAGATGCCTTTTGGCCGCTATACTCTGGCGTTTTCCTGTTTTCCGCGGTCACACTGAACGGATTTTTGCGCTGACGGGGAATTGGGAAATTATACTCTTTCTACGTTCATATTATATTAAAGCAAACGGTCTGATGAAAGCATCAGGGCCGTTTTTTTGCGTTCAGCGACTACCACAATCACGGCGGGCGATTCATTTCAGCTTGGTCAACACCACGCCTCCAATGATCACCGCAAGTCCAAGCCATGTTTTCCAGGACGGAATTTCTTTTAGAAACAAAAAGCCCATCGCGATGAAGATGAAGATCTCCAGGCATTTGGCCGCGATCAGGACGAAGCTCAGCTGGCCCGACGCTTTGAAGCCGAAGCGGATGCCATAGCCGATGCTTAAGTTCGCGGCCAGCATAAGTGGAAGCATCAGCAGCTGGAACTTGAACGTGGACCAGAATTGGGGATCGATATGCTTGCTTTGGTAGGAGAACACGACTATTTGACGATCGACAAGCCGCCGATCAGCAGTGATAGGCAGTATACATAGAACATGGCAGCCTCCGTCAAAAGAATCGGTATGTACCTTTATGTTTCGCAAGGCCAACAATTTTATACGGAGTAAAAATAAGGCGAACGCTCAGAATCTACTCCAGAAAAGGGTTTGGCGAACCCATTGGCCTGCCACTTGGGTATATTTGTATATTTTTTTTTGACATATGTTTATAGTGACTTAACAGAGGGATAATCTTGTGTTTACAAAAGTTAATATAATTAACAATGTCGGCTGAGTCTGTGTGCGGATTCAGTTGGTACAACGACGAGGAACTCTTCATTGGCCGTGCTCGCTGGAGGCATGCTGCTGCTGCAGGACCGGATCGCGCTGGGAGCTATTGGTCAGCCGAAATCTCTTGCCGCCGCCATCGATGAAGACAACGACATGCAAGTGGCCACGATCGAGGTATCTGCAGCCGGATTCACCCCGGCAAACACTGACTTTGAGGCGAAGAAAATGATCAAGGTTGTCGTTGACGTGAAGCCCAGAGCCGGCACCGGATTAAAGCTCGTATCCCAAAACCTGAACGTTGATGCAGATTTGAAGGAAGGCGAAAACATATTTCTGCTGAGCAACCCGCAGCCGGGCACGTACGATATTGCGATTCCCTCCAAAAATTTCAATGGGACGCTTACAGTGAAGGCAGCCCATTAGCTGCTTTTGACACTGAGCGTCTTTTTTTTATTTTCTGCTGACCGGAAGTATTGCGAAAAAATAGGGATGTATGATATATTTAACTCACTTTTTTAAAGCAACTGATATAAAATAACTGAGTGGATATTGATTGAAAAAACATACATAAGGGAGATATTATCATGAGCCAGTTTCAGGAGCTCGTCCAAGCCAGAAGATCCGCCAATAAGTTCCAAACCGACGTTAATATTAGCGAGCAGGAGCTCGCCGAAATGTTCGGCCTCGTGAAGTTCGCTCCTTCCGCCTTCAATTTGCAGCACACCCACTACGTCGCGGTGACGGAGAAGGAGCTGAAGGAAAAGGTGTACGAGGCGGCTTTCAAGCAATATAAAGTGCTGACAAGCTCTGCGGTGATCGTCGTGCTGGGAGATTTGGATGCCTATCACAACATTGGTCCGATCAACGAAGGTTTGCTGAATCTCGGAGTCATCGACCGGCGCGAATTCGACGAAACAGTCAGCAGCGTCATCGGCATGTACGAAGATGGAGGCGATGCGTTCAAAAGGGACGAAGCCATTCGCAACGCAAGCTTGTCCGCGATGCTGTTCATGCTGATCGCCAAGGACAAAGGTTGGGATACCTGCCCGATGATCGGCTTCGATCCCGAGCAGCTTCGCCGGGCGTTGAACATTCCGGACCGCTACGTACCCGCAATGCTGATTACGATCGGCAAAGAGGACACCGGCAAGCAAAGACCCCGCGGTTACCGCAAGCCCGTAGGGGAGTTCGTGACGTTTAACGGTTTTTAAGCGTAGACAACGCCATTGAATCGTAGTCGAAAGATAATTGCGTGTAGAGGACGGCCTGATGAGCAGGCCGTTTTTTGTGCATGTTTTCAGGAGCTCAGCATCCCTTATCGCCTAATGACCGGAATATTGGAGATCCAGCTCCGAATTTGTTACGATGATAAGCAAATCATTTCAGCCGGAAGGAGTGAGTATTTTTATGCCAAGATGGAACCCATGGATTACGGCAGCCTTGATCTGCGGGCTGTTGTCCGGCTGCACGGCAGACGGGCAGGCGGACAAGCAGGCAAGCGGAGCCGCAAACGAACCTATGGAACCGCAAGAGCAGGCGAAATCCGGTCAGCAGGTGTCCGGTGGCGAGAGCTCCATTCAGACGTATTTCGTTCAAAACGGAGATCATCCGGAGCAGGCCATCACTGGCTTGATCAACGATGCCAAGAGCACGCTTGACGTTGCGATATACAGCTTGAATTACGACCCGATCGTCGACGCAATCGCGGGCGCCGCCGGCAGGGGAGTTCGCGTGCGTCTCATCACGGATCAGGAGCATGCGGAGGGGAAGGAGAAGCAGCAGGATGCGCTCAAACAGATCATGAAAGCAGGCGTTCCGGTCAAGGTTAGCAGCCATAAGGGAAAAATGCATCTTAAAATGCTCATCGCGGACGGAAAAAGCGTGGAGGCCGGCTCGTTCAATTACCTGAAGTCCTCCGTGAAGGAGAACGACGATGTCGCTTTGATCATCCATGATGCTGCGGTCGTTCGGACTTTCGAGGATACCTTTAACCGGATGTGGGACGACAAGGACCGTTACCAGAACTATGAATCTCGATAAAGCGAGGGAATAATGCGCCTTCCATTGGCTAATCCTAACTTCAAACGCATGAAAAATATACCAGGGCTGGATATGGATCGTGGAAAGGGGCTATGCGATGAAATGGCGTACATGGAGGCTTACATGGATAGCAAAAGGGCTGCTGGCTGCGGTATTGGTTGGCGGGGCCTTGTCCGGCGGCTTATCAACTGCTTTTGCGGATTCGTATATTGAAAAGCTCGGACATGAGCCGACGGCAGAGCTGCCTCATCGGGCACAGGCACAGACCGGCATGGGAGCGCCAGAACTCGAACAGCTGGCTTATTCACTTGGCGTACAGGCATATATATACGGCTATCCACTCGTCGTGATGGAACAAACAAAGGAAAAAATACTGAGGACGAGAGCACCGCTCAATCAGTTTTACTACTCCACTACGCTGGCTTCACCGGCGTATAAAGACATCGTCACACCCAATAGCTCCACGCTTTATTTTACCGCCTGGCTGGATCTCTCCAAGGGGCCTGTAGTACTGAAAGTGCCGGCAAACCCTGACAACCGCTATTACACCGTCCAAATGCTGGATGCCTATACGAACACCTTCCAAAATGTATCTAACCGCACGACCATGGATAAGGCAGGAAAAGTTGTCATTGCCGGTCCATCATGGCATTGGAAAACGAGTTACCCGAAAATCCTTGCGCCAACGAATACGGTCTGGTTGGTCGGGCGCGTTGAGGTGAACGGCAAGGAGGATGAAGCAAAGGCAGCTGCGTTTGAACAGCTATTTACGCTCAACTCCTTGTCTCATCAGCCGTTGAAGGCAGAGCAGCCAGGAGTCTCTTTACCTCAATTAGAGAGCCACCCCTTAGCATTTTTCAAAATCATGACAGATGCCATGAAGAAAAATCCGCCTCCGTCAAGCGAACAGGTTCTGCTGGATCAATTCAAGCTCATCGGAATCGATGCAGCGAAGGGATTTGATGCAAAAGGGCTGGATCCGGCCACCATCGCCGGGTTGGAACGGGCGGCGCGTGATGGACGGAATATCATTGAAAAAGCGGGCTTTTGGGTTCCCAAAGAAAACGGCTGGGTTGTCGGTTACGACGTTGGCATGAATGGGGATCATTTTCTTGTGCGCGCTTTAGTTGCATATTCCGGTCTCGCCGCCAATGTTCCGTCTGAAGAGCTGTATGCCCGCACCTTTGAAGATGGAAATGGGAAGCCATTAACCGGCTCGCGTGAGTACATGCTTCATTTTGACAAGGATCAGATCCCAGCTGCGGACGGCTTTTGGGCGCTGACCATGTACGGAGCTGATTTTTACCTGGTGCCTAACCCGATACAGAGATATGCCATTGGTGATCTGACGAAAGGACTGCAGTATAACCCGGACGGATCATTGGATATTTATATTCAACAAACTCCACCGCAGGGCAAGCAGTCAAACTGGCTTCCAGCACCTGACGGTAACTTTAATCTGGTTCTGCGGGTATTTGCCCCCAAACCGGAAATGCTGGAGAAGCGATATCAAGTGCCTCCAGTCATGCCTGAAAATTAGATATGCGATAATCGTTTGACATCTACCATGAGTTTTGTTTTAACTATATTAAATAGACCTCTTATTATAGGAGCAATAAGCTATAGCAAACTCTCATGGAGATTGGAGTTAAACCATTGTACCGGAATCTAGAAGAATGTATAACAGACCTTGAACAACATGGACATTTGGTTCGCATAAAAGAAGAAGTAGATCCCTATCTGGAGATGGCTGCTATACATCTGAAAGTTTATGAAGCTGGCGGCCCTGCTTTGTTATTTGAAAATGTGAAAGGCTCGAAGTTCAAAGCGGTCTCCAACCTTTTTGGCGATATCGAGCGCAGCAAGTTTATTTTCCGGAGCACCTGGGACAGAACACAGAGCATTATCGCCCTGCGCGACGACCCGATGAAGGCGGTTAAGCATCCTTTTCAAAATATCGGCAGCGGATTTGGGGCTATTAAGGCTCTGCCGATGAAAAAACCGGGGCGCGTTCCCAGTGCATTTCAAGAAATTCAGATTTCGGATTTGCCGCAAATTCAGCATTGGCCTATGGATGGGGGCGCTTTTATTACCCTGCCGCAGGTATATTCGGAGGATCCGGAAAAGCCGGGACTGATGAATTCCAATCTGGGGATGTACCGTATTCAGCTCAGCGGCAATGAGTATGAAATGAATAAAGAAATCGGATTGCATTATCAGATCCACCGCGGTATCGGCGTGCATCAAGCGAAGGCGAGTAAGAAAGGCGAGCCGTTAAAAGTAAGTATCTTTATTGGCGGACCTCCTGCCCATACGCTTTCGGCCATTATGCCTTTGCCGGAAGGACTGAGTGAGATGCTCTTTGCCGGATTGCTATCCGGACGCCGGTTCCGGTACAGCTATGTTGATGGATATTGTATCAGCCATGATGCTGATTTTGTGATTACGGGTGAAATTCACCCGGATGCAACCAAACCGGAGGGACCTTTTGGCGATCATTTGGGCTATTACAGCCTGACGCATCCTTTTCCGGTTATGAAGGTTCATAAAGTGTACGCGAAGAAAAATGCGATCTGGCCTTTTACCGTCGTCGGGCGTCCACCTCAAGAGGATACCTCATTCGGAGAGCTTATTCATGAGCTAACGGGCGATGCCATCAAGCAGGAAATTCCAGGTGTCAAGGAAGTTCATGCCGTGGATGCTGCAGGGGTACATCCCTTGCTGTTTGCCATCGGCAGTGAACGCTATACACCCTATCAGCGGGTGAAGCAGCCGACCGAGATTCTGACACTGGCTAACCGGATCCTGGGAACGGGACAGCTGAGTCTCGCCAAATATTTGTTTATTACGGCCGAAGAGAGCCAAGCGCTGGATTCCCATGATATCGTTGGTTTTATGAACTATATTCTGGAGCGGATGGATCTTCGCCGGGATATTCACTTTTATACGAATACGACAATCGATACCCTGGATTATTCAGGCACGGGGCTTAACAGCGGCAGTAAAGTCGTCTTGGCGGCTTATGGGGACAAGAAGCGGGAATTATGCCGCGAGGTGCCGGAAGTGCTGAAGGAATTACGCGGATTTAAGAATGCCCGTCTGGTCATGCCGGGAGTCGTAGCGATTCAAGGCTCTGCATTTGCAGATTACGAAACGGCGCAGCAGGAGCTGAAAGGATTAAGTGAAGCCATTGCTGAAAAAGGGCCGCTCGAGACATGCCCGATGATCATTTTATGTGATGATAGCACCTTCCTTAGTGAAACGATCCATAATTTCCTATGGGCTACCTTCACGCGGAGCAATCCTTCACATGATATTTATGGTGTGAACAGCAGCTACGAGAACAAGCATTGGGCTTGCGATAATATGATGATCGATGCCCGGATCAAACCGCACCAAGCTCCGCCTCTGATTCCCGATCCGGCAGTGGAAAAGAATATAGAGCGAGTTTTTGCTAAAGGCGGCAGTTTAAGCGGCGTAAAATTGAAGTGATTTCATAACATAGGCGAAGGGAAGATTCCATGGAGGTTAAACTCCATGGAATCTTTTTTTTGGATATCCGAAAGTATAGCGGCGTTTTTTACGTTCATGAAACAAAAGAACTCCTCTCCATTAACATTCAGCCGGAACAAAATTAACATTTGGTCTTTAAGCTAGAAGAGTACAAGCGAGGTAAGGGGGCTAAGACAACATGACAGTTCATCATCACTAATTTGGTATCGATACCAATGATGGGCGTGCTCGGCTTTTTTGAAAACAAGAAATCATTATTGTGCAAATTGGTATCGATACCAATTTGGATTCCGGAGGTGACGTTTGTTGAGTTGGTATTTTAAAAGGCTGGGAAGCCGAAAAATCATAGAGTTTATCATTTTTGCCCTATTTATTTTCTTTTTTCTTGGGCCACTGATCAATCTGGCTTTGCTGGCCTTTTCAGGGAAATGGCAGTTTCCTGCCGCACTTCCCCAAAGCTGGTCCTTGACTTGGTGGAAGTACGTCTTATCCCAGCCCGAAATTCTGAAATCGATCAGTTTGTCCTTTCTGATTGCGATTGTGGTTACAGCATTGTCGATTATTATCTGTGTGCCGGCAGCTTATGCTTTTGCGCGTATACGGTTTCCGCTGAGCCGATGGTTCCTGTTCTCGTTCCTGCTGACGAACGCTTTTCCCAAAATGGGCTTATATGTTGCCATTGCGGTGCTCTTTTTCAAAGTCGGCTTGATGAACACCTTTATGGGTGTTGTCCTGATTCATATCGTTAACACGCTGATGTATATGACATGGATTCCGGCTGCCTCGTTCAAAAGCGTGCATAAAGCACAGGAGGAAGCTGCGAGGGATGCAGGCGCCGGACCGCTGCGCGTATTTTGGAATGTTACGCTGCCAATGGCGCTGCCAGGCATTATCGTTGCTTCGATCTTTACGTTCCTTTCTTCGCTTGATGAAGCACAGGGGACATTTATGGTCGGTATGCCCGATTATAAAACGATGCCGCTGATCATGTATGGGGCTGTACAGGATTATCCGGCAACAGCGGGGGCGGTGTTCTCGATCCTGCTCACGCTGCCAACCATTATTCTGCTGTTCGTATCACGGCGTTTTGTCAGCGCGGACGTCATGTCCAGCGGCTTCACCATGAAATAGCAAGGGGGCAAGGGAATGACTGCACAAGTTCAATTATCGATCCAAAATTTAACGAAGCGTTATAAAACAGGCGATGGCGTGAGCGGGATATCGCTGGATATCGCCCATGGAGAGCTCGTAACGCTGCTGGGGCCTTCCGGCTGCGGCAAGACGACGGTGCTCCGTTCGGTCGGAGGCTTTCTGGAGCCGGATTCGGGTGATATTCAAATCGCAGGCAAAAGTGTGCTGCATCTTCCGCCGGAGAAACGACCGACGGCGATGGTATTTCAAAGCTATAATCTCTGGCCGCATATGACCGTTTTTGAAAATTTGGCCTTTGGCCTCAAGATCCGGCGCCAGAGTAAGGAACAGATCCTGGAAGCCGTGGACCGGGCACTTCGTCTGGTACGGCTTCCAGGATCGGAGAAGAAACGTCCCGGCGAGCTGTCCGGCGGGCAGCAGCAGCGGGTGGCCGTAGCCCGGGCATTGCTGCTGGAGCCGGCGGTGCTCTTGCTTGACGAGCCGTTCTCCGCGCTGGATGCCAAGCTGCGCAGCGAGCTTCGCGAGGAACTGCGCGAAATTCAGTCTGCTGCGAAATTGACGATGATGTTCGTGACGCATGACCAGGAAGAGGCGCTATCGCTGTCGGACCGGATCATCGTCATGAACCGGGGAAATATCGAGCAGTCTGCATCCCCGCAGGAAATCTACGACGCGCCCCAATCACTTTTCGTGGCCAATTTTATCGGACGCATGAACATGCTGAATGGTAATGCAGACGAAAGCGGTATCCGGCTGAACCATCTCGAAATGTCCAATCCGAAGGAGCTGCGGGGAGAGGTCGTTGTTGCGGTACGCCCTGAGGATATCAGATGGAATGATGCTTCTCTTCCCGGTCTGGCCGCTGTGGTCAAGCAGGTTATGATCTTGGGGCACTACGCAGAGATTACGCTGCTGACGGAAGCCGGTTTGGTCAGAATGTTCCTGCCCCGTGAGGAGTCGGACCAGTTATCCGGAGGACAATCGGTTTCTTTAACCTTCGCCAAACACACTGCATATTCGAAATCATCCATATAAACGAGCGATTAGGAGGAATACACATGAGTATTAACCGTGGATTCAAACATAAAGGGAAAACGCTGCTTCTCACCTCATTGGCTGTCTTTACAATTCTTGCCGGCTGTTCTTCAGGTGCGGGGAAAAGTGATCCGAACGCCTCAGCAGCAGGGGATACGGCAGGCGGCAGCGCCAGCGGCCAGACGGAAATTGCTTTCTATTTCAGCGGTTCCCAGAATGTGCAGGAGCTGTGGGAGCATTTGAAGGAAATGTATGAAAAGGAACAAGATAAAGTGAAGGTTAAGCTGGTGTATATACCTTCCGGTCAAGGGGAGCAGGCGACGATGAACCGTATCGTTGCAGCTAAACGTGCGGGTAAGGACAGTGTCGATGTGGATTTGTATGAGGCAAACGGAGGCTCTGATATGGCTGCTGATAAGAAAGACGGAGTCTTTGAGTCACTGAGTGAGCAGCAAATTCCGAATCTTAGTTTGATGGATCCTGTAAACATGAAGGATCTGAACAATAAAGCCATACCTTACCGTTCTTCATCCGTTCTTCTCGCATATAACAGTGAGAAAGTACCTGCACCTCCTAAAACACTGGATGACCTGTACACATGGATCCATGAGCATCCGGGGCGGTTTGCCTATAATGACCCTTCAACCGGAGGTTCCGGAGAATCCTTTGTGCTGACCACGTTGTATAAATCCTTGCCGGATGATGCGATCCACAATCAGGATAAAAGCATCATGCAGCAATGGGATCAAGGATTCGAACAGCTGAAGGCTTTGAGCAAAGACATGTACCAGCAGGGCGTGTATCCGAAGAAAAACCAGGGAACGCTGGATCTTCTCTCGAACGGAGAAGTGGATATGGTCCCTGCCTGGTCTGATATGGCGCTGGAGCAAATCAACAAAAAGCTTCTGCCTGAAACGACCAAGCTGGCCCAGATAGAGCCTGCTTTTACCGGAGGACCGGGACTTCTTACTGTTCCAAGCATGTCCAAGCATAAAGAGGCGGCTTATGATTTTATTAATTTCGTGCTCAGCCCGGATGCCCAGGCGGAAGTGGTTAACAAAATTTATGGATTCCCGGGTATTGAATGGTCTCATATGCCTAGCGAGCTGCAGGATAAATTCAAAGGTGTTTCCGTGAGCTACCGTTCCTTTAATCTTGGGGAGCTGGAGTCCGAAGCGATGAAACGCTGGCAGAGGGAAGTAGCAGGTCAATGAGCGGACAAGGATTAAGTCCATCTCTGGAAACGCGCAAACCGCTGAAATCGGCCTGGAACAGCCGCGGAGTCAAGCACTCCGCGCTGGGCCTGCTGATGGTGATCCCTTCATTTTTATTGCTGTTATTTATGATTGTTGTCCCGATAGCTACTTCGGTTCAAGAGAGCCTGACTGGAAATGACGGACAGTTCACCTGGGATCATTACAAGTATTTATTCACCGATCCCGCGATGAAGGCGAACATCATGTACACACTGAACTTGACTGTGGTGTCATCGGTGATCGTGCTGTTTATCGCATATTTACTGGCTGTATTCCTGAGATTTTCTACCGGCAAGCTTGCAAAATGGATCGAGAAGCTGTATTACATTCCGATGTTCATTCCTTCGGTGATCGCAACGTACGGCATGATCAATATGTATGGCAATCATGGCTGGCTGGCACGCATTATGCTGCATTTTACGGATGCGCCATTCATGAAGATACTCTACGATTACAAGGGACTTCTGCTGGCCAATTTGTGGTTTAATATCCCTTTTGCGGCCATGCTGCTGAGCTCGGCCCTGTCGGGGATTCCGAATGCCGTCATCGAAAGCGCCAAGGATATCGGAGCAGGTAAAATCCAGATTTTCTTCCGCATTATCTTCCCGTTATCCTTTAAATCCATGCTCGTTGCGGCAACTTTTGTCGTCATGGGTGTGATCGGCAGCTTCACGGCGCCATTCCTTATCGGGCCGAATGCGCCGCAGGTGCTCGGCGTAGCGATGCAGCAGCAGTTCTCGGTTTACTTTGAAACCGGGATTGCAAGCGCCTGTGCCGTATTTATGTTTGCCATCTGCTCTCTTGTAGGATATTTCTACATTCGCAACATGATGAAGGATGAAAGATAGAAAGGTGGAATGAACATGAGGGAACTGTTGACTGTTGCAGGCAAATTGACGCCGCTTAGCTCCAAGACTCATATCACATACCAATTGTATATTCCCGAAGGGATAAATGCCCTGCACATTGAGTTTGAATACGGTCCGAAAACCTTGGATGATCGGGATGACTCAAAACAGATGATTGAGGAAGCGATTCGCAAATACGTGAATCCGGCGCTTCAAAACGTGTATCTAGAACATTGGGAGAAATTTCATCCCTTGCAAAACCTGCTGACGCTCTCCGTCGATGACCCGGATGGATTCAGGGGTTCTGCGCACCGCCATCCCAATCATCAGCAGCACATCCTATCACGGCATGAGAGCTCCCCGGGGTTCTTCTCCGGGCCGATTCGAAATGGCGTATGGAAAGTGACGATAAGCGTTCATTGCATTGTGACACAAGAATGCGAGTATCAACTGCGTATCCGGGAAGGAGAAGTGGATCATGAGATGGCTTCCGTTTGAACTGCATACTCATACGCCGCATAGTGACGGCACGCATACGCTGTTCGAGATGTGCATGAAGGCCAGGGAACTGGGACTCTCCGGCATCGCGCTGACCGATCATAATACGACCTCCGGCATGGCTGATGCGGCTGCTGTCACGGAGGAAACCGGAATTTCTATTATCCCAGGTTTGGAATGGACGACTTTTTACGGCCATATGCTGACCCTTGGCGTGCCTTATTCCGAATGGCGGGATTTGGGACCTTCTGATATTCATAAAGGCATCAATAGGGTGCATGAGCAGGGGGGGATTGTCGGGATCGCACATCCGTTCAGTCTGGGGAGCCCGATATGCACCGGATGCCACTGGGAATATGTCGTCGAGGATTGGAACGATATCGATTACATGGAGGTATGGCATGAGACGCTGCCACCCATGCGGAATCATAACGCACCTGCGTTTGAACAGTGGACCAGCCTGTTAAATCAGGGATATCGGATATCGGCTACGGCGGGCCGGGACTGGCACCGTTCGAGCGAGGAAGATGATCTACCGGCATATACCTACCTTGGGCTGGAGAATGAAGAGGGTATGCCGAATACGGAATCTGTGGTAAATGCGATTTCTTCCGGCAGGATCTGTGTAAGCATGGGACCGCGGCTAGAGCTTCAGGTTGAGCGAGGTGTAAACAGGTACGGGATTGGAGACATCGTAGAAGTGGGAACCCCGGGTGAGAACGGAAACTGCGAGATGACTGTGCGAGTGATTCCATCCCATCATCCGGATCGGCAATTAGAAACGGATGAACAAGGGCTGATGATCATCATCGAATCGAACCTTGGAGAATTGACGCGCTATTCTTTAGCGGAAGAGCAAGATGAAATCCAATATTCATTTCGGGCGGACGGACTTCTCTGGATGCGGGTCCGTCTTTATGGGATGCTGAATGGGGCCTTGTCGACACTTGCTTTTACTAATCCGGTTTATTTTAAGGAGGCGATCCATTGAAACAGCCGCTGATCATTGCCCATACGGGCTGCGAGGGCACGCCGGACAACACACTGGAATCATGCCTGGCCGGGAAAAATGCAGGATGCGACATTTTGGAGGTGGATGTCCAGACAATGAAAGACGGGGTATGTGTACTATTCCATGATGATCACCAGGCATTTTCATCATTCACGTATGAGGAGCTCATGCAGCAGAATCCGCTGCAGCTTGAGGCGGGAAAACATCTCGAAAGGCTGGAGAACGTACTGCTCGAGTGGAAGGGGAATCCGGTATCATTCAACCTGGATATCAAAAATGACGACGCTGCCCTTCCTGCTTTAGAGCTGCTTAAGTCTTTGAATATGTGGGATCAAATCTATTTTACCGGAGCGACAGACCTGATTATGGCTACACCATTTCACTCCAGAATCATGTGGAATACCCCATCGGAGCTGGGGAAGATGGAGTCAGCTCAGTACGAAGCTGCAGTACAGGACATATGTGCAAGGGTGAAGCAGGCAGGCTGCGCAGGAATTAATGTGGATTATTCTTCCTGCCGCGCATCTCTGGTGCGAATTGCACATGAACATGATTTGCAGGTATGGATTTATACCCTGCCGGATGGAACGGGCTTCGAGACTTTCGCCGATATGAACGTCGATGCGGTGTCGACGTTAGATGTATCGGGACTGGTTGCACTCCGAATTCAGATGCAGCAGGATCAACAATAACAATCTTTTATTACTGAGGAAGTTACCATTATGGGTGTGGAAATATGGGTGTGAAAATTAAAGATGTGGCACGGGCAGCAGGAGTTTCCGTGACCAGCGTCTCGCGTGTCCTGAACAAAAGCGAGCATATAAGCGAGAAGCTGGAGAAGAAAGTGCTTAGGGCGATCGAGGAGCTAAACTACTCGCCAAGTCTAATCGCGAAAAGTCTAAAAAGGAATAAAACGTATTTAATCGGTGTCATCATTCCGGACATTACGTCCAATTTCCAGGCGATGATTCTAAGCAGGATTGAGGAGATCGCAGGCCGGAGAGGCTATAACCTACTTGTATCCAATATCGTGGAAGATACCGGGAAAGTCGTAAAATATTTAAATATATATCAGGAAATGCGTGTGGACGGCATTGTCCTGATGCATGAAAAATTAAATCAGGATATCGGACTTTTCTTGGACAAAACGCAGATTCCGCTTGTCGTTCATGCCGATTTGGGCATGAATCTCTCCACGGTCATTATTGATGACTTTAAAGCAGGCTATGATGCGACCAGCTATCTGATCTCACAAGGCCATCGGAGAATTGCGATGATTGCCGGAGATAAGAGGGACTTATGCGCGGGGCTGAAACGGCTTGAGGGATATACTGCCGCATGCATGGATCATGGAATAGAGGTCAATGAAGCAATAATCCGGTATGGCGATTATAAGCTGGCCAGCGGTTACAGGCTGATGAGTGAGCTGCTGAGGGAGGCGCGGGAGGAATTCACCGCCGTCTTTGCGGCCAGTGATGATATGGCGGCTGGGGCTGTGAACTGTATCCAGGACCATCAGCTGCATGTTCCCGGGGATCTATCCGTCATCGGGTTTGACGGCAGTCAGATTGCTGACATTGTACGGCCCAAACTCACGACAATCAAGCAGCCGGTGGATCGGATCAGCGAGTGCACCGTCGATTTGCTGCTGGAAATGATCGAGGCGAATGAACAATCATCAAGTACGCACACGATGAGAACGATTGTGCTGGAACATGAACTTGTGGAGCAAGGCAGCTGTCGCGCGTACGAGCCTTGAAGAGTCTCTTCTAAAATCGAAGGCGGGCTTAATGGATAAACAACAACAGGACAAACCCTTAACTTTACTAGGACTCACTTGGCCCATCTTTCTGGAACAATTTTTACAGACCATTATTTTAAATATCGATACCCTGATGCTCAGCAAATATGCAGACAGTGCGGTGGCTGCCGTGGGTGTTGCGAATCAAATCATTACTGCGGCATACTTCCTGTTCGGATTTGTGAATGTAGGACTCAGTGTACTGATTTCCCAGCTTCTTGGAGCGGGCAAAGACAAGGAAGCGGCCCAAATTGCCTCATTATCCATCGGATTGAATATGATTATGGGAGTGGTAGTCAGTATCATATTGGTTGTATTCGCCAAGCCGCTCCTGCATATGCTGAAGCTGCCCCCGGAACTGATGGCGGACGGTGTTACCTTCCTGACCATGATCGGGATGTTTTCTTTTACCGCTGCGTTTATCAGTACGGCAGATACCATCCTGCGGATGCATGGTTTCGTGAAGCAAATGTTAACGCTGACCTTTACGGTCATTTTACTGAATATTTTCATGAATTACTTATTTTTGTACGGTCCTTTCGGGATTCCAGTCCTTGGCGTAAAAGGAGTTGCGATTGCCACGGATATCAGCAGGTTGATCGGAGTGGTTATTGCAGTATATATGCTGGTCAAAATCATGCGCTATCCATTGTCTATACGGAACATGATCCGTATGCGCCTGAAAGCCGCATGGGACCTGCTCCGGATCGGGATTCCTTCTGCCGGGGAGAACATTTCGTATAATGTGTCCCAAATTTTCATCACATATTTGGTGACCCTATTAGGGACGTCTGCGCTAACAACTAAAATTTATACGCAGAATATCACCACATTCGTATTCCTCTTCTCGATATCCATCGGACAAGCCACATCCATACTGATCGGACGTTTGATCGGAGCGGGGAGGCAGGATGAAGCCTATCATGCCTGCTTCCGTAATCTTTGGATTGGACTGGTGATTACGTCCGGAGTTGGCTGTATACTTGTTATCTTCTCCAAGCCGCTTCTGGGACTGTTCACATCCGATCCTGCCGTGATTCATCTCGGTCAGACTTTGATGCTGTTGTCTCTTGTTCTGGAAGCGGCCAGGGCATGCAATGTCATTGTTATCGGGGCTCTCAATGCAGCGGGGGATGTTAAATTTCCGGTGTATGCCGGAGTGATCTCCATGTGGGGAATCAGTATTCCGCTTGCCTATCTGCTTGGAATTGTTTGTCATCTCGGTATTCCCGGCATTTGGCTGGCCTTTATAGCAGATGAGTGGCTGCGGGGAATCGCCATGGTGCTGCGCTGGCGTTCACAAAAGTGGAGGCGAATCCGGTATGCGATTGTTAACGGCGACGCCTCGATATAGGAGAAGACGGTTTTCCAAGTTCTGAAACGGGTATGGCGACGAAATCAAATAGAAGTGATGTATACGAACTAACGCAGCCTATTGGGCCGCGTTTTTTTACTTAACGACAGGCCATTTTTCCTTACGCAGTGCATGAAGCAGTTCAGGACTCGCATGCAGATTATCTTGGACAAGCTGGCGCGGAGTGAGCGCCATCCACTGATTTAAGGAAACATCGACAAACCGGTCGCTTTTGAACATCTCCAGGAACCATAAAGTCTCCGTGCCTGTATTCTGAATGTAATGACCAGAGGCAAACGGTACATAACCTACATCTCCGGCTCTGTAATTAAAGGTTCGTGCCGCCCCATTACCGGAAAAAACAGTCATTCGGCCCTGACCCGTCAGATAATACTGCCATTCATCCTGATTGGGATGCCAATGCATCTCTCTCATGCCGCCAGGCTTGATTTCAACCAAAGCGGCAGCAATGGTTTTGGCGATGGGGAAGTTCGAGGAATCAACAATCCGCACACTTCCTCCAGGCGTTACAATAGGTGCTTGTGCCAGCAGCCGGTGCTTGAAGCTGAGCGGAACGGTGCCATAAGGGGAGTCCACATGCTGACTTGCCAGGGAACCGGGGACAGTAGCCTGAAACATATAAACCTGATGATCCGGCAGGCTGTTAAAAGCATCCGCTGGAACGCCGAAATTGGCGGAAAGCACGTCTTTGGGCGTGTGTGCTAACCAATCCGAAATCGATAGTGTGTTCATTTCAGAAAAACTTCCGTCATCGAAAACAAGCAGGAATTCACAGCCTTCCGCGAGCCCTTGGATGGAATGCGGCAGCCCCGCGGGGAAATACCATAGATCTCCCGGACCAATATCGGCTATGAAATTGCGGCCATTTTGGTCCACAGAAGTGACCCGGGCTTCACCTCGGATCATATAAGACCATTCCGCCTGCTGATGCCAATGCATTTCACGGACTCCTCCCGGTGCCAGGTACATATTGACGCCGGAGAGCGTTTTCGCAACCGGAAGCTCCAGCACAGTGATCTCTCTAGACCAACCGCCCTGATTAAGCTTCATATGGGTATCGGAGAAAGAAAATTTGAGGTTTGGCAATAATCCCGAATCGGTGGCAGGCGGAACGAACATGTCCGGATTTTCCATATCCCGCAGCACATCACGAGGACCCCAGTCCACACCACCTGCACCGTCGCTGCGGATAGGTTGGGGGATATTTAAGGGATTCTCTTCATGATCCCTGGGAATGCTTTTCATCGAATTGATTCCTCCATATTTGAAATGTGCCTACTATATGCAGGGCATATTTAAAGATATGTATGAGTCTAAGCTTGGTTTTTATGATGTACATTAACGATGCTGTCAGGAGTTTGGCATTTCTCCAATAAACTATCCTTTGCAAAATCCGGCAATTGATGGCATCATTACGATAATCAAACTTTCAGGATAGGAGGTGGACGAACCATGGAAGAAACGAAGATGTGCGTTAATGAAGTCATGGTACAGCCTGAGGAATGGGGCTCGGAGAAAAGTATCGAGTACTATGCTCGCAATGGAGCCGGTGAGAATCTGCTGCTCAGACCATGGACGAAAGCCCCTAATGAAGTGATTAGGCGACCGCTGCCTAAGTGAATTCCTCCGCATTATGACCGTTTTGAAATAGATCCGAAAAATATAAACCTTGCGAAGGATGTGCTCCGGAATGTTCCCGAAAATCGAGACGGAAAGATTAGTTTTAAGAGAGATTACGCAGGAAGATACGGAAAGTATCTTTGCTTGTTTCTCCAATGATGAAGCTATGCGGTATTATGGCCAGGAGGCATTTGAGAATATCGAACAGGCTGAAAAACTCGTATCATTCTTTGCAGACAGCTATCGTGAGAATCGTGGAATCCGGTGGGGAATAGAGCGGAAGGGAAAGCCTGGATTAATAGGCACGATGGGATTTAATGCCTGGTCCCCCAAGCATCAAAGAGCTGAAATCGGATACGAAATTCATCCGGAGCATTGGCGTAAAGGATATGCTACAGAAGCGGCGGCAAGCATTCTGACGTATGGGTTTGAATTTATGAATCTGGCCCGCATTGGCGCCATTGTATTCACAGAAAATGATGGTTCCAATGAGATGCTGATCAAGCTTGGCTTTCAGAAGGAAGGCGTCCTGCGGAATTATATGGTTCAATCGGGTGTATCTCATCATACTCATATGTATTCAATCCTGAAAATGCGTGGCAGGTAGCCTCACGTAACGGAAAATGAAAATAAAAGCACCCTCCGGAAATCCGGCGGTTCAGCCTTGATGGTTGAGCCGCCATTTTCCGTATGGGTGCTTTTTATTTAGTTAAACAAAGCTTACTTATTATTCTGAGCTCCCCACTCATCGAGCTGTTTTAATACGGATGCATCCGGATCAGCTCGACCAGATTGCGGGCGGCTGCACTTAGCGGCTCATCCTTGCGAGTGCAGATGGCGATCACATTCCGGAGCTCGATGCCCTTCACATATACGCGGCATAACTCGCCACGGGATACGTATTCGCGGACGACTAGGGAGGAAACAAAGTTGGCTCCGTAGCCGGCAATTACGGCTGTAATGGCTTCATGCAATCCATTAAATTGCAAGGCGATCTTTGGTGCGGTCGCATTATACGTCCGGCACAGTGCGAATAGCCTTTCTCTTGTAGAGCTGCCTTCCTCACGCATGACAAAAGGCTCCTTCATCATTTCTTCCAGCGAAACATGCTGATTCGCATACTTGTGACTGGGGGCAACGACAAACCACAGCTCATCTTGAAATAATTCCTCGGTCTGCACCGTATCCGGATACGCCTCCGGCAGTCCGCCATAAATCGCCAAATCCACATCCACATTCAAAAGCTGTTTCAGTGCTCCGCTGGAGTTGGTTGTCGTGATGGACATTTCGACATGTTCATACTGCTGTTTGAACTTGGCCAGCCAGGATGGAAGGAGAAAATGTGCCGGCAGATAGGTCGCTGCAAGGCGGATAAGACCATAGGCTCCGTGGCCGTAGTCGTTTGCGAACTGCTCGATCTGCTGCTCGACTGCAAATAAACGTTTGGCAAGCACAGCGATTTGCTCCCCCGCATCAGTCAATGCAATTCCTCGGCCTTGAGGCATAAGGAGCGGCAAAGAGATTTCCTTTTCGAATTTCTTGATCTGGGCCGTAATGGCTGGTTGACTGATATTCAGCAGCTCTGAGGCACGGGTTACACTGCCGGTAGAGGCAATCACATGGAACAGACGCAGGGCATGTAAGTTCATCGGTTTCGCTCCTTGAGTAATTCATATATTTTATATATGAATTACGAATAAAGATATATTATTAATATCATTATAATCCAACTACAATAGAACCAGAAACATCAATACCAAATAAGGAGTGAATTGAAATGAAACAAACCTGGGAACAAGT
This sequence comes from Paenibacillus sp. J23TS9, assembly GCF_018403225.1. Classification (NCBI taxonomy): domain Bacteria; kingdom Bacillati; phylum Bacillota; class Bacilli; order Caryophanales; family Paenibacillaceae; genus Paenibacillus; species Paenibacillus sp. J23TS9. Next base: position 2,986,718 of record NZ_BOSG01000001.1, on the reverse strand, counting down.
TGATGAGTATATTACGGATCTGCTTTGCCCGAATGACCCTATCCTTGATGACGTGCTGACAGCGAACCGGAAAGCGGATTTACCGGAGATTGATGTCACTGCGAACCAAGGCAAGCTACTGCAGCTGCTCGTTCAAATGAAAGGCGCCAAGCGGGTTCTGGAAATCGGAACGCTCGGTGGCTACAGCACCATCTGGATGGCCAGAGGCCTGCCTGCAGATGGAAAAATCATTACACTGGAGCTTGATTCCCATCATGCAGATGTTGCAAAGGCTAATATCGCTCATGCCGGCTTGGAGCATATGATCGAGGTTCGGACCGGTGATGCCTTGGGGCAGCTGGCCATGATGGCAGAAGAGGAGATGGAACCATTCGATCTGATTTTTATCGATGCGGATAAGCCGAATAACCCGCATTACCTGAACTGGGCCTTGCAATTTTCCCGCCCCGGAACCGTCATTATCGGAGATAATGTGATCCGTGAAGGGGAGATCATAAACAAACACAGCACGGATCCCCGCATACAGGGTGTAAGAAAATTTAATGAGATGATTACAGGTAATCCCAAAATATCGGCAACCGCCATTCAAACGGTGGGCAGCAAGGGATATGACGGCTTTATGATCGGGATTGTAAAGGGATAGGAATGAAGAGCAGAAACGGAAGTCCTTGTTCGACTATGCGAACGCGGAACCCCGGAACTTTCGGGGATCCGCGTTTATTTGTGGTTCATGATAGAACCATGTTCATGATCCGCGGCTTAAGACCCATCGCTTGCTTTTCGTTATTTTTGCATCGAGACAAAAACCCGTTCAATCGGCATACGTATTTATGAAATTAGAGGGATAGGAATCCAAACCGATTCCATCGATAATTGGAATATATTGTTACGAAGCCAGTATCGATGTAAATACGGGAGGAGAATACCAGTGTCCAGAATACGATCACGCCTACTGTCTTTAATCATTGCGCTTATGATAGCGCTCACCGTACAAGCCGGAACGACTCACGGGGAAGGCGCCCCGCTGCCTGATATCGATTGGTCGAAGGAATATGGAGCCTGGTCTGCGGGCGAAGGGGTCATTCCGACGTCGGATGGAGGATATTTGGCTTTGGGAAGCCTGACGGAGCAGGAGATGAGGGGGGACTGGGAGTCCTATTCCCAGAAGGCCTATATCGTCAAGCTGGATGCGGAAGGAACGGCCGATTGGGAGCAGAAGCTGGACCATGCAGGCTCCGAGACGAATGCGGCCTACCAGGCGATCGAAACTAAAGACGGGGGATACTTCGTGATCGGTTCCACGACGAGCACCTCGGGTCAGCCGTTCAGCCAGCTGCTTATGATCAGGCTTGATGGTTCTGGCCGGGTATTGTGGGAGCAGACGAAAGAAGAGGACGGGATTCACAGCACTCCACAGGCGGTGATCGAAGCGGAGAACGGCGATTTTTTAATAGGCGGAAAAGGGATCTCTAACATGAGTTACAGCACAGCCTATATTCTAAAAGTGGATGGAAGCGGGCAAGAGATGTGGTACAAAAAATACCGCTTTGGCGACAGCCAATACATCAACGATCTCATACCCGCGGTAGATGGCGGATATATTGCCGTCGGGGGCATTGACAGCCCCGATTATGAGCCGGGTGACCAAGATGCGCTCCTGATGATGAAAATCGGTGACGAAGGCGAACAGCTCTGGATGAAACAAATCGGCGATCCGGGCACCGATTGGGGAGCGTTCGCGGTGACGCCCTCCGGTGACGGCGGCTATGTAGTCGGAAGTCAAAAGGTGATCAACCAGCAACGGATCACGGTGCTGACGAAAACCGATGCGGACGGGCAGGTGCTGTGGCAAAAAACGTATACGGCCGGCGCCGACGTCGAAGTGTTCAACCGTCTCGTCAAAACGGGAGACGGATACGCCCTCCTCGGAGGAAATGCTTCCGGGGACTATCTGAACCGGAAAACCCAATACGACTTGCTAAGCGTTAATGGCTCGGGAGAAGAGCCGCAGCGCACGCTTTTCAAAGGCGCGCAAATTTCCCGTTATGGTAAGGGAAGTGCTGCACATGATGGAGGGTTTATTTTTCCGGGGACGGTGAAGCTCGGGGAAAAGACGAAGCTTCAGCTGATGAAGCTGGCTCCGGTGGGCAACCAGCCTGCGGCGGGAGAAAAGAGCCTCACGGGTATCGCTTTCTCGGAACAGGCGAAAATGCTCAAGGAAGGCACGAGCGTACCGACGGTGCTGCAGGCGGTATACACCGATGGATCGAAAGAGGACTTGTCGAGCGCAGCAGCTTACCGTTCCGAAAATCCGGATGTAGCAACCGTGGACGCGACAGGACGGATCACGGCCCATTCACCGGGGGAGACCAATATTGCTGCGAGTTACCAAGACCGGAGCGCATCGTTGAAGGTGACCATTCTCCCGGAAAATTCCGAGGAATTCGAGCCGGCATACGGCCGGATCCAGTTTGATTCAAAAGAGTACTCGCTTGCGGCCGGTGCCCTGATTGATGTCCATCTGATTTTTAAGGATGATGTCTCAGGAAAGGAAACGAATGTGACCGAGAAGGCATCGTTCCGCAGCGATCATCCCGATATCGCCGATGTGGACGCAGAAGGGAATCTGACAGGGTACCGCGCCGGGACGACCCGGATTTATGCCTCGTATAAAGGCAAGTCCGTGTCGGCGAACGTACAGGTTATGCGGGCATCGAGTCCGAAGCCGGGTGAGCGAGAAAGCTCGCCGGCCTCCGATGCCAAGGGCACAGCCCCTGATGCGAAATAATGGATGATCGTTATCATAGGATTGTTGGAACACAAAGAGCAGCCGAAAGGCTGCTCTTTGTCATGTCCCGGACCCGAAGCCAGTCTGGGCCAAACGACGGTAGACGGGGGCTTCAGCCCTTTTTGCATCCTCAGACAGGTAAGACGCCAGAAATTTCTTTAAAAACAAATTGACAAAGAAGAAGTATTCGCATATATTGAGGTTAGTTACTTGAGTAATTAACCAGTTGGGTGGTGAAGACGTGGGGCCGATTATGGATGATGGGCGTCCTATTTTTATACAAATCGCGGAGAAGATCGAAGACGACATCATTGGGGAAGGCATGCCAGAGGAAACCCAGGTCCCTTCGACCAATCAGTTTGCATCCTTTTATCAGATTAATCCGGCGACAGCAGCGAAGGGAGTCAATCTTCTGGTTGATCAAGGCATTCTGTACAAGAAGAGAGGGATCGGCATGTTTGTCGCGTCTGGGGCAAGAGAAAAGCTGGTGGAGAAGCGGAAGGAACAATTCTACGAGCAGTATGTCATCACGATGATCCACGAAGCGAAGAAGCTGGGGATTACGACCGACCAATTAACGGACATGGTCCGGAGAGGGGATGGCTTGAAATGAATCCGATCGTCGAAGTGAATCGGCTGAATAAAACCTATGGCAAGGATACGGTGATCCGGGATGTCAGCTTTGTCATCGAGCAGAACAAAATTTATGGCTTGCTTGGCAGAAATGGCGCAGGCAAAACGACCATCATGCATATACTCACGGCCCAGCTGTTCCCGACAAGCGGTGACATGCTGGTGTTCGGGGAGAAGCCTTACGAAAATAACCGGGTGCTCAGCCAGCTGTGCTTCATCAAAGAGAGCCAGAAGTATCCGGATAGCTTTCGAATCGTGGATGTTTTGGCGGTCGCCGCGTCCATTTACCCGAACTGGGATCAAAAGTATGCGCTGCAGCTCGTGGAGGATTTTCGCCTTCCGCTGAAAAGAAGAATGAAGAAGCTGTCCAGAGGGATGCTCTCTTCCGTGGGTGTTATCGTCGGGCTGGCCAGCCGAGCACCGCTGACGATTTTCGATGAGCCTTACCTGGGCCTCGATGCGGTCGCCAGAAATCTGTTCTATAAAAAATTGATCGAAGATTACGCGGAGTATCCAAGGACGTTCATTTTATCCACGCATTTGATCGATGAGGTCAGCAATCTGCTGGAGCATGTCATCCTGATAGACGACGGAAAGATTCTAATTGACGAGGATGCCGATGAGATCCGGGAAAAAGCTTATACGGCCGTTGGCGCGGCACAACACGTCAGCAAGCTTACGGCAGGCAAAACAATCATTCACCAGGAATCCATTGGCGGCATGATGACCACGACGGTGCTCGAGCGCTTGAATGGAGCGCAAAGACGCGAAGCGGAGGCGCTGGGTATCGAAATTGCGCCAGTGTCCCTGCAGAAGCTCATTGTTCATCTAACAGGTAACAAAGGAAACGGAAAGGTGGCTGAATGCTGATGAATCGGACAACAGGCGTATTAAAAATGCATTGGCGCGATAAATGGGTTTGGATTTATGTGCCGTGGGTCGTATTATTGTTCAGTTTCGCCATAAACGTGATCATCGGAATCTTGATGAACGGACAGGAGCATATTAACTCGGGCGGCATTGCCTCTATCTATGTATATATGTTTATCGCCATTCTCATCGTACAGGCGCAGACATTCCCTTTTTCGCTCGGAATGAGCATCCGCAGAATGGATTACTTCATAGGCACGTCCTTGATGTGCATCCTTGTCAGCGCTGGCTCGAGCGCGATATTATTTTTGCTTTCGGTGGTGGAGGACCTGTCGGACGGCTGGGGTGTGAACCTCGGTTACTTCTACATGCCGTTTATGAGCGACCTATCCCCGATCGCGCGGTTTGGAATTTACTTCGTCGTCATGATGCAGATGTTCTTTCTCGGGTTCGCTATTTCAAGTATTCACCGCAGATTCGGGAAAAACGGCTTGTACGTATTTTTTACCGTCTTGCTGCTGCTCAGCAGCATCGGCAGCTTTGCGATGACTTATTATGAGCGGTGGATGGACCTGTTCATCTGGATTTCGCATCATTACATGGAACTGTTCGTCTGGATGATTCCGTTGATCGCGGTCTATGCGCTGCTGTCCTACAGTATGCTCCGCAGGTCCACGGTGTCGTAAGGAATCCGAAGTATGTCGTTATTTCATGCATGTTTAGGGTCCCAGTTTCTTGGTCGTGACCGAGAAATTGGGATTTTTTTGTGGAATAAAAGGCCTATGAAGCAGTCCTAATCATGTTCTCCAATTTATGAAAGCGCTTCAAAAAAAGTTCTTGCCAATGGGTATCTCCCTTGTTATAATCGCTTTGAAAAGGTTTTCTTGCAAAGGAAGTTTTAAACTATGAAGCCAACAATTAGAGATGTTGCCAAAATGGCGGAGGTATCCATCAGCACCGTATCGCGGGTGATGAATGCGCCTGAATCGGTCATCGAGAGCAAGCGGGTTCGCGTTTTGGAGGCAGTTGAGAAGCTTCAATACCAGCCTAACTCGTTTGCGCGCGGGCTGATTTACAAGAAATCCTTTACCCTGGGGCTGCTTATTCCGGATATCGAGAATTTTTACTACACCGGAATTATCCGGGGAATGCAGGATGCGTGCATTAAGCTGGGGTACAGTTTGATGATCTGCAACACCGACAGGGACAAGAACAGGCTTCTCTCGTACATTGACGCATTTCATGAGAAGCAGGTGGATGGAATTGTGTTTGCAAGCGACATCATGTTTCCTGAATACTACGAGAAGCTGGTCCGCTGCAGAATTCCATTCGTGCTTCTGTCGACGCATTCCGATGAGTACGATGTTCCAAGCGTGGAGATTGATGATGAAGCAGCGGCGTACGATGCGGTGAAATTTCTGATTGATCTCGGTCACGAGGAGATTGGAATGATCGGCTTCAATCATGAAAACTCCATTTCCGGACCGCCCCGGTACCAGGGGTTTATCAGAGCTTTGAACGAGGCCGGACTTGAGCATAACGGGAATAAAGTCAAGAATGCTACCCACAGATTCGAGCATGCTTACCATGCGGCTCATGATTTGTTTACGGATTATCCCGAGATAACGGCGGTGTTTTGCGTTGCCGATGAATTCGCCATGGGGGTGATTTCCTATCTGAAGGATCGCAATGTTCTGGTTCCGGGTCAAGTATCGGTTGTTGGTTTTGACAACTTGCGAATTGCGAATATGTTCATTCCGAAGCTGACGACCATTGCTCAACCGATGTATGATATGGGATACCGTGCGGCAGAAAAGCTGCATGAATGGCTGACGACAGGCTCCGTCGAGGTTCTAAGGGAGCGAATGGCGCATAAATTGATTGTCAGGGAGTCCTCGCGTCAAAGATGAGAATTCATCTTCCGGTATTTTGAAAAGCTTTTCAGATTGTGTCCAATGGTTTGCTTAGAAGCAGCTATGGGTAATGAATTAAATTCATATAACAACAAGAAATCAAACTAATATAGAATATTAGCCTGTTTTTGAAAACGCTGTATTTTGAATAAAAGCTTGATTCTGTAAGGAGGTGATCCGCACACCCGCTGAAACCGTTGATTGGTGTTTGTTGGGACGAAATGAACTTTTTTAATCATTATAAAAAAAGGGGATGTATATGTATGACAAAAGCACGCAAAGTCAGAACATCATTGCTGCTCTCGCTGTGCCTGTCCTTTACCATGATGCTCAGCGCTTGCGGCGGATCGGGTGATGCAGGTCCTACGAAAGAGCCTGCGGCTTCCGGAGGCGACACCAAAGAAACAACCGCGACAACCACACCAGCCGATGACAATTCCGGCTCTCCGCTGGAACTCGCTATGAAGGGCAAGTATAAAGGGACCAAAGTAACGATGTTTGGACCATTCGTGGATGCCGACCAGAAGAAATTCGAGGACAGCATTAAGGAATTCGAAGATAAGACCGGGATTGATATTCAATATGAGGGCTCCAAAGAGTTCGAAGCGACAATCAACGTGCGAGTGGATGGCGGAAGCGCTCCGGATATTGCCGACTTCCCGCAGCCGGGTCTGCTGGCTTCCATCGCCAAGACCGGGAAAGTGGTGGATCTGACCAAGGTTCTGGATCAGGATAAACTGAAGAAAAACTACAACCAGAGCTGGCTCGACATGGGTACGATGGACGGCAAGGACGGCAAAATCATGGCCGGCATCTGGAACCGCAGCAACGTGAAGAGTCTGGTGTGGTATCCGAAAAAGCAATTTGATGAGGCCGGTTATAAAGTGCCTGAAACTTGGGATGACATGATGGCGCTGACCGAGCAAATCGCCAAGGACGGCGATCCTGCCTGGGCCATCGGCATTGAGAGCGGCGCGGCAACAGGTTGGCCTGCAACTGACTGGGTTGAAAACATCATGCTGCGTACCACAACACCTGAGAACTATGACAAATGGGTAAAAGGCGAGCTTCCATTTACATCGCCTGAAGTAAAAAACGCGGTTGAAATCATGTCCAAGATCTGGATGAACAAAGACTATGTATACGGTGGAACCAAGTCGATCGTAACGACTGCTTTCGGTGATGCACCTAGGCCTATGTTCGATAATCCACCGAAGGCCTGGTTCAACCTGACGGGCAACTTCATTACAAGCTTCTTCCCTGAAACAGCGAAGGTGGATCAGGACTATGACTGGTTCTACCTGCCGTCCATTGATGAGAAGTATGGTAAGCCTGTTCTGGTAGCCGGCGACATTTATGCTATGTTTAATGACCGTCCTGAGGTTCGTGCAGTCATGGAATTCTTCACCACAGGTGAATCCATTAAGAAGTGGGTGCAATCCGGTGGTGTCATCGCACCAATGAATGATGCATCGCTTGACTGGTACAATTCCGAATCCGACAAACGGATGGCGAAGCTGGTTCAGGACGCTACAACGCTCCGCTTTGACGGCTCCGACCTGATGCCGGGTAAAGTCGGCGCAGGTTCCTTCTGGAAAGGCATGACTGACTATGTCAGTGGAACGGTGAAGCTGGACGATGCGCTGCAGCAGATCCAAAAAGGCTGGGATAACTAAAAAAGTTCTTGAATTGATTATATAGGCTGAGAAAGAGGCAGTGCCGAGAACCTGCACTGCCTCTTTTTTCAGATATTGAAGGGTAGGGATTACCTATGGATACACAAGCTAAAACCAAATCCGGTTTCACAGCGGTGCTGATCTTTCTCGTTGTGCTGGTGTTTAACCTTATCGTTCATGGATTAATCTTCATGTTCTTCCGGGATTCCACGCTCAATCCGCTGGTGACAGCGCTGGCTGCGGTCATATGGGGAGTTGTGGGCGTTTATTTTCTGTATCTTTCATTCAGCTGGGCAGTGGAACAGTTTCCGCAGCAGATCAGCCGAAAGATTCTTCCGTATATTTTTATTGGGCCAGCGGTTCTTTTACTTGGCTGGTTGTTGGTACTGCCAGCGCTGCGGACATTATATTTAAGTTTCTTCAATGCATCTTCTGATAAGTTCGTCGGTCTTGGGAACTATCTTGCAATCTTCAGCGACCGGCTGCTCGCGACCGCTCTGCGTAACAATCTGCTGTGGGTTTTCGTCGGTACACTGGCTTGTGTGGCTTTCGGGCTGCTGATTGCCATTCTTGCAGACCGGAGCAGTTATGAGCGGATCGCAAAATCCATCATTTTCATGCCGATGGCCATTTCGTTCGTGGCCGCGGGCGTCATTTGGAAGTTCGTGTACTACTACCAGCCTGGAACCGAGCAGATTGGCCTGCTGAATGCAATCGTCATTGCACTTGGAGGAGAACCGCAGGCCTGGGTGACCATGCTGCAGCCGTGGAACAATTTTTTTCTCATATTAATACTAATTTGGATGCAAACAGGCTTTGCGATGGTCATTTTTTCGGCAGCAATCAAGGGCGTTCCGGAGGATATTCTGGAGGCTGCACGAGTTGACGGCGCCGGAGAAATCCGTATCTTTTTCCGTATTATCATACCGTTCATTTCGACGACATTGCTGACCGTTACCACAACGATTATTGTGTTCACACTGAAAATATTCGATGTCGTTATGGTCATGACGGGCGGCCAATACGATACCGAGGTTGTCGCGACACAATTCTACCGGCAGTTCTTCATGTACCGCAACTTTGGGTACGGCTCTACGCTGGCGATTGTGCTGCTGATTGCGGTCCTGCCTGTGATCTATTTTAATCTTCGTCAAATCCGCAAGCAGGGGGGATTCTAATGGCCGGAAGAAAAAGAAAAAAAGGGAAAAAGTGGATCGTTAATCTTGTATTGGGCGTCATTTGCTTCATATGGCTGATACCAACTGTAGGACTGCTGGTTTCATCCTTCAGGCCTGCTGCGGATATACTGCAGACCGGTTGGTGGAAAGTATTTCCACATCAGGAATGGAAGGCAGCGGATACGATCAAGCTGTCCAAGGATGTAGATTTACGCCAGCCGATTGAGGTGAAGGGCAAGACGTATACTGATGACCAGCTGAAAGCCGGCGTGAAGGCGGGCGATGACCGCCTGATCTGGGAAAATCGCAGAAACCGGGAGATTAGCGTCCAAGAGCAAGGCTGGGTTGCCAGCTCCACACTGACGCTGGACAACTACAAGAATGTTATCTCGGGTAAGGAATACACGTTGAAAGGGGCAGACGGCAGCGAAACGAAGGAAAAGGGCACAGGTCTCTCGCAAGCTTTCTGGAACACGCTGACCATTGCTATACCGGCCACGGTCATTCCTATTCTGATCGCATCCTTTGCCGCTTATGCTTTTGCTTGGCTTCGTTTTCCGGGAAGAAAAACATTATTCGTCGTTATTATTGCGATGCTGGTCGTTCCGCTTCAGGTTGCACTGATTCCGGTGCTCAAAGATTTTACTTCGCTTGGACTGAACGGAAGTTATCTCGGCATCTGGCTTGCGCACTCAGCTTTTGGACTTCCGCTGGTCACCTATTTTATGTATAACTTTATCAGCCAGCTGCCGAAGGATCTGTTCGAGTCCGCCTTTATGGACGGAGCAAGCCATTTTACCATCTTCAGTAAATTGATTTTACCGCTTTCGGTGCCAGCGCTAGCCTCCATCGGGATCTTCCAGTTCCTGTGGGTATGGAATGATTACCTGGTATCCCTGATCTTTATCGGCAACCAGCCTGGTGTACAGGTAATGTCGATGAAAATTGCCGATCTCGTGGGTTCGCGCGGAAACGACTGGCATTTGCTCACATCCGCTGCATTTATCTCCATGCTGATGCCGCTCGCCATTTTCTTCCTGCTGCAAAAGTATTTCGTCAGAGGATTGATGGGTGGATCGGTCAAAGGTTAATATGCACTCCATATTCAAGTGCCCTTTTTAGATAGGAGGACAAGACAGATGAAAATGAAAGCATACCAGCGTCCAGAGGCACTGTATCCTTTCCAGGCATGGAGCCTGGCTGAGGAAGCCTATGATGATGAAAATAATCAAAGAAGTGAGAGCGTATTCGCTCTGGGGAATGGATATATCGGAATGCGCGGCAATTTTGAGGAAGGTTATCAGGGAGTAAAGGGCAAATCCGTCACAGGCAATTACATCAACGGATTCTACGATTCCAAACCGATTGTTTATCCGGAAGGAGCCTACGGCTATCCTTCCCGGAATCAATCCATGCTGAACGTGACCAACGCACAGTGTGTCGGGGTGCTGGTTGGGAATGATCCCTTTCATCTCCATTCGGGAAACGTGATCTTGTATAAGCGGGAATTGGATATGAAACGTGGCTTTCTGCAGCGGCAAGTGGAATGGGAGTCCCCTTCAGGGGGGCATGTGCTGCTAAGCTTCAAGCGCCTGGTTTCACTGCCGCATAAGCATCTGGCTGCGATACAGGTTGAAATCGAATCTATCAGCTATACGGGGGATATCCGCCTGAACTCTATCATGGACGGAAAAATCGAGGAAGCGGAAGTAACGGATGATCCTCGTCTTGGTTCTGGAGGCGGTGAGCCAAGTCTAATCCTTGAGCAGTTGGCGCATGTCAGTGATTTGTCACTGCTGAAGCAGAGAACCCGTCATACAGGCTTTGAGCTGCTTACCGCCATCAGTCATCAGTTAGCGGGTGCAGCCTTTGAGACCGAGAATATGATGGGCGAGGAAAAAATCGGAACCAGCTTCACAGTCAAACTGTCTCCTGGTGAAAAAGTATCCTTAACCAAGTATATTTCTTATCACACCTCAAGGGATGAGGCAGGCGGGGATCTTGAGAAGCTGGCTGCCGAGACACATCTTTTGGCCTCCAGTCTGGGCTTTGAGAGACTTTTGGCCGAGCAGGAGAAGTATTTGGACGCTTTCTGGCAGCATGCCGATGTGGAAATCGAGGGAGATCCCGCACTACAGCAGGGAATTCGCTTCAATGCCTTCCAGCTGCTGCAGTCGGTGGGGCGGGACGGTAAGACGAACATCGGTGCCAAGGGTTTGACCGGCGAAGGATATGAAGGGCATTATTTCTGGGATACGGAAATGTATATGATGCCGTTCTTCACTTACACCCAGCCTCAGATTGCCCGTTCGCTGATGGAATTTCGTTATGCCACGCTGGATAAAGCGCGCAGCCGCGCGGCCGTGATGTCCCAAAAAGGGGCACTGTATCCGTGGCGTACGATTGATGGCGAGGAGAATTCGGCTTATTTCCCGGCGGGAACGGCACAGATGCATATCAATGCGGATATCGCATACGCGATCAGACAGTACGTTCAGGCTACGGGAGATGAGGAGTTTCTGGTCAGCAAGGGAGCTGAAATCCTGTTTGAGACTTCAAGATTCTGGTTTGATCTTGGTTACTTTAATGATGCCAGAGATGGTGCCTTCTGCATCGATGGTGTCACAGGCCCGGATGAGTACACGGCTATCGTCAATAACAATACCTACACGAACCTGATGGTGCAAAGCCAGCTGAGATATGCAGCAGAAACTGCAAATCTTCTGCGCCGGGATTATCCGGCAGAATATGAGAGGATCCAGCAGGCCATCGGCCTGGATGAGGCCGAAATAGAGGGCTGGCAAGAAGCTGCCTCCCGTATGTTTGTGCCTTATGATGAACGGATGGAGATTTATGCGCAGGACGACACCTTTTTAATGAAGAAAAAGTGGGATTTTGAAAATACGCCGGATGACAAGTATCCGCTGCTGCTTCATTATCACCCGCTCGTCATTTACCGGCATCAGGTGCTTAAACAGGCGGATACGGTAATGGTGATGTTCCTGCTCAGCGAGCTGTTCACTCTGGAGGAGAAGATCAGAAACTATCAATATTACGAACCGCTGACCACCCATGATTCATCGTTGTCTCCTTGTATACACAGCATTGTATGTGCGGAAATCGGTGATCTGGAGGGCGCATATGCCTACTTCGACCGGACCGTTCGAATGGATCTGGATGACATTAATCGTAATGCCAAGGACGGCTTGCATACCGCTGCGATGGCAGGCTCATGGATGTCGATCGTCCATGGCTTTGCAGGCATGCGTCTGACGGATGGCTCGCTCAGCTTTAGTCCTGTGCTTCCGGAACAGTGGGATAGCTGCAGCTTCAAAGTGATGTACCAAGGACAGCTGCTCAAGGTCAGCATGGGACGGCAGAATACAAGCTACACCTTGCTTTCAGAGGACTCCGTTTCGTTCAGGCACAGAGGAGTAGTCATAACTCTATCATCGAAGGAAACCATCGTAGTAGAATCATAGAATTCGTTTTAGAGAAAAGATAAGAACGGCATGGCCATTAGTGCTGCAAAACTGCAGTCGTAAACGGGCCTGTGCCGTTTTTTTTCAAGCGGAAGAGGTCATTTGTCATCTTTAAAACTTTTTTTGTGAAAATGCTTGACGCTAACTAGCTTGCCATGGTAAGATCTATCTTGTCGCCGCGAAAGAGTGCTTTCGCAAAAGACATTCGCCAATATGCGGTCGTGGCGGAATTGGCAGACGCGCACGGTTCAGGTCCGTGTGGGCTAACCCCCGTGGAGGTTCGAGTCCTCTCGACCGCATAACATGATTTACAAGACTGTCGTATCCAATAGGATACGGCAGTTTTTGTTATTAAACTTAGAATTCTTATGAGAGGAGCCGGAGCAAGTTCACGGCTGTTTATAAACATAGTAATAAAACAAACGGGGCATCTCTTCAGGATCTAAGTGATCTGAGGAGAATGCCCTTTATTTATTGAATCGGTATTTACAAATTGACGCACATATTGTTTGAACTGTTCCCGGAGCGGAGAGCGCGGCTGGTCTTCTGCATACGCGAGTACACCATGCACGGCCGGTTCGGGTTGTCCGGGCAGCGGCAGCGACTTAAGAACAGCGGTTGCGAGTTCTTGCTGTATGCCAGATGCCGGGAAGATACTGATAAAATCACCGGATTGCACAATGCTTTTAATAATCTCCGGAGAATCGGAGACCGCCCGCTCCCATAGATGAATGTTGCAGGCAGCTGCATAGGAGCGTGCATACTCCATCATAAACGATCCTTCGCCATGCTGAACGAAAAACTGCTGGGCTATCAGCTGCTGCGTCAGCGATTTGAGACCGCCAAAGGCATGGGTTCCGGAAAAAATTACGGCTATATCTTCTTTTATAATTGTTTCTTCGGTTAATGCCTTTACCGCTTCCGTTGGGGATTGCCCTGAATAATAGAAAGCCAAATCGACTTCCTGGCCCAGCAGCAGCTCCCGGATCCTACGGGTAGGCTTGATGCTGAGCTCGATCTGAATGCCCGGATACTGGCTGCAGAAGCCGCTGATCAAAGGGGGAAGGATATAAGTACCCATCATGCTGTCTGCCCCGATATGCAGATGCCCCTTGTTCAGATCCGTGTAATCCTGTACGGCTTTTCTGGCCTCAGCAGCCATGGCAGTCATCTTAACCGCGTAAGGATACAACGCTTTGCCGGCCTCCGTTAACAAAATTCTGCCTCTTTTTGCCTCAAACAGCGCGACTCCGAGATCTTCCTCCAGGCTTTTCATATGAAAGGTTACGGTGGGCTGCTTCATATTCAGTTCTCTTGCCACATCCGTGACCTTTTTAAGCTTCTCTATGAATACAAGAATCTGTAGTTTTAACAAATTCAATGATATTCCCTCCTTAAATCACGTCCTATACCTTAATTATAGAATTAATCTATGTTTATATAAACATTTTGTATAGATTTTTATTTTTAAGTTAACAAAACACGTCATTTTACAAAATGATAGAGAACTACAATGAATTTGTCGGTAACGTAATAGAGTTGCCATGACAAACACAGAACAGGGGGAAACAAAAGATTATGAAACTCAAAAAACCATTACTTATGATTTGTACGTTGGCACTGGTGGTTATGCTGGCAGCCTGTGGTAGCAAGAATACCCAAGAGGACAGCAGCGCTTCGGGAACGGCGAATAACGATAAATCTTCTGAGCTTAGCGGCTCTGTATTGGCAGTAGGCTCGACGGCGCTTCAACCACTGGTTGAACAAGCGGCACAAAAGTTCATGGCTGAATCCCAGTATTCCAAAATTCAAGTGCAAGTGCAAGGCGGCGGCAGCGGTACTGGCTTGACTCAAGTATCCGGCGGCCAAGCTGACATCGGTAACTCCGACGTATTTGCAGAAGAGAAGCTGAAGGATGAAGCGAAAGATCTGGTTGATCATCAAGTAGCTGTCGTGGCTATGGCTGCGGTGACCAATCCGGATGCAGGCGTGGATAACCTGACGAAACAACAGCTGGTAGATATTTTCACAGGTAAAGTGACGAACTGGAAAGAAGTTGGCGGTAAAGACGAAGCGATCGTGATCGTAAACCGTCCATCGAGCTCCGGCACCCGTAAAACTTTTGAGAAATACGCCCTGGGTGCATCGACAGAAGATCTGAAGGGTTCTATTCAAGAAGAGTCTTCCGGTACGGTTAAGAAAATCGTGTCTGAAAGTCCTGGCGCAATCGGATACCTGGCACTGTCCTACCTTGATGATAAAGTTAAAGTCGTAAAATACGATGGTGTGGAAGCTACTGTCGAAAATGTAACATCCGGCAAATATCCGGTATGGGCTTACGAGCACATGTATACAAAAGGCGAGCCTAAGCCAGCCGTAAAAGCATTCCTTGACTACATCGCTTCGGATGCCGTTCAAAATGGTGACGTGGTTGAGCTTGGATATATCCCGGTTTCCAAAATGGAAGTTAAACGTGACGTAGACGGCAACGTTTCGAAATAAGCCTTAAGTGAACTTCTAAATAAGCTTGAAAGAGGCGGAGTAGTATTCTGCCTCTATTTTCACTTTAGAAAGAAGGACAACGATGAAAGTTATAGATGAAGGGCCTGTTCAGGTTCAACCAGCACGTTCTGCCCGCTGGAAAAAACATCATGCTGAAGATCTTGCGGGCCGGAGCTATACGTTTATTTGTGTGGCTTTGCTCATTGTCATCATCATATCTATTATATATTTTGTCGCGTCCAAGGGACTGGCGACATTCTTTCGTGATGGCGTTAGTCTTGGCGATTTTCTATTTGGTACCACATGGGACCCGGAGGGCAATCAGGGAGAGCCGCAATACGGCGTACTGCCATTTATCTTTGGTTCCTTTGCCACATCGCTGCTGGCTGCTCTGATCGCAAGTCCGCTCAGCATCTGTGCTTCACTTTTTATGACCGAGATTGTTCCCGGCTGGGGGAAAAAGCTTCTGCAGCCTGTCATTGAGCTGCTTGCAGGTATCCCGTCGGTTGTATACGGCTTTATCGGATTGACAGTCGTTGTGCCCTTCATGCGCAATGTGTTCCCGGGACAAGGGATCGGGATTGCAGCGGGAGCGCTTGTGCTCTCTGTCATGATCCTGCCAACGATTACGAGCGTGGCTTCGGATGCTTTGTCATCGCTGCCGCGTGGCCTGAAGGAATCTTCGTTTGCACTCGGTGCTACACGCTGGCAAACGATCTCCAGAGTTATTTTGCCAACTGTTCTGCCTTCTATTCTTACCGGTGTTGTTCTAGGGATGGCGCGGGCGTTTGGTGAAGCGCTGGCCGTACAGATGGTTATCGGGAATGCGCCGCATATTCCTCGGTCTCTGTTCGAATCTGCTTCGACGCTGACCAGTGTCATCACATTGGATATGGGTAACACGGTTTCGGGCTCCGTGCACAGCAATGCGCTGTGGAGTATGGCGCTCGCACTGATGTTTATGACCTTTATCTTTGTACTCATCGTTAGGCTCTTGGAAAGGAGACATCGGATTTGAAAGCGAAACTGACCGACAAAATTGCAACCTTCCTCATCGTGGTGCTTTCTTTACTCATCGTAGCCGTGCTTGTGGGACTCATCGGATTTATTCTGGTGCGGGGTTTGAGCCATATTAACTGGTCGTTCCTGACATCAGTGCCTCAAACGATTCGCGCGGGAGGCGGCATCGGGCCGCAATTGTTCAACTCCTTGTTTTTGCTGGTTCTGACATTAATCATTACGATTCCACTGGGACTTGGCGCCGGCATTTATATGGCTGAGTATGCGAAACCCGGCAAAATTACCGGCACCATCCGTCTCGTCGTTGAAGTGCTGTCTTCATTTCCGTCGATCGTCGTTGGCCTTTTCGGCCTGCTGCTAATCGTGAATACATTCGGCTTTGGCTTCTCGCTCTTTTCCGGTGCATTGGTCCTGACGATATTTAATCTTCCTTTGATGGTACGTATTACGGAGCAGGCATTCCGCAGCGTTCCGAAGGAGCAAAAGGAAGCGGGGCTTGCGCTCGGACTTACCAAGTGGAAGATTATTTCCTCAGTCCTGTTCCCTGTTGCGCTGCCAAGTATTGTGACAGGCACAGTTCTGGCGGCAGGCAGAGTGTTCGGCGAAGCTGCTGCACTGCTCTTTACAGCAGGAATGTCCACACCGCGTCTTGATTTTACAAACTGGAATCCGCTCAGCCCGACTTCACCAATCAATCCATTCCGTCCAGCGGAAACGCTCGCGGTGCATATCTGGAAAATCAACAGTGAAGGTCTCGCCCCGGATGCCGCGCAAATCGCAGCTGGAGCTTCGGCTGTACTCGTGATTCTGGTGCTGCTGTTCAACCTGTTCGCCAGATGGATCGGCGGCGTGCTGTACAGAGCCATGACAGCTTCCAAACGTATGGGATAGGGGGATATCAATATGCAAACAACATCGTTTCGTACAGAGCATCTCAGTGTGTTTTACGGACAATATGAAGCGGTTAAAAATATCAGCCTCAACTTTCCGGAGCAGAGCGTAACGGCCCTGATCGGTCCATCCGGATGCGGCAAATCAACATTTCTGCGCTCGCTCAACCGGATGAATGATGAGATCTCGCAAGCCAAAATTAAGGGGCGTATCTGGATAGAAGGGGAAGATATCAATGACCCGTCCACTGATGTCATCCAGCTCCGGCAAAAAATCGGAATGGTATGGCAGAAGCCGAATCCGTTCTATAAATCCATTTACGAAAATATCGCCTTTGGACCTAAGTATCATGGGATCAGGGATAAAAAACAGCTTGATGAAATCGTCGAGTCCAGCCTGCGCAAAGCGGCTCTGTGGGATGAGGTCAAGGACCGTCTGAAGCAGTCCGCGTTGTCTCTTTCCGGCGGCCAGCAGCAGCGCCTATGCATCGCGCGTGCCCTATCGGTAAAGCCGCGCATTCTGCTTCTGGATGAGCCTGCATCGGCGCTTGATCCGGTATCGAGCTCCAAGGTCGAGGAACTGATTGTCGAGCTGAAGAAGGAACTGAGCATTGTTATCGTAACGCATAATATGCAGCAGGCGGCACGCATCTCGGATTACACCGCTTATTTCTACCTTGGCACTCTGATGGAGCATAATGAAACGGAGATCATCTTCACCAATCCCGAGAACGTGATGACCCAGGAGTACATTTCTGGACGGTTTGGCTGAATCCATATGGGTAAACAGCTGCCGGATGATCAGGTCTTGCTGCACAAAAGAAAAAGGGTATCCTCAAAGGTTCATTCAACCTTTAGGGATACCCTTTTTAGTTACGTTTTATAATCAATTATCTGACAATCATAACCGGACAATGGGCATGCTGCACGACACCGTGACTGACACTGCCGATCAATAGCTCGGACATGAGTCCGATGCCGCGGCTTCCCATTATAATGAGATCCACATGCTGTTCCTCTGCAGTTTTGCAGATAGCAGAGGAGGGATCTCCCGTCTTGCTGAAGGTCTGATAGGAGACGCCAAGCTTGGAGAGAGCTTCCGTAGCTGGAGCCAGGATTTTCTCACCCTCTTCCCGAATGCGTTCCTCCAGATCTATGCCAACTGGGGGCTCGTTAATCGAAATAGAGGGATTTACATGCAGTACCGCTAGCTCCGGTTCATTTTTTAAGCTTTGAATCAGGGCTACGGCTGCATCTAGAGCACGCTGGGCGTGCGTGGACCCATCGACTGGAACAAGAATTCGGTTATACATTTTGTTTACCTCCTTAGTGGCCTTCCGCTTTGTCTATATGAGTAAGATGACGGCGGCGGACAAGCAATGTAACTACACCTAGAAATACCATCAATGCGCCAAAATAAAACGGTGTTTCTGCATGATACCATTCTGACAGCTTACCTGCGAGCCAGGGAGAGACCGCGCCGCCAAGGAAACGGACGAAGCTGTATGCTGCCGAAGCCACAGAGCGTTCAACGGGAGCCGCCTGCATCACTGCTGTGGTGATCAGAGTGTTATTGATACCCAGGAAGATACCGGCCACGATTACGCTAATAATGACGGTTTTTGGTGAGTGGTTGTAGGTTCCGATACCCATGATGATCAGTACAATGGTAAACAAGGTGAGTACGGTACAAATCGATTTAACGACACTGAAACGCTTCTGAAGTCTTGGTGCAACGAATACGGACGTGAAGGCAAGCAGAATGCCCCAGCCGAAGAAGACATAACCCAGTCCATGTTCATCCAGATTCATTACATACGGTGAATAAGCCATCAATGTAAAGAAGCCGAAGTTATAAAGAAATGCAGTAATACCAAGGGTCAGCAGTGCCGGATACGATAAAGCCTTGAACGGATCAGCAAGCGTACTGGCTTTTTTAGGCTTAGGAACAGAAGGAAGCATGAAGATGACAAAGATAAATCCGATCGCCATCAATACGGCGACACCGAAGAAAGGTCCGCGCCAGCTGATGGAACCAAGCTCACCGCCAAGTAAAGGTCCAACGGAAATGCCAAGGCCCAGTGCGGCTTCATACAAAATAATGGCCTTGGCTGTACCGGAAGTGGACAAGCCTACAATAGCGGACAAGGCAGTTGCGATAAAGAGCGCATTACCCAAGCCCCAGCCGCCGCGGAAGCCGACAATTTGGCCAATAGAGCCGGACATGCCCCCAAGCGCAGCGAAGACAATAATCAGAAGAATACCGGCAAGCAGTGTTTTCTTAATGCCAATCCGGCTGGAAATGACGCCGGTAATGAGCATCGCGATACCAGTAACCAGGTTATAGCTGGTGAACAACAGCGATACCTGGCTTTTAGTGGCGTTCAGCTGTTCAGCAATAGCCGGAAGGATCGGGTCAACGAGGCCGAGACCCATAAAGGAAATAACGCAGGCAAAGGCAATAGCCCATACGGCCTTGGGCTGCGACAACAGCCCTGAATTCCTTTGTTCAAGTTCTAGGGGTTGCGAAGCTGGGGATTTCATAAAATTAATTACCTCCACTTGTGTAAGTTATTTTCATTTTTTCAAGACTGCCCATCAAAAATACGCCCGTCCTAGTTCATTCGTGGCGGTGAAAGACATCGTTATGATTGTGAGTCCGTATTTTAATCGGTTGAGGCAGCTTCTTCGTCAAACTTTTGAATGAAACCTTTCAGTCGGACTCGGGTATTTTCAAGCTCGCTTTGCATGGTTTTCATTCTTTCGATCTTGGTATAGATCATCTCAATTTGCTCATCCAGCATCTGCTCCATGTGCGTAAGCTTGTTTTTCTGCTCTTCACGGCTTTTCACGTCGTGATAAGCTTGGTGATTCAACTTGTACGCATCAGAAACGGACAGATACTGTACAAGCTCCTGCAAGCTGAAGCCGAGGATTTCTTTGGCGGTGACGATTTTCTTCAGGTAATCGATATGCTCCCGGGTATAAATCCGGATACCGCCTTCGCTCCGATCAGGGGCAGGAAAGACGCCGAGCTCTTCATAATACCGTATCGTTCTCTTAGTCAAGCCGCATTCCCGGGCTACGTCGTCGATTTTGTATTCATCCATGTCTTTCCTCCCTTGCTTATATTTTTTGAAAGATAAAATGATATATTTCTGCGAAAGAACGTCCACCGGACGTCATTCTTATGACATACACTATTCTATTCCTGTTTAACGTTAACGTCAACGTTAACTTTGAGATAAATTATTCACTTTTCATAAGTACAGCAGCAGTTATTCCCGCTGTTGCCCCGGCTGCTCCGCCAATACTCACTGTACAAATCAGTGAAAAGGGCTCTAAGCCCAACAGAAATGCGATCCCGCTTGCCATCGTTGTTCCTGCCAGCATTCCAAGCGCAAGTCCAATGTCTTTTCCCATTCTCATACCGGCACATCTGCCTCCATTGTGATTGGTTATTGATACAGGCTGATGCTTACTATGCCCAAAATAAAACAGCTCTATAAGCCGGATCAGTACCGGATCATAGAGCTGTTTGCCATGTTATGGCTTATGGAGCAGGATGCAGATAAATCATGAATCATGAAGAATGCAATCCGCGAACAGGATGAATTTTGGGATACGGAAAAAGAGCTCTGCCCGGTCCTGAAAGCTTGGTGAAGGCAGGGTTCCCTGGTGCAGCCACTTTCGGAAAGTTCCGGGATGGATATGCATCCATTCACTCACATCGCTTACTGACAGATCATGCACCATGCAAAGACCGGTCAGGATCTTGTTATCTACAGGCGAACGTGTCAATGTTCTGCGCATAAACCGGGATGATGACGGCTGGCAAATGATCGGACTGTTTGCTGTAACGGTGCGGTTAAAGAGAATATGATGCGGATAGCCGAGGAACTGGCAAACCTTATCGAGATTCTTTTTGCCGGGAACCCGTCCCTCATAGACCCAAGCGCTGACACTCCGTGATGAAACGCCGAGCTCCTCGGCCAGTTGAGAAAGCTTGATATCATTTGCCATCAATACTGCTAATAATACCCGGTTGCGGATCTGGCAGCGGGAAGGCTTGCGAAAGCGCTTGACACGTATACCTTTACCCAAATATTTGCGGTTGATCAGAGACCACGCCTGAATTGAATGCTGTTCTTGTTGTCTAGGCATATTTCCTCCGAAGTTTTTCTTAAAATTCTACATTTTTATAGCTCTTATTTCAATAGTAACTATCGCCCATTTATCCACCTTTACTCCTAGCAAAATGCAGGTTACAACGCAGAAACCAGGCTGTTTGGCATAGGCCACCCCCTATCATTCTCCTTTATATCCTTAAATTACCGAATAGGTTACAAAAATGGTTACTGAATTGAAATTGAAACGGCTCCCGGATTCAAGGTACAATGCAATGGAACTATTATAAATTGATATAAAGCATAGAGTAGACCATCTCGTAGAAAACAAAACGGATTATGATGATCATAGAACAAGCTTTATTTCATTTTATACTAGATTACTAGATTCTATTGAATAGATTTGATAGGGAAAAGAGGAGAAGGTTTTCTCTTCCGGCAAATCTATGCAAAATACGCAGAAAAAGGTTGGTAGATGAGATTGAGAAAGTTATTGCAATGCTCCAAATGGATTTTATCGTTTGTACTTATCTTCGGCTGCGTGCTTTCCACAGGGGAAAACAACGCAACTGCAGAAGGAAGCTCGGCGGATTCGGCTAAATATTCCGTATTTGCTGCCGTAAATGACAACCTTGTCACTTATCCGATGTCACCGGTCATACATAAAGGCACTTTATATGTTCCTATCGTTCAAACAGCGGCAGCCATGAATGTAACCGTGCAGTATGCGAAAGGAAATGTCACACTGACGCATAGCGGAGGACAGTCTGTAACACTGGCGGCTGATGGCAAGAATACATTTGTGAAAAACGGCAGAACGTTCATCTCGTTCCGTGTGATTAGCGAGAAATTCGGATTCCAGTTATCCTATCTTCCCAAGCAAAATGTATATCGCGCCTTGAACGGCGGAGCGTCGTTGTCAGATGCGCAGTTTGCTGATAAATACAGCAGCTACATCAAGGAGCACAAGGCTCAAACGCCGACGTCATCCAAGCCGAATGCCGGCTCCAAAACGATATATATTACTTTTGACGACGGCCCGTCTCCATATACACCGCAGCTTCTGAATGTGCTGGATCAGTATAAGGTGAAGGCAACGTTCTTCATGCTCGGCAACCAGATCGCAAGCCATCCTGCCTCGGTAGCACGTATCGTTCAAGACGGGCATGGTGCAGGTCTACATGGCATGACACATCAGAAGAACAAGTTCTACGCATCGCCATATTCGGCGCTGAATGAGATGAATATGGATAACAACAAGCTGCATGATGCAGCCAAGGTATATACGAAGCTGATACGCGTGCCATACGGCAGCAAGCCTTATTTTACAAAAGCTTACCGTGATCAGACCGCGGCTTACGGATACCATCTGTGGGACTGGAACATTGACTCTAATGACTGGAGATATCAGAACAGCCCGCAAACGATTTATAATAATGTAATGAGAGATATTAAAAATATGGAGAAAAAAGGAATCACACCGATTGTCCTTTTCCATGATCAAAAAGCAACGGTTACCATTCTTCCCAAGCTGATCAAAGCAATTCAGGCGGAAGGCTATACGTTCAAGCCGATTACGAATGAAATGACACCGAAGAATTTTTGGGAAGACGAGCGTTAAAAGAGGTGATTCCAAGGCCCCGGATTCCGGGGCCTTTTTTACATAGCTGCTTCAACTCTATGAAATGGGCTTCAAACGGGTGACGTCCGGCTTCGCCGTCTTGTTTATCCTTTCATACTATGAAATCAGAAAGGTATGAAGGGGGAGCAGATAATGAATTCACCTGTAGCAAGCGGTATAAGTGCCCTCACCGGAGGTTTTATCACAATAGCGTTTGGAAAATGGGATCAACTGTTGTGGGTTTTTCTCTTCACTATCGTTATCGATTATGCAACAGGTGTACTCGCCTCGATCAAGGAAGGAACCGGACTGAAAAGTGAAATTGGATTTTGGGGTCTGACACGTAAGGCGCTCATGCTTGTGGTTATTGTGCTGGCTCACCAAATGGATCTGCTGTTTAGCGGCGGTACAGATGTGATTAAATCGGGTGCCATATACTTTTACATGTCCAACGAGCTGATTTCAATCACGGAAAACTACGGACGGCTGGGCCTGCCCATGCCCGCGAAATTGCGCCGGATGATCGCTGTCTTGCAAAATAAAGATAAATCGGACGACAAGCCGGAGAGCTAGATAATATACTTCTCTTTTCCTGTGCGGATGGATATGGTATATTTTTTTTGTAACCTTACGAGTTGGACAAGGAGAATGTATGCCATGATTAAACATATTGTCTTCATTAAATTAAAAGACAGAAGTCCGGAAAGCATTGACAAGACTGCAGCGGTACTGCGCGCTATGGAAGGTCGGATTCCACAGCTGATTGCCATCGAGGTTGGCGTGGATGTGATTCATTCGGAGCGTTCATTTGATATTGCTCTTGTAACCGAGGTATCTTCTCTGGAAGATTTGCAGGCTTATCAGGTGCATCCTGTTCATCAGGAAGTCGTTCTTCATTTGAACGAAGTGAAAGAGTTATCCGTTAGCGTTGATTACGAAATCTAGCAGATAGGAAGACTGATTATGAGCGATTTGGAATACCCAATGGAAACATTGACTTTGCTTGTCGTGTTTATCGTGGCTATTTTTGTGATGTTTTTCTGGTTGAAACGCCGCGGTAAAAGAGGCAAATAATATCTGCAGCTTGGAGGAACAGGCCTTGTATTATGTAAATCAGGAACAGATTCAACACCGGCTGGATGCGATTCCGCAAATCGTCCAAGGCTTAACGGAAGCAGCCGAGTCTTGGGATGGAGGCGTCGCGCTCGGTATGGTGCAGGAGCGGGCACTTCATTTGGCGATTGAGGTCGTAACAGATGTAGGGAGCTATTTGATCGACGGCTTTATTATGCGTGACGCCAGCAGTTATGAGGATATCATGGAGATCAATCATGAAGAAAAGGTGTTTGACGGGGAGATTTACAGCGTGCTTCTTGAGCTGGTGAGTCTTCGCAAGCCTTTGGCACAGGAGTATTATTCGTGGAACCGAAGTGAACTTCATCGGCTGACACCGGTTCTTCCCGATATACTGAACAAGTTTGCAGTCCAGGTTCGGGAATATATCCAGCAAGAGCTCCTATTGTAATTTTTAATTGAATCTCAGGTTTGTTCAATCTGTAAGCCCATCCTGAATGTCGGATTGGGCTTGTTGTTTTTTTTTGGCGTGCTCATATTCATAAAAAAATAAAATGCTGTCCTTTGTGTCAGGACAAGCTCCCCCTGCTTATAATATCCTACAAATAGGCATTAGCCCGTAAGGGTGAAGGGAGTGACACACCATGGCGGAATGGGGCGCTGTATTAATCGCTTGCGGATTTATCATGTTTGCCGCTGTAGCAATGATTCTTCTACATACATTGAGAAGAGTGCTGCTGCGGACAGAAGACGTACTTGGGAAAGCTGGACTTGAGATATCGCAGCTGGCTTCCGAATCCAAAGAGCTGCTCGTGCAGGCTTCGGCGACATTGTCGCTGCTTCAGGACAGAGTGGAGGAAGTGGAGCCGTTCTGCGAATCGCTAAGACTGGCAGGAGCAAGTCTGTCGAATACGCTGCAGCGGGCCGATTCCATTACACAGGTCGTAACCGACTCCGCCATGGAACGCTTGGAAAGAGCCCACCGGGAGAATGAGCTCCGCTTTGCGGAGGCTTTCCGGTGGCTGGATGCCGGAATATCGGTATGGCATTCCTTCAAGCGTCAGTCTGGGCCCTCTGCGGACGATCATGCCTGAGCCGAAGGAGAGATGAGCGATGAAGGAAAAGAACAAAAGCTTGTTGTGGGGCGCTTTGATCGGTAGTGTGGTAGGTTCGGTAACAGCTCTGCTGCTGGCGCCGAAATCCGGCAAGGAGCTTCGTCAGGATATCGCTGAAGGCGCGAAGACGGTTGGCAGTAAAACGACAGAGCTGGCAGGTAAGGTCGGAGAACAGAGTGTCATTTTGATTGAAAAGGTCAAAGATACGGCCGGCAGCGTGATTCAGGATATCCGCGGCTGGCGCAAGTCGGAAGCAGACCAAGAGGATAGCGATGAAGCCTTCGAGATGGCTCAAATTTCTTCGTTCGGGGACGACGGGGAACAGGATTTGTTCTTTGAAAAGGACTCCAAGCAGGATGCAGGAGATTTGTAAAACGCAACTTTAATCCGGCGGGCTCTTATTCCTCTTAGGAGGAAGACAGGGCCTGCTTTTGCGCGTATAAATTCAGGCTTCGGTCATTGATAGCCGTGTGGAATTGGTTTAACATGTGAGGTACGTTTGATCTTGATTTTTCATATATTAGCAAAAGAGAGAGCATAAATCGACAAGAAGGAAGCGGTGTGTTCGTGCAGCAAGCAATCGCAATATTAGACTCGGGTGTAGGGGGCTTAACCGTTGTCAAAGAAGTAATGAGACAGCTCCCACGGGAGAAAATCATCTATTTTGGAGACACTGCCCGCACACCTTACGGACCCCGTACGTCCGAAGAAGTGAGAAGATTTACGGAACAGATCGTGGATTTTCTGGCCCAATTCAATCCAAAAGCCATTGTGATCGCCTGCAATACAGCAACGGCGGCAGCACTGGATTATATTTCAGAGAAGGTGTCCATTCCGGTTATAGGTGTGATTCATCCGGGAGCGAGGGCGGCAATCAGCGCGACGAAGACCGGAAATATCGGTGTCATCGGTACTATTGGCACGATCGGCAGCGGGGCATACACGGCAGCTCTTCAGCAGCTCTCGCCTTATGTGCATGTGGTGAGTGAGGCTTGTCCGGCATTGGTTCCTCTGGTGGAGCAGGGGCAGTTTCGATCGGAGGAAACGACGGCTGTGGTTGAAGATTCTCTCCGCGGCATGAGAAACTCCTCCATTGACTGCCTGATCTTGGGTTGCACCCACTATCCGTTTTTAAAAGACACGATTCAAGCGGTTATCGGTGAAAAGGTGAAGCTGATCAGCTCGGCAGATGAAACTGCGCGGGAAGTGAGTACAATCCTGTACGACAAGGGACAGCTGGCCAGCGGTAATGAAAGCCCGGTCCATCAATTTTTTTGCAGCGGAGACGCGGATATGTTCCAAAGAATAGCCAAGACTTGGCTTGGAGAGCAAATTCAACGTACTCCGGTGGTATGGCAGGTTTCCAGATTTGTTGAAACATAATGTAAGTGGGACTCCGGATGGATCGGGGTTCTTTTTTTTCGCATGGGCCAAGGCATCGGCATCATAGAATCTTCAAAAGAGCAACGTTTAGCAGCGGTCGATGTTTGAGCCGCGGGAAAGGAAGACGCCATGCAGCAATATACCGTATGTAAAGGGGATACCCTGGAGCGGATCGCCGCAAGCAGGGGATTGTCCCGGGCCCATATTATCAATGCCAATCCTTGGGCAGGAGAGCAGCCGTATCTGGTGCCGGGACAGATTATTTTTTTACCGTCCTCCCCGAGAAGAAGATATGTTATACAGGCTGGTGACAATCTGGATAGGGTAGCAGCAGCTTTTCATGTCAGTGAAACTTCATTGCTTGAAATGAACCCGGGTCTATCCGCAAGTTATTTCCCTGAAGGGCGAGTGCTGGTGCTGCCCCATGCCGAGAGGGACCGGATCGTGTACCCCGAGGGTGAATATGGATACCAACATTTAAGTCATGACATCAGCTTGTTGACGCAGTCTCATCCGCAGATTACGGCGGGTATGATTGGAGAAAGTGTACTGGGCAAGCCGATTCCATATCTGAGGATAGGTGAGGGCGGCAGAAACATTCATGTGAACGCTTCCATTCATGCCAATGAATGGATAACCACCCCTTGTATTATGCGTTTTGTCGAAGAATACGCCTGCGCTCTTAAGGAAGGCAAACGCTGGAACGGTTATGATCCAAGACTTTGGTTTGCCCAGTGTACACTATGGATCGTACCGATGGTAAACCCGGATGGCGTTGAGCTTGTGCAGGAAGGTGTCCAGCCGAATAACCCATACTATGACCAGCTGACGGAATGGAATGGAGGACGCAGTGATTACCGCCACTGGAAGGCCAATATCAACGGGGTGGACTTGGGGGACCAGTTCCCGGCACATTGGGATGAAGAGGTGCAGCGCCGAGGAAAAAAAAGCCCGGGGCCAAGAGATTATGCGGGAACTTCGCCGCTCAGTGAACCTGAAGCGGCTGCGCTCGCAGCATTTACCGTGAAGACATCACCGGATGCAGCGATTTCTCTCCATAGCCAGGGGCAGGAGATATATTGGAACTACCGCAATTACGAGCCGAAGGAAAGCCGGGAATGGTCGCGTAGGCTGGGCCAGGCAAGCGGATACCGTCCCGTTAAGCTGGAGGGCAGTGATGCGGGGTACAAGGATTGGTTCATTCAGGAATTTCGGCGCCCGGGCTTTACGGTCGAGATTGGTCTAGGCAAGAATCCGCTGCCTCTGGATGATTTTGAGAATGTAAGCCTTGAGACAGGACTTGTGGTGGCTGAACTGTTATCGTTATGAAAACACTTTGAAACATTTTCTGTAAATATACGTATAATACAATAGAGGAACGGCCGTCGAATTCATTTCACGATCGTTTCCTCTTTTCACGAAAATTTCATATTTGAATGACAGGAAGGAAGTGGATGTGCATGAAATGGAGAAGATTGCTTTCGATCCGGCGCTGGTCACAGATGACAGGCCAATTGTGGCTTTATCTCAAATCCTCACAAGTTTCCATTGGGGACAAGCTTCTTTTTCTGGTTCCAGTGCTGCTGTACTGGGTTTTACCGGATGTCATGCCCTTTGTTCCGATTGATGATATAGGAGTCACGCTGATCGTTATGGGATGGTTCGTTTCCCGTATGGAAAAGAAATATCCTTCTTTGTCTGCACCGAGCCTGCCTGCATCCCCAAAGGGGAGAAACAAATAAAGCTGTCTTGCGAAGCGCTGCGGGTTTCTTTACAATAAAAGGAGCTTTTATATAAAGTGAACTGAAACGAAGGATTTACAGAAATCCTAATCACTTAAAACAGGAGATGTAGTTGCATATGAAATGCAAAATTACACGTAATGCTGCCAAGGTGCTCCAAAAAGAATTGGATAAAGAAGAAAACCGCGATTTGAAGCTGCGTGTGCTGGTCACTCATGCACATGGAGATCATGCCCATTATGGTCTGGACATGGACAAGCCCGGTGAAAATGATGAGATTGTAAGCACGGACAAGGGTATCGATGTTCTTCTGGACCGGGGCGAACCGCTGCTGGACGGAGTGAAAGTCGATTATTTGTATTTTCCTAATGAGGGCTTCGTCATCACGAACCCTTCCCAAGGGAATCACGGGGACCACTAACCGTTTTTCGGACATTTGAAGAAAAGGGTGCGACTTATGGCCAATGATATCCGTATATGTGACAAGTGTAACCATATAAAGCTGAAAAGCATTGTTCCGAAGCTGCAGAAAATGGCCCCGGATACCGAAATCAAGATCGGATGCAAATCATACTGCGGTCCCTGCGGCAAAAGAGCGTTTATTTATGTGAACGGGCGTTATGTCAGTGCGCCGACGGAATCGGAAGTGCTCACGAAGATGGAGCCTTTTATCAAGTCCTAGGTGACATTTGGAAAATGCTTACGGAATACCCGTGCATAGATCCTTACAGGAAGCTCCATCCTACAAGGTGGATAGGAACTTTCGAGTAAAGGAGAGAGCAGCCCATGGTATCCAGATATGATTCCAGTCTGCAATCGCAAAATCCGATTTCCCAAGCACAAAATTCGGTGGAAAAGCTGCATTACGCGGTTTCACAGGCTTTGTCTCATCCCAATGAGCAAATGTTGCAGCAGGCCAAGAGCCGGCTCGCCCGTACGGAACAAGCAGTACAACAAGCTGGTGAAAGCTTGAATGTACAAGCCGTCGAATTGGCAGAAGAAATGCTGGCAGAGGAGAAGGGCCGTTTGGCTTCCCTAACCTCTGACTCGGATGGAGAACTAACGAAATAAGTGACCTGTCTAATCCTGCAAAGAGCCCCTCTTTGCAGGATTTTTTGCATGATTGCAGGAGGGGCTTTTTTGGGAATTATTCCTCACTATGCTATAATGGACATGCTTTCTTTATCATGCATCTCATTATACATGGAAGGTTGTGAAGAACATGAAACATATTACAGATTGCACCATTCTGAACAACGGAGTTACCATGCCATGGCTTGGTTTCGGTACATACCAGGCGAAAGGCAATGAAGTGTATGAAGCCGTCAAGGTTGCGCTCGAGACAGGCTACCGCAGTATCGATACCGCTGCCGTGTATGGCAATGAACAGGAAGTAGGCAAGGCAATTGCCGAAAGCGGCATCGCCCGAAATGAAATTTTCGTCACGACCAAAGTATGGAACGATGATCAGGGTTTTGATTCCACGCTGCGTGCTTTTGAAGAAAGCCAGAAACGCCTTGGACTCAATGTCATTGATCTTTATTTGATTCACTGGCCGGGAAAAGATAAATTTAAGGATACATGGAAGGCGATGGAGCGGCTGTATGATGAAGGCAGCATCCGCGCGATTGGCGTCAGCAATTTTCATGTGCATCATCTGAAGGAACTCATGAGCGGCAGCAATGTGGTGCCGGCTGTGGACCAGGTAGAACTGCATCCCGGAATGATTCAACAGGAGCTGCAGGATTATTGCGGTGCGCAGGGCATCCAGATCGAGGCTTGGAGCCCTCTCATGAAAGGGAAATTAACTGATAATACCACACTCCTCGGCATTGCCCAGAAGTACGGAAAAACGCCGACACAAGTCATTTTGCGTTGGGACATTCAGAACAAAATCGTTACTATTCCGAAATCCGTAACGCCTTCGCGAATTCGTGAGAATGCAGGAATTTTTGATTTTGAATTAACCCAGGATGAGCTCAAGCAAATCGATGCGCTTAATGGCAACAAGCGGGTCGGTACGGATCCTGATAAGCTGATATTTTAAATTCAAAAAACCCGGTTTGCCAGGTATGGCGAGCCGGGTTTTTCTTATACAAATTTGGGGTGTTTGCAATCATATTATCGTTTGCGCGGAGGAAGAGGTCCCAAGAACTGCAAATATTGGCACTCAATTCGTCCATTGTAAAGCTTACGTCTTTTATCCGCTTTCCGTCCAAAATAATGCTCGAACTGCTTGGTCGGGCTAATCGCAAAAAAGGACCAGGTTGGAAGCTGCGCAGCAGTATTTCCTAATTGGCGGATCAGCTTCTCGACTTCGTTTTTCTCGCTCAGACGTTCCCCGTATGGCGGATTTGTAATTAAGCAGCCATATTCGCCTTCAGGCTTGGCTTTGGCGGCAGGCAGGACGTTGAAAGTGATTTCCCGTCCGAAGCCGGCGCTTTTGGCAGCCGCTTTGGCAACTTCAATGGCCTGCGGGTCGATATCACTGCCTGTAAGCTGCAGGGGTTCGTCATCCTGAACCGAGTCAAAAGCCTCCTCGCGCGCTTCAGCCCAAAAATTTTCGGGAATAATACGCCAATGCTCGGAAGGAAAAGAGCGGCGCAGACCCGGTGCAATATTCCAGCCCATCAAAGCCGCTTCGATCAGAATGGTGCCTGAACCGCAGCATGGATCATATAGTGGACGCGAGGCATTCCAGCGGCTGAGCTGAAGCATCGCAGCGGCCATTGTTTCCTTGATCGGCGCTTCCGTCACGAGTTTGCGGTAGCCACGCTTATGCAAGGCAGGACCCGTCGTATCCAGTGTAAGCAGAGCCATATCTTTATGAAGATTAACCTCGATGACATAACGTGCGCCAATTTCCTGAAACCAATCCGTGTGATAGCTTTGCTTCAGCTTTTCCACAATGGCTTTCTTCACGATCCCTTGGCAGGCAGGAACACTGCTTAGCTGGGAATGATGCGAGCGTCCTTCAACAGGGAATTCCCCGTCTGCGGGAATCCAGTCCTCCCAAGGTAGGGCCTTGGTTCCTTCAAACAATTCATCAAAGGTTTTGGCCGGGAACTCTCCGATTTTCACGAGTATCCGGTCCGAGGTGCGCAGCCACAGGTTGCAGCGGCAGATATCTTTGAGATCTCCTGCAAAAGTGACTCTGCCGTTCTCAACCTCCAGGTCGTTGTATCCTAAATCTTTAAGTTCACGCGCGACGATGGCCTCAAGGCCCATCGGTGCGGTTGCTATCAATTGCAAGCGGGACATAAGTAGTTTCAACTCCATTTTCAGCCTTTATTTCAGTTTGTACGATTATAGGTTAACATCTGCTTAGTGTTTGACAAGATCTGAAGGCAGCGGAGGGGACGGAATCGATCGGAAGAACGATCCTTAACCATAGCAGTCTCGCCGCATTATTGTCATGGACTAATACTAATGTTGTGCCTCTTTTTAACAAATGGATTGAAGCTCGAATAAGTCTTCAATTCATTCTATAATAGTATAGGTGAATGTGAGTTCAGAAACAAACCAAAAGTTAACACCATCAATCATTAAATGATGAGGAATGTAAAGGGGAGTCAAATGATGAGTCCTGAAGAATATGCGGACCATTTTCTCGAAAATGACGGGCTGCTTGCCCGGGTACAACAAAATATTGTCGATAAGGGTATGCCCGAGATATCCATCGCACCGGGTTATGGCCGTCTGCTGACGATGCTGGTGGCGGCAACCAAAGCATCACAGGTGCTGGAAATCGGTGCGCTTGGCGGCTACAGCGGCATTTGTCTGGCCAGAGGCTTGACATCCGAAGGTCTTCTAACATCACTCGAGCTTAAACAGGAGTTCGCGGATGTGGCGCTCGAGCATCTGACCGAGGCCGGATTTGGAGATCAGGTGAAATACATGATTGGCCAGGCGGCGGACAATTTGGAAAAGCTCAAGCTCGAAGGCCGGAAGTTTGATTTCTTTTTTATCGATGCGGACAAGGAGAACTATCCGGTTTACCTCGAATATGCGATAGAGCTTGCGAATCCTGGAGCCATGATTGCAGGAGATAATACATTTTTGCGGGGGAGAACCCTCAATCCGGACAAAAATGGACCTTCGGTCCAGGCGATCCGCCGTTTTAACGAACAGATGGCGACCGATGAACGTTTGATCGGAACAATTTTGCCGGCTTACGACGGACTGGCTGTAGCGATGGTTAAGCCGCAGGGGAAGTGAGTCCCGGCTCAAAAAAAGGTGGCACAGGATTTGATCCTGCCCACCTTTTTTGCTTTATAGCCTATGAATCTCCGGGGTCCCCGCAGAGAACCTGAATGGACTTCGGGGCATGGCTCCACTTTGGAGGGTTATTGTGCGGTTTAACGGAATTGTGGAGCCTTACGGTTTTTGTACAGCTTGAGCCGCACCCACACCATATTCAGCAGGAGCAGGCAGCCGGAAATGATAAACAATCCCTCGATGCCGATAAAGCCGGATAAAAATCCGCCGACGAGTGCACCCAGCATATTACCTAGTGCAAGCGTACTTGTATTGAAGCCGAAGGCTCTGCTTTCCATGCCGTCTGGCGTATAGGAGCGGATAAGTGCATTGACGCTGGGCAGCAAGCCGCCCATGAAGACGCCCATCAGAAAACGTATAATAATGAGCTGCCAGACCGACTGCACGAAAGCCTGCGGAATCAGCATCAATCCGGCCCCAATCAAGGCAAAGGTCAAAATACGATGCGCCCCGACCTTATCGCTTACTTTTCCGAGAATCGGTGAGGTAATCATATTGGACAAGCCGGTGACGGCGCTCACCATGCCAGCCCAGAAGGCGATGTTAACCGAAGAGGCATGCAGCTTCTCGACATAGAGCGGCAGCAGCGACATCGGACTCATCATGGCAAACTGCAGCAGAAAAGTCACAGCGAAGAGAGCTGGAAGCTGAGGAATCTGTGTCAGCTCTTTGAACCCCGCAAGCACGGAAATTTGCGGCGTTTTGGCTGCTTCTTCGCGATTGAAGTTCTCTTTAACCATGAACAGTGCAAGAAGCGAGGCTGCAAAGATCAAGATCCCGATGATGTAGAAAATAGGGCGGAAACCGAATAAATCCGCGAGTCCGCCACCAATAAGCGGTCCGAGGATCGTCCCTGCCACGGAGCCGGACTGCATGATACCCATCGCAAAACCCATCTTCTCTTTCGGGGTTGTGCTGGATACCAGCGAGATCGAAGCAGGGTTAAAGCCGGAAATTGTACCGTTCAGCAGCCGGAGCAGCAGAAGCTCCCAGGGACTGCGGGCGAAGCCCATCAGCGTAATGACAATCGCCATACCGAAGCCGGAGCGCAGCAGCATAATTTTGCGCCCGTATCGGTCAGAGAGTTTGCCCCAAAGGGGCTGGAAAATAAATGAGGTCAGGAAGTTCGCTGCAAATATCAATCCTGCCCACATACCGATCTGATGCTCACCCTGAACTCCCAGATCCTTTGCCAGATACAGGGACAGGAACGGAGTGATCATCGTCATTCCGGAGTTAACCAGAAATTGGCCAACCCAAAGCACAATTAAATTCACTTTCCACGATTTCAATGTGCTTTTCACTTCCTTTCTTGTGACTGAAATAGCATGATGAAAAACACAGATTACACCAGTATAACATATTTACCCAAGCCCTCTGATCAGCAGATGTCATACTATTGTCATGGGATGTAAGGGGCAGCCAGTTGTTACTTACTTTTAAAAAGGGCATAATATAGATTAGAGAAATTCTAAAAAACATTGGAGGCCTCTTCATGACCTACAACGATACACTCATACGAGCCAGCTATAAACAGAAAGTGGATCATCTTCCGGTCTGGTATATGAGACAAGCGGGCAGGTACGACCCTGAATACCGCAAAATCAAAGAAAAATATACGCTTCTTGAAATTTGCCGGCAGCCGGAGCTTGCAGCGGAAATCACCATGATGCCGGTGCGCAAGCTGGGTGTGGATGCGGCTATCCTGTATTCGGATATAATGAATCCGGTGGCATCGCTTGGTGTGGATTTTGATATCGTCAAAAATATCGGACCTGTGATCGATAACCCGCTCCGCAGTAAAGCCGATATAGAGAAGCTGCGTCCGATTGACATCGACAAGGACCTGTCCCATATTATGGAGACGATCCGCATTTTGGACCGCGAGCTGGAGGTTCCGCTGATTACATTTGCGGGAGCGCCATTTACGATTGCCAGCTATCTGATTGAAGGACGCCCTTCCAAAAGCTATATTTTGACAAAGACGCTAATGTACAGCGAACCCGAGGTTTGGAACCTGCTGATGGACAAGCTGGGCGACATGGTCATTACATATGTTCGTGCCCATATCCAGAACGGCGGCAAAGCATTCCAACTCTTTGACAGCTGGGTCGGGGCACTTGCGCCGAAGGATTTTCAGAAATATGTGCTGCCAACCATTACCCGTATCTTTGCCGAACTTTCAGATTTGAATGTACCCAAAATATATTTCCCAGGCGTAAGCTCCGGCGAGCTCCTACCGACACTCACACAGCTTCAGACTGACGTTATTGGCCTGGACTGGAGAGTTTCCATTGCAGAGGGACGCAAGCGTACAGGCGGCAAATTTGCGGTACAGGGGAATCTCGATCCGTATATTTTGACGGCTCCGATGGATATCATCAAGCAGTATGCCAAAGACATCATAGATGAAGGCATTCAGGAGCCTGGATTTATTTTTAATCTGGGTCATGGTTTGTTCCCTGAAGCATCGCTGGACAAGCTGAAGGAGCTCACGGCCTATATCCATGAATATTCGGCCACTGCATTGAACAACGGGAAATAATAAAGAACAAAAAGCCAAGACCAACACTTATAATGAGGTGATCGTTTCGTGAAAACAAAAGTAGGCGTGCTCGTTATGTCCTATGGAACTCCTGAAAGCATTGAAGGCGTTGAAGCGTATTATACGCATATCCGCCGCGGAAACGCTCCATCTCCAGAGCAGCTCGAAGAGCTGGTTGACCGATATAAAGCTATCGTAGGCGGTGTTTTCCCACTGCGTGAAAATACAAATCATCAGGTAGACAGCCTGCAAAAGGCGCTGAATGATGATACCCGTCTGCCTGATGTTGAGTTTGTCTGCTACCAGGGGCTGAAGCACGCAAGTCCGTTCATTGAAGATGGTGTGGAGGAAATGGCTAAAGACGGCATCAAAAAGGCAGTCGGCATCGTGCTGGCTCCCCACTACTCGACGATGAGCGTAGAAAGTTACGTAAAACGTGCTCAGGCCAAGGCCGATGAACAGGGGATCGAATTCACCTTCGTGAAGAGCTACCACCTGCATCCGCAGCTGGTCGAAGCGCTCACTAGCCGGGTTAATGCGAAGCTTGACCTCTTTAAGGAATCCGGGGCGGAGCGTGATGAGGTGCGCGTATTATTCAGTGCACACAGTCTCCCGGAAAAAATTCTGGAGCTTGGTGATCCGTATCCTGAGCAGCTGCTGGAAACCTCTCGTGCGATTGCCGAGAAGGCCGGAATTACCTCTTGGCAGTTTGCTTGGCAAAGCGCCGGCCGCACGTCAGTACCTTGGCTCGGTCCGGATATTCTGGATACGCTCCGTAACCTCAGCAAGGAGCAGGTCAAGAATGTATTAGTGGCTCCTATCGGCTTTGTCTCCGACCATCTTGAAGTGCTCTACGATCTCGATATTGAAGCTCAGGAAGTTGCGAAGGAACTTGATATGCGCCTGATGCGAATCGACATGTTGAACAGTGACCCGTTGTATATGGAGACGCTGTGTGATACTGTCATTGATCAGCTCCAAAAATCAAATATGGCTTAAGATCCGGCCATTTACCAATAGAACTCCCCGCGGCAGCGGGGGGTTCTATTTGCTTGTGATAAGCTGATATAATAGTATGGATTCTGGAAAGGAATCTACTAAAATATGAAAATCATTAAGGAGGAACGATGTATCCGCCGAGATCACAGAAAAAACGTTCCGGTCAGAAGAACCGGAAATTAAGGCAAAGGCGTCTGTGGCTGACCATGAATGCCGCATTGCTTTTGTTAATCGTCATTTTACTCTCTTATTATTTTATCAACGACCAACAAAATGCAGCGGGGGTTCAGCCGCCAAATCCGGCTCCTGCTGATATAGAGAACAACGTGAACAAATCGCAAGATCAAGGCATGACTCCTGATTCTTCCACACTGCCGGACGGTAAGGGGACTGGAGAGAATCAATCGAAACAAGAGCCGGTAAAGGAACCCACAAAAGAACCTGAGAAATCAGGCGTTGATACCAAGGAGCAGGGTTCGAATGAGAACGGAAAGATGGAAGTCCCTGACGGGACCAAGGATCAACCCCCGGCCAAAGAAAAAGAAGATGGAAATACGGCAGAAGGCAACAAGATGGAGGACTCGGAGAGTCCAGATGATCATAGTATAGCTTCAGATAACGGTAAGGCAGTCACCATTAATTTCGTGGGTGACATGATCTTCTCGGGCAAGGTGGAAACTTTGCTGGAGAAGAAAGGCTATTCATATCCTTTTACTTATTTGGGAGATACCTTCAAGAAGGATGACCTTACGCTCGGAAACCTTGAAACTCCGGTTACAACGGGTGGCATAGGCGCACAGAACAAGCAGTATGTCTTTAAGTCTTCGCCGAAAGCTCTCGAGGCGTTGCGCGCAGCTGGCATGGATGTGGTCAATTTGGGCAATAACCATATACTCGATCAGGGCGAAGTAGGATTGCTTGATACGATCAAACATCTGGATCAAAGCGGCATTCAGTATGTAGGCGCAGGTAAAAATGCGGCACGCGCTTATGAGCCGCTGTTTATCAAGCGGGGAGGCATGACCATTGCCGTGGTCGGGTGCAGCCGGGTATATCCTGAACCTGGTTGGGCTGCTGGAGATAATAAGCCTGGTGTAGCAAGTGCGTATAACGGAGGGGGATACCGTGATCGTGTCCTTTCCACAATTACAAACGCCCGTAAGAAGGCGGATCTGGTCATTGTTATGACCCATTGGGGCATTGAACGCTCCCTTACACCGGATGGCAATCAGAAAAAGCTGGCACATGATTTTGTTGATGCCGGAGCAGATTTGATTATCGGCGGACATCCGCATGTCCTGCAGGGTCTGGAACAGTATAAAGGTAAATGGATCGCATACAGCACAGGGAATTTCATTTTCACAAAATCAAGCACCCAATCCACTTGGAAAACGGCTGTATTCCAGGCAACCTGTAAACCAAAAACCGGCTGCAGCATGAAGCTGGTGCCGTACCATGCAGAGCTAGGGCAGCCCGTGCCAATGAATGCACAGGATGGCGGCCAGCTGATGAAAGAGCTGCAGAGCCTGTCCGTCGGCGGTGTGAAGATTTCCGGTGATGGTTTAGTTACACCTGGCTCTTAAACGATAATAATAAAAATAACGATCATTCTAAAGTTTGGGGGAGAAGGATGAATAATCTATGTGTGGCGCATCGCGGTTTTTCCGGGAAAGCCCCGGAAAATACGATGGCAGCTTTTCGAATGGCCATAGCTGAACCTTTTGTGCAGTGGATGGAAATTGATACGCAGCTTACCGCAGACGGGATTCCTGTGGTCATACATGATTTTAGTCTGGATCGAACGACGAACGGTAGCGGCAAGGTCAAGGATCATACCTGGCAGCAGATTCACCGACTGGATGCGGGAAGCTGGAAGAGCAGAGACTTTCTTGGGGAGCGTGTCCCCTCATTGGAAGAGGTGCTCCGTCTTAGCTGCGGCCGCGTGCGCCTGAACATTGAGCTTAAAACATCGGGGAATATGTACCCTGGTCTTGAAAAGGCGGTCATTGACCGGGTCGTTTCTTATCATA
Source organism: Paenibacillus sp. J23TS9 (assembly GCF_018403225.1). NCBI lineage: Bacteria > Bacillati > Bacillota > Bacilli > Caryophanales > Paenibacillaceae > Paenibacillus > Paenibacillus sp. J23TS9. The sequence goes on along the minus strand of NZ_BOSG01000001.1, from coordinate 2,948,852 downwards.
TGGAGCAGGATGTCGTTCTGACTTCATTTGACTCGGGAGCGCTGATCAAGGTAAAAGAAATTAATCCGGATATCAAAACAGGCCTGATTATTGATGCACGGCCAAAGGATTTGGTGGAGCGGCTGCAGTCGCTGCAATGCTCATTCTTGTCGATTGGACATCTTAATCTGGATCATGATCTTGCCGAAAAGCTGAAAGCGGCAGGAATGACAGTTATGGGCTGGACGGTGGATGATGCCAGACGGATGAAACGACTGGCCGATATTTCGCCGGAAATTTTGATTTGTACCAACCGTCCCGATGTGTGGGGAAAAACATTCATGCGCAGCAACAGCATACTAAACGACAAAAGGATGAGATGACTTATGATTCATAACGTATATTGTGTTGGCCGTAACTACAAACTTCATGCAGCTGAACTTGGAAATGACGTACCCGAAGAACCGATGATTTTTATGAAGCCGTCCCATGCGGCTGTTGAACTTGGGGGGCAGACCCTAAACCTTCCGCAGGAGAAGGGGGAGGTTCATTATGAGGGAGAACTGGTTCTGCGCGTGGGCCGTTCCTATGAACCGGGAACCAAGGTGGAAGATTTGGTCAATCAAATGGCGTTAGGCATCGATTTTACCTTGCGTGATGTACAGACGGTGATCAAGAAAAAAGGCCATCCATGGACAGCTGCCAAGGGCTTCAAGAATTCTGCACCAATATCCGAATTTATCCAATTTCCCGGCGTAGAGGCAGCAGGGACTCAAGACTTTACGGTACATAAAAACGGATCAGAGGTACAGCGCGGAAATATAAAGGATATGATTTTTCCGCTGCAGGAGATTGTCGACTATATCGGTATGAACTACGGCCTCGGTGAAGGCGACATCATTTTCACGGGTACACCTGCCGGTGTGGGTCCATGCGTTCAAGGGGACGAGTTTAAACTCTACTGGGGAGAACGGCTTATGGGAAGCTGCGTGATCGGCTGATTATGGCCTGGCTCATCGGTGGATTATGTGGCCTGATTGTCGCCGGAGGGGCGTACTGGAAACGTTCGCTTACCATTTCAGGAGCGGCAGCAGCTTTCATCATGGGTACGATCTACTTTGGCGCGGGAAATTTGCTATGGTTTGGTATTCTGCTTGTATTTTTCATCAGCTCTTCGCTGCTGTCGAAGTTCAAGCAGGCGAATAAGTCAGAGCTAGAGAAGTCCTATGCCAAAACGGGTACGCGGGACGCCGGCCAGGTTTTCGCGAATGGCGGAGCCGGGATGCTTTTATGTATCCTGAACGCGGTGTGGCCGCATCCGGGATGGGTGTACGCTTTTGTTGGCGTGATGGCGGCTGTAACCGCTGATACTTGGGCAACCGAATGGGGAGGACTCAGCCGCAGACAGCCGCGGTCCGTGCTTACGGGGAAGGTGGTACCACCGGGAACCTCCGGGGGCGTCACAATGCTTGGAAGTACAGCAGCAGGGCTCGGAGGGCTCATGATTGCGTTGTTTGGATGGTTGTTTGCAGATTTAACAGGGATGGAGAATCTGTTTGTTGCGTTCGTACTGGCAGGCATCGCCGGGGGACTTGTTGGCGCATTTGCCGACTCCTTTCTGGGAGCGACCTTGCAGGTTATGTACAGATGCGATGCATGCGGCAAGGATGTCGAAGTGCTGACACATTGCGGACAGCCTACCCGGCGTATCCGGGGGTTGCGCTGGATGAATAATGACGCGGTGAATTTCTTGTCGTCATGCGTAGGCGGGCTTGCTGCTTGGGCATTGGCTCTTTTAGCCTGAATTTATAAGAAGAGCGCTTAGTCGGAAGATGTATTCATGTCAGTAGGAGGGGATACCATGGGCAGTATACATAGGGACAAGCACGAAGCCATTCTCGATGCGGGCTATACGCTTTTTGGAACCCAAGGCTTCTATGAGACGAAAATGTCCGATATCGCCGAGTTTGCGGGCATCGCCAAAGGTACGTTGTATTTGTATTTCAACAGCAAGGAAGACCTGTTCCTGGCCGTCACGCGCAGGGATTGCGATGAGTTTCTGGATCGGCTGCAAGCGGGGCTTCATCGCTTAGACACTGTCCAGGAGCAGCTGGAATGCGTGTCTGCCCATCATTTGGAATACTATTACCGCTGCAAGCAGCATACCAAGTTGTTTTTTATGGCACCCAACAATCATGCCGAGCTGAATGAGTATCTGAAGCAGTTTATGGAAATGTACACCCGAATGGTCGCCGCTATCCTGGAAACGGTTAGCAGTGAGGATACGATGCTTTTCGCTCAGACTTACATCGGAATGCTGGACCGGCTAAAAATGGATATTTTATACGATACGAATTTTAAAGAGGATGATTTGAGAAAAAGAATCCGTTTCGCTTCAAGTCTTTTCATCCATGGATTTATGTCTGCCAAGCCTGCGAATGAGGTCTAGCTTGAAGAAATCATGATTATTAAAACCGTCTATTGCAGACGGTTTTTTTGTTTGAAACGGGTTGCTTTGAATCTTAACACGCCTCTGCTTGTTTATATTGAACCGGGCCATATGCTAAAATAGTATTAAGCATTCCAATTCAGATAGATAAGTAGGGAAAACACATATGAACATTATGACAGTTGAACATATATCCAAAAGCTACGGCGAAAAAATCCTGTTCGAAGATGCATCCTTCGGTATGGAGGATCAAGACAAAATCGGCATTATTGGTGTAAACGGGACGGGGAAATCCACGTTTTTACGCGTCATTGCCGGTTTGGAGCAGCCTGATGGAGGCGGAATTTCGATCGGAAATCAGGTTAGAGTCCGTTTTCTGTCGCAAAATCCGGAGTATAATCCCGGGAATACGGTGCTGCAGCAGGTGTTTGAGGGGAATGATCCCAAGCTGAAGGCGGTAAGGGATTACACCGAGACCATGGAGCTGATTGAACTGAACCCCGGGGATACCGGGCTGCAGGAGAAGCTGCTGAAGCTGAATCAGCAAATGGATACTTTGCAGGCTTGGCAGATGGAGAGCGAAGCCAAAATTATTTTATCCAAGCTCGGGATAGTCAACTTTGAGGCAGTCATGGACACGTTATCAGGAGGACAGCGCAAACGCGTTGCCCTGGCACAGGCTTTGATCGAGCCCTGCGAGCTGCTGATTCTCGATGAGCCTACAAACCATATTGACAATGATTCTGTCATTTGGCTTGAGCAGTACCTGCAAAAGCGCCGTGGGGCGCTGCTGATGATTACACATGATCGATATTTTCTGGACCGGGTAGCGAATGTGATGCTGGAGCTGGATCAGGGCAGATTGTTCCGATACGAGGCCAATTATTCCAGATTTCTTGAGCTGAAGGCGGAGAGAGAAGAGCGTGAAGAGGCATCCGAGCAAAAAAGGCAGAACTTGCTGCGCAATGAGCTGGCGTGGATCCGCCGTGGAGCGAAAGCCAGATCCACCAAGCAGAAGGCGCGTATCGACCGTTTCGAATCACTGAAGGACCAGCAGGGACCGACACGGAGCGGTACTGTTGATATGTCAGCAGCCTCCTCGCGTTTGGGACGAAAAATTGTTGAGCTTGAGCATCTCGGTAAAAAGGCTGGAGACAAGATATTGATCCATGATCTCAACTATATTAGTGTTCCCGGAGACCGAGTCGGCATTGCTGGCCCGAACGGAAGCGGGAAATCAACGCTGCTGAATATGATTTCCGGAAGACTGGAGCCGGATGAAGGAGAGGTTATCACAGGTACAACAGTGAAAATCGGCTACTTCACCCAGGAGCATCAGGATATGGACGGCAGCATGCGGGTGATTGAATACATCAAGGAAGAGGCTGAAGTCATTCGTTCCGAAGACGGCAGCAGTTATACAGCTTCTCAAATGCTGGAACGATTTTTGTTTCCGCCGGCTGCGCAGTGGACGCCGATTTCCAGACTCTCCGGAGGCGAAAAACGCCGACTGTATTTACTGCGTGTATTAATGTCTGCACCCAATGTCCTTCTGCTCGATGAACCGACCAATGACCTTGATATCCAGACACTTTCCGTCCTGGAGGATTACCTCGATGATTTTCCGGGTGTCGTCTTTGTGGTATCCCATGATCGTTACTTCCTGGACCGGACTGTCGATAAAATCATGTCCTTTGAGGGTGAAGGACGCATACGTGTTCATGTCGGTAATTACACGGAATACAGCGAATGGATGGCTAAAAACATGGAGCCCGCAGTCCAGGTTCGGATGTCTGAGAAGTCGGCACAGGCTCCACAGACCTCAACTGATGCAGCTCCGCGTGAAAAGCTGAAATTCAGCTATAAGGAACAACGTGAGTATGAGCAAATTGACGCCATGATTGAGGCTTGCGAAAATAAACTGGCCGGTATACAGACCAAGATGGAGGAATCGTTCAGCGATTCGGCGCTTCTGCAGGAGCTGATGCTCAAGCAGCAGGAAGGCGAGCAGGAACTGGAGCATCTGATGGAGCGCTGGACGTATTTGAACGAGCTGGCAGAGAAAATTGAAGCAAGCAAAAATTAAGAATATGCGAATGGGTATTACTAAAACACGCTGAATCTGCAGATTCAGCGTGTTTTTATTACTCTGAAGCTTCAGACAGAATCAGAAAAATAGACCCATGCTTGGTTGACATACGAGATTACATATGTAATATTAGATGCGTGGATTACAACTGTAATCAAAAGGGGGAATACGTTTGAATAAACTGCCCGTCATTTCCGAGGCGGAGTGGGAAGTAATGAAAATACTATGGCAGAGCTCTCCGATGACAGCCAATGAAGTCATTGATGCGCTCGCTTCCCATATGGACTGGAGTCCGAAGACCGTACGGACTTTGCTGAACCGTCTGGTTGCTAAAGAAGCCATTGCCTATCATCCCGATAGCCGGCCTTATTCCTATTTTGCATTGATTACCGAGGTGGAGTGCCAGAAGGCAGAGACCAAGAGCTTTTTGAAACGGATCTACAGCGGTTCATTCAAACCGCTTATGGTGAATTTTTTGAAAGAGGAAGAGCTGTCTTCTGCCGATATCGAAGAGCTTAGGAAGCTGCTGGATGAAAAGTCGGATCCGAAAAGGAGGGGATAGGCATGCAGATGCTCTCTGACCCTTCGTTGAACATTTTTTTTGATTGGGTAATTAAAACAACCCTGCTTGCCAGTATCATGACCGGTCTTATACTGGTGATTAAGGCGGTTCTGAAAAATCGGCTGAAGCCAGGCTGGCATTATGCCTTATGGCTCCTTTTGATGTTGAGACTGCTCATTCCAGCCGGACCGCAAACTGCTTTTAGCATTTATAATCTATTTTCGTGGACGGAAACCGCTTCAGAAAACGCAGCTGTTCCGCTGCTAAACACCGCAGGGAGTGATACTGCAGCATCTTCCAAACATACGGAATTATCGTCCATTGATTCGGAAAATTCCGGAACGTTAACGGTGTATCCGGATCAAAGCAAAGGCAGTGCATGGTCTATTAAACAGGTGCTTATAGGGATCTGGATGGTTGTGGCTGTCCTGCTACTGATCCGCCTCCTGGCTGTGAATATCCGTTTTTCTATGAAGCTCCGCACATACGCGGTTGCTGCGAAGCGGGCGGATGTCATTTTACTAGCACAGGCAAGAAGAAGGATGGGAGTTAAACGGCGGGTACGGCTCAGCTTCTCCTCTGCCGTATCCACACCGACGTTGTTTGGCTGGATTCGCCCCCATTTGATTATGCCCACAAGCAGTAGAGAACTCGATGTAGACCGTCAGAATCACATTTACCTGCATGAGCTTGCACACATGAAGCATGCCGACATTCTTGTGAATTGGCTGATGCATCTGCTGCTCGTTTTGCATTGGTTCAACCCGCTGCTCTGGTACGCTCTATACAAAATGAGGGAAGATCAGGAGCTTTCAGCGGATGCACTTGCACTTCGGAAGATTCATCCTTCGCAGGTATCCGAGTACGGGTACACCATCATTACACTTCTGGAAAGAACCAAGCTTAGAGCATATGTTCCGGGTGCTGCAGGATTGTCTGGTTCCAAGCAGCAGCTGAAAAGGAGGATTCTTATGATTAAAAACTTCAAACGTAAATCCATAGGCTGGACAATGGTTGGGCTTGCCTTAGTGGTGGCATTAAGCGGATGTGCGCTTACCAATGGGAAAACAGCATCTGACGGTAATTCATCCACTCCTGCTGCCGGAGAGACGACTCCTGCAGAATCGGTAACACCGGATACTGCCGGGCCAAATAACGCCGGAGATAAGTCCGGAGACACCGTATCAAACGATGATACGAAGAACGGATCCGAAACAGGCGTGAATAATACAGCTTCCACGGATTCCAATACGAAGTCCCAACCGTCTGACCGCAACAAAGGTGGCAGTTCTTCGGGAAGCTCTGCACAAGCTTCCGTAAACGTGACTGAAACCAAAGGACATGAACAGCAAATCAAAGATATTGCAGCGCTGGCCAAGAAAGGGAAAGTGAAAGGTGCCGATTTCGTGGCAGGCAAGACGATTATCGATGACATTCACGCTTCCTGGGGTGAACCTGACCGTCCTTGGCAGCCATCAGACAGCTACGCATATGATTCATACTCGCCTGGAGCAGGTAGAGGCACATATGCCTTTGGTATCGGCCGAGGAGAGGTCGTCTACGATATCCGCTACTTTGGTTCTCCAATGGATGAAAACCAGGCTTTTAATCAGATCAGCTTTGCGGAGATCAAAAAAACGCTTGGTAAACCAAGCTCCATAAAGACAAACAATACGGATGATATATTGACCTACAAGCTGGGGGAATACGAGCTAAAATTCGTTGGCCCGCATAAAACACAGCGGCTTGATCATATTTCGGTATACTCACCAAAAGCAGCAGCTCCAATGGGAGGCTCGGTGAAATAATCAGTAGATGAATAAAAACAGCTATCCCGGTCATAGTGACCAGGATAGCTGTTTTTTTGGAAATATGATCCGTAGGTGAATGCTATACTCTGATTATGCTCTTACGTATGCTGCAAGAAGCTTGGTTGTGTTGAATACGGCCTGTTTATGGGTACGCTCCATGGCATGGGAAGCGTGAACTCCGGGTCCGATCAGGGCGGCACGGATGTTGTTTCCGGCAGATAATGCTGCAGAGGCGTCGGAACCGTAATGCGGGTAGACATCAACTGCAAATGGAATGTTCTCCGCTTTGGCCAGATCGATTAATTTGCTGGTCATATCGTAATCATAAGGTCCGGAAGAATCCTTGGCGCAGATCGAAACATCGGTTTCCTTGCAGCTGAGGTCATCACCTATGCAGCCCATATCCACAGCGATCATTTCATCAATGTCAGATGGGATGTAGGCAGCGCCATGTCCGACTTCCTCGTAATTCGAGATCAGGAACTTGAGCTTTGTTTTGGGCTTCCAGTTTTCGCGCTTCATGGACTCCAGCAGACCGAAGAGGGCTGCAACACTTGCCTTGTCATCAATATGGCGTGATTTTACAAAGCCGCTCTCAGTAATAACCGCGCGGGAATCGAACGAGACGAAGTCACCGACGGCAATGCCGAGCTTCAGCACATCTTCCTTGGAATGAACCAGCTCGTCGATACGGACCTCCATATGGTCCTCCTGGCGCTTGAAATCACGGGCATCACTGTATACATGAACCGAAGGGTGGGTGCTTAGGATGGTACCTGTATACGTTCTACCGCTGCGTGTATGGATGATGCAGTATTCATTTTCGATGCTGTTCATCATAAATCCGCCAACGGATGTAAGCCGCAGCGTGCCTTCGGATTTCACTGCTCGGACCATGGCACCTAGCGTATCCACATGAGCGCTTAGTCCAATGGTACGTGAGTTATCTTCGCCCTCGACCTCCAGAATTGCACCACCCTTTTGGTTCCATGACAGCGAAACACCGAGGGAAGAGGCTTCCTGTTCAACGAGCTTCATCACCTGTGCGGTAAAACCGCTCGGGCTTGGAGTATCGAGAAGCTTTTTCATAAAAGTTAATATGTATTCTTCATTGGGTTGTATTGACATGATCATGTCCTCCTTGCAGCATTAAGTTGGTAGTTGACCGTTTTCTTCGGAATCGTTGACACTTGCTTCTGCCGGTACAGGTGCTACATAGCCTGTTTCGTTCTGGATATGAGTGAGCTGTGCGGAAAGAAGCTTGATCTGTTTCTGCAGCTTGTATTGTCTGAAGATACCGTAAGACCCGACAATGATTCCACCGATGAGCGTACAGCCGACAATCAGCAGAATCAGCGGGATATTAACTTCACTGAACATAAAATTTACCTTCACGGGATCCACGTTAATGACAGCAAATATCGCAGTCAAAAGCGCAAATACCAGTCCGGCAATAAGTGACCACTGGATTTTCATACGGACACCTCCTCTACAGACAGTATAAAATCCCCTGACCGACGCGGACAAGGGATTTTATACCACTTCACTGCATTATTTCGTCAATTGTTCCAATTGTTCAATTACATTTTCGAAAACGCTCATCGCTTCACGAATTGGCTGAGGCGAAGACATGTCAACGCCGGCCTTTTTCAGGATATTAATGGAGAAGTCGCTGCCACCGCTCTTCAAGAAGCCGAGGTAACGGTCAACCGCAGGCTGGCCTTCTTCAAGAATCTGCTTGGAGAAGCTGGTCGCTGCCGAGAATCCGGTCGCGTACTTATACACATAGAAACTGTTGTAGAAGTGAGGGATCCGAGCCCATTCCATTTCAATATCCTGATCCACAGCCATTCCTTTGCCGTGGTATTTTACGTTCAAATCATAATAGATTTCCGACAAAGCTTGTGGTGTCAATGCTTCACCTTGTTCGGCACGCTCATGGATGAGCTTCTCAAACTCGGCGAACATGGTCTGACGGAACACGGTTGTACGGAACTGGTCTGCGTAGTAGGTAAGCAGATACATTTTTTCCTTCGGATCCGTCGATTTCTTCAGCAAGTAATCCATCAGCAGTGCTTCGTTCGTCGTTGATGCGACTTCTGCAAGGAAAATGGTGTACTGTGCATCCCGGTAAGGAAGCGTGTTGTCCGAGTAGTAGGAATGCAGGGCGTGGCCCATTTCATGCGCAAGCGTAAACATGCTGTTCAGGTTGTCCTTATGGTTCAGCAGCACAAATGGATGCGTGCCAAAGGCTCCCCAGCTGTATGCGCCTGTTCGTTTGTTTTCATTTTCATATACATCGATCCATTTGTTGTCAAAGCCTTCCTGCAGGGACTTCAGATAGTCCTGGCCCAAAGGCTTGAGTCCATCGGAGACCGTTTGCTTCGCTTGATCATACGTGATATCCATTTTGTATTCATCCACAAGCGGAGCAAACAGATCATACATATGCAGCTCGTCGACGCCCAGCAGCTTCTTCCGCAGGTTCATGTATCTGTGGAGAAGCGGCAGACTCTCGTGAATTGTGTCAATCAGGTTCGTGTACACTTCCTGCGGAATATTGTCGCCATAGAGGGACATCTCCAGTACGGAAGGGTATTTTCGCACATTCGCATAGAATATGTTTTTATTGACGTTAGCATTTAGTGTTGCGGCAATGGTGTTCTTTTGCTTGGCGTAGGTAGCGTATACCGCTTTGAAAGCGCGCTCCCGTACTTCACGGTTCGGGCTCTCCAGGAACTGGATATAGTTGCCGTGCGTCAGCTCGACTTCCTTGCCTTCTTCGTTTTTGATCTTCGGAAACTTAAAATCGGCATTATTGAGCATACCGAAAATCGTCTGTGGTGCTTGGGCAAGGTTTCCGACCTGAGCAAGCAGCGCTTCTTCGTTTTTGGAAAGAATATGCGCTTTCTCTCGCTTCATTTCGGTCAGAGTGAATTTATAAGCGGCAAGCTCAGGATCGGCAATGAACGCATCCAGCTTGTCGTCAGGCAGGGACAAAATTTCCGGCGTAACAAAGGATAGTGCCTCGCCGATTTGTACGCTCATTTTTTTTGCCTTTTGAGAAAGAGCCTGATATGTAGGGTTTGCTGTATCTTCGTCGTGATGCAAATGCGCGTAAACATAAAGACGTTCGGTTTTGAGAGAAATATCATCCTCTAGGGTGAAGCAAGCTTTTACAGATTTCGCATTATCAAGCTTGCCCTGGAATTCAGCCATTTTCTTCACTTCCTGCTGAAGATCGGCATAAGTCTGGTCCCAGGCTTTCTGGCCGTCGAACAAGTCCTCCACATTCCATTTGTTCTCTTCTGCTACTTCAGAGCGCTTCAATAATTGTTCCATGGGAATCCTCCTTAAATTGTGGGATGAATACGAATGGGTTCCATTTGACGAAACCGCCGGAGGAAAGAGGGAAACCGCACCCACGGTGAACGTGAACACGATGGCAAGTTTGAACGTCTTGTTGAAGTTCACAAGCAGGGACTCCTTTTTTAAAAAATAGAATGTATAGGCTTTCAGCGAAGCTGAACAATTCTATATTTCGCAAGAAAAACATCCGCTAAACATGGTCCATCTTCTGTGAAGATCCTTTTATGGACGTTTTTCTTAAGGAAATATCCCCCTTAGTATGAACTTTTCCCCGAAAGAATATTTATTCTTTCCCTCAAGGGCTGGAACCCATGGTGAAGAGACTGTATAGAATAAGAAAAAAGGCAAACAGGATCATGACGACAGCAATGCTCGCAAGACCCCGTTTCAGCTTCTGCGGAACCGAGTTTCTCATCATGATGAGAACGGCTCCGAGACAGAAGGCCGAAATGATAAAAATTAGAGTGCTGTTGTATTCCATTGGATGGATTATACTCCTTTAAAAGCGGCCATGATTGAGCGCCATTCTTCCATATTATCTTCGTATTCTTCCTTGGGAAAGCGTGTAGTTGCCCACTGCATGAGAGCCGGGCGGCTCATGAATGTGTGGGTTTCCTCGCCCCATTGATCGGAGATTTCCCGAAGGACGATATATCTTCCTTGTACCTCGACAGTCATCATGTTCCATTTGTCTTTTTTGTATATTTCATGTTTTTTGATCATATGCATTCTCCGTTTAGTCTTTTGGTAAAATGATACCCTAGAGGCAGCTCCAAAAGCAAATGAAAAGATGGATTTCGCCCAAAAGAGCGATTGCATTGTCAAATGGCATGAAGTATAATGTACTTATTCGCCACATATGGCGGTATTTTTAGGAGGTTGTTCATTTGAAAGGTACAGTTAAATGGTTTAACGCAGAAAAAGGCTATGGCTTTATTCAAGTTGAAGGCGGCGAGGACGTATTCGTACATTTCTCCGCAATTCAAGGAGACGGCTTCAAAACTTTGGACGAAGGTCAAGAAGTTGAATTCGAAATCACTGAAGGCAACCGTGGACCTCAAGCTGCAAACGTAACTAAATTATAAGATCGACTCCGTTAACGGATTTCTTATAGCTTTGGTTAATTAAAAAGCCTATAAAAGCACAGTTCTCGATGAGAACTGTGCTTTTTTGTATCTTTTTTGAAGAGCTGCAATTATGTATGAAGCTCCGTTCTTCCTTCGTTCCCCAAGTCAGAAATCGCGGGCTTATTCCGGATACTGCTTGCAATCAGAAACTGAGCAGAATAATAGGTTGTCATGATCAGAATGCCTGAATATGAGATATCTGAGATAAACATATTCCAGGACAAAATGGAGTCGGAGGCGATGAAGAGGAGAGCGCCGCAGCTGGCCAACAGATTGCCTGACATGACGGCAAAGAACCCCATCAATGAGATCACAATCAAATACATTAAGACAGGAACAGCCATAGCTGCATTACTGCCGTTCTCGAGTCCCTGAAGCAGCCTCCAGCCCATAAAGCCTGCAAAACAAGCAACGGGGATGATAGAGTACAAACGGATGGAGGAGAACTTCCACCGGGTGATAAAGGCGGAAAGGTAAAATAGATGTCCTATGAGAAAAGCGGAGAGACCAATCAAAAACCAGTGTAAGAGGCCGTCTCCCAGCATACAGAAGAAGAGCCCTGCCAATACCAGCAAAGCGTGTCTCTTTTTGGAGGCAGGCATTTGCAAATAAGCATAAATTAGAATCAAACACATTGGGATAAGCTTGAACAACATGCTGTGCAGCAGGAAAATATACAGCAGTCCCATGATCAGAATAATGATGGGCAGCAGCCGTTTTATCATACTTTAGGCCTCCTTGAGCTCTAATCTGTCAAAATTTAAATATATTCTAGAAGAAGAGAAAAGAATCCTTTTTTTATTTATGAGAACGCTTACACGCAGGTTCTAGGGGAATGTAAACCCTTTCTTAATAATGTATTACAGGCTTAGACCTTCCATAACGTGATCTAGTTTATTTGTGCTATTTTATGGTCCATATTATAATAAGGAGCATTAGGATAGATACAAGTAGACAACAATGTGGAGGCACCGTCTTGAATGAAAATGGGCAAAGTCAATATCAAGTTCCCCGGAACCCTATAAGCTTAATGGGACGAGTGTATAAGCATATTCTGCCTGAAGTACGGAAGGCATTGGACGGATGGCGCAGGGCGGCAGCCCAGATTCCTGATCCAGAGCTTCGAAAGCAGGCACTTGCCAGCATTGAAACCAAGCAGTTTCATTGTGAAGGCGGGGGTATATATGCTGCTGTCCCTTTGCCGGACAGGCTTGTTCTGATCAAGCTGATTGTTGCCTATCAGACGATCAGCGACTATCTGGATAATTTATGCGATCGCAGTACCTCCATGGATCAAGATGATTTCAGGCTTCTTCATCAATCCATGCTGGATGCCACCGATCCGGATGCAGAGCCGGTAAATTATTATGCGCTGCGTGAGGAGCAAAATGACGGAGGTTATCTCAGAAACCTGGTGATAACCTGCCAGAGCTGTATCCGTCAGCTTCCAGGCTATTCAGCTGCTATGCCTTACATCCGGGATTTAGCGGGCCTGTATACCGACCTGCAGGTCTACAAGCATATTAAGCCCGAACGAAGGGAGCAGGCGCTGCTGGATTGGTGGGAGCTTCACCGTGAACGGACGCCCCATCTCCAGTGGAATGAATTCGCTGCGGCCACAGGCTCGACACTGGGCGTATTTATGCTGTTCCTTGCCGCGAGTGACAGGCACTTGAACGATACGGCTGCGGCCTCCATTCATGCGTCATATTTTCCACATGTTTGCTGTCTGCACATTATGCTGGATTACCTGATTGATCAGGAAGAGGATCGGCTTGGCGGAGACCTTAATTTTTGCAATTATTATGAATCTCCCGAAGTCATGCTGGACCGGATTGCCTTGATTGTGGAATCGGCGCGCAAGGATGTATTATCCATTCCCGTGCCGCCGTTTCACCGGATGATCATTGAGGGACTACTGGCAATCTATTTGTCCGATCCGAAAGTCAGCGAGCAGCAGGAAGTTCGCTCCGTATCCAGACGCTTGATGAAGGGAAGCCCGCTGACTAGGCTCTTCTTTTTCGTCAACAGCCGCTGGATCCGCAAACATTTGTATGAGTGATTACGAGGAGGAATTTTTCATGACAGTGAAAAAGATTGCAGTACTAACCAGTGGCGGGGATTCCCAAGGGATGAACGCGGCGGTTCGCGCGGTTGTTCGCAGCGGACTTTATTTCGGCCTTGAAGTATATGGCATTCAGCGTGGTTACCAAGGACTTTTAAATGATGATATTTTCTCTATGGATCTGCGCAGTGTAGGTGATATCATCCAGCGCGGGGGAACGGTTTTACAGTCGGCTCGCTGCAAGGAGTTCATGACTTCAGAGGGTCAGGAAAAGGGTGCTGAGATTTTGCGCAAGCATGGTATCGACGGCCTTGTTGTTATTGGCGGCGATGGTTCCTACCATGGTGCGAATAAGCTGAGCAAACTCGGGATTAAGACCATGGCGCTGCCTGGAACGATTGACAATGACATTTCTTTTACGGACTTTACGATTGGCTTTGATACTGCCGTAAGCATTGTCGTGGATGCAGTGAACAAGCTTCGCGATACGATGTCCTCTCATGAACGTTCCTCAATCGTTGAGGTTATGGGTAGACACTGCGGTGATATTGCTCTCTATGCAGGTCTCGCTTCCGGAGCGGAGACGATTCTCGTGCCTGAGGTTCCGCATGACATGGACGAGATTACAGAACGGATGAAACAGAATTTTGCACTGGGCAAACGCCATAGTATCGTTATTGTTGCTGAAGGTGTAGGAAGCGGTGAAGATGTGGCCAAAGCACTCACAGACCGCTGTCCGACGCTCGAGCCGCGTGTTACGGTGCTCGGTCATATCCAGCGCGGCGGTACGCCGACGCCTGCTGACCGGAATCTTGCCAGCCGTCTTGGAGATTTTGCAGTGCGCAAGCTTATTGAAGGCGAGTCTGATAAAGCATGCGGCATCATTAAAGGCGAGCTTGTTCTTACGGATATTGACAAGGTGGTTAACAGTAAAAAAGCGTTTAATATGGAAATCTATGAATTGGCATCCCGGCTTTCGCAATAATCAGGTGCCCTCATAAGTTAAAGCAAAAGCCATGCAGAGAAATTCTCTGCATGGCTTTTTATGGTTTAACATTCTATAGCTGCTGAGTCAGATACACTTTGATTCTTCCGCTGGACTTTAACCAGTCTTCCGAGAAGAAGTGTCGCACCGACTGCAAGTCCGGTGATCAGCCCGATCCAGAATCCATAAGCATCAAGCGGTGTGCTGGTGGCCAGCAGATATCCTACAGGAAGGCCGATGACCCAATAAGAAATAAAGGTAATGATAAAGGCCGGATTTACGTCTTTGTATCCACGCAGGGCACCTTGAACGGGCGTCGCAATGGCATCGGATATTTGGAAGAATATCGCATAGATCAGAAAATGCTGTGTCAGTGTGATGACGCTGCTTTCGTCTGAGTAGAGACCTGCCACGTATTTGCCCGCCACGAGCAATACGACAGCCGTCACAAGTGATAAAGCCACTGCGGACAGGATGCCAAGAATGCTGTACTGCCGCGCATCCTTCAGCCGGCCCGAGCCCTTTTCAAAGCCAACGAGTATGGTCAACGCCATGCTGATGCTAAGCGGAATCATGTACAGCGTTGTGGCGAAATTCATGGCTGCCTGATGCGCAGCGATGGTGAGCGTATCGAAGCGGCTCATCAGCAGTGTAACGGCTGCAAAGACGGCTGTTTCAAAGAAAATGGAAAAGCCGATCGGTACTCCAATTTTCAGAAGATCCTTCCATACCTTTAAGGAAACACCGTGAAAAGCTCGGAAAAGACCGAAGTCTGCAAAGCGCTTGAGCCGTGTGACGAAGACGACCGCAATCATAAAAACGCACCAATAGGTGATGGCGGAAGCAATGCCTGCACCGGCGCCGCCCAGACGCGGAAATCCCCAGTTGCCGAAGATGAGCAGGTAGTTCAAAAAGATATTGATCGGCAGCGATATCAGCGTAACCAACATGGAAATCCTCGTTTGACCAAGAGCGTCAATATAGCTTCGAAGTACCGTATATCCGAACATCGGAATAATGCCAATCGACAGATAACTCAGAAAGCGGAATGCAATGGTACGGACACCCGCTTCCAGATTCATGCTGTCCAGAATTGTTGGAAGAAGTAGACTTCCCAGCGCAAGAATAGCTACGGCCAGCAGGAGTGCAAGCCATAATCCCTGCATGACATGGTAAGCTACTTTTTTCGTCTGGCCACCGCCCATTAGATGGGAAACAATGGGGGTCATGCCCATCAGTATTCCACTTAGTCCAGTTTGCAGTGGTATCCACAGGCTGGAGCCTATGGCGACGCCGGCCAGATCTGTGGAGCTGGCTTTACCCGACATGTTCGTATCAAAAAAGGTAATTGCAGAAAGGGCAATCTGGGTAATCAGAATGGGCAGTAGAATAACCAGAAACTGTTTTGATTTCTGTTGCAGCGTTAAGGTTGGTTTCATAGCAGGCAGGCCTCGCAGTATTTGAATTCTCACATCAAATGTGACAGTAGTCTATTGTAGAATATAAGCTCGCATTTGAACAGGGATAACTCCAGAAAACCTTTCAATGCATGTGAAAATGCGATTATCGCTTCTTCTTTTGTGACACAAGAAACCCCGGCTTTGTCAGCCGGGGTTTCATATGGTGGTTGCAGAAATTCGGTTATTTGTAATTTACACCCTGGGAGTAGCGATTGGTTGCATTCCATAGCAGGTATTCATCGATATTCATATCCTTTAATGCACGGATCTGCTCTTCGACTTCAGCCTTACCGTATTTGACGTAGTGCCCGCTGCCAAGCCAACTGGCGGTAAAGTCCTGAATCCACGGACGCACAATCGGTTTTTGATCCGCGAGCGGAGTCAATTTCTTAAAAGTATCGGTCATCGAGCCTTTGATCGTTTTATAAGGCTCTTTATCCGGATCCTTTGCTCCGAACCAGCCTGTGGTGTAGTGGCTCGGATAAACCATCGGGCTGATGACATCCACGTTTTCAGAAATTTTATTAAAGTCTTGTCCAATTCCCTCAGCCGCCGGTACGGATGCCGCATAACCGAAAATATCAACCGATACGCGTATCCCGAGTGGTGACAGCTGTTTACGGGCATATTGGACGAATTCGGCAACAGTATCTACACGGGATTTGCCGTTCTTGATGTATTTCAGCGAATCGGCACGTTTCTCAAATCCTTCCGGAAAGCGAACGTAATCGAATTGGATTTCCTTAAACCCAAGCTTGGCCGCTTCTTTGGCAATTTCAATGTTGTAATCCCAAACTTCTTTACTGAACGGATTCACAAAGCTATCGCCTTTGCCGTTTTTCCATACGGTTCCATCGCTTTTAACAAATGAAAGATCAGGACGTTTTTTGGCAAGAACCGTATCTTTAAATACGACGACGCGTGCAATCGGATAAACATTATGTTTTTTCAGACGGTCCATTAGTCCGTTAATGTCATGGATGAAGGGTTGTGGATTACCCTTTTTGATCAAGTCGGGGTTGTCCGTCTTATAAGTTATGTATCCGGCGTCATCCTTAATATCGATAACCATCGAGTTCAGGTCCGTGTTGTCCAGCAAATCGAGAAGCTGGGTCATCCGGGAGCCTCCGGCACTGTATGCAGTCACGTACACACCTTTTACCTTGGGAGCGGTCACCTGGGGATCTACTTTGGCGGGCGGATTATCCGCACTCACGGCCACGTCTTTTTGCTGAGAAGCGATGATGGCTGAATTAATGGAAGACTCGATAATTTTTGCAACATGATGATTGTCGTTCTGCGGATGATGAGCCGCACTGCTGCCCAGAATCATCAGCAGAGCCCAGATGATATTCATAAACATTTCTCTCCCTTGTTAGCGTTCACATTATGATTATATAAGAACAAATTAGCTTAAAAACAACAGGTTTGTAACAATTTGGCGGAATTCTGCGAATAGTGACAACCCTCCTTGTCTTTAAACGGATCGATGCATTATTAAACCCGTTATATATGATGTAGCTTTGCCTGTATGCCAGGTAAATACATATACATCAAGGGATTGGCAAGATTTTTACAATTTTGCGAACATAGGAAGAAACAAAAATGCCGCCTGCTTTTCAGTATGAACCAGGGACTGAAAAACGGACGGCATGATTAATCATTGTGTTACCAAGCAACGTTCATTATTGGAGAGGCGCAGAGCTTTGATGTTCACAGATACTGTACTGAATAATCTCCATGGCATCATTTTGTTCCAGAATACCGAGTCCGTCCCGTAGTACAATGAGTGAATTCAACTCATTGTTCTTTAAGAAAGGCATCATATCGGGAAACCACTTCATGACGATTTGGGACAATTTTACCGTTTCCATTTCCACAAAAATCACCCTTTCCTCTCGAGATTCTTTATAAGACGAATACTCTAAAGCCAAGGAGAATCGGAAAAGCGTTTAAGTGCTAGGAAAAACCGGATCAATCCTAATCTCATGGAACTAATGTAGGAACCGCGCACCATTAATATACCACAAAACACATCTTTTTTACACAGCGGTCCTAAAAATCAGCTTCTGCGGAAGGAGCCCATTACGCCGACCGTTTCGACGATGTTGACGAAAGCCTTCGGGTCCGTCTGCTTGATGATCCGTTTCAGCTCCTGAAGATCATAACGGGTGGTCACCGTCATGAGCATATCTTTTTCCTCATGGGAGAATGCACCTTCGGTTTTGATTTTGGTTACGCCGCGGGGCCGTTCGAGCAGTTGGGCAAGAATTGCTTCAGTTTCATTGGTGATAATGTATACCGTTACCTTGAAATGGCTGACATGAATCATGTCGACGACTTTGCCCGTCACAAAAATCGATACCATGGAGGCCAAGGCGAGATTCCAGTCATTCTGCATATAGCCTGCTGCGAGGATGACGAGTCCGTTCATTGCAACAAGCACGTTGCCGACAGGAAAATCACGATAACGTGTAACGATGGAGCCAGCGATGTCAAAACCGCCTGATGATCCTCCTGCCCTGAAAGAAATGCCTGCTCCGACACCGACCAGGACACCTCCAAACACGGACGCCAATAGCGAATCCGAGGCCAGAGCATTTACCGGAACGATGGCGATAAACCATGTGGTTGCCACAACCGACAAAATGCTGAGCACAATAAAACGTTTGCCCAGCATGAACCAGCCCGCAGCCAGTATAGGTACATTAAACACAAAGTACAGAATACTGAGATCCACGGGTGTAAAATAATTCACTAGCATGGACAGGCCGGATACGCCGCCGCTGAGGAGCTGATGGGGAACCAGAAAAAGATTGAACCCGCAAGCGATTAAAGCGGCGCCTAGGATGACTACAAGATATTTCCAGATATTGTTGAGCCGCAAAATGCTACACCTCTATTTCATATGTAATGTCGTTTATTAAAAAGAGAATTCACCTTTGTTTCTAAGTCGCTGGTTTTTGTATTTTGATTTGTGATATAATGTATTAGATGTTCTTGAGTAGGCTTGTACAATAGTATTATTCTAACATTGTTTCAGGAGAAAAATTACCGTTTACTAAAATCTGTAGGCTGTTTTTGCCCTGGATAAACGCTATAGAGAATATAAGCCATGCAATTATTTTTGAAGATTGGCTAACCTATATAATGTTTACCGCTACTTAAGAATACAGACAAGATTGTGGAATGTCCACTATATAGAAGGAGTATGAATATTTTGAAAAATTTCGCAGAATTAGGCCTTGAACCAAAGGTTCTCCAGGCCATCACAGAGCTTGGATTTGAGGAAGCAACACCGATCCAGGCGCAGTCGATTCCGATTGCCATGTCCGGACGCGATATGATCGGCCAGGCACAGACCGGTACAGGTAAGACTGCAGCTTTTGGTATCCCTTTGATCAACAAAATTTCCAAGGATACGGATAAAATTGTAGCGCTGATTATGACACCAACCCGTGAGCTTGCCATCCAGGTTGCAGAAGAGATCGGAAAGCTGACACGCTTCAAGGGTATTGGCTCGCTTCCAATCTACGGTGGTCAGGATATCGGCCGTCAAATTCGCGCTTTGAAGAAAAAGCCACAAATCATCATCGGTACACCGGGTCGTTTGCTTGACCATATTAACCGCAAAACCATTCGCCTTGACGACGTCGAAACAGTTATCTTGGACGAAGCTGATGAAATGCTGGACATGGGCTTTATGGAGGATATCCAATCCATCCTGAAGCTGGTTCCGGAAGAACGCCAAACGATGCTCTTCTCCGCAACAATGCCGCCAAACATTCAAAGACTGGCTCAGCAATTTTTGAAAAATCCAGAACATGTATCTGTTGTACCTAAACAGGTTAGCGCACCGCTAATTGACCAAGCATATATTGAAGTGCCTGAACGTCAAAAATTCGAAGCCCTTTGCCGTCTGATCGATATGGAATCTCCTGAGCTTGCGATCGTGTTCGGACGTACGAAGCGCCGTGTAGATGAGCTTTCCGAAGCCTTGCAAAAACGCGGATATTCCGCTGACGGCCTTCATGGTGACTTGTCTCAGAACCAGCGTGATACTGTAATGCGCAAATTCCGTGACGGAAGCATTGATGTCTTGGTAGCAACCGACGTGGCTGCACGTGGTCTCGACGTATCCGGCGTGACTCACGTTGTGAACTTTGACCTTCCACAGGATCCTGAGAGCTATGTTCACCGTATCGGCCGTACAGGCCGCGCGGGTAAAGAAGGTACTGCATGGTCCTTCGTAACGCCTCGTGAAATAGATCATTTGCACCTGATTGAACGTGTTACGCGTCACCGTATTACACGCAAACCGCTTCCTACACTGGCTGAGGCTATTGAAGGAAAACAACGGATTATTGCTGAACGTCTGATGGAGACGATTGAATCTGGCGAGCTTAACGAATATAAAGGCCTTGCAATCCAGCTTCTTGAACAATACGATTCCGTACAACTTCTTTCTGCTGCGATGAAAATGCTGACTGGCGAAAAACGCGATTCCGAGATCCAGCTGACTCCAGAGGATCCGATTCGTGTGAAACGTCGCTACAACAATGGCGGTAAACCTGATCTGCGCAACGGTCGCAAGCCTTCCGGCAACTACGGTGGATTCCGCGGCGGTAACAGCAGTGGTGGTAGCGGAAGAGGCGGATATAACCGTGACCGTGATAACGGTGGACGTGGCGGATACAACCGCAGCACCAGCGGCGGCCGCAGTGAATCTTCATCGTCGTCATCATCATCTTCTTACGGAGACCGCAAGCCCCGCACGAACAGCGGTGAAGGAAGACGTCCTTCCAAGCGTGATGATTCCTACAATAAATAAACGATTGAATAGATGAAAAGAGACGAAGTGAGCCCAGCGCACACTTCGTCTCTTTTTTATGCATAAGATGAACCTAATTCTCTAGATGGCATGTTGAGCTTCGTTTCTTCAATTAGAAAATGAATGCGCGGGTGATGATGACCAGCAAGATGAACAATACCAGTATCGCTCCAGTGGAACCCCACATACCCATACCAGCACCATAACCGTATCCGCCAACGTTAGACATTTAGAATTACCTCCTTAAGTGTTTGTTTCCTTTGGGTTACTGTGTATCTTATGAGGAGAGATGACTGGCGGTATAGACCTTTACCCATATCCCGGAAATTAGGCTCTGGCAATCTAAGGCTAAAATGCGGTATATTATTATGTACAGGCATGAAAGTGGAGGAGGAGGCTTTTTCTTGGAATTTAAAGGTGCAATGGGCGGTATTTACAGAATTACAGAATGGATTACCCGCTTTGCTTACAGTAACATCCTCTGGATGTTATGTTCGTCCCCGTTTTTCTTTTTCCTGGTAACCAAAATGCTGGTAACCGGTGCAAATGAATCGCTTCAGATGAACTGGGCCATGGGTATCGTGGCACCGTTTACATTGTTCCCGGCTACGGCCGCACTTTTTGCGGTTGTACGCAAATGGGTGATGGGCGATACCGACGTGAAAATCTTCAGTTTGTTTTTCAGGTCCTATAAGGAAAATTACAAGCAAAGCATGATCGGCGGCGTATTCTACGTCCTTCTGCTGGTTATCATGCTGGTCGATTATACCGTTTATATGACGCAGTTCAGCAATCTGCAGATCATCGGTATTGTGATGTTGATTTTGCTGATTGTACTGTTCATATCATTATTTAATTTCTTTTCGATGATTGTGCATTATCATATGGGAATCCTGCAGATCCTGAAAAACGCGGTCCTGATCACAATTATACGGCCGCTGCGCGTCATTACGACGGTTCTCGGAAGTGCTGTCGTGCTGTTTGTAGGCTCCAAGTATCCGGCATTGATCTTCTTCTTTGGCGGTAGTTTGATCGCCTTCTGGGCGTTCTTCAACTTCTACGCAACGTTCACCAAGATGCAGGAGCAGGCCGAACGTATCAAGCAGAAGGAACTGGAGGAGCAGGAAGCGGCTGCGCTTGAAGGGGATTCGCAAGATGATCCGGATGATGATTCATGGAATAAGGAAGCGGTTAAAAAAGGCTAACAGGATATCCAATCATTGTGGAATATTCTCCAGCAACATTTACATTCTGATAAAATGGGTCTATAATAAGACTACATCCTGCGATGTTCGCCACGGTTAATCGTTGTTTTGAACCAATGATAATGTCTAGGGAGATCATTACGAAGCGCAGCTGAAAAGCCCTGTCTATATGACATGGGGACTTCAAAAGCGCATCCGAGGTCACCCACCTGCTCAAGCAGGTTCAGAAGACAATTTAATCGGACGGCATAGGCGGGTTTCCTTATCAAATTTACATGACACTCCATTTTCGGAAGATCTCCGGAATTTGGGGTGTTTTTTGTCTATAACGGGACATTTTACCCTACTTACTCTTTTGTTCTGCCCCTAACAATGATACACTGTTAAGTATTGATGATGCTTACTACAAAGGGGGAAAGGTCTTGTCGTTAAAGAGAGTTCTAGTGGGGATCGTTCGTAGCCAGGAGGGTACAAGCGACCGGGCGAAAGATCCTAAGATGAAGACGCGCTATTACAATTTATCGAAAGACAAGGCATGGGAGGAAATATCCTCGACACTGAAGAAGATTCCCGGATATAAGGTGCTTCATGAGGTTTCTTCCGTCGGAGAGATTACGCTGGAGAAAAGAACGTCTTTCGGACGCACGGTAGATATCACGGTATCCGTGTTGTCGGTTGGTCCGGTACGCAGCGCAGTTGACATGTACTCGGCCTCCAGAGGCTCTATGGGTGATCTAGGTGCGAACTACCGCATTATAATGAATCTGTTTTCAGCACTCGACAAGAAATTGGCTAAATACAAAACGAACCAATAATATGAATGGAAAAGCGAGAGAAAGGACAAGGCTCTTTCTCCCGCTTTTTTTAAGGAATCAGAAAGCTATACGCTTCATGGAGCAGCTTCCTTGATCTCTTGATAAAATTTTCAGTTTGATTTTGTTAAAGCGGTTTAAAGCATATACTACAGATAGGAACCAAGTAAACGGTTCTAGAGCAGTTCCTTTACAGCGGTTACCGCTTTTTCATAATCCGGATGTTCTGTCATTTCAGGCAGATACTCCACGTAAGTAATTTTGTCGTTTTTATCGACAACGAAAATGGAGCGCATGTCCAGACGGAATTCCTTGATCAGGACTCCGTAGGCCTGTCCGAAGGACATATCCTTGTGATCGGAGAGAGTGACCACGCGGTCTACACCGGCTGCACCGCACCAGCGTGCCTGCGCAAACGGAAGATCGGCGCTGATGGTCAACACGATGACATCGTCTCCCAGAGCTCCTGCTTCTTCGTTAAAGCGGCGTGTCTGTGCGTCACATACGCCGGTATCGAGGGAAGGAACCACGCTAATCAATTTGATTTTGCCTGCAAAATCCTGAAGAGATGCTTGTTCAACCAAGTTTTTGCTGACGGTAAAATCCGGAGCCTGGTCGCCTGCTTGAAGCTGTGGTCCCACCAAGGTAAGCGGATTGCCTTTAAAAGTAGCAACACCTGTACGTTCTTGTGCCATGATGATTCTCCTTTCGGTAATTGGAAATTGGTGAATCGTGCCAAGGATCATTATAATCTTTTTAAAAAGGCATTGTCCAATCTGTTTGCTTGGTTTACCAGAGGCTTTTGCAAAAATAAGGTGAGCGATCATTCGAGATTGGCGCAAATCCTGACTAGGTAAAGCAAAGGAAGTGTAACATGTTATTTGTACGTTATGAAAACTGGAAAAGTTATTTAAGATATTATCCCATTACGACGATATTATTTGTGGCTAATATCATTATGTTTCTTGTCCTGGCTTTTAATGGGGGCGCCTCTAACAATCAAACGCTCGTCAAGTTCGGGGCTCTGACCAATGTTGATGGCTACAACGAGTGGTGGAGGTATGTATCATCCATGTTCCTGCATGGGGGCTTTTCGCATCTTTTGTTTAATGATTTTGCGATCCTTGTGTTTGCCCCACCCCTGGAGCGGCTTCTGGGAGCCTGGAGATATGCATTATTGTATCTGCTCAGCGGCGTAATTGGCAATATCCTGTCCGTGGCGCATTACAACCGGATTGGAGAGACGTTGATTACGATCGGAGCGTCAGGAGCAATCTACGGCGTCTACGGGGCGTTTCTGTATATTGCCTTGCTGCAGCGAAATTGGATGGATGATTCCTCGCGAAAAACGGTGTATGCCCTTCTGATGTTTGGTATTATCTTCTCTCTGGTATCACCGGGGATGAACATCAACTGGATGGCCCATCTGGGCGGACTCGTCGGTGGATTCTTTATTTATGGTTTAATGGCAAGAATTGTGAAGAAACGGGTTAAAAGGTCGTAACGACATAAATTGAACTAAAGAATGAGTGAAGTCATCTCCTGTATTCTAATGAATGCAGGGAGAAGGAAGATTAAACTTTAGTTCATTTTATACAGCGGATAGCGTAAAAGCAGAATGGAGCGAGTAACAGGTGGAATTAAGACAGTTGCAGTATTTTTTGAAGGTAGCGCAGAAAGAGCATGTCACCCAGGCGGCGGAAGAGCTGCATGTGGCCCAGTCGGCGGTTAGCCGCCAGATTCATCAGTTGGAGGAAGAGCTGGGAGTTCAATTGTTTATGCAAAAGGGCAGAAACCTGCAGCTGACGCCAGTAGGACAATTGTTCTGTAAACGGGTGGACAGCATTCTGAAGGATCTGGATAAGGCTGTCTTAGAGGTTCATGAATTTTTGGACCCGGAGCAGGGAGAGATTCGGATTGGTTTTCCGCACAGTTTGGGTATCCATCTTATCCCGTCTGTCGTTGCTGAGTTCAAGCGGCGGTATCCGAACGTGAAATTCAGATTCAAGCAAGGCATGTTTCCTTCGTTAATTCGGGATGTGATCTCCGCGGAGGTTGATCTAGCTTTTATTTCCCCGTTCCCGGAGAAGCATGAGCAGGTCGAGGGCGAAATTATGCTGACAGAGGAGCTGTACGCGATTCTGCCTCCGAATCATCCGCTTGCAGGGGAAGAGAGCATTACCTTGAATCAGCTGAAGGAAGACAAATTCGTTCTGTTCAGCAAAGGATATTCCTTGCGGCCGATCGTGTGGCATGCCTGTCTTGAAGCCGGGTTTACGCCGAAAATCGCTTTTGAAGGGGAGGAGACAGATACCATCCGCGGGCTGGTGGCTGCCGGTATGGGCGTCAGTATTTTACCGGAGATGGCTTTGTTCCAGACGAACCCCTTGCAGCCGGCGAGAGTAAGTATCTCGGAACCGAAGGTGACACGCACCATTGGACTAATACACCGTTCTGATGACAAGCTGCCGCGGGTTGCACAAGCCTTTCGCTCCTTTCTGCTTAGCTATTTCGGACTGCAACAACAAAATGGAAATCAAAAAAACACCCCGGTCGGTTCTTAACCGATCAGGGTGTTTTTCTTTATGTGAAGCTTAGTCGCGATTGCTGTTCGTAAAGATCATAATGTAGCGCAGCAGCTCCAGAACGGAGATCAGTGCGGCAGCCACATAGGTAAGCGCGGCAGCGTTCAGAACCTTGGCTACGCCTCTTTCCTCATCATTGGAGATATAACCTTCGGATACCATGATGTCCCTTGCACGATTGCTTGCATTAAACTCGACAGGCAGTGTAATGAGCTGGAAGGCTACGGCGACGGAGAAGAAGATAATCCCGATACCAAGCAGCCCCATCCATTGAAACAAAAAGCCTGCGATAATCAGCAGAGGTGCGATTCCTGAAGCGAAATTCACGACTGGGAAGATCCGGTGGCGGAGCACGAGCATTGGATAATGCTGCTTATGCTGGATTGCGTGTCCGATCTCGTGGCAGGCTACCGAGATGGCTGAAATTGAGCTTTCGTAGTAGACCGGCTCAGACAATCGGACAACCCGGTTGATCGGATCGTAGTGATCGGATAATGCGCCTCGCACCGGTTCGATCGGAATATCATGCAGGCCGTTGCTGTCGAGCATATGCCGCGCTGCATCATAACCGGTCATACCGCTGGTTGCCGGTACCTCAGACCACTTTTTAAATGTTCCCTGGACCCGGAATTGAGCCCACAAGGAAAATCCGAATGCAATAATAATTAGAATATACATTCCCATGTTACACCCTCCTGCTTGTCATAAAATGATACCTGTTATGATGAGGCCTGCTAAAGTGTAGGCCCCTGCTCAAGGAAGAGTCTGATTGCTTCTATGCATGCCGCTCCCTGTGGCAGCAAATTCAGCAGCAGATGGCGAGCTTGCCCGGGTTTCATCTTTTGGATAAGGGGGCTGAGCTCATTTACCTCGCGTTCAAGCTGCTGCATATGCAGTTCCAGGTAGGTAAGCTTGTCGGAAACCTGATGGACTTCAGGTCCCGCATCCCACTTGTCAAGCGTTTGCCGTATCTCTTCCAGAGTATATTTCTCTTGTTTCAAATCATTAATACGTTGGAGACGAAGTAAGGTTTCATGGCTGTACAAACGATAATTTTTAAGAGTCCGCTTTTCAGGAGAAATGAGCCCCAATTTGGTGTAATAATCAATCGTGCGTTCGCTGACACCTCCAGCTTTAGCCAATTCACCGATACGATACAGCTTTATATCCCCATCTAAAATCACCTCACCGGAAAATGTACGATTTTGTATAGAGTGAACTAAAGACCTAAGACAACTACAGTTCAATCTATGTAACTCATTTTAATATGAGATTTATGAAAATATGATACATGAAGTTTAACCATACAGTCAAACGTCACGCTTTATTATATTACAATTGATGTAAAGTTAAATTACATTATATAATTTTACGAAAAAACTCTTGTCATTTCTGTCCCTTTTTGCTTATAATGTGATTAATAATTTCGTTATGTGTTAGATAAACTGACATTAAAGAGGAGTGGGATTATGAAAAGAAAGTGGTTTGGTGGTGCTTTGGCATTTCTTGCATTAATGGCTTTTCCGGCTACGGTGTTTGCGGATGATGGGCCGACGAATGTACAGCTGCAAGCGGGACTCAATACCTTCTTTGTATTCATGGCAGCCATGCTCGTATTTTTTATGCAGGCAGGTTTCGCGTTACTGGAAGCCGGTTCGGTGCGGATGAAGAATGCAGGTCATATTGCGGGTAAGACCGTATTGACGCTGGGAATATCCATTATCGTATTCTGGGCTTTCGGATTCGGGCTTGGGTTCGGTAATGGTAACAGTCTGTTCGGAACAACCGGCTTTTTCATGACGGGTGATTCCATGGCCCAATCATTTGATGCCTTGTCAGCATCAGATGTATCCCTTTCAGTTAAGTTTTTATTCCAGCTTTCTTTCGCGGCAGTATCACTTGCGATTGCCTGCGGCGGGATGGCCGAACGTGCCAAGCTGAGTGTATATATCGTTTTCGGTGCATTGTTTATGATGGTGATCTATCCGGTTGTAGCGCATTGGGTATGGGGCGGCGGCTGGCTTGGACAACTGGGAATGCAGGACTTTGCGGGATCTACAGTTGTACATCTGACTGGAGCTACAGCAGCCCTGGTAATTACCTATATGCTCAAACCGCGGCTTGGTAAATACAATAAGGATGGAAAGCCCAACAGCATTCCGGGGCACAATCAGGTCCTCTCGGTCCTTGGCGTCTTTATTCTCTGGATTGGCTGGTTCGGATTTAACCCTGGAAGCACGCTGTCGGCCATGATGGATGGTTTCTTCGGTTATGTAGCACTTACGACCAATATTGCGGTTGCGGCAGGGGCTATCGCTGCCCTGTTGATTTCCTGGGCTGTATTCGGCAAGGCAGATATTCCAAGTATGCTGAATGGCGTATTGGCTGCACTCGTGGCCATTACAGGCTCTTGTGCTTTCGTGGACGCATGGGCTGCCGTTGTCATCGGCGCAGTAGCAGGTATTGTAACCTTCTTTACTGCACAATGGTTTGAAAGAGCTGGAATTGACGATCCGATTTACGCTTTCTCCGTTCACGGTATTGCAGGAATCTGGGGTGCCATCTCCACGGGCTTGTTTGCAACTCCTAAACTGGTAGAAACAACAGGGGTAGGTAAACCAGGGCTCTTCTATGGAGGCGGACTGGAACAGCTTGGTGTTCAGCTTCTGGGTGTACTGGGAGCATTCGTCTTCGTTTTCGTTATCTCATTCATTATTATCGGTATTATGAAAGTAACGATGGGGATCCGCGTTTCGGAGGAAGAGGAAATGATGGGTCTGGATATCAGTGAGCACGGCACATACGGTTATCCGGAGCAAATGAAGCTGATTGCCGATGCTGCTTCAGCAAAGACTGGACCTGAGCTCTCATCCGTCAAACCCGCAGTTGGAACAAACGAATCGTTTTAATTGAGAATATCCCAATATACTACATTAAATCATAAGCTCCAGCAGCGGTTTGACAGGGAGGTGCAGCGATGGAGCCGATGAAATACGCCGAAAGTGAGCCGGATTTGGAAGGCATCAGATATGCAGCTTCGCGTGAACAATTGAAAAATAAACGACAGGAATGCCAAACGCAGCTGGAGCATCTGTATACACTGCTGCCGATTGAGGCATGGACCTCGCTTGTGAATGACATGCATGATGATGTTGCAGCCAGAGCGGCGGCATTATGTGAATATGAACTGGAAGCGGCGGGTTACGGCCCGCCCCCTGTTCCTTATGCTTTTGTGGTGTTTGGAAGCTCTGGACGCCGTGAATCCACACTTTGGAGCGACCAGGATAACGGGCTGATCCTCAGTGACGAAGTCCATGAAGAAAAAGAGATGTACTTCCACACATTTGGACGTCATCTGTCCAATTTGCTGGAATATTTGGGATACGAAAAATGCAAAGGGAAAGTCATGTGCTCCGAGCCGCTATGGCGCAAAACGCTAGCGGAGTGGAAGGGGCAAATGACAAGCTGGCATCAGGATTTCAGCTGGGAGCCTGTCCGCAACCTGATGATAGCTTCGGATATGCGATTTATTTCGGGGGAACGTCCGCTTGTCGTGGCATGGAAACAGTTTTTTGAACGCAGCATGAATGAATCTCCTGAGATGGCGACAGCTATTTTGAGGAATACCGTCAGGCATAAGGCGACGCTGAATGTTCTTGGACAGGTAGTAACCGAACGTTTTGGAGAGCATGCCGGGGATTTTGATGTGAAATATGGTGTGTATATCCCGCTGGTGAACAGTATCCGGTACATGGCTTTACAAGAAGGGATTGGCGAGACATCCACGCTGAAGCGTCTGGAAAAATTATCTTTGCTTGATGGGGGGAACATGCTGTTTGAAAACTGCCAGCGTGCTTTTCTGACAGCTTTGACGCTTCGCGCAGCGGCTTCCTTTACTGTGAAGAACGGCGTTTACTCCAGCAGTGGATACCTGCCGCAATCCGAATTGAAGAAAAAACCGCTGCTCTATAAGCTTCGTGATAGCCTTACGACCGTGAGGCGCACCCACCGGGCACTGCAGAGACGTCTGCGGTTTGCTGAGAGGAGAAGGTCATGAAAACCCCGGAGCGCGGAAATGGCGGCTTCTGGAGCATGCTGCGCCAGGGAGGAGTACCATCTGCTATATCATCCGTAATGGGAGGTACTTCAGCTCAGCAGATGGCCTTTATCCGCTCTCTGATGCGGGAACAGCGCAGACCGGAAACGCTTCATACACCACTGCATAAGCTTAAAACGGTCATTTTCGACTTGGAAACCACCGGGTTTCATGTTCAGCAAGGGGATGAAATACTATCTATTGGGGCGCTGAAGGCAGACGGCGAATACATCATGGAAGAAGAACAATTTTACACGCTGGTTCAAGCCAAACGGCCGGTACCCGGGCATATCACCGAGCTGACAGGCATTACGCAGCCGATGATTGATCAGGCGCCGCCCCTCATTAGCGGTCTGCATGATTTCATGAATTTTATCGGAGACAGGGTGTTGGTAGCTCATGCCAGTGCGCATGATAAATCATTTCTGAATGCAGCTCTCTGGAAAACATCCAAGGTTAATCTCAGTCATCGCCTCATTGATACGATGATGATCGCACGATGGCTGGACCCTAACCGTCAGAGCTATTCGCTGGACTCGTTGTTGTCAGGGAAGGGCATTCCGATTGAAGGAAGACATCATGCGCTAGAAGATGCGAAGATGACGGCTCAGCTCTGGACTTCATATCTTAAGGAAATTGCAGAGAGCAGAATGGCCGATACGCTGGGTGATCTATATGCCTGTCTCAGCCATGCTTAACAATTGCAGGCTGCAGCGTGTACAGACCATCCATTCCTTTCAAGATAGAATACCCGTTTAACTGCACTTTCTCATTCGTCTCGTCCGGACTGCCGATCATATAGACCCTGAGCAGATCCGCGAATAGAGGCAGCTGCTGCAGATCCTCTTCGGAGGGAACAGGCAGCGAGTGGGGATGGGAATGGAAAAGGCCGACGAGGCCATCACCCCGCAAGCATTCTCTTACCCAGTCTTCGGGATGTAGGACAAAACGGTGCAGCGGGTCAGGCGCTACGTTGCGCATTGGAACGAAGGTATCGATCCGCATGCCGCCCGCTGTAGCTTTACCCCGCAATACACCGCAGGCTTCATATGGTAATCGGAGAAACAGATGCTCGGCTATCTGCCTTCCGCACAAGGCGCTGAGCGAAATTTCTTGCCTGGTTCCATGAGGCTCTGTCAACCGTAGTTCTCCCCTCTCGTATGGCCTCTGCTAAGTAGCAGAGGCATTTTTTTGTGATTATTCCTGAACGTTACAAAGTCACTGAAATAGATCTTCGGTGTGTAATTTTCTTTTTATAGGGTTATTTTGTTCTTTTTGCAAATTTCCTGCAAACCATTTGTAAGTTACGGTGAAAAGAGGGTACAATACAGGATAGAAACTCTATGAAAAGGAACGAAAACAACCATGAAGCGTAATCTATATATTCTTCTTGGCGTGATCGTATTAATCGGTATCGCGGTTTATCAAAATGCGGGACCCGGCATCCAGTCGGTATTCCAGCATGAAAAGGCGATGCCGACCGAGACGGGACCCAAGGCGGGGCTGCTAGCCCCGGCGTTTACAGCACAAGGTCTGGACGGAAATGATTATCATGTCGGCGGACAGCAGGATAAGGCAATTTTGCTCAATTTTTGGGCGTCCTGGTGTAGTCCATGTCAGCAGGAAGCTCCTGAGCTGAACGCTCTTGCCGAGAAATATAAGGACAGCCTAAACATCTACGGCGTTAACGTTACCAAATACGATAATAAAAAGAATGCCCAAAAATTTATCGAAAAATATAGCGTGAATTTCCCGGTGATGCTGGACTTGAAAGCTGATATTTACGAAACACAGTATAAGGGGATCGCCTTTCCAACTAATGTGCTGATCGACAAGCGCGGAGTCGTCCAGGAAGTTGTGCTTGGTATTTTGCCGCCCAAAGATTTGGAGAAGAAATTGAAGCATTTGATTAAATCATGACCTCATGAAAAAACCTCGGTGTCCTGACAGGACATCCGAGGTTTTTTTGAGGTTACTAATTAATGATTGACGAGACCCCGGTGTTCCGCAGACGGCCCATCCAAGTCACGTTCATTGCTCAGGATTTGCCCGAGCAAAGCATACCGCATACTGTCCACAAGCGCTTCCCAGCTTGCTTCGATGACATTTTCGGATACCCCGACCGTATTCCAGGAATTGTTAATATCCCGTGATTCGATCAATACACGTACTTTGGCCGCTGTTGCGTCCTTTTCGTCCAGCACACGAACCTTGTAGTCGGACAAATGCATTTCCTTAATGGTTGGGAAATATTGAACCAGGGCTTTCCGCAGCGCATTATCCAGAGCGTTGACCGGACCGTTGCCCTCAGCGGCAGTGTAAACATTGTTGCCCGCTACATTTAGCTTCACAAAGGCTTCGGAGACAACCGGCCGCCCAGCTGTTTTTTCAACCAGCATTTTAAAGGATTCAAAGGTAAAGAGCTCTTTCATTTCTTCACCAGTTTCGCGCAGCAGCAGCTCAAGGGAGGCATCCGCGGCCTCAAAAGTATAACCTTGATGCTCAAGATCCTTGATCTTGTCAATGACCTTGCGGGATGATTCATTCGTGGAATCGAAGTCCAGACCCATGTCATGTGCCTTGGAGACAATGTTGCTCTGCCCGGCCAGATCCGATACCAGCACCCGCTGCTTGTTGCCAACCCATTCAGGAACGATATGCTCGTAGGTTCTGGAATCCCGGAGAATTGCAGATACGTGGATACCGCCTTTATGGGCGAAAGCCGCATTTCCGACATACGGTTGATTCACCGGCATGTTTACGTTTGCAATTTCACTAACATAACGCGCGGTGTTGGTCAGCTGCTTCAGGCGTTCCTCGCCGATACACTCATATCCGAGCTTGAGCTGCAGATTCGGGATAATCGAGCAGAGGTTAGCGTTGCCGCAGCGCTCTCCGTAGCCGTTGATGGTTCCCTGTACCTGACGGGCACCGGCCTGTACCGCGCTAAGCGTGTTGGCAACCGCGAGCTCGCAGTCGTTATGGGTGTGTATGCCGAGATTTGCTTGCGGCAGACCCGTATGAAGGGTGGTGACGATGCCGCTGATTTCATGTGGGAGCGTTCCACCGTTGGTGTCGCACATAACGAGCCAATCCGCTCCGGCTTCATGTGCTTTTTTCAATACGGAGACTGCATACTCGGGATTATTTTTGTATCCGTCGAAGA
The DNA here is from genome assembly GCF_018403225.1 of Paenibacillus sp. J23TS9. NCBI lineage: Bacteria > Bacillati > Bacillota > Bacilli > Caryophanales > Paenibacillaceae > Paenibacillus > Paenibacillus sp. J23TS9. Next base: position 2,916,261 of record NZ_BOSG01000001.1, on the reverse strand, counting down.
AATGCTCTGCATCGAAAATCACCTCAAGACCCTGCTGCTTCAGATAAGCGATGGAATCATAAATCATAGCCAGATTTTCTTCAAGCGTTGTTTGAAGTGCGGTATGCACATGAAAATCCCATGATTTGCCGACCAACGTTGCGGCTTGGGCACCGGACTCGATCATCCGCTTCAGGTTCGCGTCTTGGTCTGCCTGGCTGTCTTTACGTCTTGTGCTTCCAAATGCCGTGATTTTGGCGCTGAGTCCGAGCTGCTGCACTCTTTTGAAAAATTCAATGTCTTTGCTGTTGCTTCCCGGAATCCCACCTTCAATATATTGAACACCAAGATCATCGAGCTTTTTGGCAATTTTGAGTTTATCGTCCGCCGACAAGCTGACTCCTTCGCCTTGGGTGCCGTCGCGCAGGGTAGTGTCGAAGATGGATATGGACTTAGACATGAAGCGTCCTCCTTTGGAAGTCTTATGAATTCGATTATTTATAGTAAATTATTATAGCATTTTTACGCGGGAATGTAACAAAGAATTCCGTGAATTACCGGCATGCTGTTTTCTTGACCTCCTTTTCAAGGAACGTTATGCTGGAAATAATGAAATTTTGCGAAGGTGTGAAGGATTCATGAAGACTGACATTGACGCTTATTATCCATCGAACGGCAGGGTCATTTTACATGTGGATATGAATGCATTTTACTGTTCGGTCCATGAGGCGGAAGAACCGGAAAAATACCGAGGCAAGCCAACGGCGGTGGCTGGAAGCATTGAGCTGCGCAAAGGAATCATTGTGACCTGCTCCTATGCTGCCAGGCAGATCGGAATATCCACCGGAATGCATGTGAACCGGGCGTTGAAGCTGTGTCCGGATCTGATTATCATTCAGCCTGATTTCCATTTATATCGTAAATACTCGTCCGCATTTATGAAAATAGCGTATTCCTATACACCGCTCATGCAGGCAACTTCCATTGACGAATGCTACCTGGACATATCTGGTTCGAGGCAGTTCGGGACGCCGCAGCAGATCGCGGAGGAAATCCAGCGGAGAATTGAAGAGGAGCTGGCTTTGCCATGCTCGGTGGGGATCGCACCCAATAAGCTGCTTGCCAAGATGGCATCGGATATGAAAAAGCCGCGGGGGATCTCTGTCCTTCGTATCCGCGATGTGCCCCGTATATTATGGGATCGCCCATGCGGTGAACTGTTTGGCATCGGAGGCAAAACAGCTGAAAAGCTGCGCAAGCTCGGAATTTACACGATCGGGCAGCTGGCAAAAACCGAGGAAGAGATACTCATTCGGGTCTTCGGTGTAGTCGGTGCTTGGATGAAGCAGGCGGCCAACGGTATCGATCACTCCCCCGTCCTGGAAGAGCGAGAGCAGAACAAATCGATCGGCCATACAACGACGCTTCCGACCGACATTCAGGCCCGTGAGGATGTAAACCGGGTCCTGCTGAACATCAGTGATCAGGTCGCACGGAGGCTGCGGCGTCAGGAACTTGTAGCGGGCGGGGTACAGATTACGATCCGCACACCGGATATGAAAACCATTACCCGCAGCCATGCGCTGGCTACACCTACTGAGAATGCGGCTGATATCTATGAAGAAGCCCGCCGTCTGTATGTGGAGCACTGGAGCTGGGATAAGCCAGTGAGGCTCCTGGGAATAACGCTCCAGCATTTGATTCCGAAGAGCGAAGCGGCGATTCAGCTGGATCTTTTCGAATATGAAAAGCATCCCAAAAAGGAGTCATTAACGCAAACGATGGATATGCTCCGCAACAAGTTCGGAGAAAATGCAGTGGTCACTGCAGGCATGCTGGGAGATGATCCATCGGTTTTGCTTCGTAATCACAAGGTAAGAGGAACCTCACTGCAAATGGATTTTGTAAACAAAGAAGGCCTTGATCTTCCTTAATCATTCAATATATACAGGCTGAACATGAAGTATAAGTGATTTTTGTCATAGGCTTCTAACGGGTAGATGCTATACGATTAGGCTTGCGGCCATATCATGGCCGGATGAAATACTCGTTACTTGCAATAGGAGGTAGAGAGAACATCATGGCAAAATACTGCTGGGTTGATAAGGATACATGCATCTCCTGCGGGGCATGCGGTGCTACGGCGCCAGATATTTACGACTATGATGACGAGGGGCTTGCGGAAGTCGTGTATGATGGTGACGACAACCGGGGCGTAACCGAGATCCCGGAGGAAATGTTTGATGATCTCCAGGATGCGGCAGACGGCTGCCCGACGGATTCCATCCAGATTGCAGATACTCCTTTTCAGGTCGTAGTTGAACAATAGAGAGAAACCAAGAAGACATCCTTACATCGGATAGGCCCGATGGAGGATGTTTTTTTGTTCTTCTTCAACCGATATATATAGAAAAAGACAATTGTAATGATGGAGGATCCCGTGGCAAATTCGCATTACCTTAAAAAATATGTGCAGATGCACCCGGATAATAAAATGGGCTGGTATTTGCTTGGCAAGGAATATGAAAAAGCCGGGCAGCACGGCAAGGCGAACTACTGCTTTAATCAATCCGGTGGCATATTTGAGGCTTTTGAAACCAGTAAAATGCCTTCAGATATTTGGAAAGAGTATGAATCCAAGCTGCTGCAGCAGGCCCAGGAAAAAGACCGCAGATCTGTTCGAATGCGCCGTGCGCTCATCGTATTCATGCTGCTGCTGCTTGCATTGGTTCCGTCGGTGGATGCGCCGGGCCAGAGCAAGAAGGCAGAGGAAGCTCCGCTTAATAATGATCCGGAAAGAGCGACTGCGAAAGATCAACAACAGGATGCCGGGAATCAAGGCAGCGGGCATGCAACGCTGGATGAAGATCTGGTTATGTTTACGGCGGCGCAGGAAGGCGGCTTTGGAGCAGGTGATCAGCAGATTGAACCGGGCCCTTTTACCCATATGCAACTTTTGCAGGGCAAGCTTGCTGTACTGGAGCTGAAAAAACAGGGGAAATGGTTGATGTGGAACAGGGAAATGCCCCTGAGTTATACACTGAAAAATAACGGTTCTGGCGCTTTAGCCTACCAGTCTTATAATCCCAAAACATGCAATTGCCAGCCTCCGGATGGAAGCAAGCTGTCGGGAGCTGCGTTCGCCTGGACGGGGGAACAAGAAGAGCAGGCACTGTTATACAGCGCAATTAAAGCATATAAGAACAATACCGGCGAATTTCCTGAAAAGATGAGTGATCTGCTTCGCCCATTTCCGGGTAACTGGGTATCGGGTACGACGGAAGGCATGAAGGAAGCTTTTCAGCCGCTGCTGCAAAGAGTGAAGTCAGAAACCGCGGGTCAGGAGCCATCGGCTGCGAATGAAGCAGCAGACAGCGCAAAAGGGAAAGGGGCATTTTCGAAAACATGGGGCAACAGACCGTTTTTTGAAGAGCCGCTGAAAATTGTCGTGGATAAAAGCAATCACCGGCTGGCAGTTGTCAGCGGGCGTATTATTTTACGGAATTATAAGGTGGGACTTGGAGGCATACGCACGCCGGAAGGCAATTACGTAATCACTGATAAAGTGATGAATCCGAATGGTCACTCAGACGGGGAATTCGGAAGCAGGGGTATGCAGCTTTCCGGAACAAATTATGCCATCCACGGAACAAATGAACCCGCCAGTGTAGGTGCCGACGAGTCCCAGGGCTGCGTACGCATGAGTAAAACAGATGTCGAGGAGCTGTTTGACCTGGTACCGATGGGAACCCCAGTACTCATTAGTAAAGGGGCTTTGCCTGATGAAGTGCTCGTTCCGAAGGAAAGATTCCATACGAACCGGGAACAGGATCAGACAAACCCCCAAAAGACGTACCACTGGCTGTAATCAGGTGTTAAAGATAATCAGCACGACAATCAGCAGAATGAGAAGCAATAAACTGAGGCCGGACCAAAAAATAGCCTTTCTGTTCACTTCTTCCTTTTTTTGCTGAAGTGTCGGAGGCTTGCGCTTGGTTGCCATAGAGTTCAACCCTCTTTCTATCAAATTCAGTGGATACCTCAATTGTAATGGGTTTATCCCTAAAATACCAGCAGGACAAGGGAAAGAAACACGTACCAGGACAAGGTAAAAAACTTTCCTTTTACACCGGAAAAGGATAAACTTAAGGTTAGAGAACACAACTGTGGATAGAGAGGAAGAGTATCAAGTGCTGTACCGAAATGTGGCAAAACCGTTTTTCTTTAAGATGGACCCGGAAAAAGCGCACCATATGGTGATCGGAGGTTTACATACAGCCGGATCCCTGCCGGGAGGCTCCAGCCTCTTGCAGAGTATGTACGGCGTGAGCGAAACGCCGGATTTGGCAGTCGATTTATTCGGACTTCATTTTCCAACCCCCGTTGGATTGGCGGCAGGACTGGATAAAAACGCGGCAGCGGTTGAAGGCTTTTCCTCTATCGGATTCGGATTCATGGAAGTTGGGACCGTCACACCGAAGGGACAACCCGGTAATGACCAGCCCCGCTTATTTCGTCTGCCTCCGGATGAGGCACTATTAAACCGGATGGGATTTAACAATGAAGGTGCGGAAGCTATGGCACAGAAGCTGTCCCGCCTGAAATCAAGATCGATTCCTGTGGCTGTCAATATCGGAAAAAACAAAGTGACTCCCAACGAGGAAGCTTATAATGATTATTTGGAATGTATTCGGAAGCTGTATCCTTACGGCGATTTTTTTGTCGTGAATATTAGCTCGCCGAATACCCCGGACCTAAGGAATTTACAGTATGGCAGCGAGCTTTCCTCGCTGATCGCGCATATCATGAATGAAATGCAACAACAGGCCCGAATACATGGTGAATCCAAGCATATTCTGGTTAAAATTGCTCCGGATGTAAGTAATGAGGAGCTTGAGATGATGATAGACGCCCTCTCTGCGAGCGGGATTTCTGGAATTATCGCGACGAATACAACGATTGGGAGGGATGGCCTAACCCACCCGAATAAGAAAGAAACAGGTGGAATCAGCGGCAGGCCGCTGCGGGCACGATCAACGGAGGTTGTTTCCCGCGTGTACAAACAGACCGGCGGGAGGCTGCCGATCATCGGATCCGGGGGCATATTTACCGCTGAGGATGCTTACGAGAAAATTCGGGCCGGAGCAAGTCTGGTCGAAATTTATACTGCACTTATATACGAAGGGCCCGAAGTGAACCGCCGGCTTCACGCCGGCCTCAGGGAGCTTCTGCGCCGTGACGGATTATCACATATTTCCGAAGCCGTAGGGGCAGACCATCGCTGAGGGTGACAGACAGGAGGCATGTGAATGGACGGCAGGGATTGGGGATTGTTTTTACTTCCGTACGAGCAAACCGTTGAAGAACTTAAAGTCAAATTCAAAACCATGCGTGCGGAGCTGAAGAAACGCGAAGAGTACGCGCCCATCGAATTTGTGACGGGCCGTGTGAAACGGATATCCAGCATTTTGGAGAAAGCAAAACGATTAAACGTGCCGATGGACCAGCTGGAAACGGGAATTGAGGATATCGCCGGAATACGCATCATGTGCCAGTTTGTGGAGGATATCCGGCGTGTAGCTGAGTACATTCGCAAGCGTAAAGACCTGAAGCTTTTATATGAAAAAGACTACATTACGAATTACAAGGAAAGCGGATACCGCAGCTTTCATATGATTGTGGAATACCCTGTGCAAACCGCACTCGGTCAAAAGCAGGTGCTCGCTGAAATTCAAATCCGGACGCTTGCAATGAACTTCTGGGCAACGATTGAGCATTCCTTAAGCTATAAATACCGCGAAAGTCTGCCGGATGAAATGCGCAGACGGCTGCAGAAGGCAGCCGAAGCCGCCGCGGTGCTGGATAACGAGATGTCCAGCATACGCGAAGAAATCCTGATAGCCCAGAAACAATTCGAAGATGATTCAAACGTGACTTCCCGGGTACTGATCTTGATTCATCAGCTTTATTTTTACCATCTTGTCAATGAGGCGATGGAATTCCAGGAACGGTTTAACCGGATCTGGGCCAATCAGGGTGCCCAGCGTGACATGGAGGAAATGAAGGAGCTGCTGGAAGATGTCCAACAGATGATGGCGGCTTACCGCAAGGAAGATTCACACGAAGATTAGATATTATAGAAGTTCAGCCTGCCGTCTAATGGACAGCAGGCTGGTTTTTATTTATCAGATTTCACTAAGTGTGTTAAAATGGACGAACTCACTTTATTCGAGACAGAACAGGATGATGAATAACATGGCACTGCAGCTGCCGGCAGCTTTTGAGGAGCGTATGAAGTCGCTTTTACAGGAGCATTACGATCGCTTCGTCGCTTCATACGACCATAATCCATACAGTGGAATCAGGGTCAATACATTGAAAATTTCCGTGGAGGACATGCTTGCATTAAGTCCGTGGCCATTGAAGCCGATACCTTGGTGCCCTACGGGATTTTATACGGAAACAGGTGAAAGACCGGGAAGACATCCGTATTATCATGCCGGTCTTTATTATATACAAGAACCTAGTGCGATGGCTCCGGTCGAATTACTGGATGTTCAGCCGGGTGAACGGGTATTGGACCTATGCGCGGCTCCTGGCGGAAAATCAACCCAGATTGCGGCCAAGCTTAAAGGTCAAGGTATGTTGATCAGCAATGATTTGAATTCAGAGCGGACGAAAGCACTTGCCAAAAATTTGGAGCTGTATGGTGTGCGAAACGGGATCGTGCTTCAGGAGCACCCGGACCGAATTGCCGGCAAATTTCCTTCCTTTTTCGATAAAATCCTCGTGGATGCTCCATGCTCCGGCGAGGGCATGTTCCGCAAAGATGAGGATATGATCCGTCAATGGACCGTTGATTCGCCCACCAAGTATGCCGCTATGCAGCGTGATATTCTGAAATCGGCGGCTGCCATGCTGAAACCAGGAGGTCGGATGGTATATTCCACTTGTACCTTCTCTCCGGAAGAAAACGAAGCAATTATTGCTGAATTCCTCACGAGTCACGAGCATTTCCATGTTATTGCACCTGTACAAGACGGACTTTTTGCCAAAGGAGAAACGGCTTGGGTTCGGGAAAATGCAGAGATAACCCAGCCAATTCCGGAGAAAATTTGGGAGCAGACAGAGCACACAGCACGCTTGTGGCCGCATCTTATTGAAGGCGAAGGACATTACCTTGCGGTGCTTCAGCATGATGGTATAGAGGAGAATGAGTCCCGCGTTCTGCCGATTACTTCTGCATCTGGGGATTCGCAAGAAGGGCGTCTGCGCAGCAAGGATAACACACGCTCTGAACGAGTGCGCAGCGGCGGTAAAAAAGGTAAAGCTCCTTCAAAATCTTCCATGGTGGATCAGACGACGGGACAGCTTGAGGCGTACGAGCAGTTTATCAACAGCCATCTGTCTTTTAAGCCGGCAGGATACACGATTGTGTATGGTCAGCATATATATCAATCTCCGCTTCCTTCTGATGCGCTGGACGGGCTGAAGGTTGTGCGTCCAGGCTGGTATACAGGGGACGCGAAGAACGGGCGCTTTATTCCTAGCCATCCGTTAGCCACCGCTCTGAAATCTCATGAGTTTTGCCGTGTACTCCATTTATCAACGGAAACGGGTGAGGCAGTACACTACTTAAAAGGTGAGACACTGAACGTGGATTCTGAACGCATCGTATGTTTCGAAGGCATAAACGTCAAGGGATATGTGCTTGTGTGCATCAATGGATATTCTGCAGGCTTTGGAACATGGCAGGACGGATTTCTGAAAAACGATTACCCGGCAGGGTGGAGGTGGACCTCGGTATGAGCGGGAAAGGAAGAACAACCCTGAGACTGGATAAGGTGCTGACCCATATGGGGTACGGCAGCCGTAGCGAAATTAAGAAGTACGTCAAACAGGGATTGATTATGGTAAATGATATACGCGTAAAAGACAGCGGGCTGCATGTTCATCCGGAAACGGATATGATCTTAATCGACGGGGAGCAGGTCATCTACAAAGAGTTTATTTATGTGATGCTTCACAAGCCCCCAGGGGTGGTTTCGGCTACCGAAGATAATCGTGACCGGACGGTGCTGGATCTGCTGCCACCGGAGCTTTTGGCGTTTGAACCCTTTCCGGTCGGACGTTTGGACAAAGATACGGAAGGACTGCTGCTGCTGACCAATGACGGCAAGCTGTCGCATGAATTGTTATCTCCTAGGCGGCATGTGCCCAAGACTTATTTGGCGCTGGTCTCCGGTGATGTTAACAGGGAGGATATAGAACAGTTTGCCAAGGGAGTCACGCTGGATGACGGCTATGTGACGCTTCCCGGCGAGCTCGTTATTCTGGAGCAGGAGCGGCAGGAGGATGAGGTACTGTCCCGGATAGAGCTGACAATTCATGAAGGCAAATTTCATCAGGTTAAGCGGATGTTCGAGTCGGTTGGCAAAAAGGTCATTTATTTGAAAAGGCTCCGCATGGGCAGCCTGAATCTGGATGCATCTCTGAAACTGGGCGAATACCGTGAATTAACGGATGATGAGCTTGGCTTACTGCAGCGAAACGAATAATCTTGAAATAAAAATACTGCTTACACGTTGATAACAATTATGGGTTACAATAATCGGAAGTAACTTTATTATAGCTCAAATTATAGATAAAATGACTCAAAGGATGGATGGAGAAGTGAAATACAAACTGATTGCTCTGGATGTTGACGGAACCCTGCTGAATGACAACCATGAATTAAGCGAACAAACAAAGAAGACCATACAGGAAGTATCCCGCAGTGGAGCCGAAATTGTACTTTGCACCGGTAGAGGTCCGCAGAATTCGATTCCGTTTATGGAAGAGATCGGATTGACAGGCTATGTTATCAGCCATAATGGAGCGGTAACCGTGGATGTGGTAACGAAGGAAGTTGTTCACCAGTATGCTATGAACACCCAAGCGATGTTACCTTACATGGATTATTTCCGCGAGCAGCGCGTTCATTTTGACGTAAACACGGCTTTTAACATGTATGTCGACAGCGTAGATGGTATGGCTGTTGAGGTGCGCAGCATGTATGAAAACTTTTTGATGCTGCCTGTAAACCTGCCGCCCATTCAGGAATTCAGCGAACCCATTGTCAAAGTAACCGCATTTGATCACGCTGACGTGCTGGACAAAGTTCATGAGGAGATTGGGAAGTGGACTCCGGAATTCAATATTCTGCGCAGTGGCGAGTATTTCGTGGATCTAATGCATCCGGATGCTTCAAAAGGCAACGCCCTTAAGCAGTTGGCCAAGCGCCGCGGAGTGCAGTCGGAAGAGGTGCTTGCAATCGGCAATTATTTTAATGATATCACGATGCTCACTTTTGCCGGTCTGGGTATTGCCATGGACAATTCTCCACTGGAAGTTAAGGCGGCTGCAAACGAAGTGACAGCATCCAATAATGAGGATGGCGTCCACGCTGCACTGCTTAAATACTGCTTATCGTAAAAAATGAATAAGGGTACTCTGATCAGCATTCGACCAGGGTACCCTTTTTTGCGTAAAAATGAATTTGCCTTCTGTGATTATTAGAATTGACGAAGCCCTTTGGGGACGTGATTTTTAAGCTGGCCTCCGCTTGCTTTGCCCCAGCCGAGAGGCAGGCCATCAACGGTTACCAGCGTCCATCCGCGAAGAGTGGAATCCACTGGCAGCGTTTCGCCGCGCAGATAAGCTTCTACCTGCGGGTTATCTATCTCGAGCCGGACATGCTGCTTGGCTTGTTCTGGTGTGAGTGACATCGCCAGGGCATGAGCAGGCTCAATGCGGTTTTTCTTCAAATGCGCTAGATGGAGCCCGGCTCTAGGGATTTTGAGTCCGCTGATTTGAAGGGGTTCCTGAGTAGGAAGCAGATACAAAGATTCCCCGAACAGAATAGGGATGCCTGAAGGCAAAGTGTACCCGGGAAGATCCAGTGCGGACCACACCACAAAATCTTGGAGCGCAGCCTGTTCAGCTTTATTCTTGCTCTTATCCTGCTGTTTGCTGGAGCGCTTCTTATGTTCCTTGTGTTCCAGACTCTCTTTCTTGTGCAGCAGAGCTACGAAATGTCCTTCCCCAGACTCCTGATGAGGCCATAGCCGTTTCATTTGGACAATCTCCACGTCCGGATAGACCCGGACAAATTGTTCCATCATATCTTCATTTTCGCTGCGGTTGAAGGTGCATGTCGAATAAGCCATCATGCCTCCAGGCTTCAGCATCAGATAGGCATGGTCAAGAATATCGGCTTGACGGACTGCACACATATCAACCATAGAAGGAGACCATTCTTCCAAAGCCTTGGGATCCTTGCGAAACATGCCTTCACCTGAGCAAGGAGCATCCAGCATGATCCGGTCAAAGGCTTCGGGAAACCTTCGCGAGAGCTCATCGGGTGCAGCACAGGTGACAAGCGTGTTGGATATGCCCATCCGCTCTATATTCTCAGCAAGGATTTTAGCGCGCTCGGGATGTATTTCATTGGAAACCAGAAGACCTTGGCTGTTCATTTTGGAAGCGATGTGCGTGCTTTTACCTCCAGGGGCGGCCGCCAGATCTAGAATGGTCTCACCTGGCTTCGGATCAAGCAGCTCAACCGCTGACATAGCTGAAGGCTCTTGAATGTAGTAGAGTCCGGCCTGATGGTAAGGATGCTTGCCTGGTCTCGATCCTTCAGCATAATAATAGCCGTTAGGACACCAGGGAACAGGTTTCAGGTCGAACATAGAAATGACAGCTTGCTTAAGTTCAGGCGTGGATTTCAGCTCATTAAATCGAAGTCCCTGGGTCCGTGGAAGATCATAGCTGTGCAAAAAGGCGGGGAGGTCCCCGCCCAGAATAGATTTCATTTGCTCAATGTACGCGGAAGGCAGCATTTCTTTGCCCATGATTCAAACTCCTTTATAGATCATTTATGACGGGATTTATGCAATCCTCATGTAGTAAGTTTTATAAAACTTATGTAGGGTGTCTTACTGCTAGGTTCCTGTTTCTTCCGCTTCTTTTTTCGCGGACGGCGTATGGTAAGGGGATACCTTATTTTTGCCTGTCGTTTTGGAGCGGTACATGGCCTGGTCGGCCTGTGATACCAGCTCTTCAGCGGTGACGTTCTTGCGCAGAGAGCTGTATCCGACACTTATGGTCACGATGGATTCTTCAGCTACCCGGGCACGAATGCGTTCTGCAATTTGAGCCGCCTTGGCCCGCTTGTCCACAACGAGCGCTACAAGTTCTTCTCCGCCAAATCTTCCACTGAGGCCGACATCCGATACTTCTTCCTCAATAATGGCTGCAACCTGCTTCAATACCAGATCTGCGCGATGATGCCCCTGCGTATCGTTAAGCTTTTTGAAATTGTCTATATCGCAAAATATCATTGACACCTTAACACCCTGTTCCACATAGCGGTTAAGCTGTTTTGTGAAGAAACGGCGGTTGTACAAATTCGTCAATCCATCTGTGATGGAAGAACGGTAAATCGACTGCATCAGCTCGACAATCCGCTCGAACAAGATCAGAAACACGATCGTGTAGTAAAGAAGCGGCATCCATATCAGCGCCGTATCGATCCATGCTCCATGCTGGTTTGCATAATGTGCCAGAATTCCGAGCGCCATATAGACAAGGTAAATGCAGATTCCCGTAAAATACTTCACGCGCTGTCCGATCCGCGGCAAGATAAAGGAAACGCCTGCGTATAGGATGCCAAGTGGATAGAGATCCAAGTAAAGCTCTTGCCAGCCTGTCCCTCCAAATGGAATGATATCTGCAATCAGCGGTACCAAAAGCAGCAGTATCAGAATCGCAAATATCGTATAGGAAGCCTTATTCATACGCCTATAAAGCTGATAAACCGAGAGGTTTAGAAGCAGGAGAGAAAAAGTCTGCAAATAGGCGGTCCATCCGAGGTCGCCGGCTGAATCTTTTGCTGGCGAAAAGGCGAAATGGATGTTCAGACTTTCATATGTCATAATGAAAAGAAAGGCAGCTACCATCGACAAATACGCTTTTTTTCGCTGCTTGCTGAACATAATGAGGCACATCAGTGTCATGATGAGTATGATGTAAAGATTGCAAGCGGATGCTATACCCGCCTGAATGGCAGATGATGATCCAGACACATAAGGCATAATCATATATCGGCTCCCGAAAATGGTTTTCCTTTACTGAAACATATGTTCCAATATATCATATTTTTAAAGATCCTGAAATCAGAGGGATTTGCAAAATCCTGGACAAAAAGAGAATACGGAAAGGGGCGGTTCTCCAAATGAGATTACTGCAAGCACTCTTTTTTCCACCTGAACAACCAGGTGGTGTTTCCTCGATGATTCCATATATGCAGGAGCGTTTTCAATCATCGAGGTGGGATATGGAGATGTTCTGGCTGCCCAAGCGCATCCGCAACAAAGGTCATGAAGAAATCCATTTTCAAACCTTCGACTGGACGCAATACGGGGATAGCCCTACAGTCCAGAAATATATTCAAACCTACAGAGATTACTTATGGTGGACAAAGCTCCGAATTCAAAAGCCTTATGACCTGATCCATGCACATCATCCAATTGCTGGGCTGGCCATGAAGCAGGTATTTCCGGATGTGCCGCTCATCCAGACCATTCACTCCAGCTATGAAAAAGAGCTGATTTTAAATGGGAGGATTGAATCTGGCGGATTGGAGCACCGTTTTCTAGTTTCCCTGTACCGGGAGCTTGAATACCGCAGTGAACGCATGCTGACCGTGTCCCGATCATTCGCTGATTATCTGGGGGCCTATGTGGACTCTCCGGAAAATATAGTTGTGACGCCAAACGGATTTGATGAAAAACGTTTTAAGCCTGTTCCCCATGAAAATGAGGTGCCGCAGCTGATCACCGTTTGTCGGCTGGTGCCTGCCAAGGGACTCGATATATTGCTTAAAGCCTGCGCGGAACTCAAGAAGAACGGTATGGATTATGTGCTTCATATCATTGGCGACGGCCCTTTCCGCACAGAGCTTGAAACGCTGGCCAAGCAGCTTGGCATTTATAATGAAACTATTTTTTATGGATATACCCTTCATCCCGAGGAGTTTATGCCTTTCTTTGATATATTCGTTCTGCCTTCCCGAGCGGAGGCATTTGGCTCCGTATTTGCCGAGGCTGCGCTGAGCTGTCTGGCATTGGTCGGAACGGATGTCGGGGGGATTTCCGAGCAGATTGAGGATGGCGTCAATGGCCTCTTGGTGCCTTCAGAGGATTATATAGCGCTCAGTGAAGCGCTGGAGAAGGTTATTACGGATCCTCTTTACCGCTATGACCTGGCACGTACGGCATGGGATAAGGCGAAGAGCCACTATTCCCTGACCTATGCAGTCAATGAACTTAAGAAATTATACTTACAATATTCTTCATGAAAGAGTGATTGAATGGTTTCCTTTAAGTTCATTCATACAGCGGATCTCCATCTCGACAGCCAGTTCAAGGGGATCAGCGGCCTGTCGGATGGTATCCGATCCTTTTTGCGCGAATCTACTTTTACTTCTCTCGACCGGCTGGTTGAGCTGGCTGTTTCGGAGCAGGTGGACTTCATGGTAATCAGCGGGGATGTATACGATGCACAGGATTCGTCGCTGCAGGCGCAGCTGCGTTTTTATGAAGCGCTGGAGCGGCTGGGTAAGCATGGCATTAGCGTGTATGTCATTCATGGGAATCATGATCCGCTGGACAGTCCTCGCATGAAAACCGGGAAAAGGGAGCATGTGCATGTGTTTGGTCCTGAGTTTGAGCGGGTGACCGTATACCGGAGGCAGGATCAAAGAGCGGCGGCTGTTATCGGCGGCATTTCATACCCGACAGCAAAAGTCATTGAAAACACATCACTGCGGTTTCAGAGGGACACGGATAATTCCTTGTTCCATATTGCGCTTCTTCATGCGAATATTGACGGCGACCCTGCCCATGAAACCTATTCTCCGTGCACCCGGCAGGATTTGATTGCAAGCGGCTATGATTATTGGGCACTTGGACATATCCATAAAAGGCAGATATTGCATGAGCTTCCCCACATCGTCTATCCGGGCAATATTCAAGGCCGAAGCATCCGCGAAACCGGAGTGAAAGGATGTTATGTGGTACAGGTAGCTGAAGATGGGGGCGTAAACATGAGGTTCCATGAACTGGATACGGTTCGCTGGTTTCATGAAACGGTCCCTATCGATGGCATTGAAGGCGAAGAAGCATTTCAAACGCAGGTGGAGGAAAGGATGCAGGAAATCCGCCGCTTATGTCCCGGCAAAATGAGCATCGTCAGATTCGTCCTTACTGGACGGGGCAGCCTGCATGAGAAGCTGGAAGAAGGAAAGATTGCAGTGGAGCTGCTGAATGAGCTTCACCGCAGAGCGATCCGATCGGCTTCGGAGCCAAGTGGATTGGCTGGTCTTATATGGGTGGAAAGCTTCGATGTCCGTTCAGGCCCATGGATTGATCGTGAGGCCCTGCTGAAAGAAGATAGCTTTCTCGGTGAGCTGCTGCGTTATGGGCAGCAGGCGAGAGAAGACATGACTACCCGAGCTGAAGTGCTCCGAAGTGCACTGAATCCCTTGATGGCTAATCGTGAACTGCGCACGCTCCTCAATGAAACGGATGATGAGGAATGTGCAGGATGGCTGCATCGTGCCGAAGAAATGGCTGTGCTTTTACTAGCTGGAGAAGGGGGAGGCGAAAGAACGGATGAAGATTGAGCGCCTGCAAATTCATGGCTTCGGCCGGATTAAGGAGCAGGAAATACAGTTCAATGCCCCCATAACCGTGTTGGCTGGTCCGAATGAAGCCGGAAAAAGCACCATCCTTCAGTTTGTAAGGTCTATGCTTTATGGCATACCGAGCCGGGCTTATCCGTCTGAGCGGTATGAACCACCCGGAGGCGGCCGTCACGGCGGTGTGCTAACCGCGAAGGCAGCTGACGGCTCCAAATGGACCATCACAAGATATGCCGCTTCAGAGCAGCGTACAGGTGCCGGACGCAGCGAGCAGTTATCCATTGTAAAAACGGATATGCAAGGAACCGCCGTACATATGACTCAAAATGATTTGGAAAGAGAGCTTCTGGGCGGCCTTTCACGGGATATGTTCAAGCAGCTGTTTGCGGTTACCCTGACGGAGCTGCAGGAAATCCGGACGCTGCAATCCGAGGAAATGGGCAGTTATCTTTTCCACGCGGGTTTTGGTGGCGGAGGAGAAATCATGCGCGCCGAACGGAAGCTCATTCAGGACATGGATAAGCTGTACAAGCCGCGTGGACGTGTACAGGAAAGTGCCAAGGTACTGCATGCGATGGAGCAGCTGCAGCGTGAGATATCGGAAAGCCGATCTTATCTCTCAAAATATATGGATGCTGAGTCCAAGCTTCAAGAGATACAGCACAGAATATCCGAAGCGGAACAGAACAGAACTGCCTTATCCGCTCAGCTAGTTGTGCTGCACAAGGCGCTGCAGATACATCCGCAATGGCTTGAGTGGAAAGAAGCATCCGCGGAACGCGCCGGACTTCCAGGCAGCATATCGTTTCCCGAAGAAGGCATCCAGCGCTGGGAAAGGCTGCGGGCTGAACAGGACCGGATACTTCTTCGACTGCAGGAGCTTGAGCGTGCTTCAGAGGAATGGAATAAGCAATTGGATCTGATACAGACAGATGAGCAGCTCATACATCAGGGGCCACACATTGAAAGGCTGGCAAACCGACGTGAGTATGTGGAAATGAGGATGAAAGAGCTTCAGGAGTTTTCCGGTGAGAAGGCAGCCGTAGGACAGCAGCTTCAGCGGCTCCTTAGGCAGATTCATTCCGGATGGACAAGATCCGAGCTGAGAGCATTTTCCGGAGCGGTCTCGGAAAGAGAAGCGGTTCGGCGTTATGCTGCTGGCTTTGCAGGATATGACCGCCGTATGGAAGGGCTGGCGTTTGAGAGGGAGCAGAAGAGCAGACAGCTGGAATCGGCTGAATACGAGCTTAGAAGGTCAGAAGTCACTTTTAAAGAGCGCAAGGACTCAGGTTTCAGCCGTTTCGGTATGATCATCCCGCAAACCAAGTCTGAGCTGCTGTCTGTCTGGAATGATCTTCAATCGGAAGCGGAACGGTGGCGTGAGACCAGGCTGGACAGACTTTCGCTTAAGGGTCTGGAAGAACGTGAGGCTGTGGTAAGCGGACGGATGAAGGCTCTGTACCGTAAGCTTCTCTGGGGAAGTGCTGCTGTTACCTTGATACTTCCAGCCATCTTATGGTTGCTGCAATCTGCCTGGGGCGCCTTGTCCGTGTTCTTGATCTTCATCATTGTTGACGTGATGTTATGGCGCGGAAGCTCGGCTTCAACGGTCAGCAGCCGTTCCCTGAGACAGAAGGAACGATTTATACATGATCCTGCCGACGAGGAAGACCGTTTATCCCTTCTGATGACTTCTTTGATTTCCGATCCACTTACGGCATCAGCGGCTGCATCAGGCAAGCGTCGCAACTCTTTCTCGGAGCAAGACATGGAGTCTTCGCTGCGTGAGCTGCGGAAACTGGTTGAGGCATGGCTGCTGTGGCAGGACGAGCTGGAACGTTCAAAATCCGAGGTAGCGGGAGCAAGGCAGCGGGTCGAAACACTGCAGCATGAAGTGTCAGCCGTAACCCGCAAAATGGATGGGGAGCAGGGTGTTTTTGAACAGCTTGATGCGGAGTGGCAGCTCTGGCTGACAGAGCGTGGGATCGAGGCAGGCACCTCGCCCGAGACGGTAATGGATATGTTTGGTTTCGCAGAACAGGGGATGGAGCTGGTCCGGCGCTTGGATGCGCTTGAACACAAGCAGCAGACGCTGGAGCAGGAAATTGAAGTGTTTGAGAAGGAATGCCGTATGATATTGGCTGTGGATGAGGGAGTGCATGGTATCCGTATCCTGTCCCAGCTGGAAAATAGGAAACTAGCATGGGCAGAGCAGCAGCAGCTTCTTCGAGAAAAGGAAGCAATCCATTTGAAGCTGGAACCGGTTAAAGAAGAGATCTTCAAGCTGAGCAGGGAAATGAATCAGATTTCCAAGGCTGTACAGTCTCTGCTTGATGAAGGGCAGACTGCTGATGGTGAAGCTTTTTTGCGTTTGGGTGCCGTATCGGAACGCGTACAGGAACTGAATCGCCGCATCCGGCATCTGGAAGTAAGCATGTTCAGCGGATGGTCTGGTGAGCGCGAGATAGCATTACGGGACATTCTAAATCATCATGACGCCGCTGCGCTGGATAAAGCATGCCGGGAAGCTGAGGAAAAATCGGAGAAGGCTGAGAAGCAGTGGGATGAGCTGCAGCTGCAGCAAGGCAGGCTTCTGCAGGAAAGAGATCAATTGGTGCGATTTTGTTCGCATGACACGGCGCTGCAGCAGCTGGAGGAGCAAAAAGCATCGCTGAAAGAAATTGCTGCAGAGTATGCGGTACTTTCGATCTGCGCTGAGATGATTACTAGAACCCGCAGTATATACGAAAAGGAAAAACAGCCTCAGGTACTGAAGCTGGCTTCAACCTATTTTCAGGAGCTTACCAGGGGAACCTACAACCGGATTGTCATGAAAATAGGTGAAAAAAAGCTGCTGGCAGAGCATCGCGATGCAGGGTTGATCGATAGCTCACTGTTAAGCCGCGGAACGGCAGAACAGCTTTATCTCGCCATGCGGTTCGCTTTGGCCGGAAGCATGAAAAGCAAGGCTGTGGTACCCATGCTGTTTGATGATCTATTTGTCAATTTTGATGAGGATCGCATGTGCTCTGCTCTAAATCTGGCAGGCAGCCTGGCAGCAGACAGGCAAATCATTATGCTCACCTGCCACCGGTATTTGCTGGATCATATTCAGGCTAGCATTCCACAAGCTGAGATCATTCGGATTTAAGCACCAGCTTTACGGCCCAGATGATGCTCAGACAACCGAACACCGGATACAGGATGGACAAGAGTGAGCTGAATCCGAACTGACTGAGCATGAAGCAAATGAACATGACCATGACTGAAATGAGCTTTGGAGATAACTTGATATGCTGCTGCAGCTGAAGTGTAACTCCATATATATCAGCAACAAATGTACTGAATATTTCCATGAAGATAAGCACCACATAAATGGTCTGGACGACTGCACCGAGATGGGAGGCTATGCTTCCCATAGGAATTTCATACTGCCGGATGCCCGGCATATGTGCGGAGATCGCGATATGGGCAGACAGCAGCATTAGCCCGACGCCGATACCTCCCACAATACCGCCCCATTTTACTGCCGTTTTGCTCTCCGTCTTACTTCCGAGGGGTACAAGCACCGCTTGAGCCATCACAAGGTTAAAGGCGGTATAGACAATGGGAGAAAACCAGACTGCAACCATGTTATGATCTGTTGAGAGGCTAAGGAAGCGGTCTGCCGTGGGCAGCTTGATCGTATTCATAACAACAAGAACAGAAAGGGTTAGCATCATAGGTACAACGATACTGTTGATCTGCATGATGGCATGAATACCGCGCTTCAGCAGCAGATAGGTGCCAATGATCGTTAACAGAAGGCCTGTCTGATAGTGCATGTTGAGATGCTCCATAAATACCGAGCCCGCACCGGCAAGCATAACACTGTTCACTCCGATCAGCACAACCAGCATAACAAGACTAATGACAGCGCCTGCTTTTTGTCCGAAGAGATGTTTGTTCAAATCTTCATAGGACCGGGCTGAAATTCGTTGTGACATCAGCATCATTTTCGTTCCGAGCCAGATAAACAGGGCCGTAGCGACCATAATGGTCAGGGCACCCCATTTGCCGTATTGGGTGAAAAATTGGATGATTTCCTGTCCGGTGGCGAACCCGGCTCCGACGATGGTACCGATGTATGTAAAAGCGATTTGAAAGATACGTATCCCGGTTTTCATATGATCCTCCCTGCTTTAAAGCGGCGCTATTGTGTACTTCGCTTAGTACAGGTTATGATGGGGACAGGAAGGACATGACTCTACATGTCCAAAAAAACGGTTAGACCTCGCGTGAGAAAAGACAAACCGCAGAACCGCAAGAGAAAAGAGAGGTATAACGCTTGACAGAAATTATGATTTACCTGACACAATACGGTTACATCGCACTGTTTGTGCTGCTGGCTTTAGGTATTTTGGGAATTCCTGTTCCGGATGAGACGTTGATCGCAACCTTCGGCGGAATGATTGCGCAGGGACATTTCCACTTTGCAGGAGCGCTTGCGGTTACATTTTTGGGCAGTATGACAGGTATGATGCTCAGTTACACACTGGGCCGGAAACTAGGAAAACCGCTTCTGGACCGCTACGGCAAATGGATCCGAATGACACCGACCCGCCTGCAGTCCACGGAAGCTTGGTTTAAGCGCTACGGTTCCTGGAGTATTGTACTTGGTTATTTTGTTCCAGGACTTCGTCATTTGTCCTCCTATATGGCTGGGATATCCAAAGTGCCGTTCGGTCGTTACCTACTCTATGCGGCGTCAGGTGCACTGCTGTTCTGCACAACTTTCTTGCTGATTGGTCATGCTGTCGGGTACCACTGGAATGAGATTGCTGTCATGATGGAGCGCTCGACCCTACGGGTTGGTATTTCCATAATCACATTGATCGTTCTTGTAAGTGCGGGTATCATCTGGTGGAAAAAACGATGATTAAAAACATTCGTGAATGTGTTATTTATTCTTGATATGTGAACAAGGGTTATGTTATTTTTACGTCAAAAAGTAGAAGTGCCGTCTTGGGGGTTGATGGAATGGATAAATTAAAGCAAAGAATTATCGAAGAGAGCTCCGTCATGTCGGAGCAGGTGCTAAATCTGGACGGACTGCTGAATCATCAGGTCGATCCTGAGCTGACCATGGAGATGGGCCGTGAATTTGCCGCCCGTTACGCAGACATGGGCGTTACCCGGGTGATTACGGTAGAATCCTCCGGCATTGCGGTCGCATTTGCCACGGCGCTGGAACTGGGTGTACCCTTGGTGTTCGCTCGCCGCAAAAAAACGCTCCTGGCTGATCCAGACGCCTTATGTGAGCGTGTTCCGTCCTTTACCAAAGGAATAGTCACCGATATTATGCTTTCGCGTAAATACATCCAAGAACAGGATAAAGTATTGTTTATCGACGATATTATCGCCAACGGGGATGCAGCGAGAGGGCTCGTGAAGATTATCGGCCGTTCAGGTGCTGAACTGGTTGGACTTGGCATCGTTGTGGAGAAATGCTTCCAGGCTGGTGCACGTGCCATACGTGAACAAGGCATCCGGCTTGAATCGCTGGTACGGATTGAGTCTCTGGATAACGGCGCTATAACTTTTGCAGACTAATCGTCCAAATATAAACAATTCCTTTCAAGTAGCGTTATTTTCGCTTATAATATACTTGAGATCACGAAGAGGGGAGGCAGTACAATGGGGAAAGAACCGGTAACCGAGCAGTATTTTGTCGATAAACTGGCTGCAGCTAAGGATCATTTTGAACGCGCTTTGGATTGTAAACATACGGAGTTCGATGATCTTTATCCCTATATTATGGAGCATCCTCAATTTTTCTGGTACAAACGCTATGTCGCCTGGTCAGAGCTGCTGACCATCGTGCGTATGTGTGATGAGCTTGACTTTTCCTGGAAGGAATTGTTTAACCCTCATCAAGTGGAGTATGTAGAAAAACGGGTGATGTCTTCGACCGTTCTCGATTTTTGGTTTGAGAAAAATGACAGCAGAGAACATGCGCAACGTTAATTTGCCGTTTAGATAATAATTCAGGCAGGAATCTGCTGCAAAAGATATGACCTAAATGGGCCCATTTAGGTCTTTTTTTGTGAGTAAAGGAAAGGAGATGGGGATGATGATTACCGATGAGCAGTTAAACCAGTACCGACTTTCCGGAGAGATGGTTAGGGTGGTTCGCGATAATATGGAAGCCAATGATGTCAAAGGGATTGTGGTCGCCTGGAACGAAGAGCAGGTGATGATCCGCCGCCGCAACCGGAAGGTGGTTAAGCTTGACCGCAGCTACATCTATGAGCCAGTGGACGAGCCTCGCTCGAATCCTGAAGCTTAATGAAGCTCGCTCCAAGGGGAGTGACCGACCAGGAAATGATAGTGACAAATTCGATCCATATAAAGCTCGAACAGCCGCTTTGTCCACTCAGGCCTCGCTTGATGGTTAAGCGGCTTTTTTGAGTGCTGACCATCTTTACGTAGGAGAAATGGTGAATGTGGAATGAGGTTCTGGCGCATAACCAATTGGCTCAGAAGAAGGCTGTAGGCCTAAATAAGCTTTCATTCTGGCGAGCATCTCACTGCGAAAAGCTGGCCATAAAATATTCATTTCTCCTGTATATCCTCTGCATACATATTCGGCCTCAATTCCACGCTCATTCTGTGCGACTTGGTACACTCGAATTCTGCGGTTTTTAAATTCACGTTTGACCTCGGTCAGAAGCATCAAGGTTTGACGGTCACCCTTAGCGAGTACTTCCATGTACAGCTCCGGGGTTTTAAACACACCACTTTCCTTCATAATTCGAAGGTCCCGCTCAAATACTTTATGAATGAACTGCAGGAGCAGGAAGCTTTTGATTAGCGACAATTCTTCACGTGTTATGCCTGGAGCAGTCAATGAAATCACCGCCTTATACGAACTTGTGTTCTTATTTTACCCGTTATACTGTATTTTAATCAATACTTTTTTGATTGGTATTTTTCTCCCAAATCATCCACTAATCATTTTTTCGAAGAAAAGTGTTGACTATGTTTTATTGGTGTGATAAGATATATCTTGTCGCCGCGAATGAGTTTGAAACGACAAAGCGACATAATACATATGCGGTCGTGGCGGAATTGGCAGACGCGCACGGTTCAGGTCCGTGTGGGCTAACCCCCGTGGAGGTTCGAGTCCTCTCGACCGCATCCTATAAAAGACGTTTTGGACATAAGTCCAAAACGTCTTTTTTCATGTGAATACATATTTACTCCTGCTTTCTCAAACAATGAGGTAAACGATAAACGTTGCAACAAGAAGGAGGAAGAAAGGCTTGAAATCACGGAATATATACGAATGGAGCGTCTGTATTAAGGCGGCAGGACTGGCTTTGCTCCTCATATCCGCATCGGTATCTCCGGCATTTGCCGAACTTTCCGAATCAGATAAGTACAGTGTGAACATTGGAATACCTTCAGGGGAAGAACAGAACTCGCCAAGTCAACAAAGTCCTGCGAAGAAGGAAAAAAGAATAGCTGTTATTATTGATGATTTTGGAAACGGACAAGGTGGGACGGAAGAGATGTTGTCTATGCCCATTAAGCTGACTGTAGCGATCATGCCTTTTCTGCCCACAACTCGCAGTGATGCTGAGCTTGCCCATAAGAAAGGCTATGATGTTATTGTTCATATGCCGATGGAACCCAAGCAGGGCAATCCCAAGTGGCTGGGTCCAGGAGCAATCACAGCCAATATGAGTGATGATGAAGTACGCAGGAAGGTTGAGGACGCCATCGATAACGTTCCATATGCCATTGGTATGAATAACCACATGGGGTCGAAAATTACAGGCGACGAACGGATCATGTCTATTGTGCTTAAAGTGTGCAGGGAGAGAGGTCTCTTTTTCGTTGACAGCAAAACGAACTACCACTCAATTGTAGGCAAGCTTGCTGTGAATATGGGAATGCCGCCGGTTGCCAATCATATTTTCCTTGATGATTTCCATACTGCCAGTCATATCAGCAAGCAAATGAGGGCAGTGGAGGATTTTGCCAAAGAGCATGATAACTGCGTGACCATCGGGCATGTTGGAACCCAAGGCAAAAAAACGGCCGAGGTATTGAGAAGCAGTGCAGCCAGCATGCAGGGCCGTGTGACCTTTGTGGGCATCAGTGACCTGGTGCGGGATATCTGGGGCTGGCAGCCTTCTCCTATATTACCGTCAAATAATAACTGATTCCATTTGCAATGGCCTTGGCAATCTTCAGTTGTTCTCTACGGTCTGTCAACATATTGCGATCCTCGGCATTGCTCAGAAAACCGGTTTCGACAATGACTGCCGGATCGGCTACCTGGTTAAGCAGGTAAAAGGGTCTTCCATGTTTGATGGAACCTTTATTCCCGTAAAGCTGATCCAGCTGCTGCTGAATGGCTGAAGCAAGCAGGACGCTGCGACCTTCATCCTGAAAGAGGACAAGTCCGCCGCGCTTGGATGTATTTCGTCCCCAGTTTACATGCAGACTCACGACAACCAGCGTAGGAATCTGCTGGCTAAGCTCCTTCCTCTGGGCCAGATCACGTTGATGTCTGGATCGGCTGTTTAACCAGTGATTATCATCGCTGAGGGCATAATCACCTGTCCGATTTAATACAGCATGATAACCTTGACTGCGCAGCAGCATGAATACCTTTTGCGCGATCGCAAGATTGATATCCTTTTCCAGAATGTTCTGAAACGAGGTTCCTCCGTCAATACCGCCATGACCTGCATCAACAATGATGACATCCCGCGGGAATGCAGGATGTTCTTTTACCTCTTCGGACGGGCCGGACTTCGCCATGGCCTGTACGGGAAAAGTTAGGACAAGAGATGCCGCAATAAGGGCGGAGATGGTCAGCTGCAGAAGCTTATTCATACGTAAAGGCCATCCTTTCATGGATTAAAGTTCTTATTTAAAGGTGCTGATTTTTCCAATAAACTCTAGTACAGCTTTATAATGTGCAAAAATCGGAAATAAATGCATTTAACGGAACTTAAAAAATAAAGAAGTGCCAGAGGAATAGAGGATATGCGTCCAAAGTACGGTTCGTTTAAAAAGCTGCGGATTTGCACAAGCTATAAGCATCAAAACTTCGGGGGGATGCACAATGGCCAGCGGAGATGAACTTGTAAAATACATTACCGAGCGTGTCGTGACATTCATCGAGACACCTAAGGAAGAGCGGCTTCGGCACACCAAGCCGAGGGAGCCTTGGGGTGAAAAATGGTTTGGTATGATACCGTTAGGATTGACGCTGATGAAGCGGCAACCTAGAAAGAAAAAGAAAATATAGGGCAAATCAAAAAGACGCCAAGACCGTATTTCAAACCGGCCCTGGTGTCTTTTTTAATTTGTTACATATGGGATAAGTTCATACTGCGAAATTCGCCATGCGAAAGGAGTGCGGAAGCCGGTAAATAACGGGTGCCGGCCGCTCCTGATGCAGCATAGAGTACAATTCCTTTATTTTCTGTTACCGACCAAGAGTGGAGACCGGTGATGGCAAAAGGCGCGCCATAATTCGCATTATGGCCTGGGGAAGTGAACACAAGACTGCTTTGCTCCGATTTGACAGCCTGCATCAGGTCATTCGTTCCCTTCAATGAAAGCTTAGGCGATTTGAGCCATAATAGGTTGTCGTATGGATCGCTGTCCCGCTGCTGTTCAGGCAGAATTGTGCTTGTGAGGTGAATTCCAGGATGGGGAGTCAGGCCGTCGTTTTCCATATCCGCAGCAGGGGCTGTTTCTAAAGGCAGCTCCTCAGCGATTATTCCATGAATATAAACCGCCTTTTTGCCTGGTACTGAGACTTTCCATACCGGCAGCAGTGTAGAATACTGGGCATCGATACTTGTACCTGCCGGGAGCTTGGAACCTGCGGTCAGGATGCCAAGCTGCTTCAAACGGCTATAAAGGGCCTGGGAGTTATACGGCATGGATTCATCCCGGCCGTACTCACTCAACATATAGTTCCCATCGTCAGTCGAAGTCAGAATTAAATAACCGATGGGTTTGCCATTTTGGCTTACCGTAGCCAGCCAGCTGCGTGTGCCCGGGCCCAGAGGGTCATAAGAGATACTCGCATTTTTCCACATGCCAAACGAATCCTGCCCGGATAATTCATTAACCACATCCTTCGTAAAGCTTTGCAGTGAGGAAGGGACAGCGGCCTTCTTTTGATCGAACACCATATTTTTCAGAGCAGATGCTGTATTTATAGAGATACTTTGCTTGACAGATGTGACTTTGCCCGATGCTTCCGCTGTACTCATGCCATTCGATAGAAGGCACTCTGCAAGGAGAAGGACTATAGCGGCTTTCGTGGTGAAGGAGAGAATATTCATTCAATTCACCTTTCTTGTGTTTCAAAGTTAATTTTAATTGTAGGGGACAAGCTCTGAAAAGGCTGTTGCAAGCTGTCGCGCAGCCATATGATTATCCGGTTCTATTTTTGCCTTCTTTTAGCGAGGAAGGTCTAATAGCATCTAGCGGGCAGACCGAAGGTGAAACAGACCGCAGGTTATGGCGGACAAATGTACCTTGGGCTCGTATTGCCATGTCGTTTCACTGCGTCTGTTGCCGTATTGCTCACGGATCCCTACCAACTTTTCCTCATCCGGCTCTTTGAGCAGATCCTCATAATAGATGTCGATCACAGCAAGCTCTTCACTCAGACGTTCTTTGGCTTGCTCAGCCCAACCATAATCCATGTCTGCAAGCAACCGGGTCATATAGGCTTCCAGCGAGCTGGAAGCCTGGGATAGTGATATCGACGCTGGCTGTATATGGATGTTCTCGGGCAGACGGGGGCTCATGGTCAGACCTTTTAACCGTTCAGGAAAATGGGAGATGATCCTGCCCGAGACAAGCGAAATTCCGACAAAATGAAGCTCTTCCTTTTTCACATCGCAGGCCATTTCGGCTTTGAAGCATACCCCGAGCCATGGCTCATAGGCGGCAGAGAAGAGCGTTTCACGCTGCAGAGCAGCGGGCTGCTCGAAGAGATAAAGAGCGGAGCCTTCCTGCCGGGCGGCGTTCCAGATTTGCTGGAGCCTGCTGCTGCCATATGTCACATCCTCACGCTGGATTCGTCCCGGACCGATTCGCGGCACCATAGGCGCCGTACCGAAATAACGGGATAGAATACTGTCCTGCTGAGGCTGCGATTGTGGATCGCTATGGGTCTGTTCGTTTTTGTCGTATTGCTCGGGGTCAAAGACGAAGGTGAAAGAAAGAGTCTCCGGTTCAACGCCGGTTCTTTCAACAAATCCCCAGTAATAAGGACGGTTAGTCAGCTGCTTGTCCGCCTGCGGTGACAGCTTGACTGTCACATGGAACGGGGACTTTTCGATGATCTGGCATTCCGTACTTTCAAGATAAGTCATCATGTGCTCTTGAACCTGCTGTGGTGACATGCTCATGCTAAGCTTCTTCCTCCCTGATTGCTTCGGCTTCGTAAACGACCTGGCGCTTGATCTGATCCAGTGTTTGGCCGAGCGTACTTACCTTCTGCCGGATTTCATCATTGGAATCAGATTCAAGGAACAACTTGTACAGGCTTTTTTCCAGGGATTCCTGTTTTTCAAAACGCTCGAGAATGACATCGAGACCGCCAATGACCATTTCGAACATATTGATTTTTTCATGGAGTAAATGCAGGATATGCTCTTCGATCGTTCCGGAAGTAGAAAGGTTGTAAATTTGCACATCCTTCTGTTGACCGAGACGGTGAACACGTCCAATTCGCTGCTCCACGCGCATGGGATTCCATGGCAGGTCGAAGTTGATCATATGGTGGCAGAATTGAAGATTGATGCCCTCGCCGCCTGCCTCGGTTGCAATCATAACCTGGGCGCGTCCTCTGAAAAGGTCCATCATCCAGTCTTTTTTACCCCGGTTCATGCCGCCGCGATAAGGAACACAGGTCAGGCCATGTGTCTGAAAATACTGAAGCAGGTATTCCTGAGTGGCCCGGTATTCGGTGAACACGATGACCTTTTCATTCATCTGCTTGATCAGCTCAATCGTTTTCTCGGCCTTGGTATTCGCTTTAATAGCCTTAATGGCGGTCACCAGCTCCCATACCTTGGCCGTGAGCGGCGACTCATCCGGGATTTTTTTCGATAGGTTCACGAGGGTGAGGAACACGGCGTCACGGCTGCTGCATACCTCACGCTGCAGGGTCACGAGCGACAGCATACTGCTTAGATTCCCCCCGGAAGCCTTATACTGGTCTTTGACAAAGGCGGTCACACCGTCATATAACGCTTGTTCTTCGGGCGAAAGCTGTAGGCTGACATTACTCACATTCCGCTTGGTAAAATGAACGGGTCCCTCGCCCCGACGATTGCGGATCATGACCTTGGCGAGCTCGTCTTTGAGCTGATCCTGATTCTTGGGCTGGCGTTTGCCGACCACGAAATTGGTAGCGAAGTCGCCTTGGCGGCCAAGCTGTCCGGGCTTCAGCAAGGTGATGAGATTGAACAGCTCACTCATATCGTTTTGCACTGGAGTGGCTGTCAGCAGGAGACAGTATTTTTTGCGAAGCTTCTGAATGAACTGGTAGTTTGTCGTTTTCTTGTTTTTCAGCTTATGGGCCTCGTCGATGATCAGCATGTCATATTCCTGCTCCAGCAGAAATTCCTTATGAGGATCGCGTTTGGCCGTATCTATGGAAGCCACCACGACATCGGAATGCCAGGTATACGCCTTTTTTTGAGCTACGGCTGGAATGCCGAATTTGCTGCTTAGCTCCCGCACCCACTGCAATACCAGCGATGCCGGGACGAGGATCAGCACTTTGGATACAAGCCCGCGGATCATATATTCTTTTAAAATCATTCCGGCTTCTATTGTTTTACCAAGTCCGACCTCATCGGCCAAAATAGCTCTGCCGGACATTTCGAACAGTACCTTGTGCGCAGTGTCCAGTTGATGGGGAAGCGGGGACAGACCCTGCAAATGCTTCAGGCATTGCAACTCATCAAAGCTGGTCACCAGGCGTGCTTCTTCTCCCTGGATTGCCAGCTGTGCGAGCCGCCAGTCTCCCCAGGGGCCGCCTTTTTCTAGGCGATTATTCAGCTGCTCAAGCCAGCCGCGGTCGATGTGCAAGGGAACCGGAAGGTCCTGAGACTGTCCGCTTCCACTGATTTGGGAAGTATTCATGCCCGTACCTCCTTCATTTTTCGTATACATACGTATGTGTAGTATGCACGTAAACGAAAGAGTTCATAACAGGGCTGAAATGAATGGTAACCGTAAGAACAGGAAAGTTTTTCATGAATATTTTCAAAGACCCGTTGTCAAAAAAGTGAGATTGATGGAGAAAAAATGAGGTTGTCCGTTATTGAAGAGCTTACATGCCTTAAATTTCAAGGCAGCTTTGTAGTGTTACAATATGTGGTATAGTATAATGAGTAGCGAACACAATATATTGTACGTGATGACCGAAAAATCGATTAAATGCCTTATATTTAGTTTATGGAATAATACCAATTATTTTATGGGAGGTTGTTTCATTTGGGTATGATTCAGCAAAAACAAAAGCTCGAGGGATTGAGTGAAAAAATCTTTTTGGACCGCTATGCCTGGAAGGACCCGGATACCAGCCATGCGAAGGTTGGGGACGTTGTCCTCGTGCTGACCAAGGACGATCCGAAGTTTCCTACCAAGGAAGTCGGCGAGATCGTGAACCGTGAAGGCAGCATCGTGACGGTCAAAACCCGTAGGGGTGAGCTGGTCGAATCTCATGTGGATAAATTGACTTTAAATATAGAGAAAACACCGGAAGAGATGTGGGACCGTTTGGCGGGAGCGATGGCATCCGTGGAGGAAACCCCAGAGCTTCAAGAAGAATGGCAGGAGAAATTCCGTTACATTCTGGACGACTGGAAGCTGGTTCCGGGCGGCCGTATTGCTGCGGGCGCAGGCGCGAGCGAGGAACTGACGCTGTTTAACTGTTACGTCATTCCTTCGCCAAAAGACAGCCGCGGCGGGATCATGTCCACACTGTCCGAGATGACAGAAATTATGGCGCGCGGTGGGGGCGTTGGCATTAACCTGTCTTCTTTGCGTCCGCGCAGAGCGGTCGTGAAGGGGGTTAACGGTTCCTCCAGTGGCTCAGTATCCTGGGGAGGCCTGTTCAGCTACACGACTGGACTCATTGAGCAGGGCGGAAGCCGCAGAGGCGCGTTGATGCTGATGATCAATGATTGGCACCCGGATGTGCTGGATTTCATCACCGTCAAGCAGACGATGGGACAGGTCACCAATGCAAACTTGTCCGTTTGCGTGAGCAATGATTTTATGAAGGCAGTTAAAGAGGATCTCGACTGGGATCTGGTCTTCCCGGATACAACAGAGCCGGATTACAACGAAGTATGGGACGGCGATCTCGACAAATGGAAGAAGGAAGGTCGCAGCGTAATTCATTACCGCACCGTCAAGGCGCGCGAAATTTGGCATACGATTATTGAATCGGCATGGAAATCCGCAGAACCGGGTGTCGTATTCATGGAATATTACAATCAGATGTCCAACAGCTGGTACTTCAATCCGATCATCTGCACGAATCCATGTGGTGAGCAAGGATTGCCTGCATGGGGTGTCTGCAACCTGTCGGCCATGAATCTGTCCAAATTCTATAATGAAGAAAAGCATGATGTGGCTTGGGATGATCTGGCTCTGACAACACGTTATTCCGTACGTTTCCTGGATAATGTCATTAGCAAGACGCCGTACCATTTTGAAGAAAATGAAGAGAACCAAAAGAATGAGCGCCGCGTTGGCCTTGGCACGATGGGTCTGGCTGAGCTGATGATCAAGCTGAATATCCGTTACGGCAGCCCGGAATCCATGGAATTCCTGGATAAGCTGTATGGATTTATTGCCCGTGAAGCCTATTTGGCATCGGCTGAAATTGCAGGGGAGAAGGGTTCCTTCCCGGCGTTCGACGCGGAACTGTATCTCCAAAGCGGCTTTATGAAAAATATGACCGAGGTGTATCCTGAGGTAGAAGCAGCCGTTCGGGAAACCGGTATGCGCAACGTTACGGTTATTACTCAGGCGCCAACGGGCAGCACGGGAACCATGGTAGGCACATCAACAGGTATCGAGCCGTATTTTGCCTTCAAATACTTCCGCCAGAGCCGCCTGGGCTTTGACGAACAGTTCGTGCCGATTGCCCAGGACTGGCTGGACGCGCATCCTGGCGAAGAACTGCCGGATTACTACGTAACCGCAATGGATCTGTCCGCAGAGGATCATATCCGTGCTCAAGCAGCAATCCAGCGCTGGGTAGACAGCTCCATCTCCAAGACTGCGAACTGTCCGGCAGATTTCACCGTCGAAGAAACAGGGCGTCTCTATGAGTTGGCATTCGATCTTGGCTGCAAAGGCGTAACCATTTATCGTGACGGCAGCCGCGACGTGCAGGTGCTGCAAACAGAGAAGAAGGAAGATAAGCAGCCGGAGACAGCCCTCAATGAAGCGGCCAGCACGAAAGAAGCAGAATATGCGGAGCCCGCAGCCGCTAAGACACTGCCGGCTGTTCTGAATGAGTCTGGTACAAAAGTCGTTGACAAGCAGTATAAGCGCCGCCCACAAGTGCTGCGCGGGGCAACATACAAGATTAATACGCCATTTGGCATGGCATATATCACAATTAATGATTTGGACGGTATTCCAAGTGAGATTTTTCTGAACGTGGGCAAAGCCGGTTCTGATGTGTTTGCGATGGCGGAAGCCTTGGGGCGTGTGTGCTCCCTGTTCTTGCGATACGGAGATCACGGTCAGAAGGTCGAGCTGCTGATCAAGCATCTGAAAGGAATCGGAGGTTCCGGTGCGATCGGCTTTGGCGCCAACCGTGTCGAATCCATCGCAGATGCTGTGGCGAAGGCGCTTGAAACCCATGTGCAGTCAGGCTACGAGGAGGATCACAACCCGGCACCGGTTGCTGCAACATTGGCACCAGAAACCGTAGATCACGGCGGCGGACATGATCACCGCTACGATGATCCACAAGCTTCGCGAGATCTTTGCCCGTCCTGCGGATCCGCGACGCTGATTAATATCGAGGGCTGCAAAACCTGCGGCAACTGCGGTTACAGTAAGTGCTCGTAAGGAAGCTGCAGTGATGGACTTTAAGAGATGATATACGTGTGTGGGAGCTAATTGTCGACCGTCGAGCAGATTGAGATAACATTCAAAACGGTTGAGACAAAAAAACAATAAAATCCGTGTTGTATTTAGGGGCTGTTTCAAAAACATTGAGACAGTCCTTTTTTGTAACATTTTTGCCACAGTTTTATTTCAAAAAAATCGAGATAGATATTTTCAAAGATATTGCGATATGTTTTATAAACAATGAATTTATCATTCGCAAAATCGTGTTTAAAATGGTCCTATCATCAATGTAATACTTCAAAAGGTTTGCAAAAATGATAATAAAGTTTGGAATGTAGGCTAGTTAAACATGCGCCACGACTGGTTTTTGTTGATATTAACGCTAAAATAATTTCCAACCCACTGAAATTTTAGTGGGTTGCTTTTTAATTGGTTGTTGGATGTAGTTTCGGTTTTTTTATTCATACGCTGTTTGAACAGATGCTGGGTATGTAAATTTATTGTTAGGGAAAAATTATAAATATTACCTACAATCTTCTTCGGAGGCATGGTCTTATGAAAAAGTGGGTATTACTTTTGCTTGTTGTGGTTTATGGGTTATTTTTCCAAATAGATATTACAAATGCAGATTTTCAATTACAGAAACCGTTACTAACACGAGAGGATATTTTATCTGTTAAAGTAAACGGTTTATACGGTCGTTCTCGCTTATTTAGAGAAAATGATGGGTATGAAGAAGTAATCATCTATAAGATTATCAACTGGATAAATACATTAAACCTTTCCGTTGGACCGACTGAATTTGAGCTTAATAAAACCTCTACTCTCCCGAATTTGAGAATAAACATGAAAAACGGAAATGTTTCAGTTATTGAACCTGCATATAATTGTTTATCTTCATCCAAAACAAAGATATGCACGCTAGCGGAAGGTGAGGTTATATACACCTGGAACAGTAAAAAGGTTCGATTGCAATCCAGAGAACTGTTCGACTGGCTATTAGTCGGGTGGAAATATGAAAGTGTAGGAGCTTCTAAAGACGAGCTGCTTGAAGAGACTTTATACTCCAGATACTATCCTTATTTCGATAAAACTTACTCGAATTTTATCATGTGTCCCCGAATAGATAAAATTGAAAGAATAAACGGGGATACAAGAAGACATATTGTTCATGTGAGTGCGTTAAATTATAGTGCACATCATGGTGATATTCCCTACGATAGAATCCATGTTACGTTGAGTGACACTCCAGAAAATGGTG
The DNA here is from genome assembly GCF_018403225.1 of Paenibacillus sp. J23TS9. Lineage (NCBI taxonomy): Bacteria > Bacillati > Bacillota > Bacilli > Caryophanales > Paenibacillaceae > Paenibacillus > Paenibacillus sp. J23TS9. The sequence goes on along the minus strand of NZ_BOSG01000001.1, from coordinate 2,884,138 downwards.
TTAAAATAATTAAAGTTGGAATAGAAAAGGATTTATCTAAAAAGGAAAGTGCCGGACAATGTAGACGAGAAAATTAAAGAGTCGAATTATTAACCTTCAAAGGTTGGCTATCACTTATTTGGTACAAACATAACATTTAATTTATAACTGGGATGGAGAAGAGCATGAGAGTTGGGTACATAACCTAGTCCATCATCATCACTCCTGTGCGTTGTCATAATAAGTGAGAAATCTATATTTATTCATAAGTATGCATTTCTCTATTGGGATTTAGCTTACATGGACTTTAGAGGGGAATCATGATCTTTAACTGACCAGAGAACTGGGCTTACGATTGGGAAAATCAAGAACAAAGAGAATGTTACTACAGTTTTTTTGTTTACTAATCCTAGTTTCATTTAATGTGGATAAAAACTAGAATTTTAGCGTTCGCAGAATTCGTTGAATCAATTACGACCAAAGAAAAAAGAGGTCGAACCAGTAAGTTCTGGTGACCTCAAATACGATCCATTAGGTCGTTAATTCAGGAGAGAGATAACCGGGCTAAAGAACAGGGAATCTTGCTATGCCTGATAGACAGCCAATGCAAGTTACGATCTATTTTTTTGTGCTAAGTGACAACAAGTGTTTTAGATTATCATCAATAAATTGATTATCGGTACTGTTGATTCCACGACCGGCAAAATGACCCCAAAGCGATTGTATTGGGTTAAAGGTAGCATTAGGAATACGCTCCGCTTCATATTCATTATCTTCCGCTGTGCAGAAGAGGTCTGTGCTCCCTGGCATGATGCAGGCAAGAGCCTTTATGCTCTTAAGCGCTTTATCAAAATCTCCGTTATAGGAGGGGTTGTCACTAATATCTGCATGCTGGCCTGTCCATAGCATGGACAGAACATTATGCGGATCCATATTCATAAAGCTATTTTCCCAGACACCAGCTACAAAATCCTCCAATGATTCAAAACCCATCTCATGATAAAGTTCCTCTCTATAAAACGCATGGGATAATCCCCATCCCGCATAGACCCGGCCAACGGGGCGCATATCTGCAGAAGTTAATTGATTTAGTTTACTTGAGTCGAAACCGACTGCAGATAGCAGTGAAGCTTTTACACCTTCCAGCACCACATAGGTGTGAGGCCATGGTTTGGCGATTCCTCCGAAAGGTGCAATTCGTTCGACCATCTCTGGGTAACTTGCACCCCATTGAAATGCTTGAATGCCGCCCATGGACCACCCTACGACGAGAGCAATCTTTTGGATACCGAATTTCTCGGTCAGCAGTTGGTGCTGTAATTGAACATTGTCATAGATGGTTACCTGTGGAAAGTTAGCTCGATCGAATGGATGAGGCGTGTTACTGGGAGAGGAAGAGAGTCCATTGCCGAGCAAATTTGGAACGATAATAAAGTATTTCTCTGGGTCCAGCGCCATCCCGTCGCCAATTAACCATTCATTTTGAACATGCTGATCTCCAAAAGCCGTAGGATAGACAATAACATTATCTTTCTGTTCATTTAATTTTCCATAAGTTTTATAAGCGATAAAAGCGTTTGGTAACGTCACTCCTGATTGTAAAATGACATCACCCAATTTAAAAATTTCATAATCCATCGTATGGTCGCCCCCTTCAAAATGAAAAACCACATGTTCAGTGTGATCTCTTGTGCTTAGTATAAAGCCGTGGTACTCTCAATAAAAGTGAATATAATTCAAGATAGCATTCAATAAAATTGAAAGATAAAGGAGAGCATCGGATGGAATTGCGCCAACTGAATACATTTTGCACGGTTGCAGCAACATTAAATTTCACGAGGGCAGCAGAAGTGCTGAGCTACGTTCCTTCCAACGTCACGATGCAAATTAAAGCATTGGAAGATGAGTTGGGTGTTCGCCTCTTTGATCGGTTGGGCAAGCAACTCGCTCTTACAACTGCGGGCAAACGATTTTTAACGCATGCCCAAGGCGTACTCGAAAAATTGGACGAAGCTCGTAGTGTTGTCCATGACAATGAAAAACTAAGTGGTACCCTAACGATAAGTGCGAATGAGGTTATCTGCTCCTATCGGCTTCCTCCTGTCTTCCAACGGTTTCGTTCGCAACATCCGGGAGTTCGCCTAATCTTTCGCTCAGTTCCTAATCAAGTGCTCAAGCAAACGTTATTTGAGGGAACCACGGATATCGTTTATATGCTAGACGAACCTATTCGCTCAAGCGGACTTGTCGTGGAATCACTTGTAGAAGAAAATTTCCGTTTGTTAGCAGCTCCAGATCACCCACTTGCTAAGCGAAATACGCTGCAGTTGGAAGATTTTCATGAAGAAGTGTTCCTGACCAATGAAAAGGGTTGTCCATATCGAACGATGTTTGACCGGTCATTTGAGAAAGAGGGCATTGATAGCATCACGTATCTAGAGTTTCAAAGTGCTGAAGCCATTAAACAATGTGCGATCTCGGGAATTGGTATCGGTTTTCTTCCTGAAATTGTTGTACAATCCGAAGTTGAACGCGGAGAACTCGTTGTTCTTCCATGGCTAATTCCGGACTTACAGGTTTATACACAGATGTTGTGGCACAAAGACAAGTGGCTTTCACCCATCATGTTATCTTTCATAGAATCAACAAGGGACGTTTTTCGTTTACAGAATGAGAAATAGCTTATGTACAAAATAAAGAACATCCTGTATGACGCCATTGTAATTGGTGGTGGATTATCTATCAATATGATCGGAAAATTATAAGTAATAAAGCCCTGGGTGATAAGCCTAGGGCTATTTTCATGTTTACAACACCCTGATATATTCGTCGTTGATTATATAAGTAATTCATTATATAGTTATATCAGTAAATATTGGACTCAACCATACAAACGCTAGGAGGTGCTACATATGGAACAAAAGATACAGGAAATGGCGGAGGCTTATAAGTTATTAGCTGATAAAACGAGGCTGACAATTGTAGCACTGCTTAAAGAGCAGGAGCTCTGTGTATGCGACATTACCGACATTATTGGTATGTCGCAGCCCAATGCCAGCCAGCATCTGCGAAAACTAAAATCAGCTGGTCTTCTGAATGAAAGGAAAAAAGGTCAGTGGGTATATTATTCGTTAAATCCCGCAGCAGAAGCTTATGTGCAGTGCATTTATGAACACTTGCCATCTATGAAAGACAAAGTAGCTTGTCTTAATAACAACTGCTGCAGTCCTCAGGAGGAAGTATGACAGTTATAGCCGTTTTAATTTTTTTACTTACGCTTACTTTTGTGATTTGGCAGCCGAAAGGGCTCAATATCGGTTGGTCGGCATCCGCAGGAGCTGTTCTTGCACTCATCTTTGGAGTCGTAAGTTTCTCTGATGTAGGTACAGTTACAGGGATTGTATGGAATGCCACGCTTGCTTTTGTTGCCATTATTTTGATTTCACTCATTTTAGATGAAATCGGCTTTTTTGAATGGGCAGCGCTGCATATGGCGAGGCTTGCACGAGGTAAAGGTAAGCTAATGTTCGTGTACGTCGTTCTCCTTGGAGCAGCCGTGGCAGCTTTCTTTGCCAATGATGGCGCCGCGCTTATTTTAACACCAATTGTGCTAGCGATGGTGCGAGCGCTCAAATTCGATCAGAAAATGATTTTGCCCTTTATTATGGCAAGTGGTTTTATAGCGGATACGACATCACTTCCGCTTGTCGTCAGTAACCTTGTTAATATTGTGTCTGCTGATTATTTCGGTATTGGTTTTGTCGAATATGCCAGCCGGATGATCATTCCGAACTTCTTTTCACTATTGGCGAGCCTTTTGGTCTTGTTTATCTTCTTCCGTAAAAGCATTCCAGGTAACTACGACTTAAAACAGCTTAAAAAACCGGCAGAAGCCATCAAAGACAAGAAGCTGTTCCAAATTTCGTGGGTCATCTTAGCTGTTTTACTTGTTGCCTATCTGGTGAGCCAGTTTATAAAAGTTCCGGTTTCTGTGATTGCTGGTGTGGTTGCCATCCTCTTTATCCTGGCGGCACGCAAAAGTCCTGCTATTCATACATGGAAGCTGGTTAAAGGGGCTCCGTGGGCAGTTGTTATCTTCTCCATTGGCATGTATGTCGTTGTGCACGGTCTTCGTAATGTGGGGCTGACCGATGAGCTGGGGAAAGTCATTGAAGCTGTTTCTGAACAGGGGCTGTATGTCTCAACGGTAGGTATGGGCTTTTTAGCCGCTGTATTGTCATCGATTATGAACAATATGCCTACGGTTATGATTGATGCGCTTGCCATTAAAGGAACAGAGACGCAAGGCATAATTCGGGAGTCGCTCGTATATGCCAATGTGATCGGCAGTGACTTGGGACCGAAAATCACGCCGATCGGATCGCTTGCTACCCTGTTGTGGCTACACGTCTTGTCACGTAAGGATATTAAAATTACATGGGGCAGTTATTTTAAAACCGGTATTCTACTCACGGTTCCGACATTGTTTATCACATTAACAAGCTTATATATTTGGCTATACGTTATTGATTCAACAAGCATCAATGTTTGGGTTTTAATTGCTGCTGTAATTATCGTACTTGCTGTAATCGCCCTGCTTGTGAAAGCTCTGGTTAGCTCGAAAATAGACAAGGCAAAGTTTCAAGAAGAGACAGTTAAGATAAGCCAAAAAGAAAATAAAGGAGATCGTTAAATCATGAACAACAAACCACTCGTTTACTTTTTGTGTACCGGAAATTCTTGCAGAAGCCAAATCGCTGATGGATTTTTAAAGGCACTTGGAAGCGATAAGTATGAAGTGAAAAGCGCAGGCCTAGAAGCTCACGGCTTAAATCCACGGGCTGTTCAAACGATGAAAGAAGTGGGAATTGATATTTCGAATCACACTTCGGATGTCATTGATCCTGAAATTTTAAAACAAGCTGATTATATTATCACGCTTTGTGGTCATGCCAACGATAATTGTCCGGTCGTTCGTAACGATAAAGCAGAAAGATGGCACTGGGGCTTTGATGACCCAGCAAAAGCGACGGGTACAGAAGAAGAAATTACAGCTAAGTTTGCAGAAGTTCGTGATTCAATTAAAAATCGAATTGAGCAATTTTTGAAAGAGGGCAAGTAAGATGCAAAAGGAATTATTGCAGCAAATTTACGCAAAATAACATTAAATTATAAGCAAAAACCGGGAATGAAAGTGCTTTCCGGTTTTTTGTTTCTACTTTTTTATATTCAAAACCATCTGCTGCTATCTGTGCAGAGAGTTTTTCTGAACTAGGGGTTGTGCTTTTAACTAAGTCTGAGAAACTTTCAGTTTGATCCATTTGGATATTGGCTATTTCTTTTCTTTGAAGAAATCATACTTGATCACAAAATCAAAGAGAGCCGTAATTGCAATTGCTCCAAGTGGAATCATTAAGTATGCCCATGGCGGATTATTTGGAGCTTCACCAGGGGGGGCTTCAATTAAAAACTCACCAAGGACTAAACAATAAATTATGGCCACTACAATACCTGTTACGTTTCTATTTTTCATAGCTGTTTTCACCCCGGATTCACAGAAATTCAAAATATTGTATTTTCGCCTAAGAATATTATAACACTGCGCACAACAAATAGAAGAATCTTTCTCCCCTTTTTCAACCCTATTTAAAACTCTGTAATATCGATTGCAAGCATAATAGATTTTGTGAACTTTAGAGTAATATCACAGCATTCCTCTTTTGCAGCCTCATAAATCAAAAAACTACCCTCACGCTTCCGGTTATACCTAAGTTCCCGAAAGTCCATTGCAGATGCCACAGTTGCCGAACCGTCTTGACGTCTGTCACATGGCCCGGAAGCTTTCGGTAGTGATTCTATATCGGTTCCAATCCTATTTATAATAATTATAAATAAGTATTGACTTTAAAATGATAAATGTTATCATTTATATATGACCTCATTAAATTTTTCGGTCTACGATCATCAACTCGGCATGAGCCGCATGGATCGAGGCGCGAACGAATGAATGGAAAGGGTGATCAGGGATGACGCTGCATCAAAGTGTATGCCCCGTGTGCCACCAGCCAATTAAAAATTTGAAGCATACGATCATTTGCGGCTGTGGGAGCAAAATCAAAACTAAAATCAAACTCAAAGTTTCCTGACGGGACGACGGATTGGATAGAGCAAGAACGGTGGATGCCGGAAATCTGAAGCACGCGGAAGAAATCGAAGGAGAGCCTGTAAAAAGGCTCTCCTTTATTTTATCTACTCAGAAATCAGATATAAAAGAGTTGAACTATTGACTTAAAATAGAAGTTTACCATATAGTAGGTATAATAATAACTACTATGAGGTTGCCTATGGATGATATCTATAAAGAGCTGCAAAAGCTCGGATTTTCCCAATACGAATGCAAAGCCTACATCGGATTGTTAAAGCACTCGCCGATCACGGGCTATGAAATCAGCAAACGCTCGGGCGTGCCGCGCTCCATGATCTACGAGGTCATCGGCAAACTGCTCGACAAAGGGGCGGTCCATACCGTTCCTTCCGAGCCGGTCACGTACGTGCCCTTGCCGGCGAAGGACTTGATCGGAAGACTTCGCGACAACTTCGAGCAATCCTTCGATTATCTGGAAAAAAAGCTGACCGCGCTGGAAAGCGAGCAGGAGGTCGACGTCATCCGCCGCATCAGCAGCGATGAGCACGTCCTCATGGAAATCAACGAGATGATCGAAAACGCGAAGGAAGAGCTCTGGCTGTCCGTATGGGAGCCCCAGGTCGCTTTTATCCGGGAGCGGATTGATCGACGCGCGGAGGAGGGAATTCCCGTCTTTTCCGTGCTGTTCGGAAAGGCGGAAACGCAGGTGGGGACCACCTACCATCACGATTACATGGCTCCGGAAGTCGCTGAAGAGCGCATGGGCGGTCATCTGACCATCGTGGCGCGGGACAAGGAAGAAGTCTTGATCGCGAACTTCGGGCCGAATCGGGAAGCTTGGGCAGTCAAAACCCAGGACCCGGCACTCGTCCTTGTAGCCATCGAATACATCCGCCATGACATCATGTTTGCCGAGGTAACCAAGGAGCTTGGCCCGGAAAAGGTCGAAGCCCTGTGGAGAAACAAGCCGGATCTTTATCATGTGGTCACGGGAAAGCGGTTCATGCAGACGTGAACCGTTTTTCTTTCTTGTTTTTTATAGTCGTTATTTATCTAACATCTAAATAGACAAAGCGGAGAAGAGGGAAAAGAGTGAGTCAGGAAGAGCTTCAGGTAAAAACATCTGCGACTCCAGGGGAAGTAAGCGGCTTTATGCAGGGGGTGAAGGATTGCATCCCCACCCTGCTCGGGTACTTGAGCATCGGATTTGCAGCGGGTGTATTGGAAAAGACCGCAGGTATGAGCATCATGGAGATCATCCTCCTGAGTGTATTGGTGTATGCAGGCTCTGCACAGTTTATCGCTGCCGGAATGATTGCCACAGGGAGTTCGCTGACGGCGATCGTGATTACGATTTTCTTCGTGAACTTGCGGCATATCCTCCTCAGTGCGGCGCTGTCACCTTATTTTCGGCAGCTTACCCCGTTCAAAAATATGCTGGTAGGCTCGCTTTTGACGGATGAGACCTTTGGCGTTGCCATCCATGAAGCGGCGAAAAGAAAACAGATCCATGAAAAATGGATGCACGGGTTGAATCTGACGGCATATCTGAATTGGATTATCGCCAATATTGCGGGCGCTTATCTGGGGCAATGGATTTCGGACCCGGAAAAGTACGGACTTGATTTTGCCCTGCCTGCCATGTTCATCGGCTTGTTGATCCTGGCGATCGTCAGCCGAAAAAAATTGAAGCTCGATATCATCGTGGCCGTTTGCGCGATCGTCATTGCGGTGGCCGTCGCGATCGTTTATCCGGGAAACGTGGGGGTTATTATCGCTACGGTCGTCGCTTCAACGATAGGGATGGTGATCGATAAATGGAAGTAAGATGGGATGTCTTTTTGATCATTTTCGGATCTGCCTTGGTGACGTTCCTGCCGCGGGTATTGCCTCTGATGGTCTTGAGCCGGATGGAGCTTCCGGAATGGGCCATTCGCTGGCTGGACTATGTTCCTATTTCCGTCATGGCGGCATTGGTCGGGCAGGAGCTATTCGTGCAGGACGGACGCTTTTCCCTGCTAAATAATGTCGAGCTGCTGGCGGCCATACCGACGGTTCTCGTTGCTATGAGAACGAAAAGCTTGCTCGGAACGGTCGTGACGGGGATGGTTTCGATCATGGCTTTGCGCTTCTTCTTGTAGAGGCCGGGGGTAGCGAAAGATAGATTCTATCCAATTGCATGCGAAGAAAAAAAGTAGGAAGAGATTGGGTCCGGCTCTCTATATTTCGTCTATTCGGGTTCCCCGATCCTATCATAGTATGAATCATCTGATAGGAAAGGAGTGAACAGGATGAGCATTCAGTTTATAGATATGAGAATCTCGCTCGACGGCATGCAGGATACGCCGGGAGTAGAGATCACGTCTTCTTCACAGCCCTATGTTTTTGGAGATATCGGTTTGCAAACAGCGAGCGTTTTACCGGCCAACGCCGGCTTGGTGCGTGTCACGTTAAATGCGTACGCACGCTTGCAAATGGGGATTACCGCTGCTCCGACCCTCGTTCCCAATGCCACATTTACGATCTCTCGTAACGGGAATCCGATATTCACCACGACGTATCAGAAAGCGGTGAGCCAAACCGAGATAAGCTACGAAATGGCCGCGATCACGGCGGTGGATTTTCCCACGGCCGCTGAAGTGCTGAGCGGATTGATTCATTACACGATCAGCGTAATAACAAATTATGATGTGACGATCGGGGCGCGGAGTTTCAGCGGAATCGCCGCTGCCGGCAGCAGCTTCTAAGCAATGACAATCTACGTACACAGCGTTCCGCAGGCTGCCCGAGAATACTCGGCAGCTATTTTTTATGATATGAATTCCATTCGATACTGCGTTAATGATATAAATTTAGTAGAAAAACATAGGATATTCATTCTATCAACCTGTTGATATAATTAGCTTTAATTTATTGAATTCAATGGACAGAAGTCTCCAAGGACAAAGGGGCGATAAGACATCATGTATAAAGTGCTGGTAGTGGACGATGAAAAGAACATAAGAGATCGATTAGCGAACACCTTCCCATGGCATGAGGTCGGATTCCGGGTCATCGGTGCAGCCAGCGATGGATTGGAAGCGCTTCAATTCATTAGGGAGGATCCGCCTCATGTGGTGATGACCGATATTATGATGCCGGAAATGGATGGCCTGGAGCTGGCGAAGAAGCTTCAATCCGCATACCCAGAGATCCAAACGATCATTCTCTCGGCCTATGATGATTTCAAATATGCGCAGGAGGCGATCCGGTACGGCATCAAAGGATATCTGCTGAAGCCGCTGGTGAAGGATGAGTTTCTCGGTTTATTGAGCGGATTGGCGATCGAGCTGAAGAAAGATGAGGAACTGGAGAGCGATCGAACGAAAGGGGTCTCCGGTGCTCGTGAGGAATCGGTATGGATTGGGTTGATTAAAGGAGAGCTTACATATCAGAACGAAGCGCCGCGGCTTCGTGATTATATCAGGGTAATCGTGTGTTCCTTTTCGAAGGCTTTTGAAAAGGATCTGGGCTTATCTACCCGGCAGTTCATTCAAGACGCGACGACGGAATATTGGAAGGAAAGCGAGGTTCCCGTCCTGTTTTACGGCAATCGTCTGGTCCTGTTCGCGCACCACGCCAAACCGCTCAGCAAATATGACCTGCAGGCCCAGCTTACGCGGTACTCCGATTTTTTAAGGTCTTCGCTATCGGAAGCCTTCGGCAAAGAATACGGATTTTCCATTGCCGTCGGCAATATGGTGAAGGATCAGGCAGATATTCATACGTCTTTTAATCAAGCGGTGTATGCCAACGCTTATACATTTTCCGGGGATCAACATTCCATCGTTTATTATCAGGATATATCCGCGCCGCGCGAACGCGATGAGTCCAGGCTCCATGAACATGTGAACAGCCTGATGGACCAATTGGCGGAGGCGGTCCTCACCCGTCGTAAGGATGATATCACTCATGGCCTACGAGGCTTCATGGACGCGTTGACGCAGGGGAATCGATTGAGCCTGGACGAGATTCAAATGGCCTTTTCGGAATTTATGCTGTATCTCCTGCTCAAAGCGAGAGAAAAAGGAATCTCTCTGCCCACCTTGGATAAAAAAGCGGCACTCGAACAAATTCACGGCGCAGAATCCTTCGGCGAATTGAAAAGATGGATGGCTCAAACCATCGACGAGATATTGAACGCTCCGGAAGAAGAAAGGGATGGCAACCGTTACGTGCTGTTGGCTAAGGAACATATCCATCACCATTTTTCGGAGAAAGTGACGCTGGAGGATCTGGCGGGGCAGTTATTTATTCATCCGGCGTATTTCAGCTCGATTTTCAAAAAGGAAACCGGTCAAAATTTTATTGATTACGTGAATGAGGTCCGGGTTCAAAAGGCGATGGAGCTGCTGAAAAACCCGGATTATCGGATTAAGGATGTATCGATTCTGGCCGGTTTCCACAATCATTCTTACTTTAATAAGGTGTTTAAAAAAGTGACGGGCATGAAGCCTGCCGTATTCCGTTCGATTCATTGAAGGAGGATGCCATATGCGAATGCTGAATGGATTCGGCAAGATTTCGTTCCGGAATTTTCTGATGCTGTTTTCCCTGGGAGTCATGCTGGTGTTACTGCTGCTTCTAAGCAGCTTTTTGTTTTTTAAAGTCAAGCATTTCATCGATGATAAGAAGCAGTTCATCATCAACACCCGGTTGAATCAGATTTCTTTTGAAATCAGCACAAGCTTCAGCAATGTGTACTATACGTTAAACAACTTGAAGACGAACGGGCAGTTGATCAGCGATGTCCAGAAACTTGGCGACAGCCGCACGGACAATCTGGAGAAATACCGCACTACACTGGATTTGGATAACTTATTGTATAATGTCAGGCAGGAAAATGCATATATCGATTCGGTATTAGTGGTCACGCCGACCAATCAATTCAGCGCGGACGATACCTATTTGGACTTCAGCGTGAATGGGATGCGCGCCTCAAGCAAGCTGGAGAAGAAGCTGAGTCTCGTGCTGCCCGGGGAGGCGGCGGAAAGTCTCGATTTTCCGGATCTGGGCTCCTCCGGGGGCGGGTTATCCAAAGCGGTGAACAGCTTGAACCAAAGGTTGTTTTTTGCCGCTAATATAACGGACGATAACGGCTCCCAACTGGGGGTGATCCTGATCCTGCTAAATTCCGATTACTATAAAAACAACATCTCCTATAATGATAATATTTCACTCATGGACGCCAATCGCTATCTGATTTTTAGCGGGGGAGAGATGGATCCTGTCGTTATGGACGAATTGAAAAATAATATCACCCGGGAAGAAGGAAGCTTTTTTCTCCCGAGTCATGATATTGAAGCGCATTACATCACGATCCCATTCCATCAATTCCGCTTGATCTATGTGGATCGGGTCGGATTTTACCGCGAACAGGTCCTCCTGATGATTCGGCTGCTCGCAGTCATTTTTATGGTGGGCGTTCTGGTCACCTTCGTCTCTTCGCGGATCATTTCCAGCAAAGTGTTGCTTCCCGTGTATAAGCTCATTAAATTATTCAGCATGTACGATATTACGGAGGATCAACATCAGAGGTACAAGGAGCTGCTCGCCAAGAAAAGCCGGTTTAATTTGCGTGACCGTTTTTTGGTGTACTTCATTGTAACGATTTTTTTGCCTTTTATCGTGTATATGGCTATTTTTTATTGGCAATCCTCCAAAATCGTCGCTGATGATTTGAAGGAGACCCATTATTCGTTGTTTGAAAAAACGGCGAGCCAGCTGGAACATAATATTAATCAAATCGAAGTGCTGATGTCCCGGATTTCGCTGGATAGAGCAGTTCAGGCAGACATGCTGGCGAAGGATCCGGACAAGCTGGAGGAAAAACTGCTCGATGAGAACCATCTGCTGGGGTTGAACCAGCAATCGGTACGAATCTATGACCGCTTCGGAACGTTGATGTTTTCAAACCGGTATAAGCAAATCGGGAAAATGGAGGCGACTTTTTATAATCGGATGAAATCCTCAGGCAGATTGATCAGTTATAATCTGACGAAGGATGATCTGGGGAAAACCTCCGTGGTTCTCGGTATGCCCATCATGTCCATGGATAAATTCCCCGAGGTTATAGGGTTCATTACGGTGGAAATGCCCAGCGAAGAGCTATCCAATTTATATGCCGAATTCAAGCAGAATGGCAGTGAAGCCTTTATTGTCGATGCCGATCGCCGGATCGTCTCCCATCCGGTGATCGGCCAAATCGGAAAGTCCATGGATTTATCGATTCCTGAAGGAAATTTACAGCAGGCAGGACCCTTTGGGGGACAATATTTTGTTTCTGCCAAGAAAATCGGCGGGGTTCCTTGGAGGTTTGTTTCCAGCTATAACTATTCGGATGTGAAGACGCAGGTCATCAATCTATTTTTGAGCGATTCGTATCTGATCTTTCTGATTTTTCTGCTCATGCTTGTTTTCGCTTATTTTATGTCGCAAGGAATGCTGAAGCCGCTCAGCCGGCTGAGTCAAGGACTGAATGAATACGAGCTTGGGAAAAGCGATCTGATGATCCTGAAAACGGCGTCCGGAATCGACGAAGTCGATTTATTGGGGCGCAACTTCAACCAGATGATCCGCAGGATGGATGATCTGATGCAAGAGTCGCTGATGGCCAACAAAGAAAGAATCAAGCTCGAATACGAGAAGAAGGAAATTCAAATGATTGCCCTTCAATCGCAAATTAATCCCCATTTCCTGTACAATACCCTGGAAAATCTGACATACCTCGTCGAAATGCATGAAGTCGATAAAGCGGTCGGCATGATCAGTTCGCTAAGCCGGCTGTTCCGTTATATTACGAACAGGGAACAGATTATTCAAATGCGGGATGAAATACAGTACGCCAAAACTTACGTGGGGATTATGTCTTCAAGGTATGATAACTTTCAATGTATTTGGCATACCGACGAGGATGTGCTGGAGTGCGCCACCACGAAGCTTATATTGCAGCCCGTCATTGAAAACGCCATCCATCATGGGGCAAGGATGACGAAACAGCAGGTAACCATTGAAATATCCTGTCAGCGGCAAGGCGATGTGATCCGTGTGGTTGTAAAGGATAACGCGCTCGGCATGAAGGACGAGGATCTGCTGGAGGTCAGGAAGCAGCTGGACAATCCCGAAATCAAAAAGGTCGGCATTTTCAATGTGAACGCGAGGATTAAATTGAACTTTGGAGAGGATTTCGGCTTAAGCATCGACAGCAAGGTTGGGGAAGGCACCGTCGTTACCTTGCTGCTTCCCGCCAATGCGAGCAGATGATCTCAAGATGAGGAGCTAAAATGAAGGCTGCCCCCGCGTCTTTCGGGCAGCCTTCATTTTCGTATGCAGGAAACATCTAAAGATAATGATACAACACCTAAAGATCGTATCACTTTTCGGATGTCCGCTTTTCTATAATAGCGATGAAAGCGTTTCCTATTATTGATGAAAGGAGTGGATGACATCACGATGAGCACCGTGACTCCGCTTGCAGAACGGCCATCCGTCCGCAAAACCAACGAAAACTGGGTTCGGGCCAAGAGAATGAAGGCATTGTATCTGATGATGCTGGTGCCCATGATTTTGCTTTTTATTTTTCACTATGTTCCGATGTACGGCATCATGGTGGCTTTCAAAAAATTTTCTCCGGGTCTTGGCATCTGGAACAGCCCCTGGAATCATTTCGAGCATTTCAAAGGTCTGTTCCATGATTTTCTGTTTACCCGGGCTTTAAGGAATACCCTCATCATTAGTATTTTGAAACTGGCTATATCTTTTCCGGCTCCGATCGTGCTGGCGGTACTGCTGAACGAGATTAAGAACGGGATGTTCAAAAGAGTCGCGCAGTCGATTTCGTATCTGCCCCATTTTATGTCATGGGTTATTCTCGCTTCGATGGTGGGCGAGGTTCTTTCCCCGCAACGAGGCGTGGTGAATTACGTCATCCAGCTGTTCGGCGGACAGCCGATCAATTTTTTGTCGGATACCCATTTCTTTATTCCGGTGTTGGTCCTGACGGATGTCTGGAAGGAGATCGGTTGGGGGGCGATCATTTATCTCGCGGCGATCTCTTCGATCAATACGGATATGTATGAAGCGGCAGACGTGGACGGGGCGGGGCGTTTTAAGAAGATGCTGCATATCACGATCCCATCGCTGATTCCGATGATTGTCATCATGTTTATTCTAAGCCTCGGCAATATACTGAACGCGGGATTTGACCAAATCCTGAATCTGTACAATCCGATGGTTTACGGTGTTGCGGACATCATCGATACGTACGTCTACCGCAGAGGTATCGAGCAATTTCAACTGGACTACGCCACTGCCGTTGGACTGTTCAAAAACGTTGTCGGCGTCATTCTGATCATTGGCGCGAACACGATCATCCGCAGACGCAGCGAGCATGGCATTTGGTAGGAAAGGAGGCAGGAGAAGCATGTCTAAAAAACGGATGACTCTATTTGATGTTTTAAACGTATTTTTGATCGGTTCATTTTCGATTGCCGTCCTGTATCCATTCTGGCAAACCGTCGTGCTTTCGTTCTCCGGACCCAGCAGCGCATCTAGTCTAGGCGTGCATCTGTGGCCGGATCATTGGATGCCGGATGCTTACAAGTTCGTATTTTCTTATCAAGATATCGCTGCCGCTTATCTGAATACGATTTTACGGACCGTGGTCGGTACCGTGATCATCGTCTGTACCACGCTGCTGGTGTCTTACCCGCTGTCGAAGCGGGATCTGCCATACCGGAATTATTTTACGATCTTTTTCTTGATCGCGATGTTTTTCTCCGGTGGAATGATCCCCGACTACTTGTTGATTAAAAACCTGGGGCTGCTCGATAACCGGCTTGCGTTGATTTTGCCGGGGGCGGTCAATGTGTTCTCGATCATTATCATGCGCAACTACATGATGACGATTGACAAAGGCATCGAAGAATCTGCCCTGATTGACGGCGCAGGGTACTTTACGATCCTGGGCAAAATCATGATCCCGTTAGCCAAGCCCGTGATCGCAACGGTGGCCCTTTGGGCTGCGGTAGGACACTGGAATGCGTGGTTTGATGCCATGATCTATATTCGTGACCCTTCCAAGACGGTTCTGCAAATGGTGGTCCGCAGCATGATGGTCGATATGGATTTGTCCCAGACGCAGTTCGGTGGAGGCGGAGGCATGACCAATGCCAATTTGCTTCTCAGCAACGTCCGGGCGGCGACGGTCATGATCTCGATCGGTCCGATCATTCTGATCTATCCGTTTGCGCAGAAATATTTTATCAAAGGCATCATGATTGGTTCGTTAAAAGGCTGAGGATATCATTTTTAACCCGAAAAAATTTAGAGGAGGCCCGTTTCATGAACAAGCGTTTGAAAATGTTATGCCCGGTCCTATTGGCTGGAGCCCTATCCTTTGGCATGGTGGGATGCAGCGGCAGTAATACGTCGGAGTCCGGCACCTCTGCCACGACACAAGGGAAGGCGTCAAGCGAATTGCCAGCGCCGGGGGATTTCTCTAGCCCGCTTGAGTTGAAGCTGTCGGGATCCTTCACAAGAGGAAAAGTCGAGGATGGGAACTGGGTTCAGAAGAAGCTGGAGGAAAAGTACAATATCAAAATCAACAACGTCAAGGTCGATACATGGAACAAGGATCAGGTACAGCTTATGATCGCATCTGGTGATCTGCCGGATACCTTCTCTTTCACCGCAGCCAGCATGACATCGAAGGAGTTTTACGATAACGGGCTGACACGGACCATCCCGAAGGAAATGCTTGAAAAATATGCGCCGCGTTATTCGAAGATGCTGAATGATAATCCACCGGGCTGGGAAGAGAATCTGGCTCCGGGAACAAAGGATCAATACCTGCAGCTTCTGGGATATGAAGGGCATACCAATGCGTTGGTGTGGGCTCCGACATTCCGTCTGGATTGGCTCGAAAAGCTTGGCATCAAACCTCCGGGAGACATCAAGCCCGTCGGAACGTCCGGCGGCAAAGAGCGGATCTTTTTTACGGATAAAGCCTACACGCTGGAAGAAACCGAAAATATCTTGAAAGCATTCACTTTTAACGATCCGGACGGAAACGGTAAAAACGACACGTATGGTCTGCTGCCGTTCAACAACAATCTTTCCTGGGCGAGCACGCTGATGGGATCATACGGGGTAGCGAGCGGATATAACCTCGAGGAAAACGGGAAGCTGACGGCGGCGGAAATATCCGATAGCTACAAGGAGTTTCTCAAGCTCATGGCCAAATGGAATAAGGAAGGCCTCGTCGATCCGGAGTGGACGACGATTGACGTAAACAAGAGCTGGGATAAATATTTGCTGGGCAAAACAGGCTATTATCCCGCGCAGCCTGCTTATGTCGGCATGGATGATTGGACCAAAGGGCGAGCTCCGCAGAATTTGGTCGTGAAGGATGCGAATGTAAAGCTGCTCGTTACCGCGCCCGAGATTGGACCGGATGGCCGCCAAGGGGAAGGCTCCTTTGAGCCGGTGAACTTGCTGGGGGATGCATTTTACGTTTCCAAAAAAGTAACCGATGAGCAGCTTGCCCGCATTTTGCAGGTTTTCGATTACATCAATTTTGACGATGACGCGATCTGGACCTTATATGGGGACATCGATACTCATTCCTATTGGGAAGGCACGCCGGAGAAATCGGCGCTCAAGATCAAACCGGAATATCCGGAAACGGAGGGCAATATGGGTTTCTGGGCGTACAATTTCAGAACCTATGATTCTAAGAGAGCATCGCTCTTGTCGTCGGAGGATACGGTGAAGCTGAAGACCGACTTTTTCGGAAGAGCCGACGTCCTGGAAAAGATGCAGATCAAGCCGTTTAAATACGATCTGTTGAACCAGACGAATTCCTCCGAGTTAAACAACAAATACAGCGGCCAGTTGAACACGATCGTCAGCGAATTCCGCATGAAGGCCATAGCCGGACAGATCGATATCGATAAGGAATGGGACAAATACGTGCAAAGTTATTTGAATAACGGAGGGAAAGAAATACTGGCCGAGCTCGACAAAGCCCCGAAAGTCGCGGACTTGTTGAATCAAAAGTAATAACTTCATCACATATCCCGCAGAGGACTGGCGGCGAATTGCCGCCAGCGCCCCCTTAAGCTGAGTAGAAATGATACAGAGAGGGGAAATCACGTTGGAGCAGTTAGGAAAAATCGTGCTGGATTTACCTCCCGCCAGTGGAAACCCAAGAAACAGCGAAGGAGCTTTTTTGGAGCTGGAAGACGGTCGGTTGCTTTTTGCTTACAGCCGATTTATGGGAGAATCTTATGATGATACTGCGAAGGCCTGCATCGCTGTCTGTTATTCGGCAGACGAAGGGAGTACCTGGTCGGAGCCCCGCGTTATTGCCCGTCCGGAAGACCACGACGCGATGAATATCATGAGCACCTCCCTTTTGCATATGCAAAAGGGCGACATTGGGCTGTTTTACCTGATTCGGTATGGCTGGCATGATCTCCGCCTGCATTTACGGAGATCTTCAGATGCAGGCGACACCTGGAGCGATCCGATCTGCTGTATACCTGGTATGGGTTACTTCGTGACCAACAACGATCGGGTCGTGCGTTTGTCTTCTGGCAGGCTCATCGTTCCCGCAGGTTATCACAAACTGAAGGGGGAAAGCATGACGGACTGGAAATCTTTTGACGGAAGAGCCATCACCTGCTTCTTTCTGTCCGATGATGACGGGCTGACATGGCGGGAATCCAGAAATTTCTGTGCCCTGATTTCCCCGCATTCTCATAGCGGCCTTCAGGAACCGGGTCTGATCGAGCTGCGGAAAGACGTCTTGTGGGCCTGGGCCAGAACCGATATGGGCCGCCAATACGAAATGTTCTCCTTTGACGGGGGAGAGACGTGGAGCGAGGCTGGAGCGTCCGGCTTTACCTCGCCGAATTCGCCGTTATCGATGAAACGCATACCGGGCTGCGATTGTCTGATGGCGGTATGGAATCCGATTCCGAATTACGCGACGAGGCCCCTTGAGAAGCATTCGTGGGGGCGTACCCCGCTCATCGGTGCCATCAGCAAGGATAACGGACGGACTTGGGAGCGGCATTTTGCCCTTGAACGGGAGGAGAACCACGGGGGTTATTGTTACACCGCCATCCACTTCACGGGGGCTTCGGTTCTTCTCGCCTATTGTGCAGGTGAACCTGAAGATGGCATATGCCTCAGCAGGCTGAAGGTTAGAAAAATCCCGTTGGCGTCCATCCTTGTGGAGACGGGGTGTGATTCAAGCGAACAGACTGGGAAAAAGGAGGCTGTTTTACATGTCGATACAGCATTTTACCGTTAGCCGGGATGACGCGATTTATGAGGCGTTTCCCGCGCTTGTCTTAACGGAGAAGGGGAAGCTGATCTGCGTATTTACCGAATGTACGAGTCATACCGACAGATCCTATACCCGCGTCGTATACAAGGAGAGTCTTGATCGCGGAAGGACCTGGGGGGAGAAAATCCCTTTGACTGAGAACACCGCCGGACTCGATTATTATTATGATTGCTGCAGTATTTCGCGGCTGAAGGATAACAGGCTCGTGATAGTTACGAATAAGGTATTCCGCTGCAATGATACGGATCAGGGTTATTTCCATGAATCCGTCAGCGAAATGTATATCGGTACGCCGGAGGGCGATGAATGGGAGGACCCCATTCCTACTCCAGTCCGGGGGCTTGTTCCGGATACCTTATGCGAGCTGCCGTCGGGCAGGTGGTTGTTGTCCGCCCACTGGAAGAGCATATCGCATGGGTATCTGGAACAATTGCTTTGGTACACGGATAACCATGGACAGGATTGGTGCGGACCGGTTACCGTTGCCAGCCAGCAAGGGCTCCATCTGTGCGAAGGATCGATCGTGGCACTGCCGGACCATTCGCTCGTGGCTTTTTTAAGGGAGAACTCGAACCAGGGATATGACGGGTACAAAGTGATTTCCAGGGATCAAGGCGAAACTTGGGAGGGCCCGTACCGCATGCCGCTGCCTGGCTGTCACCGGCCTGTTGCGCGGATGTTGAAGAGCGGAATGCTCATGATGACCCATCGCTTCTATCAGGGAGGTCCGGTCGGTTATGGAAGCAATCAAAATTTGTTTGCCGCCTGGATGGATGCAGAAACCGTTCTGGAAACGGATTATCAAAAACAATGGATCCGCGTTTTGCCGATCGACTATGACCGCTCTCCGCTCGCAGATAACGGATATTCTGGTTGGGTCCAATTTGACGATGGCGAAATCTATATCGTTCAATACATCGCGGACGATGCTCCAAACTGCCAAATCCGCGGATATGCCTTGAACGAAGAAGCATTTCTAATCAGGACATGAAGTAACAAGATCAGAAGGCCTGCGTTCATGCAGAAAGAAGTCCATTACAAAGGAGTGCATTCGGTTTTGGCAATCTATGATCCGGAACAGTTTAAGGGCATCATTGTTGCGATGTATGCTTGTTATGATTCTCTCGGAAATGTGAGTCCGGAAGCAGCGAGGGGACTAGCACGTTATTACGCCAATGCCGGAGTAAAAGGGCTGTATGTCGGAGGAAGCTCCGGGGAGGGCATGCTTCAGTCGCTTGAGGAGCGCAAACTAACGCTGGAAGCGGTCATTGAAGAAGTAGGTGATGAGCTCACGATTATTGCTCACATCGGGGCACCCGCGACTCGAGATAGTGTGGAATTGGCAAAGCATGCAGAGATGGCAGGCGCTCATGCCATTTCTGCAGTACCTTCTATTTATTATCGTTTATCACCCCAAAGTGTTCGGCATCATTGGCAGGCGATTATTGACAGTTGTTCTCTTCCATTTATCATTTATCATATTCCACAAACGACAGGCTTTCATTTGTCCAAAGAACTGTTGATCGAGATGGCTGCTCAAGAAAAGGTCATTGGCGTGAAAATCTCCGCTGAGAGTACGTTCGAATTGCAGCAGTTTAAAGCGGCAGGTGGTGAAGACTTTCTCGTTTTTAACGGACCGGACGAGCAATATTTGGCGGGACGGAGCATTGGAGCTGATGGAGGAATTGGAGGAACCTACGGTATTATGCCAGAGCTGTTCCTGAAAATAGAAAGCTGTTTCGTCGAAGGCCGTATGGCCGAGGCGAGGGAGTGGCAGTTCAAAGTGAATGAAATCATTATCGAACTGCTGACAATGCCTTCACTCTATGGAGGATGTAAAGCGATACTGAGATTACGAGGTCTGGATTGCGGAGAGGCCAGGTTGCCGCTATTGCCTGTCCCGAATTCGGAAATGAACCGGATTGTTCAACTGAATGATAAAATTTTGCAATTAGTTGAACTTACTCACGTATAGGGGGAATTAAAATGAACATCAAGAACGATTCATTCACTAAAATGGAGCCTGTCACGGTATTTGCGCCAGGGATGTTTGGTTCGGCTGCATATCGTATTCCATCGCTATTAACAACACGAAAAGGGACCATCATTGCGGGTATCGATGTAAGGTGGGCCGGAACCCAAGATAATCCAAATCACATCTCGCTCGCTATTCGGCGCAGTACCGATGAAGGGGAAACCTGGCGTGATATTCAACTGCTTGTCGAATATCCGGGCGAAGGGGCAGACGGAGCGGCAGCGATCGATTCGGCACTCCTGGAAGATCGGGTAACGGGAACGCTCTGGATGCTTTATTCTCATACGCCGGGCGGGATAGGCTTATGGGCGTCACAGCAGTCTCTCGGTTTTAACGAGGATGGGCTCCGTCTCTTGTACGACGAATCAGGCCAAGAATATATTCTGAATGTGAACGGGGAAGTTACGGATAAGACAGGTGCTAACACAAATTATGCCGTGAAGGATAATGGCGATGTGTTGTTTAACGGGGAATACAGCGGAAACATCTACTTGAAGGAGGATATACAACCCCGGAGCTTGCTTGAGGCAAGAACATCCTTTTTACAAGTGATTAAAAGTGAGGATGATGGAATAACATGGTCGAAACCCATTGAACTGAATGCACAGGTGAAAAAATCATGGATGAAATTTATCGGAGCCGGACCGGGAAGAGGACTCCAACTTACAGCGGATAGACATCGCGGACGGCTTGTATTCCCCGTTTATTTTACGAATCAGGATACGTTTATGTCTTATTCGATCATCTACAGTGATGACCATGGGCAAACTTGGCAGATGGGGGAATCCCCAAATGACGGGAGAATGTGGGAGGGAGAGATGCTGTCGGCAGAAAGAATGAAATCTTCCTCCGCACAATTGACAGAGTCTCAAGTCGTTGAAATGGATAACGGGGACTTAAAGATTTTCATGCGGAATCATGCGGCAACGAAGAGAACAGCTGTTGCCGTAAGCAAGGATGGAGGACAATCATGGGGGGAGGTCTCTTTTGCTTCCGAATTGATCGATCCCATCTGTCAGGCGACGGTGATTAATTATCCGGATCTTGGAGACGGAAAACAGCGTCTGATCTGGGCTAATCCTGCAGATCCGGATAACAGAATCCTTGGAACGGTAAGGCTGAGTGAAGATGGCGGTCACACATGGACATATTCAAGAACTGTGAATGCTGGCCCTTATTGCTACTCTTGTTTGACCGTTTTACCAAGCGGTGAACTCGGATTGTTATATGAGGGAGACGAGTTCCATATTTATTTCATAAAGTTTAGCATCGACTGGATCAAAGGGATGTAATCGTTTGCATTAGCAACAAGCGAAGAAGCGCAGCCATAGGGCTGCGCTTCTTTGTTTGTTGACGAATCGAATTTTCTTCAAGACAGATGCTGGCTTCAATGATCAATTATATATAGAAGCAATCGAAGCCATTCGACTCTACATAACCACTCATTTAAGTTGTCAGCATAGGGTTTATGAAGAAGTTTTGCCGCGCGTCTTGGAGCTTAGATATTCAATTTGTTCTTCGAGGACGGAGCTTGCTTTTCCTAAAAACTCGGTAATGAGCGTTAGCTCTTCGGGTGTATAGGAGGAGACCAGGTTAATCATCGCAGTGTGAAGCGGAAGGTACGTATTGCTGATTTCTTCCTTTGATTCATACTCAGGGACAATAATCACCCGGCGTCGGTCACTCGGGTCATTTTCCCTGCGGACATAGCCTACTTTTTCAAGACGGTCAATTAATGCGGTAACGCTGCCCGTAGCAAGGCCGGTTAATTTTGAGAGCTCCCCAGCGGTAATCGGTCCGGTTTCGTTCAGAATATCCACAGATTTCAAATCATTATTGTACATGCCAAGTGAAGCAGCTACATTTTGCTGATATAATATCGTACGTGTTCCTAATCCACGCATGAGTGAGACGAAACGTTCTTTCGGATCTGTAGTTTGGTCTTGTTGTTCGCTTGACAAACGACAAACCTCCTTTTAAAATATCAATATCTTGAATATCGAGATATTTGATAGACATGTAAATTAATTAATTTCATTCTATCGAAATCATTAATAATTTGTAAAGGGGTTCACTGATGGAGGCTGCAAAAAGTAATATAAAGCTGGTAGTGGCAGGCTTATTGCTTGCCATTTTTATGTCAGCCATTGACAATACCATTGTTGCGACAGCAATGGGTACGATTGTATCCCAGCTTGGAGGAATGGATAAATTTGTCTGGGTCACGTCCGCATATATGGTCACGACGATGGCCGGTATGCCGATCTTCGGCAAACTGTCCGATATGTACGGCAGAAAGAGATTTTTTATTTTTGGTTTAACCGTCTTCCTGATCGGCTCGGCGCTATGCGGTTTTGCGCAATCCATTGAGCAGCTCAGTATGTACCGGGCGATTCAGGGGATTGGCGGCGGTGCATTGCTGCCGATTGCATTCACTATTATTTTTGATATCTTCCCGCCGCAGAAACGCGGTAAAATGACCGGCCTTCTTGGCGCCGTATTCGGTGCAGCAAGCGTGGTTGGTCCTCTGCTCGGCGCATATATCACGGACTACGTTGGCTGGGAATGGGTGTTTTATATTAACGTTCCGATCGGGATCGTTTCTTTTGCGCTCATTATGAAGAATTATAAGGAATCGCCGGTCCATACGAAACAGAAGATCGACTGGTGGGGTGCATCGACCCTCGTCATCGCTGTGATCAGCCTGATGTTCGCGTTGGAGCTTGGCGGCAAGCAATACGACTGGAATTCGTCGCTGATTATTTCATTGTTTGTCAGCTTTGCGGTCTTCTTTATCGTGTTCTTCTTCGTAGAACTGCGGGCCAAGGAACCCATCCTCCCGTTCTTCTTGTTTAAGCGCCGTTTGTTTGCATCATCACAAATCTTAGCCTTCTTGTATGGAGGTACCTTTATTATTTTGACCGTATACATTCCTATTTTTGTTCAGGCGGTATATGGGGGCTCGGCAACCAATGCCGGACTTATCCTGACACCGATGATGCTAGGATCCGTTGCGGGCAGCGCCATTGGCGGTATTTTCGTAGCGAAGACAAGCTATCGTAATCTGATGATTATTTCGGTTATTGCCTATATCGCAGGCATGTTCATGCTCAGCACATTGACCCCGGATTCAGCACGGATTCTCCTTACGCTGTTTATGATTATCGTAGGTTTTGGTATGGGCTTCTCGTTCTCGCTGCTGCCGACGGCTTCCCAGCATAATCTGGAGCCTCGCTTCCGTGGTACGGCCAATTCGACCAACCAATTCCTCCGTTCGCTGGGAATGACGATGGGGATTACGATTTTTGGCACGATTCAAAATAATGTGTTTGCCAATAAACTGGCTGAAGGCTTCAAAGGGATGGGCGGCAATGCGGATTCTGCAATGTCCAATATTGGCGATACCAGACAGATCTTTGAACCAAGCGTGCGTGCAAAAATTCCGGCAGCGATTCTTGAAAAAATCGTTAATGCGATGTCCAGCTCGATTACACATGTGTTCCTCATCGCAGTCATTCCGATCGCCATCGCTATCATTTTCGTGATCATGATGGGGAATTCCCGGGTTGCCATGACTCAAAAAGAAAATAGCCCAGACGCTTAATCCAAGCATTCCATATCAAACAAATCGCAGCGTATGCCGATAATCAATCGGTGTGCGCTGTTTGTTTTTTGGTACCACAAGCGATGATTTGCGGGATTTACGGTAATAAAAAATGACTTCCCTTAAACAGGAAGCCATTATGAACACAGTAGATTAATCCTTATAGGGTAAATTGAGAATCGGAACATCTAAAAAATGGCTTATCGCCAGTGCGCATGCACCTAAGACACAAGATTTTTTTCCAATAGTGGATAGGGTGAGTTCACGGTAATGGCTGATTTGAGAATGCAGATTTTGATGGATTTTATTTAAGGAATCCGGATAGATTCGCAGCAGCTCGCTATCAATGACAACGACATCAGGATTATATATATTAATCATGTTATTTAAACCGATCGAAAGGTAATAAATAAATTGCTCCATGATTTCATATACATCTGAGTCGTCTTCATTCATCCATTGTTGAATTTGCTCATATCTAATATTAATCATGCTTTTGGTTTCGGACAGATATTCAAAAACGCTGGTTTCAGAAGCGTATTTTTCCCAGCAGCCTTTATTGCCGCAAGTGCAGGGTTTGCCTCCAGGTACGATAATCATATGGCCGATTTCACCAGCGAACCCGTCATATCCGCGAAAAAACTTGTTGTTCATCATCATTCCAAGTCCTATGCCGGAATACAGCGTTGTGCATAACAGATTATCTGTTTCATGGTGAATAAATACTCTCTCTGCAAAAGAGCTGAGATTAGCATTGTTCTCCAAATGAATTTCGACGCCGACTGCTTTTTCCAGATCACTTTTCAGATTGACGTTTTTCCAATGGAAACGGGGCACATATTGAATAAATTCATCATTAGAGACCAGACCATGAATGGCAACAACAATCCCTACAATTCCATAACGGCTATCCGAGAATTCTTGTTGGTATTTTGTAATATTTAGTATGAGAAGCTCAAGAATTTCTGCGTAGTTGTTCGTATGAATACGGATGATTTCCGAAGATACCGGACTTCCCAATAGATTGGAGAGTGTAAAAGAAACTTGTCCAAAATCAAGGTCAATACCGAGAGCATACCCTGCATGACCGTTCAGAGAGAGCATGATCGGCTTTCTTCCCACAGAATTATGCTCAAGCTGCGTCTCAACGACAAGTTCTTCTTCCAGTAAATCAGCCACCTGTGCCGAAATGGTAGCTCTCGTTAAGGCTGTAATCTTGGAAAGATCCGCCCTTGATATCATTTCTTCTCTTAAAATCTCACGGATGATTAAAGAGCGATTGATTTTTTTTATATATGAGGCATCACCAGTAATCATCTAAATCCTCCAATGTAAACGAATATAAAATCACGGTTCATTATATCATTTTATCACTAGAATGAACGGCTATACGGTTATACGATCGTTAATTGACAAAATATAATGAAATTGATAAGTTACTCTTGTGTTAGTTAGTTCATTAAACAAATTAAATATACGTAACAATTTACAGAGAGTCAACATTCATTTAGGAGGAGATACCGAATGAAAAAATTTATGGATAACCACTTTCTATTGAATACCGATACGGCGATCAGATTATATGAGGATACGGCAAAAGACTTACCGATTTTCGATTTTCATTGTCACCTGGACCCCAAAGAGGTATGGGAGAACAAGCCTTACAAAAATATTACCCAGTTATGGCTCGGCGGAGACCATTATAAATGGCGCACGATGCGGATGCATGGAATCGGCGAGAGATTCATTACGGGAGATGCCGAGGACTGGGAGAAATTCATGGCTTGGGCTGAAACGGTACCTTATTTAATTGGTAATCCTCTGTATCACTGGACTCATCTGGAACTTAAAAATGTATTCGGCATTGAAAAAATACTCAGTCCGGCCACAGCACGTGAAATCTGGGATGAATGTAACGAAAAATTACAAAAGCCTGAGTTCCTGCCACGCGCCTTAATTGAAAGATCTAATGTCCAGTTTATCGGCACAACCGATGACCCCTTGTCCACACTGGAATATCATCAGCTGCTAAACCGGGATAATTCCTTCAAGTCAATCATTGCGCCTACGTTTCGTCCGGATGGAGCCCTTTTCATTGAGCGTCCTGCCTTTGTAAGCTGGATTGAAAAGCTGGAAGTGGTATCGGGCCAGAAAATAAATTCGTTCGACGTCTTTTTAAGCGCATTGAGCAGCAGAGTAGACTTCTTTCATGAAAATGGCGGTCGTGCATCTGATCATGATATTCCGAATATGGAGGAAATTGAATCAACAAAAGAAGAAATATCCGGAATTTTTAGCAAAAGACTTCAGGATGAACAGCTTTCAGGCGCTGACATTGCTGCCTACCGCTCGTATTTACTCAAAGAGCTGGGAAAGATGTACGCCGGGAAACAGTGGGTCATGCAGCTGCATATGGGCGCGCTTCGCAATAACAATACCCAGATGAAAAACCTTATAGGTACGGATACTGGTTTTGATTCCGTCGGCGAAACGAATTTAGCGGCAGGATTATCTCGCTTTCTTGACGCTTTAAATCAAGAAGACACACTGCCAAGGACTGTATTGTTTAATCTCAATCCCAAGGATAACGCCGTTCTTGCCGGTATGATGGGGAATTTCTATGAGGAAGATGTGCCGGGCAAGATCCAATTCGGTTCCGGATGGTGGTTTAACGATCATATTGACGGAATGGAGAAACAAATGCGGGATTTGGCGAATGTCGGTCTTCTAAGCCACTTTATAGGAATGCTGACTGACTCTCGGAGCTTTCTCTCCTATGCCCGTCACGAATACTTCCGCCGTATTTTATGCAATATTTTAGGCGATTGGGTGGAAAATGGACTCATTACGAATGATATGAAGTTTCTCGAGCAAATGGTTAAAAATATTGGCTACTATAATGCCGAAAAATTTTTCTTGCATAGATAATTCTTAAATAGGAGCAGTTCATTCATTTGTAATCAGCAAAATACGAAAAGGAGTGAATGAAAGTATGGGAATTCTTCAGGAACTGTTAAAGGATATTCCGATCCCGAAGATGGCCAAAGTGAAAGTGAATTTCGAAAATAACATGATCGATGACCTTGGCAGTGAACTTGGGGCTAAGCTGCAGCAGGCGCATATTCAAGAAACGATCAAGCCTGGCATGAAAGTTGCCATCGCGGTCGGCAGCAGAGGGCTTGATCGCATCGTGGAATTAACGGCAGTAACCGTAAAGGCACTGAAGGATGCCGGAGCGGAGCCCTTCATTGTCCCGAGCATGGGCAGCCATGGAGGCGCAACAGCAGAAGGGCAGCGTGAAGTGCTTGCACATCTTGGCATCACCGAGGCAAGCGCCGGCTGCGAGATTCGTTCTTCCATGGAAGTCGTTCAGCTGGGAGAATTGCCTAACGGACTTCCCGTCTATTTGGACAAATACGCCGCAGCGGCAGACGGCATTGTCGTCATTAATCGCGTGAAGCCGCATACGGCTTTTAGAGGGCCTGTTGAAAGCGGCATCATGAAGATGATCAGCATCGGCCTGGGCAAGCAAAGAGGGGCGGAGGCCTGTCATCAGCTGGGGTTTAAATATATGGCGGAAAATGTTCCGGCCATGGCCAGGATGATCATGGATCAGAAGCCTGTGCTGTTTGGCGTCGCTACTGTGGAGAATGCTTTTGACAAAGTAGCTGTCGTTGAAGTGCTTACACCTGAAGAGATTATCGAAAAAGAACCGGACCTGCAGATGAAAGCCAAAGAGCTGCTGCCTAAGCTGTTTTTTGATCAGCTCGAGGTGCTTGTCATTGATGAAATCGGCAAAAACATCAGCGGCGACGGCATGGATCCCAACATCACGGGGCGTTATCCAACACCGTACGCGCACGGTGGGCCGGATGTAAATAAAATGGTGGTCCTGGACTTGACTCCCCAAACCGAAGGAAATGCCAACGGCGTGGGAACGGCGGATTTTACGACGCAGCGGCTGGTGGATAAGATGGACCTGGAAGTCACGTATGCCAATGGTTTGACATCGACTGTCGTCGCGCCGACCAAGATCGCAACAACGCTGCCAAATGACCGCGAAGCGATTCAAGCCGCCATTAAAACAAGCAATGTTCTGGATTTTAACCAGGCCAAAATGGTACGCATCAAAAACACGTTGGTACTAAGTGAAATTGAAGTTTCGGAGGCATTGTTCGAATACGTGAAGCAGCATCCGCAGATGGAGCTGTGTTCCGAACCGTATGATTTTTCCTTTAATGAACATGGGAATTTAACATAAACCAAGGGAGAGCTGATACATGACGAATTTATTTGATTTGACGGGGAAAACAGCGGTAGCTATTGGAGGAAACAGCGTGCTGGGTTCCTCTATCGCAGCCGGCTTCGCTGAGCAGGGGGCAAGAGTAGCGATTGTGGGCCGCAATCTCGACAAGGCACAGGATGTTGTAAACAGCATTCAAAGCAAAGGCGGAGAGGCGAAAGCCTTTCAGGCAGATGTGAGTTCGCGGGATTCGCTCATCCAGGTGGCTTCGGAAATTGAGGAATGGTCCGGTGGCTGGGATATTCTCTTAAATGCTCCCGGCAAAAACAGTTCCACGCCATTCTTCGACCTGGGTATGGAAGAGTGGGATGACATTATGGATGTGAACTTAAAAGGCATTGTGATAACCTGCCAAATTTTTTCCAAGCGCATGATTGAACAAAAACGAAACGGAAGCATCATCAATATTTCTTCTGTTTCTTCTACGACACCATTATCCAAGGTCTTTACCTATTCCGTTTCCAAAGCAGGGCTCAACAGTGTAACCCAGTTTTTAGCCCGGGAATTCGCGCCTGCAGGAATTCGTGTTAATGCCATTATCCCCGGGTTCTTCCCGGCTGAACAAAATCAAAAAATACTAAGTCCGGACCGCATTGAATCAATCATGAAGCATACCCCGATGAACCGGTTTGGTACACCCGAAGAGCTGAAGGGAGCCGCTATTTTGCTGGCTTCGGAAAAAGCCTCCAGCTTTATCACAGGTACATTGCTTCGGGTTGACGGCGGATTTGGAAGTATGACGATCTAAGAATGCTACGCAGATTAGCAAATGAACGTATTATGAGGGGGAAAAGACAATGCAGACCGAAAAATATGAAAAATTACAGTCGATCCTTCGAGACATGAACTCTGTCGTTGTGGCATTCTCAGGAGGGGTAGATAGTACATTTTTATTAAAAGCTGCAGTGGACACATTAGGGGCTGACCATGTGCTTGCGGTAACGGCCGATTCGGAAACCTATCCCTCAACAGAGCTTGAAGAAGCCATCGAGCTGGCTGAATTAATTGGTGCAAAACATCAGGTCATTGAAACTTCTGAGCTCGCAATCCCAGGCTATGCGGAAAACACCAAAAATCGATGCTATTTCTGTAAAAGCAGCTTGTTTGACCATTTGGTGCCTGTATTAAACGAAAAAGCTTTCGAAAATATTGTATACGGTGTCATAGCTGATGATATGAATGAATTCCGCCCGGGAATGCAGGCAGCAAAGGAGCGGGGCATACGCGGACCTCTTTTGGAAGCCGGTTTATATAAAGAGGAGATCAGGGAGCTGTCAAAAGAATTTGGACTGCCTACATGGGAAAAGCCATCCTTTGCTTGTCTGTCCTCAAGAATTGCTTATGGTGATTTTATCACCAAAGAAAAGCTGAACAAGGTGGAAAAAGCGGAAGCCTATTTAAAATCCCTTCATATCCGCCAAGTCCGGGTTCGTACACATCAGGAAACGGCAAGAATCGAAGTGGAGCCGAAGGATATGAACATCATTTTGGAGAATCATGAATTGATCGTAAGCAAGCTTCAGGACTATGGATATAAATACGTGACCCTTGATTTACTTGGATATCAAAGCGGCAGCATGAATAAAGTTCTTTCTATATAATTATAATTTTTCACGGATAAGTGTTTAACAAGCGCAAGACCAAATCTTTCATATGATTTATTACTTATGGCTAAATGTAAAGGAAGATGAAGCATGTCAAGAGAGCTTGTCATTGGACTGGACATCGGAACGACAAGCGTGAAAGCTTGTGTGTTTAACATTCATGGGAATTTAATCGCGGAAGCCGAGGAAATGAACTCTTTTCATTATCCGCAGCAAGGATGGGTCGAGCAGGATCCGGCTGCCATAGAGAGATCCGCTGTGCTGGCGATCAGGGAAGCGGTCCGAAAAGCGGGAATTGTCAAAAACGAGCTGATCTCACTCGGTTTTTCTGCTGCCATGCATTCACTTGCGATTGTGGATGAGCAAGGCAAACCGTTATCTCCTGCGTTGATATGGGCCGACGGAAGAAGCTCCGATCAGGCGGATCGGGTTAGCGAAAGCAAGGGAAGAGAAATTTATGCAAGAACTGGAACACCCATTCACCCGATGACTCCATTTTTGAAAATATTATGGATGAAAGAAACCCGTTATGCACCCTACCTGCATGCCGCATACTTGATGTCGATTAAGGAGTATTTAATATATTGCTGGTTCGGGGAGAGAATGATTGATTATTCGATGGCATCTGCAACCGGATTATTTAACCCAACAACGCTGAGCTGGGATGAGGAATTGCTGCAAATGACGGGTATCTCCGAGGATCAGCTGTCAACCATTGTTCCTCCGACAACGATACTCCGTGGAATCAAAAAGGATATTGCGGAACAAATGGGACTCCAAGAAGACATTCCTTTTGCGATCGGTGCTGCAGACGGACAGCTGGCCAATTTGGGAATTGGTGCGATACTCCCTGGTGAAGTTGCAGTTTCCGTGGGTACGAGCGGGGCGATCCGGCAATTAACAAGCCATATTCAGGTGAGTGAAAATCAAGAAACATTCTGCTACTCTTTCACCAAGGACACAGCCATTATCGGAGGGCCGACGAATAACGGCGGCATCGCCCTGCAATGGTTGAAGGATTTATTGAATGATCAAGGGAGTTTTGAACAATTTCTGAAGGCGGCTGGACATGTTGAACCGGGCTCTGAAGGTCTTCTTTTTCTTCCTTATATAAATGGTGAGCGAGCCCCTATCTGGAATCAACGAGCCAAGGGGAATTTTTATGGTATTGCGGTGACACATCAAAAAGAGCATTTCATCCGTGCCGTGCTGGAGGGCATCACTTTTAATCTCTATCAAATCGGTAAAGCTTTGGAAAAAATAGCGGGGGAACCCAAGAAAATATATGTGAATGGCGGCCTGTCCAGATCTTCGGAATGGCTGCAAATGATGGCGGATGTATTTGAAGCAGAGATTTATATTTCAGAGAACCATCATAGCGCCGCATGGGGTGCGGCATGGACGGCTTTGGTGGCCACGGGGAGAGTAGATTCCTTCGAAGAAATTAAACGGAATATCCCCATGGGAACACCCGTCATTCCAAATCCGGAAAACAGCAAACGATATAAACGGATCTATGACAGCTATGAAAAACTGGTTAAAAAAATCGTTGAATTATTTTAATTCCAGTTTGAAATTGAGGGGTTGAAATGAATGCTTGATGAAATTTTGGAGCAGGTTCAAAAAGGGACTCTGAGTGTTGCGGAAGCAAAGATGAAATTAGCTACTTTTGAAGACTTGGGTTTTGCAAAAGTGGATCATCACCGAAAAAAAAGGCAGGGATTTCCCGAGATCGTGTATGGAGAAGGCAAAACAGCCGGGCAAATCATTTCTATAGCGCAAGCTTTGCAAGCGAAGCGCAACAGCGTTCTGGTTACGAGAATTTCAAGGGACAAGGCTGAGATCGTCCAAAATTCTTGTCCGGATTTTAGCTATGACGAGACAGCACAGATTTTATTTTGGAAAGAGGAGACAGGCAGCGAAGAGAATTTCAAGGGGTATATCGCTGTCATTGCCGCAGGGACCTCTGATCTTAGAGTAGCGGAGGAAGCAGCGGTCACCGCAGAAGTGTTAGGGAGCAGGGTACACCGAATCTATGATGTGGGCGTTGCTGGGATTCATCGACTGTTAAGCCATGCGGAAGAGATACAGAATGCAACGGTCTCTGTTGTGGTTGCCGGAATGGAAGGAGCTCTGCCAAGCGTCGTTGGCGGACTGGTCTCCCATCCTGTGATCGCTGTCCCGACAAGCATCGGATATGGGGCAAGCTTTCATGGCCTTTCGGCCTTATTGACGATGTTAAATTCATGCGCATCAGGCATCAGTGTTGTCAATATTGATAACGGATTCGGCGGAGGGTATAACGCTGCCCTGATTCACCGGCTTGTACAAAAGGGGGAGAAAAGAATTGAAGACACTTTATCTTGACTGCTTTTCCGGTATCAGCGGGGATATGTTTATCGGTGCTCTTATAGATGCAGGTGCTGATCCCGACAAGTTAAAGGAGGAACTGAAAAAGCTTCATATTGAGGAAGAGTATGATTTGAAGTGGGGGAATGTCAATAAGAACGGAATCACTGCAACCAAATTCGACGTGCTGTTAAAAGTTGAAGATTCCCGCACGCATGAACATCACCCTGAACATAGCCATAGTCACGATCATAGTCATAAACACGACCATGATCACAGCCATGAGCACGATCATGATCACGGTCACAGCCACGGTCATAGTCATGATCATGAGCATAGCCACAGTCACGAGCATGTGTCTCATACGCATGAGCATAGTTATAGCCATGGTGGGCACACGCATCATCATGATCACGATCATCGATCTTATAAAGATATCGTTCATATGATTGAGGGAGCTGGATTTGAGGACCCGGTAAAAGATATTGCGCTTAAGATTTTCAAGAAAATCGGAGAAGCGGAAGGGCGGATTCATGGCGTTCCTTTAGAGAAAGTACATTTTCATGAGGTGGGCGCAGTAGATTCGATTATTGACATTGTGGGTGCCGCCATCCTGATTCATCAAATGGACATCGCTGTAATCAAGTCATCGCCCGTACCGGTGGGAAAAGGAAAAATACGTATTGATCATGGCATTTATCCGGTTCCTGCACCTGCCACACTTGAGATATTAAAAGGAACGCCTCTTGAACAATCGGATGTCAGAGCGGAACTGACGACTCCAACAGGAGCAGCGATTGTCTCCGTGCTAGCGGAAGAGTTCGGGCCGATTCCTTCTATTAAAGTTGAGTCCATTGGATATGGGGCCGGAACCAAAACCTTTCCGGATCATCCGAATGTGCTGCGGGTCATTATTGGTGAATAGCCTGTGCATAATGAAGTTACATTAGAATAACAAAATTCCCTTCATAGGAGAGGAGCATGCATCATGGATTCCCGTTTTCCTCCGAATCATGAACATCTGGATCATGACATGGTGAAAATGGAAGTGAATTTTGATGATATTCCCGGAGAATGGCTCGGACACGTCATGGACCTGCTTTTGGAAAGCGGAGCAAACGATGTATATTATACTCCCATTTATATGAAAAAAAACAGACCGGGAACGATGCTGCAATTGCTTTGTTCCCAAGAAAATGTAGACCGGATGAAAGCGATTGTTTTCAGGGAGACCACAACCTTGGGCATACGGTATTATCCTCTGACTGTACATCGGCTGGAGAGAATCTTTGAACAGGTACCGACGGAATGGGGACCGGTAACCGTGAAAAAGGGAATATACGGCGGGAAAGCCGTTCAATGGGCTCCGGAGTTTGAGGACTGCAAGCGTATCGCCCTGCAGCATGATATCCCCTTGAAAAAGGTCTATGAGCAGGTGTGGAAATCAGCAGGAGAGTAACCCACTGTATAAGATTGCAGCTAGATAAGTTAGGAGGAGTAAGGAGTGGCCGTGAGTTTTATTACGTAAAAAACAGAGACTGCGTCTTGGGCGGCCTTGATGATGAAAAAGCAAACAATCACCAAAATACCTAATTTCCGATAAAGGAAATGGGTATTTTTGTTTCTAATAGGCCATTTTCGCGTCAGTCCGCACTTTGTTGAAGAAACTCTTTTGTCCATTTTCCAAAAAAAGTTTTGCCTTCATGCTCTAGTGCACTTATATTTATAGTACCATTAATGTTTAATGTTCGTATTTGGACATTGAAGTTATTGAATATCACGTTTGAGAAAGGTGACTCTGCTTTGAAAAAATCCATTTTTCAGTTAAACACAAGAACTGTGGTGACCATAGGCATCGGTGCGGCCCTGTATGGAGCCACCAGCTTTATTGGAATTCCTGTGGGACCCGATACCTCGCTGCGTCCGGCGATTGCTCTGCTGGCGATTTTTGGCGCCCTGTTCGGCCCGGTTGTCGGGTTTATTGCCGGGTTGATCGGCCACGTGCTCAATGATCTGTTGACCAGCGGCACGGTATGGTGGGGTTGGGCCCTCGGCTCAGGCATTACCGCCGCATTTATGGGACTTATCTATTTGTCCAAAGGATTTGACCCGCAGAATGGTATTTATAAAGGGAAGCATATCGGTTTGTTCGTTATTTACGGCATTGTCGGCATCATTTTATCGCTGCTGTTCTCCGGATGGTTTGATATTGCCTTCATGGGAGAGCCGTCTGACAAATTGGTTGTACAGGTAACTGCAGCTTCGATTTCGAATATGATCGTGTTTCTGGTGCTTGGCGTTCCGGCCGTGATCGGCTTCGCGAAGAGAAACGCCAAAGTCAGCAATTTGAGCGTCAACGAGTAAGTGTGGAGAGCACTGAATGGATAGGAGTTTTAAACGTTATGCAGCCAATCATCTCGTTTCAACATTATGGATTTAAATATAAAAATCAGTCAGAGCCTACGCTAAAAGAGATTACGCTGGATATTTATCCGGGGGAGAAGATCTGGATTGCAGGACCCAGCGGATCTGGCAAATCGACATTGGCCCATTGTATCAATGGGCTTATTCCTTTTACATACGGGGGAGAAGCCACAGGCAGCTTAAAGATTGCCGGTCAAAACCCTTCGGACTTAAGCATTTTTGAATTGAGCCGCACGGTTGGGACGATCCTGCAGGATCAGGATTCCCAGTTCGTGGGGCTTACGGTTGCCGAGGATACAGCCTTTGTCTTGGAAAACAAAATGATGCCGCGCCAGCAGATGAAGCAGAAGGTAGCGGCCTCACTGAATATGGTCGACATGCTCGAATATATCGAGCATAGCCCGTATGAACTGTCGGGAGGGCAAAAGCAACATGTCTCCTTGGCGGGTGTTCTATCCACCGATGCAGATGTGCTTCTATTCGATGAGCCTCTGGCGAATCTTGATCCGGCCAGCGGGCGTAAGGCTATGCAGCTCATCGACGATATTCACCGGGAGAGCGGCAAGACGATTATCATTATCGAGCACCGTGTCGAGGACGTGCTGCAGCAAGCGGTGGATCGTATCGTGCTGATGAATGAAGGACGGATTGCAGCCATGAGTACACCGGATGAAGTTTTATCATCCGGTATCCTCCGCAGCTACGGCCTCAGACCGCCGCTTTATGTAGAAGCCCTTGAACATGCAGGCATTCCGATTAGGGATGTAAAAGGACTGAGTTTTCCCCGGCCGCTGGATATTCCCGGATTGAAACCCAAGCTTGATACGTGGAGCGAACAAACGGGAGTCAAGCAGGAACGTGAGTATTCGCATGCATTACTGGAGGTCAGCGGGATTACGTTTGGTTATGATCCGAAGCATCTGGTCATTCAGGATGTTTCTCTGCAAATCGGAGCGGGTGAAATTGTTGCACTGCTTGGTAATAATGGAGCCGGCAAATCTACGCTGTCGCAGTTGATTACGGGTATTCTGAAGCCGCATTCCGGCAGGATGTTCTATGACGGACAGGATATCAGCACTTGGTCCATCCGCCGCCGGGGCGAAGCCATCGGGTATGTGATGCAGAATCCGAACCGGATGATTACGCAGCATATGATTGCGGAAGAGGTTGGACTAGGGCTGAAAGTCAGGGGTATACCCGCTGCAGAAATCAAGGAACGTGTTGAAAACGCGCTGAGGATTTGCGGGCTGTACCCGTTCCGCAATTGGCCGGTCTCCGCGCTCAGTTATGGGCAGAAGAAACGGCTCAGTATCGCCTCCATACTCGTATTGGAGCCGAAAATCATCATTCTGGATGAGCCAACCGCCGGACAAGATTATCATCATTATAAAGAATTTATGGATTTTATCGAATCCTTATCCAGCCGCGGCATGGGATTTCTCTTGATTACCCATGACATGTACCTGGCGCTCGAGTATGCTGCCCGGGCAATCGTTCTAAGCGGAGGCCGGGTGATTGCCGAGGATTCGGTTACGGCTGTTCTAAGCAGTCCGGAGATTACCGAAGCTGCCCACCTGAAGGAGACCTCGCTGTCCTTGTTTGCCAAAGCGAACGGGCTGGCATCCCCGGAGCGGTTCGTGCAGGCATTTATTAACGAAGAGAAAAAGGGGAAAGGCCATGAATAGAACGGGAAGCCTCTATGTGACGGGGAGCTCGCTGTTTCACCGGCTGGATGGAGCTGTCAAGCTGGTGTTGTTTATGGCCTGGACGGTCATGACTTACATGTTTTTGGATTTGCGTGTGTTTGTGCCGATGCTTATCGTTGGCATTACGCTGCTTGTTACTGCCGGTATTCCATTTAAGCGGATGGCCTTTTTGTTCTGGCTGATGATTATTTTTACTGTGCTGAACGGAATCTTCATCCTGCTTATTACACCGACGTTTGGAACCAGGCTCACCGGTACGAACACGCCCGTCATCCCGCTCGGTTATAATACGATCAATACGGAAACGTTGTTTTATGTTTTGACTTTGTCGGCGAAGTACTTGACGCTGCTGCCGATAACGATCCTGTGTATTTTCACCACGCAGCCCAGCGCTTTTGCCAGCAGTCTGAACCGGATCGGCATTCCATATAAAATCGCATATGCGGTCAGCATTGCACTGCGGTATATCCCGGATCTGACGGAAGAGTTCCGCAGCACCCTGAATTCGATGCAAGCACGCGGAATGGGGATATCCAAAGAGGATGGCAGCATTATGCAGCGTCTTCGCAATTTAGCGGCAGTCGTCGTTCCTGTTCTACAGTCAGCCCTTCACCGGATCGATTCCGTCACCAATGCGATGGAACTGCGCGGATTTGGCACGCAGAAGCGCCGTACCTGGTACAACGGCAAAGACATGGAACCCATGGACTGGATATTTGCTGTCCTCGGTGTCGTTTTGCTTGGGGGGGGCATCTGGTTGAAGGTCAAAGTGCTCAAGAATTTTTGGTATCCATTTTCATAAGATTTCAAACGATGTTATTAGAATACGAGAAGCCGGAGCAAACATACCTGGTTTCTCTTTTTTATGTTAGCTCGACTAAACCGGCCGTTCGTTTAAGAAGAAATGCTGGTATATGTTACAATAAGCGAGTCAGAATAGAAGAAAAAGGAGGTAAGCCCTTGAAAGCCTTGGTGTTTGATCAGTTCGGTGGACCGGAAGTGTTAGAATACAGGGATATCCCAGATCCGGAGATCTCTGCCGGGCATGTTATCGTCAAGATGAAGGCGATTGGTCTTAATTTTGCTGATATTTACCGTAGAAAAGGTAATTATCATTTAACAGGAATGCCTCCATATATTCTTGGCTATGAAGGTGCAGGTGTGATTGAGCAGGTGGGGCCGGGTGTCAGCGGCTTGCATATAGGCGACCGGGTTGCTTTTGCAGATGTTCCATTGGCAAATGCGGAGCGGGTGTCCGTTCCCGATGAGAAAATAATACCCCTACCTGATGATATATCGTTTGAACAGGCTTCTTCCTTGCTATTGCAGGGATTAACTGCACATTATCTTGCGAATGACAGTTACCGGGTGCAGGCTGGGGATGAGGTTCTTATACATGCTGTGGCAGGCGGGGTAGGCCAGCTGCTGACACAATTATGCAAAGCTAAAGGTGCCCGGGTGTTCGGATTGACCTCAACCGACGCTAAGAAAAAGGTGGCATTGGAAGCAGGTGCGGACGAAGTTATGCTGTATCAGGAAGCTTGGACAAAAGCAGTTCCAGCCTGGTCATCCGATGGAGATGGCGTTCGTGTTGCATATGATTCTGTCGGCTCAACGCTGATGGACAGCTTTGCGGTTGTCCGTACCAAAGGAGCGGTTGTATTCTACGGCATGTCAGGCGGTGACCCGCAGCCCGTTGATCCAAGAATGCTGATGGATACTTCCAAAACGCTAACGGGAGGGGATCTGTGGAATCATGTCACCACAAAGAGTGAACGAATCCATCGTGCTGAATCCCTGTTCTCTGAGGTGAGAAAAGGACGGCTGATATTGGGAGAGCCGGCTGTTTTCAGACTGCATGAAGGTGCAGAGGCGCACCGGTTTTTAGAAAGCCGCAAGAGTACGGGCAAGATTTTACTGATACCTTAAAAAATAAACAAGCTTCAACCAGTACAAAGGCGCCGCTTAACGGCGCTTTTTTGTCATTTACGGACATCTTATGTTAAGTTGGTAATGGAGGGGATGAAATGAATCGTATTACGATTTTAATCGCAGACGATGAACAAGAAATTGCGGGATTGATAGAATTACATTTGAAAAAAGAAGGTTATCACTGCATTACAGTACATAACGGGCAGGATGCCATCCAGGCTGTTCATACGCAGCCCATTGATCTGGCGATTTTGGATATTATGATGCCCAAATTTGATGGTTATGAAGTAACAAGACAGATCCGGGAACAATATTATATGCCGATCATATTTTTGAGCGCTAAAGCATCAGATTTAGATAAGATCGAGGGGCTGGTTCGCGGGGCGGATGACTACATGACCAAGCCGTTTAATCCAATGGAGCTGGTTGCCCGCGTGAACGCCCATCTACGGCGGATCATGCAGCTGACCCAATTGGCTCCGGCAAGCAAACCGGTTATTGAGGTAGGGGGATTGGTCATTTATCCCGAACAGCGGACTGTGGACCTGTATGGGGATACCATTGAACTCACACCTAAGGAATTTGATATTTTGTACCTGATGGCCAGACATCCCAAGAAAGTGTTCAGCGCTGAAAATATATTTGAGCAGGTATGGGGCGAGGACTACTTCGAAGGCGGAAATACAGTAATGGTGCATATCCGTACCTTACGGAAAAAGCTCGGCGAAGATAAGAACAAATTTATTAAAACGGTGTGGGGGGTAGGCTATACGCTCCATGGGTAAGATATTATTCAGCTTTCGGACACGTATGATTCTGCTGCTGATGGGCAGCATGCTGATATCCGGCAGTATCACCTTTGCGATCTATAAAATACTTCAGCATTACTACCGGTCAGAGGTTCGCTTCGAGAATCCGCTGACAAAAATACGGTATGTTATGAGAGACATTGGCGATGTAAATTCCTTTCTGATCATTTTTATCCCGCTGGCCATTTTGTTTTTTTTCTTGCTTACCAAGTCCTACGCTTCATATTTCAAAAAAATTTCCAAAGGGATTCACCAGCTGGCGGCGGGGGAGTTTACCCATGAGGTCCGGATTTCATCCAAGGATGAATTCGGAGCCATCGGAGCCGACATTAATCTGGCAATGAAAAAGCTCCAGGAAGCGGTAGAGAGAGGGGATTATGCGGAGAACAGCAAGGATCAGCTGGTTCTGAACCTGGCTCATGATCTTCGTACACCCCTGACCTCAGTCATCGGGTATCTGGATTTTATTCTGAAGGACAATGAAATGTCAGCGGAACAGGCCAGGCACTATACCACGATTGCTTATACCAAGTCGCAGCGTTTGCAAAAGCTGATCGATGAATTGTTTGAAATTGCCCGGATGAACTACGGCCGGTTGAATCTTGATAAAAAGCCGTTTGATCTCAGTGAGCTGCTGATGCAGTTAAATGAAGAGTTTTACCCTGTTTTCGAGAAAAATGATGTAACAGCGAAATTGTCTGTGGATCGGGAGTTGAACATTTGCGGGGATGGTGAGCTGCTGGCTCGCGTGTTCGAGAATCTCCTAACGAATGCGATTCGCTATGGAAGTGAAGGCGGGTTTATTGACATCCATGGTTTTGTAGATATGAAAGATGTAGTTGTACAGGTCATCAATTACGGAGCTTGTATTGACCCGAAGGATCTGCCGCATATTTTTGATATGTTATATACCGGCGATCAAGCCCGAACGCATCCATCGGGAAGCACAGGTATTGGCCTGTTTATCACCAAAAACATTGTGGAGCAGCATGAAGGGACGGTAACCGTTCAAAGCAGCCACATCCGGACGCTATTTGAAGTGAGATTGCCCTTGGATACGCAGACAGGTACGGATCAGTGAGTTCTGTCATTTCAGACTAACGTAAATTCTCATGGAGTTCTCATACAAAGCATGTATGGTTAGGAAAATGCTGAGATACATGAGGAGGATTAGCGAATGAATGATGTTAGTCTTAAAAAGGACAATCTGCTGCTGGGCAAGGTACCGCAAGTAACGATTTTTTTCTGGATTATTAAAATTATGGCTACCACGGTAGGGGAGACAGCTGCTGACTTTTTGAATTTCAATCTGAATTGGGGTTTATCAAGTACATCCCTATTAATGGCAGTACTGCTCTTGCTGGTGCTATTCTTCCAGATCAGGTGTGAAAAGTATATCCCGTCACTATATTGGCTGGCGGTTGTTCTGATCAGCGTGGTCGGCACATTGGTTACCGATAACCTGGTCGACAATCTGGGCATGGCGCTCTCAACAGCCACGATTATTTTCGCGATTGCTCTGTTAGCAACCTTTGCAGCTTGGTACGCAAGTGAAAAGACACTTTCCATTCACTCGATAAACACACGTAAACGTGAGCTTTTTTATTGGCTGACTATCCTGTTCACCTTTGCACTAGGTACTGCTGCCGGGGATCTCATGGCAGAGGGTTTGAACCTGGGTTACGCGTTATCGGCCATTATTTTTGCAGCTCTGATTGGAGCTGTTACCCTTGCCTTTTTCCGGTTTAAGCTAAATGGGGTATTTGCCTTTTGGTTTGGATATGTTCTGACCCGGCCTTTCGGAGCTTCCATTGGCGATTACTTATCCCAGCCTCAAGACGAAGGTGGACTGGGACTCGGAACTACTGTGACGAGTATGGCATTCCTTATGATCATTCTGTGTCTGGTCATCTACCTGACGAAGTCCCGGGTGGACGAGCTGAAGATTCCTCAGAACCCTGATTTATGATACATTAATAGTAAGTTCGATAGATCGGGGTTGGAAGACGTTGTTGCATAAATTCGGATTTTCCCAGTATGAAAGCAAAGTCTATGAAGCACTTGCTGCTACAATGCAGCCTATGGACGCCACGATGATTGTGAAGCATTCCGGCGTGCCAAAAGCGAAGATTTACGAAGTCATTTCCCGCATGGTAGAGAAAGGGATGGTGATGGAGTCGATTTCGGAAAAGAAAAAGCTGTATACGGCTTTGGCTCTGCCGCTGGTTATCGAAAAGCTGACTGCAGAGTTCCAGTCCGATATCAAGGAGCTGGAGCAGCAAAAGCTGCAGAAAGAGATTGTAGATGACCGGGTATGGAGCCTGAAAGCGGATACCTCCATTGATTCGCAGATCAAGCAGATGATGCTTGACGCCAATACCACGATCAGGTACTCGTCCTGGAAGGATGATTTTCACAAATATCTGCCCATTCTTGAGGAGAAGGAGCGGGAAGGGATTTCTGTAGAAGCGCTGGCAGTCGGAGAAATCCGGAGCGGATTGAATCATTTGGTAATCATGGAACCGAACGAGGAGCATGTTTCTCTGGAACGTTTCAGGCTGCTTATTGTTGATGATGCCGAGGTGATATTTGCCGGAGTGGAAAATAACGAATGGCAGGCCATTAAAACGAGATCGCAACCGTTTGTGCGAGTGTTTACGGATTATTTCTATCATGATGTGCTTCTCAGCAAAATTACAACCAAATATAACGATGTCTTAATGAAGGACAAGGAGATTATGGCGCAGCTCCTGCAGCTGCGGTATTAAAATTAGGGCTGTTTGCTTGGCGGATAGAGGGTACTCTGTCCGTTTTTTTGTGCCTGAAATTTCTGCTTGATGATGAGTTGTTTATAAGTTACTATTACGGTAGTAACCAAAAAGACACATGGATGACATCACAGAGAAGGGAGCACAACGAAGCATATGAATTTTAAAATTTACATTTTGGCGATTGCCTGTTTTGTGACAGGCATGGTAGAGCTGATTGTAGGCGGCATTCTCGATTTGATCTCAAGAGATCTTCATATTTCTTTAAGCACAGCGGGTCAGCTTATTACGCTGTATTCTATTATTTTCGCTCTGTCGGGTCCGCTGCTCCTTACGGCAACCGCCCGGATGGAACGGAAAAGACTGTACCAATATGCATTGCTAGTATTCATTATCGGTAATGTGCTATCTTCGTTAAGTCCTAATTTTATGATCATGGTCATTGCACGGATTTTGTCGGCTGCAAGCAGCGCGCTGATTACGGTCATGTCGATTACCATGGCTTCGCGAATGGCGGAAGAACAATATAAGGCCAGAGCGATCGGAGTGATCTTCATGGGCGTAAGCGGATCGCTCGTGCTCGGCGTTCCATTCGGAATGATGCTGGGGAATGCTTTCGGCTGGCGTGCTCCGTTTATCATGATTACGGCATTGTCGGTCCTTTCGTTAATCGCTATTCAGATTTTCATACCCAAGACACAGCCGGAGGCCGCGATTCCGCTTCGTCAGCAGCTGGCCTCTT
The DNA here is from genome assembly GCF_018403225.1 of Paenibacillus sp. J23TS9. Classification (NCBI taxonomy): domain Bacteria; kingdom Bacillati; phylum Bacillota; class Bacilli; order Caryophanales; family Paenibacillaceae; genus Paenibacillus; species Paenibacillus sp. J23TS9. The sequence goes on along the minus strand of NZ_BOSG01000001.1, from coordinate 2,841,344 downwards.
TGAAAAACGGGAAAATCATATTTGGACAGCTTATTTCGGTTCTGATGCTCACGGGCCATTTAACGTTATATGCTTATTTGACACCTTTTCTGCAGGATACTTTGCATCTGGGAGCTTCGGCACTGAGCTTGTTTTATTTGATCTTCGGCATTGCTGCGGTCATGGGCGGCGGCCTTGGAGGCTGGGTTACAGATAAATTCGGAGCAGAGAAGAGCATTCTGGCAATCGTGAGTGTATTTGCCGTTGTCATGTTCCTCATGCCGCTGTCAACGGTTTCTGTTTATGTCTGCCTGATCGTTATGATCGTGTGGAGCGCTTTGAGCTGGTCCATCTCTCCGTCTTTGCAGAGCTATCTGATTAAATCGGCGCCGGAGTCGGCTAATATCCAGCAAAGCTTGAACAGTTCAGCATCGCATATCGGCATTGCGCTGGGTTCCGCGATCGGCGGTATTGTCATTGAAAACTCATCTGTTTATTACAACGGTTGGGTCGGAGTTATTTTCGTTGTGTTAGCGCTGGGGTCTGCACTGATGTCGATCAAATGGAAGGCACGCAGTAAAGCATCCAATGATGCGGCAGCTCATACTTTACAGTAAATGCGGGGAGGGATTGCTGTTACGAAAGTAACGGTGCTGTTATGAATGGAGCCTATCTTTTTGAATCAGCCAAATGCATGGCGTTGACGCTTCAGTTGATGCAGGGCAGCCCAGTGCAGGATCCAACGGATGAACCGGATATTGGCAATAATGCTGTGGTGAATGAATATAAATCGGAAGCGAAATACAAACAAAACTTGGTGGACCCGAAGAATGCAGAAGCAGCCATCAGTCGGGACTCGCTGCTCGATTTCTATGGAAAATTAACACTTCTCCGGAAAGATGCGCTCATTAATGGAATGCTGGCTCACGGGGAATTTAAGCTCGCCGCGCCTGACCATACTCAAGTTTTCGCTTATGAGCGAAGTTTGGATGGGAAACGTTTTTTGATTGTGTCCAATTGGAGCAAGGAATCTCTCGATTTTGACTTGAACCCTGACTTCTTAGATGGAGACTTGCGGGTGTCTGTATATCCGGAGATCATATTATCGAATAAAATGATGCTGCGGCCTTATGAAGCTTTTGCAATTTTACTATGATAACAACAGAATGATCCAATAAAAAAGACTGCCAGGCTATGATGAGCCCGGCAGTCTTTTTTTTAGACAAAGAATGTTCCGAAGAACTTTACTGTTATCGTATATTTATCTCTAGGAAAAGCTAACAAAGTATATTATAATATTAATAAGAATACTTAATTGATCAAGAAAAGGAAAAACAAATATTTGTAAACTCAGTCCTGTAGAGAGGGGAGAGCCAGCCGATGCAATCCATCTACATGGAATGAATGACAGACAGGGAGGATAGAGGCATGGGAACAGAGCATTGGAGTGCCAATTGGATATGGGCGCCGGACACGGCTTCCGCTAACAATGTTTATGTGGAGGCGAGAACAACCTTTAAAATCAATCAGCCGGTTGAATCCGCGATGCTGCGTGTAAGCGCCAACCAATCCTATAAGCTATATATCAACGGCATGGAGGTTGGCAGGGGGCCAGCACCTGCAGATTTGAAATGGATGTCCTATGACACTTATGATGCTGCCAATGATTTACGTGAAGGCGTGAATGTAATTGCGCTGGTCGCTCATAACTTCGGCAAAGATCCGATTGTAACCCATCAGCTGCAGGGTCCAGGCGGTCTGATCTGCCAGCTTGACCTGAACGAAGAGGATGCCTCTCAAGGAATCGTGACCCGGAGCATCGCAAGCGGTTCAGATTGGAAATGCAGACGTTCCCCGCGCTGGAAGGAAGGCGTCAGCCGGCTTCACTTATGGGGTGGATACCGGGAAATGATTGATATGGCGGAGGATGACGGTTGGGAGGAGCCGGAGTATGATGATTCGGCGTGGCCGTTTGCTGTCACGGTCTCAGAGGCGGAGCATCCGGAGTCGGTATGGCCCCGGTTACTTCCGCGTGAAATACCGTTTTTACAGGAGACGTGGATAAGCCCGGAGGCAGTTGTGGCTGCGGAGTCTTACTTTGGAGGCATACTATCGCCAGAAGGTCTGTTAGCTGAGAAACGAAAGTATGGGATGAAGGCTGTCGAGGTGGATGCGTCGGTACCGGGTTCGTACCCGCAAATCACATATGATTTCGGAAAAGAAGTGGTGGGATATCCGGAGCTTGAAGTCTATGCTGAGCAGGGTGGTGTCCTGCAGCTGTATTACGGCGAGTCGCTCGAGCTGGCTCTGGCGGATACGTTTCTGCTGCGAAAAGGCCGCAACAAGCTTACTCCTCTAGGGAGAAGAGCGTTCCGATTCATGAAGGCGGCAGTGATGGCAACGCCGGTTCCGCTGCAAATTGAACGGCTTGAGCTTCGGTTTGTACATTATCCGTACAGCGGGGGCGGTGAATTCCGCTGCAGTGATGAGCGGCTTAACCGCATTTGGGAGACGGGAAGGTATACCACCATCGTCAACAGTCAAAATCATTTCGAGGATTGCCCGCATAGAGAAGCAGCGCTATGGGTTGCCGATTCAGTCATTATGGCAAAGGTGGTCTATCAAACCTTCAGCGATACGGAACTGATCCGCAAATCGCTGATGCAGGCAGCAAGGATTCAGAACCCTGACGGCTCCATTGCAGGTACAGGTCCGCAGCGTAACCCCTTTCTGCTGCCTGATTTTTGCGCACATTGGCTCTTTGGTGTCTCGGAGTATTACTTATATACGCAAGATAAAGCCTTTTTACATGAAGTATGGCCTTATGTGGAAAAGCTTGTCTCCTGGTTTAAAGCTCAGGAGGACGAATCCGGTCTGTTTGCAAATGCGAATCGGGACAGCTGGTGGTGTTTTATCGATTGGACAGATGATATTGAACGAAAGGACAGGGTGACAGCCGTATCCTGCTTCTATTATAAGTTCTTGATTACGGCTGCTCTGATGGCAGCGGAGCTGAGTGAATCCGGAACTGCGGCAGTTTTCTTGGAGCAAGCGGCAGCCCTGCGTCTATCCATCCGTCATCGGCTGCGCGTGCCGGGAACATTCGTTTTCGCGGATTGCTTGACAGATGAAGGACTATCGACCAGCATAACTGCACAGACGAATTTCGCAGCCGCCTGGTCGGGAGTGATGGAAGACGGGGAGGCGGAAGCTTTTATCAGGGATTATTACCTTCAGGAACAGCTACCGCCGATCCGCGGCGCATTTTTTCAATTTATCGTACTTGAAACCTTGTTCAGCTATGGATTTGCGGAGCAAGCAATCACTCAGATTCGAAGTTACTGGGGAGAGATGCTGGACCGGGGAGCGACGACCTGGTGGGAAACATTCGATCCATCGCTTCCGTTTGTCACGACGCCAAGTCCGTACCTTGGTCACACGCCAACCTATTTGCAGGATTCTATACCGGTAAGTCTCTCTCATGGATGGGGAGCATCGCCTACCTATCTGTTGAGCAGAGAACTGGTTGGCATTGATATGTCTGAGGCCGGCACAGGAGCAATCGCATTTCACCCGACGATCGTTGAAGGTATCGACTGGGCGGAAGCTACAGTGCCGAGTGCATATGGAGAAATCCATGCCCGATGGGAGAGAGAAGCGGATGGACGAATCCTTTTCAAGGCTGTACTTCCTGCCGATGTTACCTGGAGCACGCCGGACTTAGATCATATGGATTTGGTTCAAAAGGAAGGCAAAGTATGTATTTCAGGAAAAATTCCGATTTGCATCAACGGGAATGCAGATAAGATCGCCATCCGTGAAGGAAAGTAACTCTCATTGATTCCGTAATCGTCACGACGGATACTTTAAGGCAGCTTAAGCCCATAGGGCATATGCTGCCTTTTTATTTTCAGAGAGAATAAACCAACGAATAAACTTTGAAAGGGTATGACAGCGCAAATCTATTCTTTAGCCGAAGACTCCATGAAAAAACGGTTTAAACTTGCGGAAAACGGCACCTTAAAGTATACTTAACTCATTCTGTAGGGAGTGATATTAGTATGGTCATGGAAAAATCGGATAAGACGCCGATGTATCAATATATTATGAATGATATTAAACGCAAGATTGAGAACGGGGAATTGAAGCCGCATGATCCCCTACCGACACAAATTGATATGGCTAAAGAGTATAACACCAGTGAGATTACATCTCGTCGTGCTCTTTCCGATCTGGTGCAAGAGGGCTATATATACCGGATACGGGGAAAGGGAAGCTTCGTGAATGAGAATGTCGCGGCACCGGCTTCACAGGTGATCCGGACCATTTATTTTGCTCATAAAAATCAGGAGGTAAGCACCTTCAATCATCCGTTTTTCACGGATATGTTCAAGGGGATCCAGGAGGTATGCGAGGAGAACGGGATTGAATTCTACCTCTGGAATTTCGGGGAAAATTATGAGCTGCCGGATGACCCGCAGGCGGGAATTATTTTGCTGACAACTAATCATTCATTTGATATTTCGCATCTCACAGCGTGGCAGGAAGAGAAGCGGCGTATCGTGACCGTTCATTTCTATTATCCGCATCTGGGCATTCCGTATGTCATTGTTGATAATTTGACTGGCGGATATCTGGCTACACAGCATTTGATATCGCTGGGACATCGTAATATCGGGGTGATCCTGACAGGGAACTCGATCCTGGAATTGAATCAGGAATTCTCATTACGCCTGCAGGGTTACCGTCTGGCATTGGCTCAGCACCAGATTCCGTTTAATCAGGATCTGATTGCCGTTATTCAAGGCGAAGATGAGCGGGGAGACATGGGCTATCGTGGGTTCATGTCGCTGATGGCCTTGAAGGAGCCTCCTACAGCCGTATTTGCAACAAGTGACTTCAAGGCGATTGGAGCTATGAATGCTGCGAGGGACATGGGCATCCGGATCCCGGAAGATGTCAGCATTATGGGCTATGATGATGTGGAGATCAGTGAATTTACGTACCCTAGACTTTCGACGGTAAATCAAAATACGCGGAAGCTGGGACAACGCGCAGCCGAGATTCTCTTGTTCGAGCTTAAGGATCAAGAAGATGGATCGGTCAGGGATGAAATTGTTCCGACCGTGATTTTGAGGGACACGACTGCGGCGCCCGTACCGCCGAAGCCTTCCAAAAAGTAAATTGCATATTGGAATAAATGGAGCTCCCTGCGTTGCGGGGAGTTTTTTGATAAATTGCAGGCATTGAGGGATTCTCCGTCGACAAGTTTATACAATAAGTATACTCTACTGGCATGCTTACATATCAGGAAGGGCTTAATTCGGGTCTGAAATGGAAAAAATGATTGCGTTGGGCTAAAGTATACCGTATACTTAATTATGAAAAGTATACAAAGAAATAATATTTATACTTTAACTATGACTGGGTTCATCTTAGCGAAGACATGAATGCGCTTTATTCTCATTCTTTTATTTTATTCCAGAGGGGGATTCAGGTGAACAAAAGAAAAGGTATGACTGTTTTTGTCGGTGTCCTTATGTTGGTGTCCATGCTCACTGCCTGCGGCAAGAGTGGGACCACGGATACCGGTTCGGTGGTAGATCCGGGGACGAAGCCCGCTGAAACAAAAACTGAAGAGAAAACGGATGAACCGGCGGCTTCCAAGCTGAGCGGGAAAATTATCATTTCTCTTCCTAATGCTTCGTCTACGGTGTGGAATGCGGTTGCGGATGCTTATATGAAGAAAAATCCTGATGTCACCGTCAAGGTCGACCACAAACCGGCTGACGGTTATACCGAATGGCTCACGGCACAATTTGCGGCAGGTCAACCGGATGTGGACCTTGTAGCGAACAACTCCGTAGCTGCGCTTCAATCAAGCGGCAAGTTTATGGATTATCTTCCTTATTTCGAAAAGACCAATCCATACACCAATAAAGCCTGGAAGGATTCGCTGGATCTTAAGGCCATGGGTACCAATATTGAAGCCATGGGCGCCGAGGATCATATTTGGACGTTGAATTTTGAGTCGGTTCAAATTGTATGGGCTTACAATAAGGAAATTTTCCAAAAGGTAGGCATTTCCGAAGTTCCCAAAACCTTTAATGAAATGATGGATGATTTTAAAAAGCTGAAGGAAGCGGGATATACGCCGCTTGCGCTCGGTGGAGATTCCCAGTCCATGTGGAGCGGTCAGGCCGGATGGCTGGTGCGGGTATACGCGGATCAATTCCTGCGTGATTATGTGAATATCGTTCGTTCGCAGGATCAGGATTACACATACCTGCCGGAGGTTGACGACAAATGGAAATATGATCTGTCAGATCCGTATAACGATGCCAACAGCAACGTAACCAAGGATCCGCTTCGCCAATGGAAGGCAGTCAAGGAAAAGGAAGGTCCGTACAAAATTGCGGGCAACCCGCAATGGAAAGCATATGCGGATAACCTGAAGCAGCTGTTCCAATACACTCCCGAAGGATTTTTCGGCGTGAAGGAAGAACAGGCCTATAAATTATTCCTCACAGGAAAAGCAGCGACAATGCTCGGCACTCCAGCGTCTTATTGGCAGCTGCCTAAAGATTTCGCGGATGGCACGAAGTCCGGTACCCAAGGCGGGGTTAAGCCGTTTGAATACGGATTTTTCAATATGCCAACGATGGAAGGCGCTGAAGTCATGGCTCCTGCCCGTACCATTCAGATTCCAATCGGTTTCTACGGATTTGTATCCAAAGATGCTGAACAAAATGCGCTTGATGCTGACTTCATGATGTATTTGACAAGTCCGGAAGGATACAAGGTATATGCTGAAGCCATCCAAAACAGCAAGGATGCTTCCTTGTCCGGCTCTCCGGCCCTGAAGGATATTACCCTTCCGGATGAGATGACGAAAGCTTTTGCTGATTTCAAACCAATTGGTAACACAGAGGGAATCGATATGCCGGGGAACATACTGGCCCGCGGCTTGTGGGATTATCAACCTTCCGTACAGGAGTGGGTAGGATCCGTACAAAAATTCTTTGCAGGCAAAATTACGACAGATGAGTATTTAAAGCAGCTTCAATCGAATATAGACAAAAACTTCGAGGCCGCACTTAAAGAGAAGAAATTCGAATTGAGTGATCTGGAACATCCGGACCGACGTCCACCTGAGCGCAAATAAAAGAAGGCATTCCAGTTGGCGCAAGCGGATGTTTGCGCTGACTGGAATTCATTGCTTTATGACTTGGAAGCTTACGTAGGCAGGAAAGGATAGTGAGGCCGGATATGAGAAGAACCTTTAGAATGTTTTTAATGCTGACGATGATTCTTGGACTCCTTCCGCAGGCTGCATTGGCAAAAGACAAGTGGTCTATAGACGGTGCTGGTGATATCACCTCCATATCCATCGCACAGGATGGCAGCAGGCTCGCCATCGGCAGTCATGGAGCCAAGGCTAATGTGTACAGCAGCGATGGCGAACCCATCTTCGGTTTTGACGCCAAAAATGTTGTTACCGGGGTCCAGCTTATGAAAAATGGAGACTTAATTGTGTCATCGGATGATCGTCATCTCTATGCTTTTGATGCGAAAGGCACCAAGCTCTGGGACAAAAATATGAAATTGCAGATCAAGGGCATATCCGCTTCCTTGGACGGCTTGGTTACGGCTGTTTTTACCCAGCGCAGCGAAAATGTGGTTTTTATAGACCCGGCCACCGGAGACCCCAAGAACGAGGCGGAGACTGGAGCAATCATTAAAGCGATTAAGGTATCGCCAAATGGAAAATGGATAGCTGCAGCATCATCAGATCAGTACATTCATCTCATGAATGAGCAAGGCGAGGTTCTTCGGAAGTTCGGGGCTAGCGGCCAAATCATGTCGATTGCCGTATCCGATCAAGGAGAGACAGCGGTGGGCACGGAATCAAAAAGGGTCGAATGGTTTGATCAAGATGGCAAGAGACAGCATTCCATCTCAACAAGGGATTCGGCTACGCATATTTCTTATACGGCAGATGGGAAATTTTTGGCGGCATCGGATTTATCCGGTTATTTCTATTTGCTGGACAATAAAGGAAAACAATTGTGGGAAACCAAAATCAATGGTCAAGGCAGAAATGTGGAACTAGATACAGAAGGCAAGATCCTCTATGCAGGTACAGGGGATGGACAGGTTCTGAAGTATGACGTAGGTGCGATCGTCAGTCAGGCCCAAAAAGAGGGCAAAGTCAGGATGGGCCTTTGGGCTGCTGCCAGCTTGGTTGTTATTGCCGCGATATGGCTTGGTCTGCGAATGATGAAGAAGCGGAACCGGCTTGGTGTGTTCCACGACATCTGGAAATCCAAATGGGTGTATCTCGGACTTGCTCCAACATTCATTTTGCTGCTTACCTTTCTGTATTTTCCCGCATTCTCGGGACTATTTCATTCCTTATATAAATGGCAGCCTGGCGCAAGAACGACGTTTATCGGTTTCGATAATTTCCGGCGTATGTTCCATGACCCTTATGTCGTCCATGGAATCGGCAATTTGCTGATTCTGATCATTACCGGACTTGTGAAGACGATTATTCCTCCGCTCATTGTCGCGGAATTAATATATCACTTACGCAGCAAAAGGATGCAGTATGGATTCCGTACGGCATTTACGGCATCGATGGTTATTCCGGGAGTTGCGATGCTGCTGGTGTGGCAGAACCTGTATGATCCCAACTTGGGTTTGTTTAATAATTTTCTGGAACTGATCGGTCTTGGATCATGGGCCCATGGCTGGCTTGGTGATCCGAAAACAGCACTTTGGGCGCTCATTTTCATGGGCTTTCCGTTTGTTGGTATTTTACAGCTGCTGGTCTTCTATGCGGGGCTTTTATCCATCCCGGTTGAACTGGTCGAATCAGCCAAAATAGACGGCGCCGGTCTGCCGCGGATTATCCGCTCCATTCATTTGCCGCTCCTTGCCGGGCAATTCAAGTTTCTGATTATTTTGGCACTGATCGGCATCGTACAGGACTTTAATGGAATCCTGATTGTCACCGGCGGTGGACCGATGGATTCAACATATGTACCGGCCTTGCAGATGTATTATGCAGCGACCAAATTCAATGATCTGGGTTATGCGTCTGCGCTTGGTGTTTCCATGTTTGTGGTCATCATGATCATCACAATCATCAACTTGAAATTTATCCGGACGGAAAATGATTGAGGAGGGGAAAACATGTATTCGAGCCCGGCTGATGACACTTTAAACGTAAGAAGCGAATCCAAACAAGGCAATAAATGGGGTCTTAAAGCGAAGATTTCCCAAATCATCATCATCGTTCTGCTCGGATTGCTGGTATTTCTGACGCTGGTTCCCATTCTGTTTATGCTTTTCAGCTCTTTAAAAAGCAATTCGCAAATTATGGGCAATTTCTGGGGGATGCCTGCACCGATAAAATGGAGCAATTACAGTGAAGCCTTTTTAACCGTATGGCGTTTTATGCTGAATTCCGTAGGATATGCTGTCGCAGCCAGTATCCTCGTTATGATGCTCTCTGCTATTTCGGGATATATCTTTGCGAAAAAAACTTTTCCGGGAAAAGAGCTGCTGTTTCTGCTCATGCTTGGCATGATGATGGTTCCCGGTGTACTTACGCTTATTCCCTCTTACGTTCTTTACGATAGTATGGGGCTGACGAACACGCCATGGGTCATTATCATTGCAGGTGCCGCCGGAGGACAAATCTTCGGAACATTTCTCTGCCGAAGTTATATGGCCGGTCTTCCCGGTGAGTTATTTGAAGCAGCGCGGATTGACGGGTCAACTGAGGTCGGTGTTTTTTTCAAGATTGTAATTCCGTTGTCGCTGCCGATTCTGGCCACTTTGTTCATCATGCAATCGGTGGGTGTATATAATGATTACATTTGGCCGCTTCTTACGATACAGGACCGGGACCTGCAGGTCATAGCGGTAGGACTGACTTCCTTTACCAAACAGTTCGGCGTTGTGGATATGGGCATGCAATTTTCTGCATACGCCATCTCCTCCGTGCCACTGCTTCTCATCTTCTCCTTTGGTATGAAATATTACATTCAGGGAATGACACAGGGAGCACTCAAGATGTAAAGAGACGAATGAGGAGGAGGCAGTCAACATATGAATGAACTTTTAACGAAAATTCCGAAGTGGATTTGGCATCAAGACCGTGAAAACATACAGCAGTTTGAGCTTGTTAAGAGCTTCGTGCTGGAAAAAGCGGTCGAGAATGCTAAATTTAATATGGCTCTGACGGGTGAGGTCGAAATCGAGCTGGACGGAAGGGTTATTGGCGTGCTCGGAGAAAGTGCGGCAAATATATGTGCTTTTCAACGAATTGCAGCCTTCCCGGCTCGTCTTGACGCGGGGGAGCATACTCTTCGTCTTCGCATTCATTGCAAATCGGTCATGCCGATCGTGCCGATCAATATTCATTTGAAAGGGCGGCTTGCCGGCTGTATTGCTTACTTGTCTGCAGAACCGTTTTGGCTCTGTACGGATGATTCCTGGTTTACCGGTGACGGGCAGACGGCATCGTCCGTTTGCCTGCTCGGTGAGGAACCGTACGGGGATCTGGAAGGAGGGCCGGAATGGTTTGTTGCCGGGGGGTTCGGAGATATTCAAACATCCCTTTTGCATGAGACATCCCTGTTGACGGCAAACCGTACAGAAGTAACTCTTCAGGACGGCAGGGTTCATATGAAAGGCAATGCTCGCGGAACCGTTCCCATTCCGGTACCGGAGCGGGCTGCCAAGTATATTTTCTACCATGTGCGCAAACAGACTGAATGGCGGGATGCCAATCTTTTGCTGCAGCAGACGGAACTGTCTAATATGCCTTTTGTCGTGCTGGATTTGGGCAAGGAATACAATATGCGTTTTCGTCTTGAAAACCGAACCGGCAGCGGACTTGAGATGGTGTGGAATGGAGCAGAGTCCCTATATGAGCTGGAGAACTATGAAGGGCTGATGACGGAAATCGTTGCTCTGCCAGCAGGTGAAACGAAATTCACGCTGCCGCAGGGTGTCCGCTATGTCCGCATGTATGTGCTGGCAGAGGAAGGCTCGCCTTTTGAGCTTATATGGCAGGCTGAAGAGGTATCCGTGCCAATGAAGCAAACCGGATATTTCCAAACCGATTCCGCGCTGCTTAAGCAAGTTTTTGATATTTCCCTGCATACCAACCAGATCTGCCATCAGATCGGATTATGGGACGGGATTAAGCGCGACAGACTGAACTGGACTTATGATTTTTATCTTGCTGCCAAGGCGGATTATGTATTATATGGGGATTTGTCTGTGCTCCGCCGGTCGATGGAGGAACTGGGACGCGGAACACCCGAGGGCTATTGGATGAATGATCTTGCCTCTTATACGCTCTGGTGGCTGAATAATGTATGGGAGTATTACCTGCACACCGGAGACCAGGCATTCGTATTATCTTTGAATGATGAAATCCTAAGGCATACCCGCCAAGTAGAGAGTCTCATTGATCCGGTATCTCATGCGCTGTCAAACATCCAGTCCAACCTGATTGAATGGGTTCCAATGGAGCAAGGCGAGAGCGAGCTCTGCATGCAGGCCTTGTTCCGGATGACAGGAAACAACCTACGCAGGCTCAAAAGCTATATTCCGGAGCTATCGTTGCCGGGTATATCCAAATGGGGGCATCCGCAAATGGATGCGGCTGCTTTCCTGTCCGGAAAGCAGCTGATTACGAAGCTGCTGGGAATTATGGGTGGATATGTCGGAGAGCAGGAGGCTGTATTGTTTCTGGAGAATTACAAACCTGAGGATCCGATCACGCCGTTGTCAGCCTATTGGCTTGCAGAGTGCTGTTCCCAGCTTGGCCTTACAGAAAAGGCTTGGGCAGCCGTATCCGCCGTATGGGGGAAGATGCTGGATGAAGATGCGACGACCTGCTGGGAGAGTGTAACGCTTCAGCACGAGGGCGATTTTCATGATGCGCTGACAACGTATACGAATTATGACTCCTACCGGATCAGTCTTTGCCACAGCTGGGCCGGCACGCCGATCCACTGGATCATGTCGCGTGTGATTGGCGTTCAGCCGGTCGAGCCCGGTTACCGCAAGGTGAGCTTTCGTCCTCAGCATTTGAACGGTATCAGTACTTGCAAGGCATCCTTACCAACGCCGTTTGGCCAGATTGAAGCAGGCTGGGATTATGGCCGGGATTTTATCCGACTGCCCAAGGGCATAACGCTGGCAGAGTAAGGCGGTCTAAACCGCGTGAGGAATTGCAGCAGGACAATAATTCATGACAGGAGTCATCGACATGAACAATTATCTGGCCGTTGACATCGGCGCCTCCAGCGGGAGGGTAATCTGGGGGACCCTTCAGGAAGGCGTCCTTAGGCTGCAGGAGATTCATCGTTTCAACAATGGATTTATTGAAAAGGAAGGACATTATTACTGGGATATTGAAAATCTTTTAAGTCAAATCATTCAGGGGTTGCAGCAGGCGAAAAGACTCGGTGTCGAAGAATGCACACTCGGCATCGACACCTGGGCTGTGGACTATGTACTGGTCGGCAGCAGCGGAGAGCGGATTGGAGAAGTGTACTCTTACCGGGACTCTCGAACGGATCGCGCTGCAAATCTTCTCCACCAGAAAATCTCCTTCCAGGAGCTGTATGCGAAGACAGGTATTCAGCAATTATCCTTTAATACGCTTTATCAGCTGTCGGTGCATGAGCATGAGGAATTGAGAAAAGCTGAACAAATTATGCTTGTGCCGGATTATTTGCATTACCGGCTGACCGGTATCTCCAAGAGTGAGGTTACTAACGCTTCGACAACGCAGATGCTGAATTTGCATACGCAAGACTATGACGTTGATCTGCTTGCGCTGCTCGGACTTCAAAGAAATCAGTTCCCGGAACTGGTTCAGCCCGGATTCCGTCTCGGGCCGATCCGGGAGGAGCTGGTTCAGGCTTATCATCTTCCGCAATGTGAGCTGATATGTGCTGCCACCCATGATACAGCTTCGGCTGTGCTGGGAGTTCCGGCACGAGGAGAATCCTGGGGATACCTGAGCAGCGGAACCTGGTCGCTTATCGGCGTGGAGCGGAAGCAGCCGCTCACCAGCCATTTGGCGATGGAGAGTAATTATACCAATGAATGGGGCGCTTGCGGTACATACCGGTTCCTGAAAAATGTGATGGGCATGTGGTTGATACAGCAGGTTCGCAAGGAATATGATAACGCTTACTCGTTTGCTGAATTTGCGGATTTGGCAACCGCTGCCGAACCTTTCCGCTCGCTTATTCCTTGCAATGACGACCGGTTTCTGAATCCGCCGAATATGACGGAGGCAATCCGAAGCTTCTGCGCCCAAACGGGGCAGCCGGTGCCGGATACGCCGGGAGAAATTGCCCGCTGCATTTTCGACAGCCTGGCTCTTTCCTATGACGCCTATGTTCGTGAAATCAAAAAGATAACGGGAGAGAGCCTCGAACAGCTGCATATTGTCGGCGGCGGATCGAATAATGAATTTTTATGCCAGCTAAGTGCTGATCTGCTTGGCATGGATATTGAAGCGGGGCCAACGGAATCAACCATTCTCGGCAACCTCGCGATTCAGATGATCGCGGATGGAGCGATCCGGGATATTCAGGAGGCGCGGGATATCATCCGGCATTCCTTTGCCATTCGAACTTACAAGCCTCAGCCCGTGGATCCGGAAATGCTGTCAGAGCTGCGTGCAAAATTTCATTCGCTCCATTTTAATAGAATAAACTGAAGGATTCAGAAGAGCAGCCTTGAGTTCCATAAACCATGTTGGAGGAGGAAGGGGTAACAGATGGATACGAGCGTTCAAAACAGCTATAACGAAGCTAAAAAGCTTTATGAAAAGCATGGTGTAGATGTAGAGGATGTACTTGAACGGCTTTCCCGCATCAAGATTTCACTGCATTGCTGGCAGGGAGATGATGTGAGGGGCTTTTTGAATAAAGGGCAGGAGCTGGGCGGCGGTATTGCTGTTACAGGCAGCTATCCAGGCCGTGCAGGCACTCCGGATCAACTGAGACAGGATTTGGAGAAGGCATTCGAATTCATACCTGGAGAGCATAAAGTCAACCTCCATGCGATTTATGCAGACACAGAGGAGCTCATTGATTTGGATGAGCTTGAGCCTAGGCATTTTGAGAACTGGGTAAGCTGGGCCAAGGAAAAGGGATATGGCCTGGATTTTAATCCAACCTGCTTTTCGCATGATAAAGCCAAGGATGGTTTTACGCTCAGCCATTCCAATCCTGAGATTCGGGAATTTTGGATCAAGCATTGTAAGGCTTCCCGCAAAATCGCGGAATCCTTTGGCAGGGAACTGGGGCAGCCGTGCGTAACGAATTTCTGGATTCCGGACGGTTACAAGGATACGCCGATCGATCGTATGTCTCCGCGCGTCAGGCTTATGGAGTCACTTGATGATATTTTCAGCGAGCCGATCAGCGAGGAATATAATATCGATGCCGTGGAGAGTAAGCTGTTTGGTATCGGTTCTGAAAGTTATGTGGTCGGCTCGCATGAGTTTTATATGGGATATGCTCTGACGCGCGGTAAAACGGTATGCTTTGATTCGGGACATTTCCACCCGACAGAAACCATCTCCAATAAACTTTCATCATGGCTGTTGTTCGGAGATCAATTGCTCCTGCATGTCAGCCGTCCAGTACGTTGGGACAGCGATCATGTGGTGACGATGGATGATGAGCTGCTGGATATTGCGCGGGAGCTCGTTCGCGGAGAACTGCTTGATAAAACACATATCGGTCTTGATTTCTTCGATGGAAGCATCAATCATGTTGCAGCCTGGGTCATTGGAACAAGAAATACCTTGAAGGCGCTGATGCGGGCGATGCTTGAGCCTGTCGATAAACTGAAAGAGATTGAGCTCAAGGGGGATTTCACCTCCCGACTGGCACTCGTGGAGGAATTCAAGTCCTATCCGTTCGGAGCGATATGGGATTATTACTGTGCCAAGGCGGATACGCCGGTAAGAGAAGATTGGCTGGCCGAGGTCAAGCATTACGAGCAGGAAGTACTCTTTAAGAGATGAGATTATTGATATGAAAAGACCGCATTCTCTCCAAAGGGGATGCGGTCTTTTCATGAATATATAGAATTGAACAATCCGGCTATCTTGCCATCCATCCGCCATCCACGCAAAGGACATGTCCATTAACATAATCCGAAGCGGATGATGCCAAGAAGATGGCTGCACCCTGCAGATCCTCCGGCGTTCCCCAGCGTCCGGCAGGGATACGTTCCGTAATGGAGGCCATGCGTTTCTCGTCAGCTTGAATTTGGGCTGTATTATCGGTAATCATGTAACCGGGAGCGATGCCGTTGACCTGAACCCCGCTGGTGGCCCATTCATTGGCGAATGCTTTGGTCAGACCGGCTACACCATGCTTGCTGGCTGTATATCCCGGAACATTGATGCCGCCTTGATAAGATAGCATGGAGCAGATATTGATGATCTTCCCGCTGCCGCGCTCAATCATATGTCTGCCGGCAATCTGCGAAAGCAAAAAGACGCTGTTCAGGTTCAAGTCAATGACATCGAACCAATCCTTTTCACTGTGGTCCTTGGCAGGTGTCCGCCGGATCGTGCCGGCATTATTGACGAGAATATCAATCTGTCCTGTTAATGACAGGGCTTGCTCGAACACCTTCTGCAGTCCAGCTGCATCGCTTAGGTCTGCTTCAATCGCCTTGCCCTTACGTCCTAATGCCTCAGCTTGGGTCACTGCCTCCTGGGAAGAGCTGCGTGCAACACAAACCACATCGGCTCCTGCTTCGGCCAGGCCGATGGCTATGCCTTGACCCAGTCCGCCGGAAGTTCCGGTAATCAGAGCCGTTTTACCTTTCAGATTAAACAGATTCATGTAATCATCCGCCCCTTATATACAATAGGGATCAATGTTCTCCGCTCAGCTCAACCGGAATATTGGCTTGACGGTACTCCGATAGAACCGCTTCCGGCAGCCCATTGTCCGTAATCAGACTATTCAGCTCATGCAGCTTCGCGAAGGTGCGAAGTGCAGTCTGTCCAAACTTATGATGGTCGATCACCGCGATGATTTCCCGGGCGGTGTCGATAAGAGCACGCTTGAATGCAATGAGTTCACCGGTATAGATGGAAAGTCCATGCTCCAGATGTATACCCGTAGCCGATATAAACGCTTTCTGAATGTTCAGTTCCTTCACATACGCTACGGCTTCTGGTCCAGTCAGACTATTGCGGACCCGATAGCCGCCAGGAACAACGAGATTGATTTTATCTTTTTTGGAAAGCTCGCTGATGATATATACATCATTGGTGATGACCGTGAGCTGGTGATTAGGCAAAAGCCTGGCGATTTCCAGCGTGGTGCTGCCGCCGTCAAGTGCGATGATATCACTCGGGTGAATTCTTGTCAGGGCTGCTGCCGCAATGCTCCTTTTTATCTCCAAGTGTCTGGAAATCGGTTCTTTCGATGGCAGAATGCCAAATTGATCCGATTGAGCAAGCACGGCGCCGCCATGGATGCGGCGAATCAGTCCCTGTTCCTCCAGCCGGGTCAGGTCTTCACGGATGGTTTTGCCCGTAACTTTTAATGTATCGCTCAAATCCGTCACGGTGACCTCTTTGTTTGTCAGCAGTACTTCCATAATCTTCTCGTGCCGCAGTATCGGGTTCATAAACAAGCCTCATTTCAAATCAGGAAAATATAAATCACTATTCTCTATAATAATTCCTTCATATTGACGGGGTCCATATCGGAATAGATTTTGTTATCGCCGGCCATCCCCCAGATAAATGTATAATTGCTCGTACCGACGCCACTGTGAATGGACCAGCTTGGAGAGATGACAGCCTGTTCGTTTCGCATGATGATATGGCGTGTTTCGCTTGGTTCACCCATCAAATGAATGGCAACCGCATCCTCAGGCAGATCAAAATACATATAAGCTTCCATCCGGCGTGGATGTACATGGGCTGGCATCGTATTCCACATATTACCCGTTTTAAGCAGAGTCATACCCATGACAAGCTGCGAGCTCTGAATGCCATTTTGATGGATGAACCGATAGATGGTCCGGTCGTTGGAATTCTCGATCGAACCCAGATCCGCCGATTCGGCTTCGGCAAGGGTGGCTTTTTGCGTCGGATACGACTGGTGGGCCGTTGCCGAATTCAGATAGAATTTTGCAGGGCTTTCCGTATCCAGACTTTTGAAGATAACCTCCCGGTTGCCCATGCCGACAAACAGGCATTCCTTATGATCAAGCTCGTGCTCCTGGCCTTCCACGACGACGACACCTTTTCCGCCTACGTTAATGATACCGATTTCACGGCGCTCCAGAAAAAAGCTGACCCCGAGCTCTTTTAAATCCATATCCAGCTTGATCTCTTCCGCGATCGGAAAAGCCCCGCCAATGATGAGCCGGTCTTCGTGAGTCAGCACGAGCTCCAGATGATTCGGGATAAAGAGCTTAGGAATATGAAATTCTTCACGCAGGCGTGCAGTATCAAACTGTTTTACTTCCCGTGGATGTGAGGCATATCTTCTTTCCAAGACAAACACTCCCTTAAGGTTCATTTATGTTCATTACGTTCATATAGGTTCACCTTATATCTTTTTTGAACTTTTGGCAACCACTTTCTGGTCTAAAAAATGATAGCAGAAGGGACACGTTCTTAACCGCTAAAGGCCTAAGTTGGGTCTTTTTGTATATAAAAAACAGAAGTGCTTATCTTATTGATAAGCCTGTTTTGCATGGATTCTAAAAATTTTATGTATTTCAGTGTCCTTGGTGGATGTACAAATCAATTAAAAGATGCTACATTGAAGATAAATAATCTCTTGTATAGTAAGGGTTTTTAATATTATTAATGTCCTCTATAGAAGGACACTTGTATATTTGGGAGGGATTCGCCATGTCTAGTCATTCACTCGATCAGTTTTTAACGGAGAATATCGAGGATTTAAAGAGCAAGGGCTTATACAACGTCATTGATCCTCTGCAGGGACCGAACGGACCAACCATTCTTATTGAAGGAAAAAACCTGATTAATTTGTCTTCCAACAATTATTTGGGATTGGCTACGGATGAACGGCTGGTCGAAGCTTCTGTCCAGGCGACGAAAAAATACGGCGCAGGCGCCGGTGCTGTGAGAACGATTAACGGAACGCTGGATCTGCATCTGGAATTGGAACGGAAGCTGGCTGAATTCAAACACACCGAGGCCGTAATTACCTACCAATCGGGATTCAACTGTAACATGGCTGCCATTTCTGCGGTTATGGACAAAAATGACGCCATTTTATCCGATGAGCTGAATCATGCTTCCATCATTGACGGATGCCGTTTGTCCAGAGCCAAAACCATCCGTTTCAAGCATTCGGATATGGAGGATCTAAAAGCGCAGGCCAAAGCCGCCAAAGAATCAGGTCTGTACAATAAAATCATGGTCATTACCGACGGGGTGTTCTCCATGGATGGTGATATCGCGAAGCTGCCGGAAATCGTGGAGATTGCAGAAGAGTTTGATCTTATTACTTATGTGGATGATGCACATGGATCAGGGGTTCTTGGTGGTGGAGCCGGAACAGTGAAGCATTTTGGATTGTCCGACCGGATCGACTTTCAAATTGGTACGCTTTCCAAAGCCATCGGCGTCGTTGGCGGATATGTGGCCGGCACGAAGAAGCTCATTGAATGGTTGAAGCTGAGAAGCCGTCCGTTCCTGTTCTCGACAGCAATGCCGCCAGCCTCGGTGGCTGCATGTATCGCTTCGGTGGATATTTTGATGAATGACAAAACGTTGATCAAAAAGCTTTGGGAAAACGGAGATTTCCTGAAGAGCGAGCTGAAAAAGCTTGGATTTAACGTCGGCCACAGCGAAACGCCAATTACCCCATGCATTATCGGGGATGAAGTGAAGACACAGGAATTCAGCAAGCGTTTGTATGAAGAAGGCGTATATGCCAAAGCGATCGTATTCCCAACGGTCCCTAAAGGAACCGGGCGGATTCGTAATATGCCTACGGCTGCCCACAGCAAAGAAATGCTTGAGCAGGTTGTTTCTACTTACGAAAAGGTAGGCAAGGAATTGTCAATTATCTAAAGCCGCCTGCCGGGGGAAGCCAAATGGGGAGGAATAACGATGAAAAGAATTTTGGTGACGGGAGCACTAGGCCAGATAGGATCGGAGCTGGTCGCCAAACTGAGACATATTTATGGTGCTGACCAAGTTATTGCCACCGATGTGAGAATGTCGGGGCATGAAATTACAAGATCAGGCCCATTTGAAACGTTGGATGTGACGAATGATAAAGCCATGTTTGAGATTGCCAAACGGCATCAGGTGGACACCGTCATCCACTTGGCGGCACTTCTGTCCGCAACAGCCGAAGAGAAGCCGCTTTTGGCTTGGAATCTGAATATGGGCGGGCTGGTCAATGCGCTTGAAGTGTCGAGAGAACTGGGCTGCCAGTTCTTTACGCCAAGCTCTATCGGCGCATTTGGGCCGTCGACGCCAAAAGACAATACGCCGCAGGACACGATTCAGCGTCCGACCACAATGTACGGTGTGAATAAAGTGTCCGGTGAGCTTCTATGCGACTATTATTTTCATAAATATGGCCTGGATACCAGAGGTATCCGTTTTCCGGGCCTCATCTCCTATGTGACTCCACCCGGAGGAGGTACGACGGATTACGCTGTCGAGATATATTACGCAGCAGTCAGCAAAGGCCGTTATGCTTCGTTTATTGATAAAGGCACCTATATGGATATGATGTATATGCCGGATGCATTGGATGGAATCGTTCAGCTGATGGAGGCAGACGCATCCAAGCTCATACACCGAAATGCGTTTAACGTGACCGCGATGAGCATAGATCCGGAAGCAATCGCTGCTTCTATACGCAAAAACATGCCGTCCTTCGTCCTGGAATACCAGGTGGATCCGAAGAGACAGGCTATTGCCGAAAGCTGGCCGGATTTCATTGATGCCTCTGCCGCCGCTGCGGAATGGGGCTTCAAGGCAAAATATGATTTGGATGCAATGACATCAGATATGCTGAGCCAGCTGAGTTCCAAGGAAGTTCTTGCTAAGAAGGCTTAAAGGAAAACGGAATATTATATCTGCAATTTATGTTATAGGCTGTCCGTGTTGTCCAAATTTGGATGATGGCGGACAGTCTATTTTTAATGAATACTTCCCTCTAGTCTCATCAAAGATTGGATGAGCAGTGATGTTTTCTCGTACCCTAAAACGGGTCATGGATACAGAGGGTGAACTATAATGAAGAATGACCGCCCCCAATCAGTTATGATAGGTGATTATTATATCCTATCATTTCGAGCCGGATTATCAATTTGGTATATTAGTTTGCATAATCGAACTTTGATTTGGTATAATCAATTCGTGTATGTGAATAAAGGGACAGACTGGAAGTGAGTATAATGCAGTCAAACCAAAAACCATTGTATGTAGTCATCATGGAAGATTTGAAAGAAAAGATACTATCCGGTGAATATAAAGAAGAACAGCAGCTTCCAACCGAAGTGGAGCTTGCAGAGCAGTCCGGCGTCAGCCGCATTACTTCCAAAAGAGCCTTGATTGAGCTTGAACGGGAAGGGTTGATATACCGTAAGCGGGGCAGCGGGAGTTATGTTAAAAAACAGGAGCAAAGAGGCGGCCCGGGCGAAATGGGCGCGAACACGTCCACTCCGATTATTTCAATGATTCTGCCTTATATGGCTACAAGCGAACTGGATTTCATCAAGGGAGCCACGGATTATCTGGATACCAAAGGATATTATTTGAGCATCCATAACAGCAACTGGAGCAAGGAGCGTGAGCGTGAGTTTCTGCTGCGTATTCCCAAAAACGGCTCGAACGGGATTATTCTCTATCCCATTAGTACGATCAGTAACATTGATGTGCTAAACGTGCTCTACTGGAACGATTATCCACTCGTCATGATTGATCAGTACGTGGAAAGCCTTCCGGTAACAAGCGTGGTATCCGACAATTTCAATGGCGGTTATATGATTGCCAAGCAGATGATTGAGCTGGGGCATGAACGGATCGCTTTTATATCCAGCATTGCTATTGAGTTTCGGAGCTCGGTGCGCGACCGGTATCAGGGATACTGCAAAGCGCTGAGGGATCACGGACTTCCCGTCGATCCGGAGCTCACCATTGTTGATTTTTACCGTGAAGCGGACATGGACACGAGCAATATGTTTTATAAAAATATGATCAGCAGGATTATGGAACTCGGAGTGACGGCGATCCAGGCCGAGCATGATCATCTTGCTGTTGATCTTCTGCGCAGCGCACTGGATATGGGAGTTCAGGTTCCGGGACAGCTGTCGATTGCTGGATTCGATGATCACATGATATCCAGCCTTGTTGAAGTCCCACTGACCACGATTGCCCAGGACTACAGCGAAATCGGTCGCAAGGCGGCCGAACTGATTGTCAGCCAGATCGAGGAGCGCGACAAAAGTCCCGAGCGTGTCCTGACACCGGTCCGGCTCGTTGAAAGAGCGTCAACATCGGCATTATCCGATGAATATACCGCCCAAGAGCAAATTTGAATCTCAAGACTTATAAAGACTGGCCCAAGAAGGGGCCGGTCTTTTTGCTTTGTTTTTACGCATATGTCCATCTCGTTTGCTTACAGTCTGGGTCTCAAGTAAGTCTCCATGTTAGATATAATTAATAGATCATAACAAATAATAAGATATATTCACTATTTACAAAATATAGGCTCCAGATTATAATAACTCGTGTAAGCGGTATATAAGATATATCTAATATGATATATGAAGCGGCAGATCCTGATTGTTATCCTCAGGATGCAAGGCATATCGCTTATTGTTTTAAAGACATTATGTAAGCGCATTCTTTTTGCGTAATTCCGCGAATGACAGAGGGGTGATCGGTTTTATTGCTTTAGGTTTCATTGGTCTTTTCTGTATTCAGGTTCAACAATTCTAATCCGAAACGGAAAATGGGGGATGAACGCGTGAAGAAGATGAAGGTACTCTCCATGCTGCTCGTAATCATGATATTTGTTTTCACCATTGCAGGCTGCGCAGGCGGCGGCACCAAAGAAGGCAGTTCCAATGAAAGCAATAAAGCCACGCAGGAAGAACCTGCGAAAGAGGCGGAGAAAGAGCCTGAGAAAGAGCAGGCGGCTGCGCCTGAAGAGCAAAAGACTGATTTGGGCGGAGACACGATCAAGATTGGCGTCTGGTATGATGATGCCGATCCGAGACAGGTCAAGGAAAAAGGTCCTGCGGAAGAAGAGCAGATCAAGCTGATTGAAGAAGTCGAAAAGAAATACAACTGCAAGATCGAATTTGTGAAATTCGGCGATTACGGCAAATACGTAGAAAACTTCACCACGACATCCCTCTCCGGCACACCATTTGCCGATATTGTTCTCCTCGAGCTGTTCTGGGCCTTCCCGACGCTCGCCAACAAAGATTTTATACAACCAGTAGACGACAAACTTGATTTGAATGATCCCAAATATATCAGCTGGATGAAAAAGGGCGGCAGCTTTAAAGGCAAGCAGTACGGCATGACCGACTCTTCCCCTTCACCATACGGTATTTTTTACAACAAAACGCTCGTGAAGAAGCTGGGTCTCGAAGATCCGTATGAACTCCAGCAAAAAGGCGAATGGACTTGGGATAAATTCCGCGACTTCGCTAAAAAGGCAACCAAAGACACCAACGGCGACGGTAAAACAGATATTTACGGCATTGCCGGCGCTTACGGAAAAATCAATTCTTTCACGGAGCAGTTGATCTACTCCAATAAAGGCTCGGTTGACAAGGATGCCGAAGGCAATATCAAATTCTCGCTGAACAGTGAAAATTCGATGGAGGCACTGCAGTTCGTTTCCGATCTGTACAACAAAGACAAATCCATCATGCAGCCGATTCCGGAAGATGCGAACAAGGAATTTGTGGCGGGCAAAGGCGTCATGTACGGCGGCTTCAGCTGGGAGCTGGGCGGACTGCTCGACAATATGAAAAACCAGGAAATCGGGTATGTGTTCTTCCCGAAAGGTCCGAAATCGGATAAATACGTCTCCTATACGCCTTTTGGCAACATGTTCATGGTAGCCAAGTATTCGAAGCATGCGGATGTAGCGGCAAAGATTATGGATGAGATCAGCCTGCATGATGTCGGCAGAAATTTGTCACAGCAATCTTGGGAAAGCTCTTATCCAAACAAGGAATCCCTCGATACTCGCAAGCAAATGTCTGAAAGTATTGACTACATTTCCTATTACGCGATCCCTGATGGCGGAAAAATGTTTGAAGGTGTCGTTAAGGATATCACAACCGGGAAAATCTCACCTTCCACCGCCGTGGATAAGGTTAAGCCACAGTTTGAAGCCAACATTAATAAATTGCTTCAGGACAGCAAATAACCGACCGGCAGTATAGTAACTCTGACGCGTACCCCTGTTCCTTTGAGCAAAGGGATAGGGGTACTGCTAAGAGAAAAGGGGGAGCCCATGCACAGACCGATAATCAAGGCAGCGTCCATGCTGCTTCTGGTGTCACTCGCCGCAGGTATTCTTTCAGCTGCGCAGGGACCATCTTCCCGCGAGGCTTCAGCCTCGGCCGTGCAAACGCCGGAAAAACTGGACCTCAGCGGTATCAAAAAATCAATGAAAGCCGGAGGATACGAAGAGTATCTGTCCAAACATGAAGGCGCAACTTCTCCTTCCGAGGATGTTGTGATCGAAGGTGATCACTACAGCCAAGCCGAAGGAATGAACGTGTCCGTGCTGCAAAACTATGAGGGCATGCAGGGCAAATCCATTCTCACACAGGATGCCGGCAGCGTGACATGGGATTTTGATATCAAGCAAGCAGGGCTGTACAACATACGGCTAAATGTATATACCGAACCGGGCAAGGATTCCGATATTGAGCGTGAGATCGCTATTGATGGCGCCGTTCCTTTTACGGAAGCAAAAAACCTTGTGTTCAACCGGGTATGGAAAAACGCAAAGGAATCCTTTGATCAGGATGAACGCGGCAATGATCTGACACCCAACCAGGTCGAGGAGCATTTGTGGCAGGATATTGCCTTGAAAGACAGTACCGGGGCTTACGAAGATCCGTTTCAATTTTATTTTTCCGCAGGCAAACACAGCCTGTCACTGACTTCGGTCAAAGAGCCGCTAGTCATCCGGCAGATTAAGCTGTCGGCACCGGATGTTTTACCCTCATACAGCGAAATGGCTGCCCAATATTCACAAGAAGGGCTGAAGCCGGTTTCGGATGTATCCATGAAAGTGCAGGCAGAGCAGGTTCTGTATAAATCTTCACCAAGTCTTCTTCCGTACAACGACCGATCCAATCCGGCAGTGGAACCTTATCATGTATCCAAGCTGCGCAACAACGCCATGGGCGGTTATGCCTGGAGACTTCCGGGACAGTGGATGGAATGGGAAGTTGATGTGCCGCAGGATGGTTTATACCAGATTGCACTTAAAAATCGGCAAAACTATCTGCGGGGCCTATCCGTGCTTCGTTCGATTTACATAGACGGAAAACTGCCATTTAAGGAAATGCAGACCGTCACGTTTCCATACAGCAGCGCGTGGCAGATGAAAACGATTGGTCCCGGCGGCAGCGAGCCCTATCTTTTTCATCTGACCAAAGGGAAGCATCGGATCCGGATGGAGGTTACGCTCGGGGATATCGCACCAATCCTGCGCTCCGTCGAATCCAGCATTCTGGACTTGAATGCAATGTACCGCAAAATCATCAGCTACACCGGTACGGTTCCGGATACCTTCCGTGACTACAACCTGGAGCAGCGGATTCCGGAGATGACCAAGGTGTTCCGGGAGTCCAGCGAACAGCTGTACAGTATTGCAAAAGCGATTGAAGGCCCTTCCGGTCAAAGTGATGAGCGAACATCGATCATTAATACGGTTGCATACCAGTTGAAAGATATGGCGGATAATCCGGAGACTGTACCGTCTCGTATAGAAGCCTTCAAAACTAACGTAGGTGCGCTGAGCTCGTGGATGCTGACGGTAAACGAGCAGCCTCTCTCGCTCGATTACTTAATCGTGAGCTCACCGGGCAGCAAGCTGCCGCAGCCAGAGGCCGGTGCATGGACGAAGATGGTATCCGGTACGGAATCCTTCTTCGCCTCCTTCTATGAGAATTATGATGATTTTTCTAGTGAAAATGATAGCAAAGAAAGCATTTCCGTGTGGGTCACCTCTGCGCGTGACCAGGCACAGGTCATTAAAAGGCTGATCGATGATCAGTTTACAACCACAACAGGGATCCATGTGAACCTGAAGCTGGTGGCATCGGATGTCATTCTACCTTCTACCGTAGCAGGCAAGGGACCTGATGTGGCCCTGCAGATCGGGAATGATCTCCCTGTGAATTATGCCAGCCGCAGCGCGCTGCAGGATCTGTCGTCTTTTCCGGATTTTAATACGGTGAAAGATCAATTTAATGCAAGCGCCCTTGTCCCTTATGAATACGGCGGATCCTATTACGCGCTGCCGGAGCAGCAGACCTTCCCGATGCTCTTTTACCGGAAGGACATCCTGGAGGATGAGCTGCATCTGAAAGTGCCGCAAAGCTGGGATGATGTGTATGACATGCTCCCTGTGCTGCAAAAGCATAACCTGCAGTTCGGATTGCCACAGCGGTCACTCGATGCCTTAGGCAATGAATCGTCAACCAACAATATCGCCACAATGCCGCCAAGTCCGGGCTTCGCGATGTTCTTATACCAGAATCAGGGACAGTTTTACAAGGATGGAGGCAAGGCCGTTGATTTGGATTCTGAAACGGGGATACAGGAATTCAAGCAGTGGACAGACTTTTATGTCAATTATAAGATTCCGATCGCTGTTGATTTTGCCAACCGTTTCCGGACTGGCGAAATGCCGATCGGCATAGTCGACTACACCATGTACAACAAGCTCAGCGTATTTGCACCGGAAATCAAAGGCCTGTGGTCCTTTGCGCCGGTACCGGGAACGCTTGGCAGTGACGGCAAGCTCCACCATGAGGTGGGCAGCAGCGGCTCGGCGACCGTCATGTTCAAGCATACGATCAATAAAGATGCAGCATGGGAATTCATGAAATGGTGGACCAGTAAAGATACGCAGATCGCTTATGGACGGCAAATGGAAATCCGCATGGGGGCTTCTGCCCGCTATCCGACCGCCAACAAGGATGCTCTCTCCCAGCTGCCATGGCCAACTCAGGATCTTCACAAGCTGCAGGCTCAGATGCAGTGGGTAAGGGGAATTCCGGAGGTTCCAGGGGGGTATTTGACAGGACGGAATATTGATAATGCGTTCCGCCGGGTGGTTGTACAGGGCGAAGACCCGCGTGAGACGATGGACAATTATGTGAGAGCCATGAATGAGGAAATCACGATCAAGCGAAAAGAATTTAATCTCGAGGTCGAGAAATGAGGGACCTTCCATGAAACAGCAGATTGCAGAACGTCCCGTCATGACGGGTGCGAAAATGCCTGGCAGCGGCACACCGGGGCATATGTTCCGAAAAAAAATCGCCAGAACATGGCCGGAAATGAAAAAGAACAAGCATGCTTATGTGCTGATGGCACCGTACTTTATCATTTTTTGCACGTTTACAGTCATTCCTGTGCTATTATCCTTTTTCTTAAGTTTCACGAATTTCAATCTCCTGGAGACGCCCCGATTTATCGGCTGGCAGAATTACGCGAGATTGTTCGTGCAGGATGATATTTTTATGATCGCTTTGAAAAATACATTGTTGTTTGCAGCCATCACAGGTCCGATCAGCTATATCGCCTGTTTTATGTTCGCCTGGCTCATTAATGAACTGCCGCCGAAGCTGCGGGCGCTGCTCACACTGGTGCTGTATGCCCCTTCGATTTCGGGAAATACGTATTTGATCTGGACGCTGCTCTTTGCAGGCGACTCATACGGATATGCGAACTCTTTTCTCATGAAGTGGGGCTTTACTATGGAGCCGATCCAGTGGCTTCAGGATTCCAGATATGTGCTGATGATTCTGATTCTGGTACAGCTGTGGCTGAGCCTTGGCACATCCTTTCTGGCTTTTATCGCCGGTTTGCAGAACGTGGACCGGACGATGTATGAAGCAGGCAGCATCGATGGAATACGCAACCGCTGGCAGGAGCTGTGGTTTATTACACTCCCTGCCATGCGGCCGCAGCTGATGTTCGGCGCGGTCATTCAGATTGCATCGGCCTTTTCGGTCGCTGAAATTTCGATTTATCTCATCGGCTTCCCGAGCGTGGATTATGCCGCGCATACGATCGTAACCCATCTGGTTGACTATGGTTCGATCCGCTTTGAAATGGGATACGCATCGGCGATCGCCACCGTATTGTTCACGATTATGCTTACCGTGAACCTGGTGACCCAGAAGCTTCTTGGAAAAGTAGGTGAGTAAAGGATGAAACTCGTACTTAAAATGCCGAAAAGACTGAACCGATCCTGGGGTGTCGATCTGCTGCTGTTCGTACTGCTAGGGGGTGTAGCCTGCTTTATGGCTCTGCCGCTGGTATTCACTATCAGCAATGCATTCAAGCCGATCGATGAAATCTTTACTTTTCCGCCCAAGCTGTTTGTCCGGAACCCGACCCTTAAAAACTTCACGGACCTTGTCGGCATCTTCAGTGATTCCTGGGTACCCTTTTCGAGGTATGTGTTCAACACGTTTTTCATTGCCATTTTCGGAACGGTGGGGCATGTGATCTTGGCTTCCGCAGCGGCTTATCCGCTTGCAAAGCTCCGTTTTCCGGGCAAAAAGCTTTTGTTCAATATTGTGGTGCTTTCACTCATGTTTACGGTTTATGTGACCCAGGTTCCGAACTATATGATCATTTCGTATCTGGGTCTGATCAACACCTACTGGGCTATACTGCTGCCCGCTTTCGGCATGACGCTGGGTCTCTATCTGATGAAGCAGTTCATGGAGCAAATTCCCGATGCGCTGCTTGAAGCGGGGAAAATTGACGGAGCCAGCGAGTACCGCATTTACTGGCAGATTGTGATGCCTATTGTGAGACCTGCCTGGCTGACGCTGATTATCTTTTCCTTGCAGAACCTCTGGACCAATGGTTCCGTAACCAGCCATAAATATATTTACAGCGAACAGCTGAAAACAGTGGATTATGTATTCGGGCAAATCGCAAATGGCGGTCTGGTGCGCACAGGCCCGGTCGCAGCTGTTACGCTTTTAATGATGATTGTACCGATTACCGTGTTCATCGTGACGCAGAGCAGCATCATCCAAACGATGTCCACATCGGGCTTGAAGGAATAACAGGGGGGCATGCAGATGAAGAGATGGTTTGCTTTATTCATAATAGTGCTGCTTCTGGCTTCCGGCACCGCTGCGGCTCCGGTATCGGCGGATGACACCTATAACTATTCCTACTGGGGAACTCCGGTTCCCGCTCCGGATCCTTATTCGCTGGAGCAGGTCATTTCCGGTAGCGACTGGAGCCAAGGTGCATTGTCCTCTCCGCAGGATATGTATACAGGTCAAGATGGAAGGCTGTACATTGCGGATACAGGTAACAGCCGGATCGTCATATTGAACAGGGACCTCCAGCTTGAGAAAACCATCGGGGAGTTCGGGCTTGATGGAAAGAAAGACAGCCTGAATCATCCGCAGGGTGTTTTCGTTGATTCGGATCAGCATATCTATGTCGCCGATACGGATAACCGCCGCATTGTCGAGTTCGATCAGAATGGACAGCCGGTGCGGGTCATGAATGAGCCGAAGTCGACACTGCTCCGGGAGGGATTTCAGTATCAGCCGGTCAAGCTGGTCGTTGATAAGGCCAAGCGCTTATATGTGATCAGCCAGGGATGCTACGAAGGAATTATGGAATTTGATTCGGACGGGGGATTTAACGGATTTATCGGCACCAACCGCGTCAAATTCAGTCCGGTGGATCTGTTCTGGAAGCGTATTTCCACCAAGGCACAGCGCGAGCAGATGCAGCAGTTTATCCCTATTGAATTCAACAACCTGGATGTGGATGACAGCGGCTTTATCTATACCTCCACCTCGGAGGAAAATTCCGAGCAGCCGTTGAAACGCCTTAATCCTTCCGGCACGGATATTTTACGCAGCAAAGGATATTTTCCACCCAAAGGCGATGTGGGAAATCTCGAGGGTGGGAGCTTGCCCGGAAGCTCCATATTCGTGGACATTATTCCCGATCAGGGCGGGATGTACAGTGCATTGGATTCAAAGAGGGGGCGTATTTTCACCTATGACAAGGACGGTAACCTGCTCTATGAATTCGGCGGCCTCGGCAGCCAGCAAGGGAATTTCCGCACGCCGGTAGCCATTGAGATGCTCGGTGAACGGATGCTAGTCCTTGACAAGGATAACAACCGCCTGTCGGTATTCAATCCGACCCCTTACGGCGATTTGATCCGCAGTGCAGTGGCCGCGCTCAGCGAAGGCAAGTCGGAGCAGTCTACTTCCGATTGGAGAAGGGTACTCCAGCTCAATGCCAACTTCGATGTAGCCTACATCGGTATCGGTAAATCGCTGCTGAAGCAAGGCGATAACCGGGAGGCCATGAACTACTTCAAGCTGGGCAACAGCCGTGAGTATTATTCGGAAGCCTTCAAGCGCTACCGTAAGGAAGTGGTATTCGACCATTTCGGTATGATCGTGCTGTTCATAGTTTTGGGGATTGCAGTCATTGTTGCAGGTGTCAAACTCGCAAACCGGAAAACCAAGGGGCAATTCTATCGGGAGTTCGGGATCATTCGGAATCCGTTTTACACGCTGCTGCATCCTTTTAACGGGTTTTGGGAGATGAAATATGAACGCAAAGGCAGGCTCAGCGTGGCCTTCGTCATCATGGTGCTGCTTGTGATCGCCACGATCGTCAAACGCCAGTTCAACGGCTTCGTCATTAACTTCAACAATCCGGAGCAGTTGAACAGCCTAGATGAACTTAAATTTATTGTGCTCCCGTTCCTACTTTGGTGCGTGGCAAATTGGTCGCTTACGACATTGATGGATGGTGAGGGAAAGTTCACCGAAATTATGATTGCAACGGCATATTCCTTGCTGCCGCTCGTACTGATCTATTTTCCGCAGATGCTGTACAGCAACGTCATCACCGCGGATGAGAGCTCATTTTACTATTTGCTGAACACGATCGCGATGATTTGGTTTGTATGGCTCCTGTTTACCGGGACCATGACGGTGCATCAATATTCTGCCGGGAAAACCATCGTGACGATGCTGCTGACACTCGTAGTTATGGGTATCATCATTTTCCTGGGTGTCCTGTTCTTCAGTATGCTGCAGCAGATGATCAATTTCGTGAGCTCCATCTATAAGGAAATTTCATTCAGGATGTAGCCGCCAAAAGGAGGGATGGTACGTGGGCATAAGCAAAAAACAAGCCGCAGGCATCCTGTGCGCACTGCTCCTGACAGCGGGGATCACGGGAGCTGGCTTCGGCGGATTTCTGGGACTAGAAGCAGATGCTTCCGAAGCCGGAGTCACGGAGCCGGCAGCTGCAAAATCGGAGACGGATCAGGCTTCGCTTAAGATAATCACAACGTCAGCGGAACCACAGCATGATCAAGTGAGTAAGAACACTTCGCAGGAGCTTGAAGCGCTGGGCACAATGGAGAAAGCGGCGGATAATGACCAGCTCAGCCTCTACGTGAACAAGGAAACAGCAGAGATTGCTGTGCAGGAAAAGCAGAACGGATTTGTTTGGTTCTCCAATCCGGTTCTGCGCAGTCAAGACGCTCAGGCCTCGCCGCTGTACAAATCGGAGCTGTCTGCACAAGTACTGCTCACTTACTATAACGATAAAGGGCAGATTAACGCTTTTAACAGCTTTGATGACAGCGTGGCCAAAAAGCAGTTTAAAATCACAACAGCAAATCAAGGCATCCGCGTAGTCTATCAAATGGGAAACGTGGCGCAGTCTTTTGCCAACATACCGAAAATCATCAGCAAGGAACGCTTTGAAAAGAACATTCTGGATAAAATCAAAGATGCAAATCAGCGGGATAACGTCAAATACAAATTCCGTCTGGATGAGCAAAAACAAGTTTATGAAGTACGCAAACTGCAGGATTACGTAGCTGAAGAGCTGTCAGCAGTTCTGGAGGCAGCCGGCTATACGGCTGAAGATGCGGCGCAGGATAACAAGGAGAACGGAGCAGGTGAAGCAGCGGCTTCCGAAGACGCCGAATTTACCGTGCCGGTTGTGTATACCCTCGATGGTGGCAGCCTGGTAGTGTCCATTCCCGCCAAGGAACTGAAATCGAACAAGGCCTATCCAATCGCATCCTTACAGGTTCTGAAGTTCTTCGGCGCGGCGGACACGGGCAAGCAGGGATATATTTTCGTTCCCGACGGCGCAGGCGCTTTGATTCATCTGAATAATAAAAAGCTGAACGCGGAGCCTTACAGCCTGCCGGTCTATGGCAACGACGGAACCTTTGACATCAAAGAAAAAATTCAGACGAACGAGGTTTCACGCCTGCCGGTATTCGGGCTCAAGCAAAACGATCATGCGCTGGTTGGCTTCATTGAGGACGGAGAAGCAGGGGCCAGCATTGCAGCCGATGTGAGTGGGCGGAATGATTCCTATAATTCGGTCAGCAGCAAATTTCAGGTGACGGCCATGGACTATTACACCTTGTCATCCGGCAGCAAGACAAGTGCGGTTCCTATGTTCCAGACCGGAAAATACCAGGGAAATCTACAGGTAAGATATGCATTCTTATCTGGAGCTTCCGCGGATTATACCGGCATGGCAGCGGCATACAGGGGTTATCTGGCGGATAAATACCAGCTGAAGCTGCTTGAGACTTCCGATGCCCCATTTGTACTGGAGCTTGCAGGCGCATTCCGTAAGAACAAATCGATTCTCGGCATTCCCTATCAATCGACGGAATCGTTAACCACTTTTGAGGAGGCAGAATCGATTCTGGGCAAGCTTAAGGCTGCGGGAGTGAGTGACATCGATCTGCGGATGGTGGGCTGGTTCAACGGAGGCATCCGCCACTCTTCTCCATCGGATCTGTCTATCGCCGGAGTTCTGGGAGGCAAGAAGGGATTTCTCCATTTAGCGGACTACATGAAGCAGAACGGGTTTGGATTTTATCCGGATACTGCCTTTTTGGAGAAATTCAAAGGTTCATCAGGAGCCGCTACCTTACTAGACCGCAGTAAGGCGGAAGTGTATGCCTATAATCCGGTCACGTATGCGAAGGATGTAAGCAAATTTTCACATTATGTTCTCTCGCCGCGCAAGCTGCCAAAGCAGGTGGATGGATTTTTACAGGATTACACCAAGCTTGGCATATCCGGGCTTTCCCTGCGGGATCTGGGCAAGGAGGTTAATTCGGACTTTGATCCTTCCCATCCGGTGAGCCGCGAGGATTCGCTCCTGGCCTCCGTGAAAGAGCTGGGGCTTTTGCAAAAAAAGACGGGTTCACTTATGGTCGACGGAGGCAACGCCTACAGTCTGCCATTCGCTGATCTGATCGTCAATGCACCTGTGCGCAGCAGCCGGTTGAACATCACGGATGAAGAGATTCCGTTTTACCAGATTGCACTTCATGGATATTTTGATATTTCTGGCGCTCCTTACAATATGAATGAACTCCAGAATCCGCGCTTGTCCATGCTGAAGTCGCTTGAAACCGGATCCAACGTGTATTATCAGTGGTTTGCAAGCGATGCTTCCAAGGTCAAGGATACGGATTATAACGGTTTATACGCGCTGAACTACCAGGATTGGTTTGATGAAGCTGTGCAGCTGTATCAGGAATCGAATGCGATTTTGTCCAAAGTCCGTGGTCAGGTCATCACTGCTCACAGCATGCTTGCTCCGGGCGTTGTCAGAACCATATATCAAAACGGTATTAACGTAACGATCAATTACAACCATACGGCGGTAGCCGTGGACGGCCTGCAGCTTCAGCCGCAGAGCTATCACGTAGGCGGTGAATAATATGTTCAGAAAACCTCTCACCTTGTCCCAAAAAAAGCAATGGTATGGCGTATTGTTCGTAACACCGCTCATTTTGGGACTTGTCATCTTGTTTCTGCTGCCGCTGATCCAGTCGTTCCGGTTCAGTCTAAGCTCCATACATCTGGTTGAAGGCGGATTTGCCGTCGATTATAAAGGCTGGTCCAACTACAGCAATCTGTTTACGACCAATCCGGATTATCCGAGAAGGCTGACGGAATCGGTCACGAACATGATCGTGAATGTACCGATCATCATTATTTTCAGTCTGTTCGCCGCGGTGCTGCTCAACCAGAAATTCCGTGGAAGAGCGCTCGCGAGGGCGATATTTTTCCTGCCGGTTATTCTGGCATCGGCAGCCATCGCGAATCTGGATATCAGCAGCTTTGTCGGAGGCTCCACCATGTCCGGGGGAGAAGGAAACGGTGGACTGATGCAGAGCTTCGAGTTGAAGAAAATGCTGACCGAATCGGGGCTAGCCCCGATGTTCGTCGATTACATTACGGGTGCGGTGGACCGGATATACGAGATCATCAGCTCCTCGGGCGTTCAAATTCTGATCTTCCTGGCCGGGCTGCAATCCGTCTCGCCTGCTTTATATGAGGCCTCGCGGATCGAAGGGGCGACGGGTTATGAAATCTTCTGGAAGGTCACGTTTCCCATGATGACGCCACTCATTTTAACGAATATGGTTTACTCGATTATCGATTCATTCAGCCATAATTCGATCAACTCGCTGATTTCCGAGACCGCGTTCAAATCATTCGAATTTGGCCAAAGCGCGGCGATGTCCTGGGTTTATTTTGCAGTCGTTACCGCTATCCTGGGCATTTCGACGGCGATCATTTCCAGAAAGGTATTCTACTACGACTGATAAGGAGGAGAAGGCTATGAAATCGCCTGCCGCATACGCGGATATCATCCAGTACCGATTTAACCCTCTGGAAAAATCCAAGCTTTGGCTGTGGAAACTTGTGCGCACAATCTTGATTGCCGGGTTCTGCTTTATCATTTTGTTCCCGTTATTTCTGCGCTTGTCGGTAGCCTTCCGCAGCAAAGTCGATATTTACGACCCGACCGTGCTTTGGATTCCGCGGCATTTTACGCTCGATAATATCAAAATCGCCATGGAGGCCACCCATTATTTCTCGGCGCTGCTCAATACTTTTCTGATTTCGGCGGGGACGACGATTATTCAGCTTGCTTCCTGCGCTCTGGCGGCCTATGCATTTGCCCGTTTGAAGTTTAAGGGGAGCGGTCTGTTGTTCGGTCTCGTGATTTTCACGATTGTGGTGCCGCCACAGACCATTATGATCCCCTTGTACCTCACGTACCGGTATTTCGATTTATTTGGTCTGGTGAAGCTGCTTTCCGGCAAATCCAGCGTGAATCTCATTGACACCTTCTGGCCTTTTCTCATTTCTTCAGCTACTGCGATGGGATTGAAAAATGGTTTGTACATCTATATTTTCCGGCAGTTTTTCCGGGGGATTCCGAAGGAGATCG
Source organism: Paenibacillus sp. J23TS9 (assembly GCF_018403225.1). NCBI lineage: Bacteria > Bacillati > Bacillota > Bacilli > Caryophanales > Paenibacillaceae > Paenibacillus > Paenibacillus sp. J23TS9. The sequence continues at coordinate 2,806,765 of NZ_BOSG01000001.1, read as the reverse complement.
AAGAGTCGGCATTTGTGGATGGTGCAGGGGTCCTGAAGACCTTTTACCGGATTATGCTGCCGAATGCAGTGCCTGCGATCGTGACCGTTCTTCTGTTCTCATTCGTCTGGCAGTGGAATGACAGCTATTACGTCTCGCTCTTCCTGAGCAAGGTCAAGGTTCTTTCCACGCAGCTGATGGATATGGGCTCGGCACTTGGTAAGGAACCGGATCTGGTATACCAGTCCATGCTGCTCAACACAGGGGTACTGCTGTTGACCGCCCCGCTGATTATTCTGTATCTGTTTGTGCAGAGATACTTTGTGGAAAGCGTTGAACGAACGGGCATTGTCGGATAATGCAGAAGCCCGGGAGCCGATAACATGGGGGATAGGACAATAGAAACTTTATGCGGCATTCATATGCGGTTCAGTGATCATGATGACATTGGGAATTTACAAAGAGTGATCACATTCCCCGGGAAATTATTTTATGTGACTGGAATAATGACAAGCTGGATCAATATCCGTCCGTTGGGCATCTGCAGGGTAAAGGGTTTACGGTCTGGCCTTCGTCCTTGAATATGCCGGAGGCGGCACTGGATTTGCTGGAGCAATCCTACCGGCAGGCCAAAGAGCTGAAAGCTGAGGAATGGATGCCTGGAATGCTTGTAACCGGATGGAATGCAACAGGTAAAAACACTGGCGGCTGCACTTCTTGGGAAGAGTGCTCTTGGTGAAATTAAAGGAAACATCAAGGGCATTGCCGAGATCTTGCGAGCAGTGATGAATCGGCTTGAAATCGCCAAGTAGATGCTTGCAGCTGCTCTAGACAAATAACCTGGCGAGAATGGGGAGCAGAATATTGACACAATCAAAGACCGTACATATCATTTCACACACACACTGGGACCGGGAATGGTATCTGCCTTATGAGAAGCATCATGTGCGTTTGATCAAGCTGATGGACACTTTGCTCACAACGCTTCATGATGATCCGGATTTCAAAAGCTTCCATCTCGACGGCCAGACGATCATGCTGGATGACTACTTGCAAATTCGTCCGGAAAAGCGGCCGTTGCTGGAAGAATACGTCCGTGAAGGGCGTATCCATATCGGTCCTTGGTACATTTTGCAGGATGAATTTTTGACCAGCAGCGAAGCCAACGTCCGCAACTTGCTTTATGGACATCAGGATGCGGAGCGGTTCGGTGCGGTGAGCAAGACCGGATATTTTCCCGATTCCTTCGGGAATATGGGGCAGGCGCCACAGCTGCTCCGGCAGGCTGGTATTGGCAATGCGGTGTTCGGCCGCGGGGTGAAGCCGACCGGCTTCAACAATGAGGTGAGCGAGTCGGCAGCCTATGAGTCTCCATATTCCGAAATGATCTGGGAGGCTCCTGACGGGTCGCATGTGCTGGGCATTCTTTTTGCCAACTGGTACAGCAACGGCAATGAGATTCCGGTGGATCCCAAGCAAGCGCAGAAATATTGGGAACGGAAACTGAAGGAAGTGGATACGTATGCATCAACGCCGCATGTATTGATGATGAACGGATGCGACCATCAGCCGGTACAGCAGAATATATCTGAAGCGATCAAGGTGGCGCAAAGACTGTTACCAGAGCATCGTTTTGTCCATTCCAATTTCACGGATTATATCGAAGCAGCGGCTGCGAGCGTGCCGGATCATCTGTCTACCGTGCGCGGAGAGCTTCGCAGCCAGCATACGGACGGCTGGTCCACACTGGTCAATACCGCGTCCTCCCGGATTTATCTGAAGCAGCTTAACAGCCAAGGGCAGGCCTTGCTGGAACAAGCAGCTGAGCCGCTTGCTGTATTTGCCCATTTGACAGGCAAAGCGCCATATCCGCATCATCTGTTCGAGTATGCCTGGAAAACACTGATGCAAAACCATCCGCATGACAGCATCTGCGGGTGCAGTGTGGATGAGGTGCATGATGAAATGGTCACCCGTTTTGCCAAGAGCAGGCATGTGGGTGAAGCTATCGTGGAGGACAGCGTGGCCGCAATAACCGATGACATCGATACCCGTTCGTTTGCTGATTTTCTTCGGGAAGGTGAAAATGGATATCCACTCGCAGTATTTAACACGACGGGTTGGAAGCGTTCCGGCGTGATTACAGTGGAGCTGGAGCTGGAACGGATCTGTTTTGGGAGCGGTATGGGCTTTGCGGATATGAAAAAAAAGCTGCGTTTGCTGCCGCTTGAGCATCTGGTTCTTCTCGATCCGGGGGGAAGCGAAATACCGTTCAGCTGGGAGGATCAGGGTGTTGGATTTGGCTATGATCTGCCGGAGGACCGTTTCCGCCAGCCATTTTTCACAAGACGCATCCAAGTTCGCTTCGAAGCAGAGGATGTACCGGCACTGGGCTATAAAGTTTATGCACTTATTCAAGGGAAGCAGGAGAACAGCAGTCAGGAGAGTGGTGTCGATGTCTCAGGAGGATCCTCCACGAATAAGCTGATCCAGAAGCAGCAGTCTTCCCTTGTGACCGGAAAACGAAGTATGGAAAATGAATTTCTGGCGGTAACGATTGAGGCTAATGGCTCCGTAACTCTGCAGGATAAAGGTACAGGCCGAATTTTTAGAAATCTGTGTATCTATGAGGATTCAGGTGACATTGGCAACGAGTACATGTACAAACAGCCGGATGGGGATGTACCTGTAACAACACGAAACAGTATCGCGAGTATTACTCTTGCCGAAGATGAGGCATTCCGGGCTTCCTTTGACATTATGCATACGATGCGCATTCCGAAGTCTGCTGACGACAACCTCAGCCGAGAACAGAAAGAGCTGATTTGGTTTACTGGCAGAAAAGCGTCCCGCTCTTCCTCACTCATGGATCTTCATGTTCATACCCGGATTACTCTGGAGCGCAGTGGAAGAGGGCTTCAGGTGAAAACGACGTTCCACAATGAAGCGGATGATCATAGATTGCGTATTCTTTTTGAGTCGGGAATCTCTTCTCAGAGCCATAAGGCGGATTCCATATTTGAAACGGCGGAACGAAACAATAAGCCCGCAGCAGAATGGTTGAACCCGAGCAACTGCCAACATCAGCAGGCTTTTGTCTCGATTCGCGATGAAAGACAAGGTCTGACGATTGCCAACCAGGGGCTCCCTGAATACGAGATTATCCAGGAAGATGCGGCAGTCATTGCAGTGACGCTATTAAGGGCCGTGGGCGAAATGGGAGACTGGGGATACTTTCCAACGCCTGGAGCACAATGTCATGGGAAGCATACCACTCGGCTTGAGATTATTCCTTTTGACCCGGCAGCTGCGGAACAGGGGTCAATTCACATGGGAGAAACCGGATCGATGATCCAAGCCCGGCAGTTCCAGGTGCCATGGACAGTGAAGCAGGCAGATGTTCACACGGGCAGCATCCCGCTCATTCACTCCTTTCTTTCTTGGACGGGAAAAGATCTTTTCTTCTCTGCTCTTAAAATGTCCAAGGATACTGGCAGCATCATTGCTCGCTGGTATAACGCTGCCCATTCTGAACGTTCACTGTCTGCGCAGCCAGCTTTTGAGATCAAAGAAGCGAGGCACAGCAATATTTTAGAGAATGCGCTGGATATGACCGTTTTGAACGGGGTTGCTGTAAGACCAGCTGAAATTGTAACGTTTAGTCTTCATTTACCGGATTGAAATGCTTTTGAATGATCATATACAGCCGTTGAACCGCTGCTGGAAGGCATGTCTTCCACTGCGGTTTTTCTCTGTTTTATTCGGAAACTTTCTGTTGTTTTGACATGAACTTCCAAACCTCCGGGCGCAGATCATTATTCCGGTCCCCGTTGACTGATTTCGACATGCGCAGGTATTGTATAGTTACTACCGGGACTTCAGCTGCCATCGCCCGGATCAATGACATTATGCATAAAGGTGATAAGGATGCGTATGAATTCACTATATTCCCTGATCAAAAGCAAATCTTTCGTGCTGCGGCGGCTGTCAATCAAGAACAGGCTGCTGGCAGCCTTCATCATCACCTCGCTTCTTCCGGTTGTATTCGTGAGCGTGTACTCGAATATGAAATACGAAAACTCGATTACGAATAAAATCAGTGCCTACTCCATGCAGATTCTGGATGAGCTGTCTCAGAATGCAACGCGTGAGCTTGAGCAGTATGAAACCTTGAGCGAGAACATTATCATCAACCATTTTATCCAAAATGGGCTGCCGCAGTTTGACGCCATGAGCGATTACGAGAAAAACCAGCTGCAAACCCAAATCGGGGATGAAATGGGACAGCAAATATTTCAACTTGGCAATATCAGTAATGTGATGATTCTGACCAACAGCGGGGAGTCATTTTTTGACCTTGGCTTTGAGCTGTACCCGGCGAAACAAATTCAATCGATGCTGGAAGAGACGAAGCAGTCCTTTGGAAACGCTTACTGGACGTACCTCCGTTCCAGCCGCGGGACCAATACGATTGCCCTCAGCCGCAGAATATATGCCGAGGATAAGCTGAACAAGCAGCTGGGCTATCTGATTATCTTTATCGATGAAAAGGTATTTTCACGCAATATTTATAAATTTGTGAACCTCGGATCGGGCAGCAGCATTTACATATCCGATGCAAATGGAATGGTGATATCGTCCTTGTCGGATGACATTCCGAAAGGAGGCCATTTTGCGGACAAGGAAGTATTCAGTCCCATTGATAGACAGTTTAACCGTGAGGGAAATCTGACCGCTTTCCATACGGATGTGGGCAAGCACCAGTTTCTTGTGGCGAGCTCGTATATCCGTTCGGCAAATTGGTTTTTTGTCGGGATGATTCCGCAAAAATTCATTGTCTCGGAGCTGTCAGACATGCGGAGAAATATCGTGTACATTTGCCTGGTGATTCTTCTACTGTCCGGTATGATTTCGATGTGGATTTATTTTACGATCAGTAATCCCATGCGCTCGCTTCTGCTGTATGCCAAGCAGGTCCGGATGGGGCGGCTTGAGGCAACGACGAGCACCCGTTCCGCGTATCCGGATGAAATGGATAAATTGACGGAAACGATCGACGGGATGGTGGAGCAGCTCAAGCAGCTGATCGGACAGGTGCAGTCGGAGCAGCAGGCGAAGCGTGATGCGGAGTTGAAGATGCTCCAGGCCCAGATCAATCCGCATTTTCTCTTTAATACCCTGAATTCCCTGAAATGGAGCGCCATGCTGGGAGGGAACGAGTCGGTTACGAATGGCATCGAATCATTGTCAGAGCTGCTGCGCAGCACGATCATGGTGAAGGATGAGTTCATTCCATTACAAACGGAGATTGAGAATTTGATTCATTATGCCAACATACAGCGTATACGTTATGGTGATTCTTTTGTGCTGAATACGGAAGTGGATGAAGAGATGGCCGTTAATTTGGTTCCAAAATTTATTTTACAGCCGATTGTAGAGAATTCCATTCTTCACGGAGTCGGTGATGATGAAAGAAGGGTCGGCATTTGGGTGAAGGCAACCCGGCAAAACCATGTGCTGACCATCCGCATAACCGATAATGGAAAGGGCTTTGATATGGAACATGTCAAAGAAAAGCGCGAATCCCATTCCAAGCTGTCAGGCCTCGGGATTGCCAATGTGGATGAGAGAATCAAGCTGCATTTCGGCGCAGTCTTTGGTCTAGTCACATCCAGTGTTGTCGGTGAGGGTACCGAGACGGTCATTACACTTCCGGTCTATACAAGCGAGGAGGATTTAGAGCGATATGTATAAAGTGCTGATTATTGATGATGAAATGATTGTGCGACATGCGGTTAAAACGCTGATTCAGTGGGAAGGCAGCAAGTTTGTCTACTCAGGCTCAGCGTCAAATGGCACATCGGCGCTTAAAATGATGCAGGAACAGCCTGCAGATATTGTGATCACGGACATTAAAATGCCGGAAATGGACGGAATCGAGCTGATCAAGCAGCTAATGGCATCCGGCTTTGACGGGGAGATACTAGTCCTCAGTAACTTTAATGATTTTGAACTGGTGCGTGAGGCACTGAAATACGGAGCGCATGATTATATGCTGAAGCTAACATTGAAAAGCGAAAATTTCATGCAGATCCTGAATGAAATCGCTCTAAAGCTTGATACGAAGAAGAAGAAGCCTGAATTACTTGCCGAATCGGTACAGTCTGAGAAAACGGATCACATTCAAGATATTCTGACTTCCCTTATATCTTCCGAGGAAGGCTCAGGTGAGCTAAGTCCGGAGGCTGATCAGGAATTATTTCCTCCGGATCACTTGGTGCATATCTTTGGCGTGCAGGTGGATACCGTGGGGGAGAAGAGGGAATCACTTTCTCTGAAGCATTCGCTCAGCCAGCTGTGGAGCGATGTTTACCCGGGAAGTGCCTGGCAGTGTACCGTGGCAGAAGAAGATCAAAGATTTATGTTTGCAGCAGCTTACCCGGAAGCGTCAGAAATGACGGAGCCTGCAGAGATGGCCGGAAGAATCAGCAGTCTTGCTGCCATGTACTACAGTTTGAAAGTAGATATAATTTACGGGAATGCGGCTTTATCAGGGAAAGAGCTGGTGGAGGAAATCCGTTTGATCCGGGAAGCCCAGATGCTGCTCTTCTATAAATCTGCGGGCCCTGTATGTCTGTCCTGCCATGTTGAAGCAGCAGATGAGGATCCAAGCTACCAGCAGCTGGAGGCGGATTGGATGGAGGAAATTCGCAAAGGCCAGCACGGATTTATCTTGAGCTGGGAGAACAGAGCTCTGCAGATCATTCAGGAAGGCGCGAAGCGACAGCTGTATCCGCGGATCGTCAAACGGGTCGTTTGCGAGGGGATGTGGACCTTGAGCCGCAAGCTGGGACTGGAGCAGCAGCGCAGTTTCGATCATTCGCTCTGGCTGGAGCGTATTACCGGAGCCGGAACGGATACGGAAATGATGATGATTGTGGAGGAGCTGGCATATGACGTGCTGGAGCATGCGGGAAGTGGGGCAGGCGTACGGGCTACCCGGCCGGAAGTCCGCAAGGCGCTTGTCTACCTGGAAGAAAATTATCCGAGAGCAGTAACGATCCATGATGTGGCTCTGCATGTCAATCTGTCGGAAACCTATCTATGCCAGATTTTCAAGACGGATACCGGCAAAAGTATGATGACCTTCCTCAATGAGCTGCGTATGGCCAAAGCATACGAGATGCTGTCTTCCGGACAGTTACTGGTTAAGGAGGTTGCCGCAGAAGTGGGCATTCATGATCCCTTTTATTTCAACCGTCTGTTCAAAAAGCATTACGGCGTACCTCCAAAACTGGTCAAGTCGCAAGAAACTCCAGCTTTGAAACAGAAATAAACAGAAAACTGCATAATTTTAAGCAGGGAACATAAGATTGTCCATTTCAGCTGCAAACGCTTTCGCTAACCGCATAAAATCGTCCATGACATTCATCGGGTTTATCCATTTGGCAGCGCCTTCAGCAGAGGTATAATGACAACAAATATAGGGGAGGTCATGAAATGAAATGGCATAAGATTCTATCGGCTGTAAGCGCTTGCGCTTTGAGTGTATCCCTGCTTGCCGGATGCGGCAACAGCAGCAGCTCGGATTCGGGCAGTTCGGATACTGCAGGAACAAGTGATGGAGGCTCCAAAAAGGTTGCAAACGGTGAACTGAATATCGCGGTATTCCAGGGCGGATATGGACGGGAGTACTGGGATCAGATCTCGGATGAATTCATGAAGGATCATCCGGACACCAAAATCAATATTACGGCCAGTCCCAAAATTGCTGAGCTCGTGCGGCCTAAAATCGTAGCGGGCAACCCGCCGGATTTGATGTACATAGCAGGTGGGGACAATCTTCCGATTCTGGACGGACTTATTAAAGATAAAGCGCTGACGGATCTCAGCGACATTTTCAATACCGATGAAGGCAGTGGCGCCCTGAAGGATAAGATGCTCCCGGGTGTTTTGGAGTCCCGTTCCATGGCACCGTACGGTGACGGTAAAATTTATCTGGCACCTTTCAACTTCGGGGTACTCGGACTGTGGTATAACAAAACTCTCTTTGACCAAAAGAGCATCCAGACGCCAAAAACCTGGGACGAGCTGTTTGCCATGAATGCCACGGCCAAGGATAACGGCAGAGCATTATTCACCTACCAAGGTCTCTATCCTGGATACCTGGACGAAGTCATTATTCCTTCCATTTATGATTTGGGTGGACAAAAAGCGCTGGATCAATTTTTCGACTATGATCCTGAGTTTTGGAAAAGTGATGTTTTCAAACAGGTATGGGGCAATATCCAGAAGTTCGCAAATGAAGACAATGGTCTGATGAAAGGTACGGTCGCTTTGAACCATACCCAGGCGCAGACCTCATTTATGCAAGGCAAGGCCATGTTCATACCAAACGGAACCTGGTTTGAGGATGAAATGAAGGACGCACCGCGTGAGGAAGGCTTCCAGTTCGGCTTCCTCGGTATTCCTTCGTTTAATTCAGGAAGCAGCGTGAAAGCCATGAGCCAAATTGAGCAAATCGTCATTCCGGCCAAAGCGAAAAATCCTGAGCTTGCCGCTGAATTCTTGAAATATATTTATACCGACAAGAGCATCAAGCTGAATGCGGAGAAGTCCAAGGCTGTTATGGCCGTCAAGGACGCAGCGGATCTGGCGAAGCCATTCATTTCAGAAACGACGTATAACGTATATAAAGCCGTAGACAACGGTATGGAACTTGTTAACGGGACCTTCAAGACGGTAGCCAAAGGCAGCAGATACAGTCCGAAGGATGAAGTTTATAAAACGATCTCTTCCTTGATGAACAAGCAGATGACTCTGGATCAGTACAGTGACAAGATGTACAAGATGTACTCGGAAGTCAGCAAGGAGCTGAAAGACTCGGCAGAGTAATTCTCACACCCATCATACGGAAACTTGAAAGGCAGACAAATGAGGTTGGAAGAGCCTGCTTGGCATAAGCTGATGCAGGCTTTGCACAATCCAGAACCAAAGTGAAGGAAGTGGAGAGAATGACTTTAAAAGCACGGCGGCGCTTCTTCATGGCCGCCTGTCTTATTCCCGGCCTTATCATGTTCATACTGTTCAAGCTGTACCCGGCAATGCAGGTGTTTTATAAATCATTTTTCCTGTGGACGGGAATCGGGGATAAGCCCAAATTCATCGGTCTGAAAAACTTTGTAGACATGTTCCATGATGATGTGTTTCTGCTGGCTCTCCGGAATACCGGATTTCTCATTGTCATTGTCCCTGTCTTTACACTGCTCATCGCCTTGGTCAATGCGTCAATTCTGACACGAACGAAGCTCAAGGAAAAGGGGATTTACCGCACCTTGTTCTTCTTCCCAAGTATCCTGTCCTTTGTCGTGATTGCGATCCTTTGGTCGTTCATTTATCATCCGACCATTGGCTTCCTGAATTCGGGGATGGAGCTGCTGGGACTTGGGGATTATGCGATGGCTTGGCTCGGAGATTCCAGGACCGTGCTGTGGGCGCTGGCCGTCACGCTGATCTGGCAGGCTGCCGGATACTACATGGTTATTTACATGGCTGGGATCGACAGTATTTCGCCGGATCTGTATGAAGCAGCTGGCATAGACGGAGCGACTCCGTTCGAGCAGTTCATTCATATCACGATTCCCATGTTGTGGGAGATTATCCGCATCACGATTATTTTCAGCATCAACGGCGTCCTGACGATCAGCTTTGTAATCGTAACGATCATGACAGCGGGCGGACCGGACCGGCACTCGGAAGTGGTCATGACCTATCTGTACCAGCAGGCGTTTACGAATTCGAACTTCGGTTATGCGATGGCAATCGGTGTATTTGTATTCGTCTTCTCCGTAATTCTGTCGCTGATCAGCAACAAACTTACGGAAAGGGGAGTGAGCTGATATGTCACAAATTCAAACCAGCGCGGCTGTTCCTTCCCGTAAAGAGTATAAATCCGTCAAACCGATCATTATCATCCGAAACTGGCTGCTCCGTATCGTTTTGATTATTCAGGCACTGGCGGTTGTTTATCCGCTGCTGTGGAACGTTCTGGCTTCCTTCAAAACCAATGCGGAAGTCATGGAAAGTCCCTGGAGCCTTCCAAAGTCGCTGCATTGGGACAATTACGTCCGGGCATTTACTTCAGCCAAAATCGGCGATTATATGCTGAACTCTGTCATTGTTGTCGTTTTATCCATGGCGATGCTCATTCTGATGGCGGTACCTACCGCTTATGTACTGGGACGGATGCGTTTCCGCGGGCAAAAGCTCATTTCGAACATCTATATGGCGGGATTGTTCATCGGAGCGGTTTATATCATCGTCCCTTTATTCATTCTGATGAACGATCTGCATATGCTTGATAACCGTTTTTGGCTTAGCGCCGTGTATGCGACAGGCACCTTATCCTTCTCGGTCTATCTGCTGACGGGATTCATGAAGTCGATTCCGCCGGACTTTGAAGAGGCGGCAATGATTGACGGTTGCGGCTATTTCTCAACACTTTTCCGGATTATCATGCCTATGGTTCGTCCGGGAATCATTACCATGGTTGTGTTCAGCTTTTTTGATTTCTGGAATGAGTATGTGCTCGCCATGACGCTGGTTACTAGCGATGCGAAGAAGACGATTCCAATCGGCCTCAGCAATCTGATGCAGGTGCAGCAGTTTGCTACGGACTGGGGCTCCTTGTTTGCGGGTCTGGTCATCGTCCTGATTCCTACCGTCATCATTTATGTGCTGCTGCAGAAGAAGCTTACCGAGGGCATGATGCTGGGTGGAGTTAAGGGCTAGAAGGCAAAAATATATTCAAATTATGCTATCCCATTAGCCCTGTTTCTGGCTTATAATAGGCCGGACAGGGCTAATGGCAAGTAAAGGGCCAAAACAGGGCACCGAAAGGGAGAGGTTGAACGTAATGGCAGAGCTTAAGGTTCAAGGAAACGATTTTATGTATGAAGGGAGCCCCCTTCGCATTTTCTCCGGTTCCATTCATTACTTCCGCGTGGTTCCGGAATATTGGCGAGACCGGCTGCTGAAGCTGAAGGCATGCGGATTCAATACGGTTGAAACGTATGTGGCGTGGAATGTTCATGAACCGGAGGAAGGAAACTTCGTATTTGACGGACTTGGTGATATCGAAGAGTTTATCCGGACGGCCGGCGAGTTGGGTCTGCATGTCATTGTGCGTCCAAGCCCATATATTTGCGCCGAGTGGGAATTCGGTGGACTCCCGGCTTGGCTGCTGGCAGACACCTCGATGTATCTTCGCTGTTTTGACCGCGCTTACCTGGATAAGGTAGATCGTTATTTCGATGAGCTGCTGCCGCGACTGAAACCGCTCCTGTGTACAAACGGCGGTCCGATTATTGCCATGCAGATCGAAAACGAGTATGGAAGCTACGGTAACGACAAGCAGTATTTGAACTATCTGAAGGATGGAATGATCAGCCGCGGCATGGATGTGCTGCTGTTCACCTCCGACGGTCCAGAGGATCATATGCTTCAGGGAGGCATGGTGGAAGGGGTATTGGAAACCGTCAATTTTGGATCCCGGGCCCAGGAAGCGTTCGAGAAGCTGCGCGAATATCAGCCTGAAGGCCCTTTGATGTGCATGGAATTCTGGAACGGATGGTTTGATCACTGGATGGAGGAGCATCAGTCTCGTCCGGCGGAAGACGTGGCAGAAGCCCTCGATGAAATGCTTCGGGAAGGGGCTTCGGTGAACTTTTACATGTTCCATGGAGGCACTAATTTCGGCTTCTATAATGGAGCCAATCACATCCAGCGCTATGAGCCCACGGTAACGAGCTATGATTACGATACGCTCCTCAGCGAGTCAGGAGACCCGACACCGAAGTTTTATGCTGTACGTGAAATTCTCTCCCGGTATACGGAACTGCCGGAGCTCGTGCTACCTGAACCGATCCGCAAGAAGGCTTATGGCAAAGTGAACATGACCGAGCAGGCCGGGTTATTCAGCAATCTGGAAAAGCTTGCGCAGCCTATCCGCTACGCCAGCCCTTTACCGATGGAGAAGGTTGGCCAAAGCTACGGCTTTATCTTGTATTCCACACGCATTAGCGGTCCGAGAAAGGGCTTTGAGCTGGTGCTTCAGGATGTGCATGACCGTGCACTTGTGTTTGCGGACGGCAAATATAGAGGGACAGTAGAACGATGGAATCCGGCAGCCATTCCTCTTGATATTCCGGCTGAAGGATTGAAACTGGATGTGCTGGTTGAAAACATGGGGCGAGTCAACTATGGACCGCTGATGAGAGATTCCAAGGGGATTACCGAGGGAATCCGTCTTGGCAACCAGTTCCTGTACGACTGGACGATCCATCCGCTGCCGATGAAGGACTTGTCTGATCTTCATTTTGAGCCATTGCGGGAAGGGGAAGCATCCGCACAAGAGGAAACACCATCATTCTACAGAGGGTTATTTGAGGTAAGCGATAAAGCAGACACCTTTATCCGCCTTGATGGCTGGAAAAAAGGCGTTGTGTATGTGAACGGCTTCAACCTGGGACGCTATTGGGAAGCGGGTCCGCAAAAAACGCTGTATATTCCCGCTCCTCTTCTGAAGGACGGCAGCAACGAGCTGGTCATCTTCGAACTTCACGGAACAAGCGAGCCGGTTGTCAGCCTGGTGGATACTCCGGATCTGGGATAAACATAAGTAGGGGATGTTCCTTAGGTCACATTCAATGACCTGGGAACATCCCCTTTATTTTGCTGTAAATTATTTTGCTCTAATTTAATTTCGATGTTCCGGGTTGGTCCTTGTTAATTGCGATGATGCCATACTTGTCCTTCTCATCAGCTGATGCGCCAAACCAGATTTCACCGTTGCCAGCCATGACACCTTGGTAATTGACGAACAACGTATTGAGCTTTTGATCCGCCAGTGCCTTTTTGACGGAGTCGGTCATAATGTTATCGTAGTCGGCGAGAAAAGCTGATTTATCCTTAACATTTTTACTTTTGCCGTTTTCGTTGACACGGAGCGGGAAAAGAACATATTCTGCGACCTGTTCCTTGCTCCCCGATGCGACAGCCGTCTGCACGGCCTTGAAAATCTCGTTAAACTTATCCGGATTATCTATGCCTGCGACCTCATAAGGATTCGCCCCGCTCGATGGCGTCTGGGGATTATCCGGCGTCTCGACTTTGGGTGTGGTCACCGGCCCCGTTGTTTCCTTGCTGTCAGTAGCTGCGCCGTTATCCGGTGCGGTCTTGGAATCATTGACGCTGTTTTCTATCGGCTGACCAGACCCCGTATCGGCAGCTTTTGTGGAGGCGTCCGAAACTTTATTACTGTCGCCGCATGCGGATAGGGCGATACTTAAGCTAAGTACAACCGCGGTGGACCATATTTTTACAGGAAGCTTTTTACGGCGTTCATTGAAATTCATAGGGATCATCCTCTCTAAACCTGATGTTGACGACTACAGTAAAACTTAACCCATCGTCCATATTTTAAACAAAAAGAGAGATGGGCTTTCAAGTTCATTGCTCCTGCTCGCCATCTTCGTACCATGGATTTAGGTGAACCATGACATCTCCGACCAGCTTCATCCGCTGCATGATCGTTTTTTTGACCTCCCGGCTCACATCATGGCCTTCTTTAACCGTCAACTGATTGGGTACACTCACCTTTACATCTACAATAATGGCATTTCCCAGCTCTCTGGCGCGGATGCTATCCACCCGTTTAACATTCGGAACAGAATAGATGATAGAGCTTAGCTCGGCCAACTGCTCATTCGTAATATTTTTGTCCATTAAAATATCGATGGCTTCGCGGCCCATTTTAAAGCCCAACCGGATTACGAGATAAGATACGATAATACCCGCGGCAGAGTCACCATATTCGGTATAGGCTAAATGGAAATGATCTCCGATCAAGGAGATGCCGATACCGACAAAAGCGGCTGCAGACGCATACACATCGGCAATATGATCATAGGCGGTTGCGATCAGACTGCGGCTGTTCTCCGCTCTGCCGATCCGGATACAGTACATATACAGCGCCTGTTTCCAGATTAAAGAGATCAAAGCCGCGACAAGCGATATCCAGCTGGCTGCGGCAGGCGGCTCGAAAAAGGACTCCACAGACTTATAGACCATGAGAAGGGCAGCCATGATCAAAATAATGGCTACGATGCCGGAGGCGATGGCCTCTGCTTTTCCATGTCCGTAAGGGTGATCCTCATCCGCCGGTTTTCTGCTAACAAGCGCAGAGGTCAGGGCGGCAATGGTAGCCACAACGTCACCAGCATTATGTATACCGTCTGCCACGAGCACCTTACTATTGAAAATAAGACCGGTAACAATTTTTAAAATCGTCAACAGAACATTGCTGATCAAACTGACCCATACTGCAAAAATGGATTTATTCGCCACGTAAATATTCTCCTTGGGTGAAATATGATTTCATTCTAATAACATAACCTTTTTAAGATGTCTTTTAACAAAAGATGGGTGTATTTCCTCAAGTTAAAAGTATTCAGCATAAGAATAAAATATATTCATGAAGGTTGAAGTGGCGGCCTATTTTTCGACTCAAAACCAAAAAACTCCCCAAAGCGCTGCAAATTCCTTCATGACTTAGAAAGAAAATGCTGTTTTACGCTGGGGAGTTGATTCAGATAAGCAGTAATGATTACTGACTGGCCGGATATCCGATTTTGATCAGGGTGGGAGCTCCGTCCGCAGAACCAACCAGCAGGGCAGAATCCTTATGATCCGGATTATTCAAAGGCTGTACGATAAGTCCGCTGTTAAAAGTTGTCCGGTTGATGACTTTATTCCATTCCGTATCTCCGGTTCTGCCAAGCTTCCATACAAACTGCTTCGAGACCGTACCATGCCAATCTTGGCTGACCGTTCCGGTTGCCAGGAAACCGCCTCCGGGAGCAGGCTGGATATCGTTTAGCATACTCCGGTCCAGAGAAGGATCCGGCTTATGTATCCACTGCAGAGAACCATCATGCTGAATACCCATGACATAACCTGTTGTTAAATAGCGATATCCGCCATCCGGATTCGGATGATTATAGTAGCCGGCAAGCGCCATATCGCCGCGGCTTCCTTCGGACAAGGCAGTAATCCATAAGTTTTCAGTATCCTCCGCAGGATCGAAGCGCTTCTGCCAGATTGATTTCAGATTCTTATCCCATTTTGCGACGAAAATCTGTTCATTGTTATTGTCAGCTACTGATTCTGCAGATATCACAAAACCCCCGTCCGATAACGCGGTCAACGTATCCACATTGTCGAAAGTAACACCGGAAAGCTCTTGTTCCTTTATAAACTTACCGTTCTCGGAAAGATGAACCAACCGAAGCGTACTAGCATTAGGCGTTTGTGCAGGTGCAGTGACAGCGGCAATGTAGCTTTTGTCCTTTAGCTGAACGGCATAGCGGACGAGGCTGGCCGGGACAGCGGAAGAGAAAGCATAATCCCACTCCAGCTTTCCTGATGGGCCTAGCTTCATCATATAACTTCCACCGGCAATCAGGGAACCATGGTCGTGGGTCCAATGAAATGAAGAGATATATTCGAGCTTTTGCTTGGAAAACGTGGCAACGGGTTTGATCTGCCCATAGGCTCCGATAGCAGTCACCTGAACCTCTCCATCCCGTATAGCGGCAAAGGCCAACTGGTTATCATCATGCTCAAATACTGCGCCATCAGGTAACTGAATGGTCGTATATGAGAGCATTTCAGGCGGGACTTGCATTGAAGGCTCAGCCTGCACATGGGCTGAAAGGGGAAGAAGTAAGACGGCTGATACAGCAGCCAGCAACAGATTTCTGGTTCGTCTCGCTGACCTTGTTGTCTTGCGTTTATACATCTCTGATCACTCGCTTCATATCAGTTTTGTCCGGGCTCATTCTATTATGGGCGCCGGCAAAACCGCCTTCAAGCGCAATTAGTCTTGACTTGCACAAACTCTGTATCGACCGAACGGACCGGTAAGATGGAACTAACCATCCTATGCGAGGGGCAGTTTGAACGACTTATTGAATAGCGGATAGAGCCATTTGACACCATTTGGCGTAAGCGTATCAGCAATCAGATGCGAAGCATATCCGGCCGTTGCCACCAGCATGATACCTTCAATCTGCAGCTGATTCTGAAGACCCGAACCGATAGCGGCCCATAGTCCTAGTGCCCAGATTGTGTGTGTCATTCCGCGGTGCTTCAACCATGGGGCAGCAGCTACAAAAATGCCGAAGCCTACGAGCCACATCATATGATGAGACCAGCCGTTATACAGCAGCAGGCATCCAATGGCGCTGACAAGGATGTTCCGTAAGAGACCGTCTTTGATAATCAGGCCGAGCAGAAACAGGCTGAGCGCTGCCAGGGAATACTCCAGGACGAAATAATGCGCCGTGAAATACAACCAGGCAAGAATCACGATGAGAAGCAGGCCGGACCAATACAGCATTTCCCGCAGCCATTTGGAAAACTGACCGATCCTCGAACTCAGCATGCTTGGACCATCCAGATCGGCACTAAGCGCAGAGAGAGCGGAAACAGCGACATAAAGGGCAGCGTGTTTCAGGGTGAATGGATAGTGGGCGGCCGCGGCCGCTCCGATGGCTACGCCGATGGCCAAATGTGTTGAACCTTTCATTGTTCCTCCTCTGACTGACTAAGATGTTTTTTAGGCAAACATATGTTTGCTACCATATTATACATGCTGAACCTGCATTTGTACAAAGCTTCAATGAAAAATGATTCATGCAGAGTATGTATGACTTAGCTGCAGCTTTATGGTTCTGAAAATTTCGGCTCGGGGTCTACTGAAGCCTTGGGCAAGTCTCTCCTTCCCAGTAAGTAATCAATGGATACCTGAAACAGATCCGCAAGTCGGTTAAGAGTCTCATAATCCGGCTTTCTTCGGTTTTTTTCGTAATGAGACAATGCGGCTCTGCTGATTCCAATCGAAGCGGATAATTCCTCTTGTGTCCAGCCCTTCTGTTCACGAAGCTCCGCAATCCGGTGACCGTACTTCATTCGTTCCCACCCTCCGTATTCGATTCCAAGACCAATTAAATAACGCTTGACATGATACAAAATGTATCGTAAATTAACAGTGTCGTCAATAGTTAATATGCATTTTGGAACCATTTTCCTAAAAAATCAGGTTCCAAGCTCCCTTGATTACCCTTGGGATTTGCCTAATGGTGCAAGTTTTGGCTGTAATTCCAACTCTCATCAAGTCCCTTCAGATTTCGCTCTCCATCAACAATAAATGCTGTCGATATTACCTGCAATGATACATATTGTTACAAAAGTTCTGAAGAAACAGGTGCCGATAAGATGATTGATACCCATTGCCACATCATTCCCGGTGTAGATGACGGTCCGAGCTCCACCGAGGGTGCGCTTCGCATGGCTGCGGCGGCCGTGAAGGAGGGAATGCATACGATTATTGCTACACCGCATCATGCCACCAAAAGATACATCAACACAGCCCGGAAAATTCAGCGGAGAGTGGAAGCTCTGAACAGCAAGCTGAAGAAAAACAATATCCCGCTGAAGATTTATCCAGGGCAGGAATTCCGCCTGACAGATGCCTTCCGGTCAGAACATCAGGCTGGTCGGATTCAAACACTTGCTGAAAGCTCTTATCTGCTGGTTGAACTGCCATCCCGCGGCATACCCGATTATTTCCACAAATTTTTGGCTTACATAAAACAACACGGTATTCACGCTGTGATCGCGCATCCCGAAAGGAACCTTGGCATCATACGAAATCCGGATCAGGTGATTGCATGGATCGAACAGCATGGCGTAAGACTGCAGGTGACAACCCAGTCGCTTATCGGCTTTTTCGGTGAGGAGGTACAAAACACTGCTTCATATCTATGTAGAAAACGTTGGATTCATTTGATCGGAAGCGATGCCCACAGTACCATCCGGAGGAGTTTTTACACAAAGGAAGGACATGAAGTGCTTGAGCGGCTGTGCGGGCCAGCCTATCTGCAAGCTTTGCAGCAGCATGCGGCCCAATTAGTCCTAGGAGGAAAGATTGGCGATCTGCATACCTAGTTCCGGGAAAATAGCCACCCGGGTTCAAATCGTACAAGAGTTGGGGGAGTCCTAATGGAACTGAAGTTAATGATACAGATGCTTAGAAAAAGGTTATGGCTGATTGTTGCCTTTGTGATGATATGCACCGCGGGAGCCGGACTGTACAGCAAATATATGATCACGCCGATGTATGAGGCTTCAAGCACGCTGATCGTGAATAAGATGAATTTGGATCAGGAGGGAGCCAGGGGACTGGATTTGAATGAAATTACATCCAATATTATGCTGATTAATTCCTACAAAGTGATTATTACATCAGCATCCATTATGGACAAGGTTGTGCAGCAGCATCCCGACATGCAGGTTACCTCAACAGAGCTGATCGATAAGCTGCAAGTTATCACGGCCCAGAACTCCCAAGTTATTACGCTTAAAATGAGAGACCCGTCCTACGACCACGCCATGAATATCGTCAATGCCGTATCGAAGGTATTTAAGGAAGAAATTCCGCGGATTATGAAGGTCGATAACATTACTATTCTGGACAACGCCAAGCCGCAGAAAAATCCGGTGCCCGTTAGTCCGAAGCTTAAAGTGAATGTCGCCCTTGCTTTTGCCGCTTCCTTTCTGTTGGCTGTGGGCATCGTGCTTATGCTTGAATACCTTGATGATACGGTGAGAAACGAGTACGACGTAGAACGGTATCTGGAACTGACTACGCTTGGGGCGATCCGGAAAATGAAAAAGAGAGATCTTAAAACACGCTCCTCCGCCCGATCCAAAAAACAGGCAGGTGAAAAATATGCGCCGCTCAGTCAATAAGAACAAGCTGATTATGAATACCAATCGCAGGTCCAACATCTCCGAAGGCTACCGAAACCTCCGCACCAATATTCAGTTTTCCGGCTGGAACCACAAGCTGCAGGTCATGGCTGTCACTTCTACCCAGGCAGGTGAAGGCAAGACCACGACCATCAGCAATTTGGCGGTTGCCTATGCCCATGAGGGAAAAAAGGTGCTCTTGATTGATGCTGATTTGAGACATCCTTCACTGCAAAGCGTATTCAATGTCTCCAATCGGGTAGGTTTATCCAATATTTTGGCAAACCAGTGCTCTTATGGCGAGATTTTGCATCAGACGACCATTGATAACTTATCCCTTGTCACAGCGGGTCCTGTTCCACCCAATCCAACAGAGCTGCTGTCATCGGATAAATTAAAGGAAATCATCAATTTATGGAAAGAGGAATACGATATCATCCTGATTGACACTTCGCCGGTGATGGCGGTAGCAGATGGCCTGATTGTGGCTTCCATCAGCGACGGAGTCATTCTAGTTATATACGCAGGTAAGGTGAAACGGGAGTTTATCAAGAAAACCAAGGAAAAGTTGGAGCTCGCCAAGGCCAACATTCTCGGTGTGGTTCTGAACAATAAAAAGTACAGCAAGTCAGAAGCGAACCAGTATTACTATTACGGTCTTCCCGAATAGTTATTCGATGTCGGCTGTGCAGCCGAAGGTTATGTCTACTGTACCTTTATCATGGTAGGCACTCGATCATGCTGTGGGTATGCAAATACCTTAGACGTAAATCGTCGGGAGTGTGGTGTGAGGCCGGGTTAGATGCCCGTTTCATACTTCGGTTGAAGTATGAGCTATGTGAGGCCGGACATACAGCTCATACTTTAATTCAGTTATCAACAAAGAGAATGGAATACCAAAAGGGGGATGAAAGCAGTGAACAAAGTCAGAAAGGCGATTATTCCGGCAGCGGGCCTGGGCACACGCTTTCTGCCGGCAACCAAGGCGATGCCTAAGGAAATGCTTCCAATCGTCGATAAGCCGACCATTCAGTATATTGTGGAGGAGGCAATAGCTGCAGGCATTGAGGATATTATTATCGTGACGGGAAAAGGGAAACGATCTATTGAGGATCACTTCGATCATTCGTTTGAACTCGAACTGAATTTGCTGCAGAAGGGCAAGCTGGAGGTTCTCGAATCGGTACGCCGATCTTCGGAGGTTGAAATTCATTATATCCGCCAAAAGGAAGCTAAAGGACTGGGGCATGCCATATGGTGTGCGCGGAATTTCATCGGTAATGAGCCATTTGCCGTGCTGCTCGGTGATGACATCGTGAGGTCAGAAGTGCCATGTATAGGACAGTTAGTAGAACAATACGAAACCTATGGACTCTCCGTTGTGGGGGTAGGTGCTGTACCAGTCGACCAGACACACCGTTATGGGGTCATTGATCCGTTACATACGCTGGATCATGCGGGCACAGCCTATGCACTCCGCAGGGTTGTGGAAAAGCCAAGCCCCGGCGAAGCCCCGTCTAACCTGGCTATCATCGGACGTTATGTGCTGACGCCGGAAATATTCAGTTATCTGGAACGTCAGGAGGCGGGATACGGCGGAGAAATACAGCTTACTGACGCCATCCAGCAGCTGATTGTGGAAAAGGGCTGTATCGGATATACCTTTGAGGGAGAGCGTTTTGATGTTGGAGAGAAGCTTGGCTATATTCTGACCACCATTGATTTTGCGCTGCATCAGGAGGATTTGAGACTTTCCCTTCTGGCGGCAATGGATCGTATTTTGCAGGCGGAAAAGCAGGGAAAGGTATTGTTTTGATTTCCTTCAATTTTATTATAAGGCAGGGGCTCAAATGGTGAAGAAAGTGTGTGTAATGGGACTTGGTTATATCGGACTTCCGACTGCCAGTCTGCTGGCGATGAATGGTTTTTACGTACATGGCGTTGACGTTAACATACATACAGTTGATCGGATTAATCAAGGAGAGGTTCATATCACGGAGCCAGATCTGGACCTCGCCGTACAGAGCGCTGTACAGAGCGGATTTTTGCGTGCTTCTACAGCTCCTGCAGAGGCGGATATCTTTATTTTGGCCGTACCGACTCCTTTTAAGGAAAACAACAAACCCGACTTGACCTATGTAGAGCAGGCGGCAAAGGCAATCATTCCTTTCCTAAGGCCGGGAAACCTTGTTATCCTTGAATCAACCAGCCCGGTGGGTACGACAGAGCAGATTGCTGACTGGATCGTAGCAGCGAGAGAGGATCTGAGTATTTCGGAATCGCTTCATGCCGCTTACAACCGGATTTTTGTTTCCTACTGTCCGGAGCGGGTCCTTCCAGGACAGATTTTAAGGGAACTGGTGGAGAATGACCGCATTATTGGAGGAATTGATGAGGCTTCCACACATGGGACCGCTGATTTCTATAGGCATTTTGTCAAAGGAGCAATTCTTGAAACGAATGCCCGTACTGCCGAAATGGCTAAGCTGACGGAAAATTCCTTCAGAGATGTGAATATTGCATTTGCGAATGAGCTGTCATTGATATGCGATCACTTGGATATCGATGTCTGGGAGCTGATCCGCTTGGCTAACCATCATCCACGTGTCAATATCCTCCAGCCGGGGCCTGGGGTGGGAGGACACTGCATTGCAGTCGACCCCTGGTTCCTGGTCGATGCTGCTCCTGAGCAGGCTAAGTTAATTCATACCGCCCGAATCGTAAATGACCAGAAGCCCTGGTATGTGGTGGAGAAAGTACTGCAGCTTGCTGCGAAGCTGAGATCGCCTGTCATTGCCTGTCTGGGACTTGCCTTCAAGGCGAATATTGATGATTTGCGTGAAAGTCCGTCGATGGCGATTGTGGAGCATCTGGCTAAGACGGGATTAGCCACGATGCATGTTGTGGAGCCTCATATTGAGCAGCTGCCTGACAATTTGCGAAATGAAAATGTATTCCTGTCAGACGCGGAAGAGGCGGTGCGCAAGGCGGATATTGTATTGCTGCTGGTGAACCATGAAGCTTTCCGTTCCATAAGCCCGGATCAATTGCAGGAAAAGATCGTTGTGGATACCAGAGGATTTTTCCTCCTGGCTCCCCGTGTGGAAGTGGGAGTGTAAAGAATGTCCTCAGTTCAAACCAAAATTAGGCGCCTGAAGGAAATGCCTTTTCGGGCTGCGATGAAGAAAATCGCCGGCAAAGCGATACAGGAGGCGCGTTTCGCATACAGACAATACCGGATAAGCCGCTCGCCCATTACGCTTCGGCCGGAGTTGTTTCGATCATTTGAAACGACAAGCACATTTCTCTTTGATCCGCTCAGCCGGGAACATTATGTGAACGTACTGGAATCAGAGAGGGTGGATCAGGAGATCATCCATGATGCGGAACGGATCTGCGCGCATGTTTTTGATCTTCTTGGTTCAGGCGAAACAAGTCTTGGACCTTCCTTGCCTTGGCATGAGGATTTCAAAACGGGGTTCCGGTGGGATAATAAATTTTATAAATGGATTAAAATTGTTGATCTGGATAATGCTGCGGACGTCAAGGTTCCCTGGGAGCTTTCGCGTTTTCAGCATTTTTTCACCTTGGGGAAGGCCTACTGGCTGACTGAGGACGAGAAATACGCCCTTGAATTTCAGGCACAGCTTGAAGATTGGATGATACAGAATCCGGTTGAGATGTCAGTCAACTGGACTTGTGCCATGGATGTTGCTATCCGTTCGGCCAATTGGATTGCCGTCGTTCCTTTTTTTCGAAAAAGTCCATCCATACCCGAGTCCTTTTGGGAAAGTTTCCATGCCTCATTATATCTGCATGGTGTCTTTATTCGCGGTAACCTGGAGAATACCGGGGAACATACAGGAAATCATTATACGGCTGATTTGGCTGGCCTGATTGCTCTTGGAATTTATTTTGGCAGCTTTAACATACAGGGGAATCAGCCTCAATTAGGTAATCCTGCAGACTGGCTGACCTTCGGTATGAATGAAATGGAGAAGGAGCTGTTTGTACAGGTCAATGAGGATGGAACCAACTATGAAGCATCCACCTCTTATCACCGGCTTGTCGCTGAAATGTTTCTGCTAACAACGATGTGGTGCTCAAGGAATGGACTCCATTTCTCGGATGCATATATGCGTCGTCTTGAGAAAATGCATGAGTTTATGCTGCATATCATGAAACCGGATGGATTGACGCCACTGATTGGCGATGCTGATGATGGAAGATATCTCATTGTCTCTCGATACAGCAGATGGGTACGTAGCGATTTCCGCCATCTGTTGGCTGTAGCCGGTGAATTCTTTGAACGGGATGATTTTCGGGAAGCCGGCATCAGCAGCTGGGAAGACGCATTGTGGATTGCTGGCGGAAATAAGCCGAGCCGGATACCGGAGCTTGATGAACCAAGATCTGTGGCTTTTCCGGATGGCGGCTACTATGTGCTCCGCAGCCCGGAGATATACTGTCTAATCCGCTGCGGAGAGCTTTCCTTTCACGGACATGGGGCACACAGTCATAACGACCAACTGAGCTTTGAGCTGAATGTTAAGGGTAAGGATATAATTGTGGATCCGGGTACTTTTATCTACTCGGCCGATTATCGGGCAAGAAACCTTTTTCGTAGTACAACTGTTCATAACACGCTGCAGGTTGGAGATATGGAACAAAATGATATGGAGGATAGAAACTTGTTTTTGCTGCGGGAACAAACTTATGCGAAATGCGAGTTGTTCTCTTACGAGTATTTTGCCGGGAATCACCGCGGCTTTGAGAAAAAGAGCGGAATCATTCATAGACGTGAAATTATGCTGAAGGACTCGGGGCTGGTCATCATCGATAAACTTGAGCACGCGACTCCTGCACAAAGTGAAGTACTCCCGGCTTCAGCAGCATTTATGCTGGCTACAGGGATAAGAGTGTATGCGGACAAGAGGAACTTAATACTGCAAGCGGAGGGATTCAAGGCTATCGTTGCCTTTGAAAATGCCACCGATGTGCAGATACAAAAAGGATGGATATCTAAGGATTACGGTGTCCGTGAACCGAGTCAATTACTGCGTGTGTATACCCATCATCAATATCTGCGAACTACAATTCACTGGGATTAAAACGGGGGAGCTACTACTAATGAATCAGGTAATTATTAGACAAGGAAATGCTGTGGTTGAACAAATTCCGGCACCCGAAATCCAAAAGGGAACCGTGCTGGTTCAGGTGAATCATTCCTGTATATCGATAGGAACCGAGCTTAGCGGACTTAAAAGCAGCGGAGTTCCGCTATGGAAACGCGCGGTTCAGCAGCCTGAAAACGTACGGAAGTTGATGAATATAGCCGCTTCACAAGGGTTATCCCATACTCGGAATATGCTTAAATTGAAAGCCGGTGCTGGACAACCATCTGGCTATTCGGCGGCCGGAACCGTTATTGAGGTCGGTGATGGGGTCTCGGACCTGAAGGAGGGTGACCTTGTCGCATGCGCGGGAGCACAGTTTGCCCATCATGCGGAAGTCATCCGGGTTCCAAGGAATTTGGTTACACCGGTACCCGATGGCTTGGGCTTGGCAGAGGCCAGTACAGTGACGCTCGGAGCAATCGCCATGCAGGGGTTACGGCGTGCTGCACCAACTCTTGGGGAGACATTTATTGTGATCGGGCTAGGCATTCTGGGGCAACTTACGGTACAACTGCTGAAGGCAAACGGATGCAGGGTCATTGGTACTGACCTGGATTCCGGGCGAATTGCACTGGCAAAAAGCTTAGGCATGGAGTTGGCTATACAGCCCCAGGAAGAGAGCGGTGTTGAAGCAGCACTCCGGCTCACGGATGGTATGGGGGCGGATGGCGTCATCATAACAGCAGCAGCGCGATCAAGTGTAATACTCTCCGAGGCCTTTCGGATGACACGGAAGAAAGGGCGTGTCGTCGTTGTAGGCGATGTGGGTCTCGAGATTAATCGATCCGACATCTACGAAAAGGAGCTGGATTTCTATATTTCTACATCTTATGGGCCGGGACGCTACGACCGGAACTATGAGGAGAAAGGGCAGGACTACCCGCTTGGATATGTACGATGGACGGAAAACCGGAATATGAGGGAGTTCTTGAGGCTGGCAGCGGAAGGAAAAGTGAGGCTTGAACCGATGATTTCCCGCATATTCCCGGTTGGAGAAGCGTCGGAAGCCTATGAATATATCCAACATGCGGAGAAAAAACCGATGATGGTGCTGCTTTCTTATCCGGAACAAACCGAAGTCCGCAGTTTGTCCCATAAGGTAATAATAAATACCCGGCCTCATACCATTCAGAGAACGGACAAGAAAGTACATATCGGATTGATCGGAGCAGGTGAATTTGCCAAAAACATGCATCTTCCGAATATTAATGCTTTATCCGCCAAATTTGAGCTGCAAGCGATCATGAGCCAAACCGGCCACAATGCAGCCGAGACAGCCAAACAATTCGGAGCAGTATATGCGGCTACAAGCTACCGGCTGCTTCTTCAGGACCCGGATATTGACGCAGTGCTTATTGCAACACGTCATGATACACATGCATCAATCGTTCTGGATGCACTACGGGCTGACAAGCATGTATTTGTGGAGAAGCCGCTGGCTCTGACCATGTCTGAGCTAGGGGAAATAGAACGGTTTTATGACGACATCTCTGAAGGAAAGCCAGCTCCGGTGCTGGTTACCGGCTTCAACCGCAGATTCTCACCCTACGCGTTGAAGATCAAGGAAATGCTCGAACAGCGAAGCAATCCCATGATTCTGAATTATAGAATGAATGCCGGATACCTCCCGCTGGATCATTGGACCCAGACGGAAGAAGGCGGAGGGCGAAACCGCGGGGAATGCTGTCATATTTATGACCTATTTACTTATTTGACAGGGAGCAAAGTACAGCGGATTCATGTATCTCATCTGCAACCCTCGACAAAGCATTACTCACACACGGATAATTTTGTCGCGACGATGGAGTTCGCGGACGGTTCCGTTGCCACAGTGACATACACCGCGCTTGGATCAAAATTATATCCCAAAGAGCAGATGGATATATACGTAGATGGGAAAAACATTTTTCTTGATGATTACCGCAGGCTGTCGATTGCAGGCAGTAAAGTGAAAGGAATGGAAACGAAGATCAGCAATAAAGGACAGCGGGAGACGCTGGAACGGTTTGCCGATGCGGTTCAGGGACAAAGCGATTGGCCAATTCCGCTATGGGAGCAAATTCAGGCGATGGAGATCGCGCTAGAAGTAGAACGATCATTATCAAAAGGAATGATGAACCTATGAATATAACCAAAGTAGCCGCCAAGCAAATTTTATCTTATCTCCCGTTTCGGTACGTGAACGTTGGCAGAGAGTTTCATCTGTGGCTGAACAAGTTAGAGAAAATGAAAAGCATGGAATACGAACAAATCCGCGAGGCTCAGCTTCAATCCTTGAAAGATATGATAACGCTGGCTTATGAACATACAAAGTTTTACAGACAGCTATATGACGCACACGGCTTTCACCCGGATATGCTTCAGGATTTCAGTGACATGGAGCGTATTCCTGTGATTCATAAAGAGGATGTGCGGATGCACGGCCATGATATGGTGGTGTCCAAATATACGCCGGAAAAGCTGAAAAAATTAGGAACCAGTGGCACAACAGGCACATCGCTTACCCTTTATTCGAACCGAGCGGTTGAAGAGCGGGAATGGGCTGCGATCTGTTACCTGTGGGCTAATGTCGGCTATAAGCCGGGAGATGGGCGAGTGGAATTCAGGGGAGCGCTGCCGAGCAATAAGCTTTATATTCTGGATAAGTATTCCAGGACCTTGAAAATAAACACCACAGCCATCACGGAACGCAACATCAGGGACATAGTGAACGCAATCCTGGCGTCGGGTTATGAATATCTGTACGGTTTTCCTTCTGCACTGGCGATGTTCACCAAATTTCTGGTCGATCATCAGCTCACTGAATTATATCAGCCTAAAGCCATTTTGCTCGCCTGCGAAATGGTACATGATTATCAGGTATATCTTATCAGCAGCGTGTTTTCCAGCTCCCGCATATTTGCTCATTACGGACAGACGGAGAAAGTGGCATTAGGCGGCTGGCTTGATGACTCCCATTCTTACTACTTCCTGCCTTTATACAGCTATGTAGAGCAAAATCAGGAGACGAGCGCGATCATCGGCACTTCTTTTTTGAACGATGTGATGCCTATGATTCGCTATGAATTGACCGATGCCGCCGCGCGTTTTGACCAGCAGCCGCAAAAAGGAAAGGAGCATCTTTTTCCGGTTATCCGCTCCATCGACGGCCGCATGGGTGAGATCATGTACAAGCCGAACGGGGATATGCTCCCCTCGCCGCTGATCGCCATAGCCCTCCGTGGGACCAAAACGTTCAGCGCCTGCAAGCTGATTCAGCACCGCTATGATCTGATTGAGATCATGGTCGAATCGACGCAGCAGGAGGAAGTTGTGCAGGAGGAAATTAAAATGGTGGTCGAGAAGCTGGAAAAGCTGTTCACCATCGGCATGAATTTTAACATCACGATCGTCCCCCATATTGCCCGGACGGAAACCGGAAAATTCAAAAATGTGGAGGTCCTAGTTGGAAAGGAACCGTTGATCATATGAAACTGATTCTGGTGGGACCGGTTCCTCCGCCGATTGGGGGCATATCTATTCATATTCAAAGACTGGGCGAGGTCTTGCGTGAAAGGCAGGCGGACTTCTTCATTTATAATGAAGCGAACGTTGCCGACGCGGAGCGGCAAATACTGCCAATGGGCAGCTACAAAACATTTTTATTGAAGATCCCATTTATCCAAGGGGATCTTTTTCATTTTCATTCTATAGATCTGCGAATTCGAATTCTTCTTGGCGTGTATAAGGTCTTAGGCAAAAGAATCATGCTTACGGTTCATGGCGATAGTCTGTCGCAGCAGCTTCAGCAATCTAGTCCTTTAACCAAAAAGCTGCTGCTGGGAAGCCTGAGGCGGTTGGACTATATCATATGCGTCAGTGAAACAACGACGCAGATGTTGTTGCAGCTTGGTTTCCAACCGGATCGAGTGCGTACTATTCCGGCATACATTCATCCTGTGGAGTGCATTGATGATGCATTGAAGATTCCGCCAGAAGTCCACCGGTTCATGGAACAAGCCGATTTCCTGATCGCAGCGAACGGTTTCGTCCGGCCGCTGCAGGACGGCGACTTGTACGGTATCGATCTTTTGGTGGAAATGATGAAGGAACTGGTGGACGACGGGGTGTCGGTTCGACTCCTGTTTGCCATGCTGGGCGCAGCAGATCAAAGCGCGGAAGAGCGGGCGTATTACGATCGGCTTAAACGCAGGATTGCGGATGATGGCCTCTCGGAAAGGATACTTTTCTATGAAGCCGTAGATACCGAGTTGTACCCTCTATTAAAAAAGAGCCATCTGTTTATCCGGCCTACCCGCCTGGATGGGTTTGGGGTATCGATCGCCGAAGCTGTTCATTTTAACGTTCCTGCAATTGCTAGCGACGTATGCAGAAGACCTGAGGGAACCATTCTGTTTGAATCGGGTGATCTGCCGGGGCTGGTAAGGCAGGTGCGGCAGGTCATGCATAACTACAATACCTGTAAGGAGGCAGTCACAGGCATCATGACAGGGGACT
Organism: Paenibacillus sp. J23TS9; assembly: GCF_018403225.1. Classification (NCBI taxonomy): domain Bacteria; kingdom Bacillati; phylum Bacillota; class Bacilli; order Caryophanales; family Paenibacillaceae; genus Paenibacillus; species Paenibacillus sp. J23TS9. The sequence goes on along the minus strand of NZ_BOSG01000001.1, from coordinate 2,778,239 downwards.
ACGCGGCCGATTTGATCGGAATCTATGACAAATTGTCAGGCGAAAAGATGCCTGCGGAAAGTAAAGGGATAGCCCGTGCCAACCGATAACCGGAAAATGCTGTCCAGCGGCGCCGTATATCTCTGCTCCTCGATCCTGACGCAGCTCGTTAATCTGCTGCTTATTCCGCTCTACACCCGGAATCTGTCTCAGGAGCAGTTCGGCCAGTATGACCTGATCATCAGCGTCCAAATGCTGCTGTCTTTGATGATTACCCTCGGAGTCCACTCTGGAATGGTCCGCTTCTTTAACGAATTCGAGAACAGACGGGAGCTGCGGAATACGGCACTGACCTTTGCGCTCGTATGGGGTACTATCTGTATTGGAGGTGCATGGGCGCTCGGTCCCTTGGTGTCCCCATTCGTGTTTAACGCGGCTGAAGGCTCCGGCTTGTACATTCCTTACGTGGTGATGATTTCGGTCTTCTCCTGCCTGAACCTGATTTATTCGAGTTCTTATTCCATGCAGTTTAAAGCGCTAAAGTCGAGCTCCATCCAGTTTTCGGTCGTTTTGTCGACGCTATTTTTTGCATTATATTTTTTTCTCTCCAGGGATATGGGCATCGTCGGCATATTAACGGCTCAGCTATTCAGCAACGTGCTGGTGTTTATCGTGCTGTTTGTGCTGAATCTCGGCACGTACCGTTTTATCATCAAGCGCGATCCGATCCGCCAAATGCTGGGCTATGGCTCTGGCCTCCTGCTCGGGGACATTTCCGCCTGGGTTCTCAGCTTAAGCGACCGTTTTTTGATCAAAGGGTATATGAACTTATCCTCAGTTGCCGTATATTCTATCGGGTATAAGATCGGTATGCTGATCAATCCGGCCTTCATCACCCCGTTCATGTCCGTTTTTACGGCTTTCAAGTTCAAAGCATACAAGGATGAGGATGGGCCCGAGAAAATACGGAAGATGTTCCGCCTCTATAATTTCGTGGGCTGGTTATGCGTACTGGGATTGACGCTGTTCGCCCATATGGCGGTCCGAATCGTGGCGACGGAAGAATACAGCAGCGCGGGCACTTTGGTACCACTCATCTCGTTCTCGTATTTTTTGTCTGGCAGTCTTGCTTTTTACTCCCTGGGACTTCATATCGCGAATAAAATGCGCATCAACTACCTGATTTCCTTGTTGGCAGCCCTTATTAACGTCGCCTGTAACATCGTATTGATTCCATGGCTCGGGATTTACGGCTCGGCTTTGGCAACGGTTATCTCGTATGCGGTCACGAGCGCCGTTTTTTATCATTACGGTTCCAAATATTATCCGCTCGGTCTCAGTATTTTTTATCCTTATAAATATCTTGCTATTTATTTGCCAGCTTATGCCTTGCATGCGGTTTTCATGCGGATCGAGCACTCCTTACTGATTGAGATTGCGCTGAACGTACTGCTTGTGGCAGCCTTTATTGCCTGCAGTCTGATCTTCAAATTCGTATCCATCCGGGAACTGACCGGGGACCTGCTGCTGGCACTGAACCGCAAATCCAAAAACCTACTCATGGAAGGAGTGAAGTCGGAGTCATGAATACCAAAATCATCACCGACATGGACGGGTTCCTCTCGATCCGGGAGGATTGGGAAAGACTGGCCGACCAGGATCCGGATGCGACCTATTACAGCACGTTTGAGTTCAACTTTTCCTGGTGGCAGACGTTCGGAGGCGAGAAAAACAAGGAACTGTTCATCCTCTGCCATTACCGGGACAACGTGATGGTAGCCATTGCACCGCTGATGATTCGCGTCATCGACAAGAAAATCGTCAAATGCAGGGTGCTGAGCTTCCTTGGAAAGGGAGACTATTTCAATTTTATTATCGATTCCAGCAAGTTCAAGTCATCTGCGATCATCCGGGAATTGATGAATACGGTAGAGGAACATTCGGGAAGATGGGACAAAGTCGAGCTGACCCATTTGCGAATGGATACGCAGCTTCTCAAGTACTTGATGCGGCATGACCGGTATAGCAAGCATACCGAATACCTGACCTCCTGTGCCCGGATCAACAGCGATGATTATTGCTCGTATGCCGATTTTGAGAAAGAAATGTTGAGTACCAAGCTTCGCCGCAAACGGGTAAAGCTGCAGGACGACACGGGGTACAGGTTCAGAGTCGTCACCGGCAGCCAAAGTGAGGATATGTACGATAAAATCGCCCACATTCACCAGCTTGAAAAAAAATACCTGAACGAGGTGAAGGGCAGACATGAACGGGGAAGCCTGTTTGAAGACAAGAACAACGAGCATTTTCTGAAAAGGTTGTTCAAAGGTAATGATAAGATTTTGTTTTTTTACCTCGAATCCGAAGACGGCGAAATTATCATTTACAAGTGCTGCTACTTGTACCGGAACGTATTGTACGGCTGGAACACGGGATATTCGCCCAAGTTCTCCCACTACCACGGCATTTCGGACGTGCTTCTGATGGAGATGGTCGAAAGTCTGTTCCACAGCAGCTGCACGAAGCAGATTGATTTCGGAGCGGGCACGTATTCGTGGAAATTCCGCTGGACGAACCGGTTCTCGGTGAGTTATTCCTTCAACATGTGGAATGAATCCAGCCAGCAATCCAAGCTGCTGCGGCTGTTGATTCAATCCAGGGAAATCGTGCGGGCCTTCAAGGGACTCAAAAACGCGTTATGAATAAAAACATGGAGTGAATACGAGACATGAAAACGGTAGTGATTCGGTGTCTGGAAGAGCTGTGCCGATGGGAACGACCTTGGAAGGAATTGACGGAGAACTTGGAGTATCCAGAAATTTTCAGCACGTGGGAATGGCTGCAATCTTACGTGTCCCATATGTTCAGCCCAAACCGACAGCTTTTTGTCGTCCTGGTCATCGACCAGGACCGATGCATCGCAGCCGCTCCGATGTGCATCGTCCAACAGCCTATCAAATGGATGAGAATCAGATCCCTGCAGTTCATTCTTTCCGGAACGGGGGAGACCAACAGCTTCTACATACATAAATATGTTCACTACATGAAGGCATTAAAAGAAATATTCAACGTACTGCATGCCCATCGGCAGGAATGGGACTGTATCGATCTGCATAATATCCATTCGCTGGATCCCGTGACGGGTCTGATCGGGCAGGCATGCGGAAGCGATTATGATGTATTCAGCCATTCCAGGTCCATTACCCCGTACGTGAACTTGGAACGGTTTCATCAAGGGAAGTTAGCCCGAAGTCGTATCAAGGCGATCGAGCGCAAAGAGCGGAAGCTGCGGAATGATCTTGAGACAAGGCTGGAAATCCATGTGCTTATCGAGGAAAGGACATGGGAGAACCTGATTGACATGCACAAGGAGCGGTGGGCACAGAGCCTGTTTGGCGTTCAGGAGACGATGCGCTTCTACGGCGACATCATCTCCAAGTTTCATGAGCTGGATGGGGCGCATATTTCCTATATCGAAATTAACGGCAGCGTTGCCTCAGCAATGCTGACCTTTAGCCATAAAAGCAAGGTATATCTTTACATCACGTCCTTCTCCCAACAATACATGGAATACGGAGTGGGCCTGATTCTCCTCAACAAAGTCATGGAGCATTACTTGCAGAGCGGGATTACGGAAATCGATTTGATGAGCGGCACCCAGGAATACAAATTTTTTTGGTCGGATACAGTTCGCGTAAACAACCATATCCGCATGATTGAAAGACAGAGCGGGAAGACATGGCTGAAAGCATACACCCTGCTTCAGGTGAACAAGGATCATCTGAAATCACTCTTATTCGAGAAAGCGCAGCACCGCCGGGTAAGGCGATGATGAATTAAGGAGAATGCTTCATGCAGATTGAACGATGCAAATGGTATAACAACGCTCGCTCACCGGTTTTGTTCATGATCGATGACCTGGCAAACGCTTGGGTGGATACGAGTGGCAACGGAATCGTGGACGAAGGCGAGGACTGGGGATTCTTCAGGGATGAGGAACGGTCCTCGTTCCGTTTTTTGCAGGAACGGGTTTTGGCTGATCATCCCGAAGTTAAGGTTACCTTTTTCGTACCGGTGGGAGAGAGAGTAGGTATGATCCGGAATCCGGTATGCAGCATGTACTCAAAACCTATCAATGCGGACGAGGCGAGCCGTGATTTTTTTCGACAGGTGCATCAGCATCCGAGTTTTGAGCTGGCTTATCATGGAACAACACATGGAGTTGTGGGTGAAGAAGCTAAGGATTTTGTTCAGGAATGGGCTTCTTTCAGCAGTTTAAACGAAGCGCTCGTCCGCATCGGCGAGGGGCTGGATATATTCATGGACGCCGTAGGTACGAGGCCTATGGGCGGTAAATACTGCGGGTACACGAGCAACACATTTTCGGATGAGAGCATCGATGAATCGGGCTTTGAGTGGTGGTGCAGATACTGGAACCGCGGGAAGACCGAGAGTTCGAACGACCCGTCCTGCGGGACGGACTCAGATCCCGTTACCAACTACGACGTCAAGCGTTTCGGAAAAAGCGGCGTTCTAGACATTCCTTCCACCGTGAATGGAGCGCTGTTGAACAGCGTTTATCACGGAAGGAATACGATCAAGGACATCGTCAAGCAGACGTTCAAAAAATCCTTCATACGCTGGAAGCTTCGCGAAATCGACGGTCTGCTGAAGCGGCGGCTGGTGATCAGCGTACAGGAGCATATCGCACCTTCGCGCGATGACGGAAAGAGACAGAGCCCTAACATTTTTGATGACCGCGAGAGCTTGCTCCAAATCTTTCGGCATATCCGAGGGAAAAAGGTGTGGTACTGTACCTGCTCGGAACTGGCCGATTACGTGAATCTTCGCGATCATGTGCAGATAGAGCATCGGGATCAACACCATTTTGAGCTGCGCCATGAAGCTCAGTACCGGAAGAAGCTGTTGTCGCTGTGGTTTGGAGAAAAGCGGCCTTTCCGGATTATGCTTCCCGACAGAAGCGCCTTGAATGTGGTCGATGGCGTAGCCAACCTTCCGGTTCTGGAAGGGATATATTCGATCGTGGATTGATTAGCGTCAGTTAAAGGGGAGGTTAACAATATGAAGGTACTTTACCAAACCAGGTATAATATCTTCACGCGCAAAGGCGGAGATACGGTTCAAATCCTTAAAACCAAGGAATTCATCGAAGGCAGATCCCCGAATATACAAATAGACATTAACAGCGACCCTAAGGCTGACTTGTCCTCATATGACCTCGTACATATATTTAATATGCTGCGCCCACAGGAAACCATTCTGTTTCTGGAAAATGCTAAGGCCCAAAATAAAAAGGTCGTATTGTCCACCATTTTCTGGAGAAGCACGGAATTTGAGAGACAGGGGCAGATGGGTCTGCGGAAAATGGTTAATCGGCTGATCAGTTACGATGGAATGGAAAGATTAAGGGGGCTATACCGCTATTATATTGACGGGGAAAAGCATGAAGGGACTTCCAGGCTGATCCGGAAGGGTTATACGAGATTGCAGCGTGAGATTCTTGAACAGGCGGATCTCCTTCTTCCGAATGGAGAGGGTGAGATGGAACTCATTCAAAGTATCTTTGAGCCCCGGATGAGCTTGAATTATTTGGTAGTTCCGAATGCCATAGATGCAGGGATTTTCAAATATGATGCAGATGCGCAGCGGGATATCGTTCTATGCGTAGGAAGATTTGAGCCACGTAAAAACCAACTGAACCTGATCAAGGCTTTCAATGGACTTCCTTTCAAGCTGGTATTAGCGGGGCGGGCCCATGAAACGCAGCAAAAGTATTTGAAGGCAATGCAAATGGCCATTCAAAACAATAACGTTGAAATTGTGGATGAGGTAGATCACGGTGAGCTGCAAAAGCTGTACAGCCGTGCCAGGGTACATGTCCTGCCCAGTTGGTATGACACACCAGGATTAGTATCGCTTGAAGCAGCGGTCAGCGGGTGCAACATTGTGGTTACGACGAGGGGAACGACAAGGGAATACTTTGGAGACGATGCTTATTATTGTGAGCCAGGGAATATCGAAAGCATCCGAAAGGCAATTATTGACGCCTATAACGCGCCTTACAATCAGCGGCTGGAGACTAGAATTATTTCCGATTTCACTTGGGAGCAAGCGGCGGAACGAACCGTAGATGGCTACAGGCTGCTGCTGAGCCGGGAAGAGCAGGAGGTGGGCGCTGGATGAGGGAGACCCTTATTGTCATCTCGGATTACGTGGAGGGTGAGCCGGTGGTTGCATCGGTCAGGTTCGCGGGACTTATGGAATTTTTCAAGGAAAGATATGAGTTGATCGTCATTAATGACAGGAATCATGGAATCCATGCTAGTGAATTTTCTGAAGAGAATTATAAATATGAAACCGTAGAAAGCGTCTTTACCCAAACAATGAGAAGCGGGGCTATGGCGACCAAGTGGGGCGTCCGCCAGCTTGTGGAGAATCTACTTCGCAACCCATGGACTTTATCCGCATGGAGAAATTACAAATACAGCAAATTCAAGTTTGACCGAAAAAATGAAGCCCTGTATGCGAAACTCGACGATCTTCTTGCAAGTCGGGAGATCGCTGCTGTCTTTGTTACCGTGCCGGATGTTTATGCTTTATACATTCTCGATTATATCAAACGCAAGTCGCCGCATATGCAGGCGGTCATTGAAATCCGCGATATCATCAATCACAGCATCGGCAAAGGCAACCCGAAGTATGTATTCAGGCAAGCCGAACAGATGATAAGCAGGCTTGCGGACGGTATCATTGCCGTTTCAGAAGGGATTTACCAGTATTACCGGATACGGAATCCGCAGAAGGAAATGGAGCTTATCACAAACGGTTATGATGAGAATTTATTCAAAGATTCCGATTTTATGCGTTTAACACGTACATCTGAACCCATTTCGTTAGTACATATCGGATCAATTTATAAAGGAAGAAATATTGGAGCTTTGATGGAAGGCCTGGAGTTATTTTATCGGCAGACAGGTATTGCCGTTACGCTTCATATCGCGGGGCTGCTTGACCATCAGGCTGTAGTGGATATCGACCGTGCGGAGTACTCAGGGCCGGGGGTTCGGATGCACATTTATGGAAGTATGGAACACCACAACGCCGTAAAACTGCTGAAAGCAGCAAATGTTGCCGTAATTCTCACGCATACCCGTGGAAGCGGCTTTGCCATCCCGGGTAAAACCTTCGAATATATCGGTGCTTGTAAGCCAATTCTTGCCGTGACCGAAGATCAGGAACTGATATCACTGGTTCAGGACCGTTATGGAGAATGCGCCGGGCATGATCCGAAGGCGATCGCAGCCTCACTCGGACAACTGATCAAGAACAGCTATGATTTCTCAGGCAGGCACAAGTATTCGAGAAAATTACAGGCAGAGCGTATTCTTGAGTTTCTGGGCCATATTACGCTGGACGGTGGAATTAATATGATAGGCAAAGAGGTTTGAACATGCTGATTTTAATGCTTATATTCATACCGGTGATGCTGGCGGGACTGGTTGTAGCCGTGAACATTCTACCGAATAAAAGGAAGACTGTTATGCCGGTCTGCCTTTTGATGTTAGCGATGGTAAGCAGTATACAGCTGAGTCTCGGCTATCAGGACGTCTATCTGGATGTGACGGTTTTCGTTCTGTTCAGCGTGGATTTGTCGCTGCTGGTACATTTAGTGTTCAAGAGCAAATACCAGTCTATTAAAAAAGACAATGAAATCCGAAACAGATTTCAACTTGTGATAATTTCGTTTGCTGTCATCCTATTGTTGATTACAATACAAGGTTCAACCCTTGAAATCACGGAGATCGGTCTGTATATCTATTATATCAATCTGTACTTGAATCTGCTGCTTCTGACGTTATTATTTTATTTACTCAGTAAGCTTGAAGCTCAAACATCTACGATTTTACTCTGCGTCGTTGGTTTTTCGGTCTGTAATTCCTTACTTGGGCTGCTTCAATATGCTACGAACAAATCGCTTCTTTTATTTTCGGCGGAGGACTCGATCAATTATTACGAGGGAGTCAGAATCGCCAAGCGTGTCGTGGGCTTTGTTGGAGCGAGCAACGGTGCCGGCAACCTCGGCGCGATTTTGTTCCCTGTTCTGCTGTACTATTTCATACAGAAAAAAAGCTTGTTCAGCTTGACAGCGGTATTACTGAACACCGTTTTCCTGTTCCTTACCTTTACCCGCATCGGCTATCTATCCGTTAGCATACAGTTCCTGATATTTCTTTTTTATGTGAGGATGGGAACCCGTTACCGGCTGCTTAAGAAACTGGGGACGATCTTCGTCGCGGCTTTCGCGGCCGTGCTGGCGTACCAAATCTTTTATGATCAGCTGTTCCGAATCTTATTCCTGGACCGGGGAGATACCGAGTCCCACCGGTTCGTCCAATTTAATATGGCTTTCCGGTTGCTGAAAGAGCATGCTTGGTTCGGACTTGGCGCAGGCCAGTATGTTCCTTACATGCAGACGTATCATGGCATTGACGATATTGCCCTGCATTCACAGTTTATCAATGTTCTTGTTGAACAGGGAATCTTCGGCTTTATCACGTTTTTTCTCGTGTATGCAGCCCTATTTATATGGAGTCTTGGAAAATACAAAGGGGAGAGATGGTTTCCGGCTGCGCTGTTTCTCGGCAACTTTATCGTTGTCAATTTTAATCCGAACCAATATTACAGCCTCTGTACCTACACCTTTTTTATGATTGCTTTAGGACTTGTTTTTACCCGGAGAGATACTTTTTCACGGTATTCGATTGAGGAAAATAGACCTTTGGAGACGGCAAATTACCCGAAGCCAAATGACCATGGCATCAATATAATGCAAGTGAATAAGGGGGCATGATAATCCGGAAAAAGGAGGTGCCTTTGATGGCTGATATCACAGGTGCAAATGTAAGGCTTTATGGGGCCAAAGGGGATGGATTGGCAGATGATACGCAGGCCTTTCAGAAAGCGCTAAACAGTATCTCGCAGACAGGCGGAACGCTTGTTATTCCTGATGGGACTTATAATGCGAATATTACAATCACTACCTCGAATGTGTATATAACCGGGACAGGAACTCTGAATGGATGCATTAACCTGTATGGCACTCCTACCGCTAATACCGACAGGTTCGCAGGCACGGGCAATGTGAAAATAGACGGGATTACCATTCTGGGAGCAAAAACGAGAAACGGGATAAACTGCAGATGGTACTACGGCGTTCTCATTACGAGTGTCCGTTTCATCAACTGTCTCAAGGCCATTTATTTTGAAAAAGTGAACAAAACGCAGCACTGTTCGCGTTACACGATAACGGGCAATCAGCTGATTGATTGCAATTACGGTCTTTACGTCGATTATACGGCTCCTGACGATGGTGGCACGCATGTGGTCGGGGACGTCAACTTTTCTAACAATATGTATGAGTCCAGAACCGATGTCCCGGGCTCATTCAGCAACATCTTTCATATTTGGGCCAAAGGAATTGACGGACTCGTATGTAAAGGAAACACATTCTTTTTTGGTCATACGGGGTTTGAGAAGACGAATATTTATATTGAAAATTTTAACTGGGTCATTATAGAAGGCAACCATCTGTTTGAAGCTGTGGACAGTGCAGTGATGGCAAAGGATGGATTTAATCTGGTTATTGCCAATAACAACGTAGCCTGGTCCAAAAGATATGGCGTTTTTATCTCGGGGGTCGTTGGAGGCATTGTGAACGGCAATAATCTGACATGGAAATCGGGCGAGGATATTCAATCTACCGGCATCTATATCGAGAATAGCCCTTATTTCATCGGCAACATTTCCAGCAACAACATCTTTTTTCCGGGAATTTATGCGATTCAGATTAAGAACAGCTCCCTAATCAATATTACTGGCAATAACGCCCGGAGCCAATATGGTAAAAATCAGCCTGTAAAAATCGACTCGCCGGCCAGCTGCTCCTCTGTCAGCGTGACTTCAAACCAATTCACGAATTATCCCGAATCCTCATTAAATACAGATTATTATTCCGTTAATCCGGTCAGTACAAATTATTTCAGCGGCAACACGGAGGGCGTACCTTCGGTTCCGATCAAAGGCGTTTTGTCGCAGGAGTATACGGCATTTACGAATAATGCTTCCGCGGTCGATATTTCCAATCTTACGCTAGCCGTATTTGCCTATTCTAAATCAACCGTTATCACTCAATTGACGAAGGAAAACCTGTCCGAGTCTTTGCCGCGGATCGTCGTCATCTATTCCTACACAGGTAATTTGAAAATATCGAGGCAAATCCCCAACGTTAAATTAAAGGGGAGCAGCTCTTACGTGACCTTTCCAGCAGAATCCAGCATGACCCTGTTGGTATACGGATCGCAAATCATCGAGATTTCGCGGAATTTCAGCGTATAAAATGACATGTAAACACCGGATTAATCGGACCCTGTTGGGTCTTTTTTTTCGGTAAATGCTTTTCTTTACAAGACAATTCATGGAAGAGGTAAGAGAAATGACAAAGCATATATTTATTATTGGTTCCAAAGGAATCCCTGCCCGGTATGGCGGTTTCGAAACCTTTGTTGAGCAGCTGACAGCGAGAAGAATGAATAAGGAGATCCGTTACCACGTTGCCTGCCTTTCGGATCAAAGCGGGGAGTTCGAACATAACGGCGCCCGCTGCTTTCAGGTCCAAGTGCCGAAGGTAGGCAGTGCCCGTGCCGTTCTGTACGACCTTCAAAGTTTAAAAATCTGCATTCGATACATAGAGCAGCATCAGCTGACAGATTGCGTGATTTATATATTAGCCTGCCGAATCGGGCCTTTTTTTTATCCGTATAAACGAAGGCTTGAACGAATGGGAGTCACCGTATTGATAAATCCGGACGGGCATGAATGGAAGCGAGGCAAATGGAATACGTGGATCAAGCGATACTGGAGGTTATCGGAGAGGCTCATGGTCAAACATGCTGACCTTCTTGTCTGTGATTCCAGAGGCATCGAGACATATATTCAGAGTGATTATGCAAAATATCGCCCGAGAACGACATTCATTGCCTATGGCGCAGATCTCACACCATCGACAACGAGCTCAAGAGACCTTGATTTATTGTTATGGATGGAGACACATGGCATTAAGCCGGGCGAGTATTACCTGGTCATAGGGAGATTCGTACCCGAGAACAATTACGAACTGATCATCAATGAGTTCATGGCGTCCGATACGACAAAGGATCTGGTGATCATCACTGGTGTCGAACAAAATTCTTATTTTGAAGAGTTGCTTCAAAAATGCCATTTTGATCTGGATGCCCGGATTAAATTCGTGGGAACCGTATATCAAGAACAGCTCCTGAAGAAAATCAGGGAACTTGCATATGGTTACTGCCACGGGCATGAAGTGGGAGGGACCAACCCCTCTTTGCTTGAAGCCCTGGCGTCAACCAAGCTGAACCTGCTGTATGACGTGGTATTTAACCGTGAAGTCGGAGGAGATGGTGCGGTGTATTTTTCGGCCGATCCTGGTTCGCTGGCAGCCCGGATCCACGAGCTTGACCAATATGATGATATCAGGATGAAAATACTGGAGACCAAAGCCAAGGCAAGAATATCCATGGAATATACCTGGGAGAGGATCGTTAAAATGTATGAACATTTATTCCAATCTTTTGAGTTGTTTCAAAAGAAGCCGCAGCGTGTGCGAAGCTTTACAGGATATTTCAGGGAGAAGGTGAAGCAAAGCCAGTGAACGGTTGGAATGCGATAAAGAATAGAACTATGAATATGGGGTAAGTGAATTCATATGGAAATCATATTTGCTATGGTTTATGTGCTGCATCAGGGAATTACGGCTAACCTGGATTTGTTCTATTTCTTGTCGATTATTCTGATCTTGAGGGATATCATCCAGCGCAGAAAACTGACATTGAAAACAGCCGGATATGTCTATTTCGTCATTCTTTATGCATTTCTGCAAATTGTCGTAAACGATCAAATTGATATGGGACGGCTCGCAATCAACCTCGCCAAGCTTTTTCTGAACGTGATGCTATTCCTCCAAGTAAGAGAAATGAAAATGAACATGAGCTCCTTCAAAAAGATCGTCTATTCCGCATCCATCATCAATCTGGCATTGCTGTGCATCGGTATGGTTCATAAGACGAAGCTGCTGTGGCGTTTAGATGATGATGTTAATCTGTATCAGAAGGTCCGATTGGCTCTATTTTATGCAGAACCAAGCGAAGCGTCTTTTCATGTATGCATTCTGCTCGTGATTTTGGGCATGTTTGTATTGAATGAAACCCGCCTCAGACACAATCTTGTGAATCTTTTTTTTATGCTGACCAATGCTTTAATCGTTATTGTCTCCGCAGGAATGGGCGGTATGCTCAGTCTCGGGCTGGCTTTCATGGTGATGTACCTCTGCTATTTATGCGATAGAGTAAGTATCCAGAAGCTCCTCCTGACGATACTGCTTATCTTGACAGGCACGTTGGCAGCGGTTTGGTTTGTGATGAGCAATAACAGCTTCTATATGCGGTTAAACGATATTCTAAGTGGAACGGACGGCTCCGTATTTTACCGTTTCAACGTTAGTGCCCGGATTATGGAGCAGATTCTTGTTCATTCGAGCTACATTGGAACCGGGCTGGGGAACTTGAATACGGATGCGGTCCAGAATGCTTACTATAGCCAGGGACTGGTGGGGGTTATTGCCAATTCTTTTATGTACGTTATCGCCGAAGGCGGTATAGGGGTGATAGTCCTGCTTTTAGTATTCCATACCATGTTGGTGATGAGAATTCAAAGGCACGAGATAATTTTCAAAGCAGGACTGCTGACTTTCATCCTCGTTTATCAGGTCGCTGGCGGTTATTTCACCAATCCAGTGAACTGGATTCTTTATGGCTTGGTTGCCAATCAAACGCTCCTTCGAAAGCAAACTGCGGTAAAGCCGAATATCTTCAACCCGCCTATCCCTAAAATTAATCAGAATGACTACAGCAAACAAGAAATCGTCTGAATAGTGTAGTAATGCTATAAGACTTCACAAGTTGATGATGGATTGGACAGGGAGGTTGAATAAAATGGCTGACAGTATCCCGTTTGTTACGGTAACGGACCCAGCGAGGCTCGGGGATGAGGTGGCAAAAATGAAATTATCCGGGGGAGGAGTCCTTGTTCTTCCGGGCGGAACCTATCCAGTAAATTCGGACCTGACCATTGACCCGAATATTATGCTGAATTTCATGAATGGAGCCAAGCTCAATATTGCGGCAGGGAGAACGGTGAACTTTAACGGAAAAATCGAAGCCGGAATAACACAGATTTTTGCCGGTGACGGCCAAATTAAGGGTACTCCTCAGGTCAAGGAATTCTATCCGCAGTGGTTCGGTGCGCTGGGAAATGGGAAAAATGATGACACGAAGGGCATTCAAAACGCGATCAATATCGCAACTTCTGTTGGCGGAACGGTCGTTTTTCCCCAGGCATCCTATACCGCAGGTACCATTAATTTGAAGTCCAGCGTGCGGCTTTCCGGTGAAAAAGGGGCCGTACTGCAAAGCGCATCTTCTTTTCCGGATACGCTATTTACAGGCAGCGGCATTTCGTCTTTTGAAATTGAAAACCTGGAAGGGAAAATCAGCTTTGACATCAGTTCAAGCTCGGATTTTATTATCCAGCAGCTGCATGTGTCTGAAAATGCCGGGAACTGGGCCTTTACTGCATGCACTAACGGCATGATTCTGAACAACCAGATCCTGAACACCAAAAATGTAACCGAACGGATCATTTATTTAAGCGGATGCACGGATATGCTTGCTCAAGGCAACCGGCTCAAGAATAAAACGCTGTTCAACAATGTGGAAGGAAATTTAAACACCGGTATCAATGCATCTTCTTCAAAATATTGCCGCATCATGAACAACCATATTGAAAACTGCGGCGGACAAGGCATTACGTTTGATACGAATATCGGCATTACCTCGGCTGCCGACCGGAAATGTTTTAGTAACCTGGCATCAGGAAATATCGTCATCGGAAATGGACAGGAAGGGATAACCGCGTTTTCCTCAAATCAGTTCGAGACGTACGACATTACGATATCGGGCAATATTTGTATCAATAACCGTTATGACGGCATCGAAATATGGGGTGTAAGGCAGTGCATTGTGGAAAGCAACAGCATAAGTGCGCCAGCCATCAAGGATTACAGCTTCGGGGCTATTAATATTTATGCTTCCAAGGATATTATCGTCAGCGGGAATGCAATCGACAATGTGCCCACCTCAGGCATCGCCACCGTGAATGGTTCGAATTATCCGGAACAGAAATGCTCGAACATTATTTTGACTAATAACCGCATTCAAAACTGGAATTACCAGGATATGAACCCGGCAACAAACCATGATCAGATCTGCGGCATCAATTTGTTTGGAGCGGATTTTACCATTGTACAAGGCAATCTGTTTCTCGATACCCGCGCAGGCAGGAAGTATGGGGTCAAAGCCATATCGGTTGTACAAGGACGCCATCACATCCAAGGTAATGTCAATCCTAACAATCTTCCTATTGATGACCATGTTGAAGCTGATATGACTTGGGCAGGAAGACAGATTGCCGAGAGACTGCCCATGCTGAGAATGTCTCAGCTGCAGGGGGATATAAACAATGGCAGCCTATCTGGCATAGACCCGGGCTCCGTGTGGTATAACGCCAACAAATTCGCGCTTTTCTTCAAAGGATATGAAAAAGCCATGCTGACCCCGATGATCATTGATGAAAGCAGTACCTCCGGATTTCCATCCGCGGATTATGCTCCGGGATATATGCAGTATCAATTGCAGACCGGGCGTCTCTTTTTCCGCGGCAAAGCAAGCAGTTCAAGCGGTAAATATACCGAGGTAGTTTTGAAGGATAAGTTCATTAATTTAAAGAGAACGACTGAAGTAACAAAAAAACCGGTAGAAGGCGACACGTATTATGATCCGACGAAGAAAAAACCGGTATTTTTCGACGGAACGAATTGGAGGGATTACGCAGGCAACATCGTCAGCGTGAATCCGTAGATTATGAGGTCTTGAATTGATACAGAGAGCTTGCTGAGTTGCTCCTGCTGATGTCAGTTCTTTTTTTTTGTCTGCACTTTGCAGCATTATAAATTGATAAGAAGGTGGCGTACCATCCATGAAAAAAACCATGACCGGGCTTGTCAAAGAGCATCGCGCTCCCGGCGCAGTATATAAAGAAGTACCTATACCTGAGATCGGTCCGGATGAAGTTCTTGTAAAGGTGAAAGCAAGCTCCATCTGCGGCACCGATGTACATATCTATAACTGGGATAAATGGGCTGAGAAGTCGGTTGTGACCGGAAACGTATTCGGTCATGAATTTGCCGGTATCGTCGTGGAGTCCGGGGAACAGGTCGAAAAGATACGGATCGGAGACCATGTATCCGCCGAAGGTCATATGGTATGCGGTACCTGCAAAGCCTGCCGTACGGGAAATGCGCATGTCTGCCATCATACCCGCAGCTTCGGAATCACCGCACCGGGATGCTTCGCAGAGTATGCGGTCGTTAAGGCAGGCAGCATTATTCAAAACGATCCGGATATGCCTTATGAGCTGGCTTGTCTGCAGGATCCTTTAGGCAATGCCGTACATACGGTTCTTTCCGGAGACATTGTTGGCAAATCCGTGCTGATCGTTGGAGCGGGACTGATTGGACTTATGGCCATTTCGGTAGCCAAAGCCTGTGGTGCCGGTTTGGTCATGGCTGCGGATATTCATCCTTACCGGCTTCATATGGCCCACCAGATGGGGGCGGATATTGTCATCAACAGTATCAACGCAAACTTGCCGCAGGTAGTACGTGATATTACGGGGGGAGAGGGGGCGGAAGTCGTGCTGGAAATGTCGGGTCATCCGGAAGCGATCCGGGATGGTTTTGAAGCGGCAGCTCGTGCAGCCCGTGTCTCGCTGCTCGGTATTCCTACCCGCGATGTGCCGATGGATCTCGGGCAGATCATCTTCAAAGGCATCCGGGTGGAAGGGATTACCGGTCGCCGAATGTACGAAACATGGTACCAGATGAAGGGGCTTTTGCGCAGCGGAAATCTGGGGCTGGACAAACTGGTGACACATACCTGTTCGCTGGACCGTTTCGAGGAAGCTTTTGAACTGATGAAAAGCGGCGCTTGCGGCAAAATTGTGTTTCTGAATGAGCTCAGCAACCATTTCGAGCCTGTGCAAGGGAATCCTTTTCATCAAAAGCTGCTGCATGTGTGACGAAAAAAAAGGGAGCGTGCTGCAAAGATCTCATGATCATTGGCACGTTCCCTACGTATTGAATAAACCGTTATTATTTTGATCGGATTATAGCCGCTAAAAGCTACTCCGCGAACAAATCAATCCTTCTATCGCTGTTGTCCCCGAGACTCCTGAATGTATTAACGGGCGAATTTCGGGGACAAGGGTGACCGCTGCCGTATTGTATGGAATTGAATGGTCAGCTCCCTCAATAAACCCGGTGGATGACATCCTCGAAATCAGGCTCCTCCATATGAATATCCGCTACCTCGCCCCAGCCGCTGACCAGCCGCAGGATGTCCATCGCTTTGACCTGCTGTCTATTTGCTTCGATATGTAACTCACGGTTGTTTGCTTCAACGATACGGAATACATGGTCTGCATCGAGAGCGACTTCAATCGGAAGTCCGAGACCATCTGGAGTAGGGAGTTGATAGGCTCCATTGAACGTAACCCTAATGAGCGTAGGCAATCCGATCCTATCCCGCAGGTTTTCAATCGTTCCCTCGTAGCTGAGTTCCCCATGATTGATGACCATTACCCGTTCGCACAGCTGCTCGATGTCATCCATATCATGGGTGGTGAGCAGGATGGTTTTCCCATACTCGCTGTTCAGCTTTTTTAAAAATCCGCGTATGCTGCGTTTGGCTGTCACATCAAGGCCTATGGTCGGCTCATCCAGAAAAAGAACATCCGGATCATGCAGCATAGAGGCTGCGATATCGGCGCGCATACGCTGTCCCAGGGAGAGTTTACGGACCGGCGTAAGCCAAAACTCCTTCAGATCCAGCAATTCCCCGAGCTCATCGAGCCGCTTTTCCTTATCCTGCGCAGTTACTTTATACATAAGGGCGAGAATATCATAAGAATCTTTTACCGGCAGGTCCCACCACAGCTGGCTCCGCTGGCCGAAGACGACTCCGAGCCGTTTGGCAACCTGGCGCCTCTGTTGATGTGGATTGACTCCGTTTATTTTCACTTCTCCTGAAGAAGGATGAAGAATGCCGGTAAGCATTTTGATCGTGGTAGATTTGCCGGCCCCATTCGGGCCGATATACCCGACGAAATCTCCTTTATGAATCGTGAAGCTGATATCCTTCACTGCTTCCTTCATCCGGTATTCCCGGGTAAATAATGTACGGAGACCGGCGAAGCGGCCCTCTTTGACTACAGGCGTCCGAAATTGTTTGTTCAGTCCGCTGACCTCAATCATGGGTTGTGCATAACTCATTTCCTTCATATCCCCTTTCATTCTAGCTTCCTGTACTTTGATAGCGGGTCAGTCCGAACTTCCAAAACTTCAAGCCCAGGTAGAGAAAGAGACCGGCTAGCGGCGCAATGCCATACACCAACCATGAACCGTATTCACCACGCAGAATGAACAGGGAAGGAACGTAATTAACGAACCCGACCGGAATCATAACGAGCAGGATGGAACGCAGCCAGGAAGGATAGAGTATAAGCGGGTAACGGACCGCTGTTTGCGCTGCATCCTCCGTAAGGGTTTGAAGCTCGTTAATCCGCGTGATCCAGAAACCAACCGTAGCTGTCACGAGACCGATGGAGAAAAGGATTATGGCTCCGGTGAAAATAACAAACGCCGTATAGGGAAGGGCGATCCAATGAATCTGACCGCTCGACATGAGTCCATACAAAGCCCAGTAGAGAATCGCCCCTCCCTGGAGCAGTTCACCCGGCATCAGACGGATGTTTTGCGACATGAGGGCCATCAGTATTGGGACCGGACGGGTCAGCAGCTGATCCAGCTCACCAGTCGTCAAGTAGTTCTCCAGATGGTGGACATCGCTTGCAAAGGTGCGATACAGCGTTTTGGACAGAGTCATGACGGCAAAAAGATACCCCACTTCATAGAGTGACCAGCCTTTGACCGCGCCGAATTTGTTCAAGACGATCGCAATCATCAGAAATTCCGCAATCTGAATGACAGCAGCGAGTACTGTGCCCAACATGAAATTCAGCTTGTACTGCATCCGGCTCCGGATACTTGAACGGATGAGTACAGCATATAGATCGAGCCAATATCTGATGCTCATCCGCCCTGCACCTCCACTTTTCGTCTAACGATGACGGTTACGAGCAGGCAGAGCAGTGTGAAGACGATGCACCATGCAAAGGAACCTATCAGACTGGCCGACTGTTCGTAACCGAGATAGATCCGGGTTGGTACATACAGGAGATAGGGATAGGGAGACATCCAGCTGATCGTCTGCAGCCAAGACGGCAGCCATTCCACCGGAATAAAAAAACCGGCGAGAAGATTGATAAGCGCGTGATTAACCCAGTACAGCCAGCTTGATTCGGTTGTCCAAAGTGAAGTGGCACCAATGATGTAATTCATGCAGATGGACATATAGGCAGCAGCGGCCAGGGCGATCAATGAACACAGCAGAGTTGTCCAGTGGGTTGGCAGGGAAAGTGAGAACAGAAGCATATACAAGAGATAGATAGGAAGAGACTTGTATACAAATTGATAGGCGATCTGCCCCCATTCCCTGCACATGCATAGAACAAACAAATGGACAGGACGCATTAAATCCAGCGAGATTTGTCCTGTCCTGACTGCTTGCGGAATACCGAGCCCATTGGTAATAAAGCCGGATATCCACAGTGAAGCCTGTGTAAAAGCAATATAGCCGATCATGCCGTGCACTCCATACTCGCCAAGCGGGCGATCTTGACCAATACCGATCCAAATACAGGCGTAAAGATAGCCAAAAAGAGCGCTTGCGATGTTGTGCAGCATATGCGCGCCGCGATAATGCAGATTGCGGGCATACGCTTTTGAAGCCAAAGTGAAATAGAGCATTGTACACCTCCGATAAGTTCTGTGGTGACGAAATCCGTCAACTTCAGTCAAGGCGAACGAGTGAGAAGGGTTTCATCATACCAAAATCTGGTTGCAACCGCAATCAAATTTTTCGAAGGATATACATGCTCTATATCGATACTACTACTTACGCAGAGGCTAGCTGGGTTTTGGCGTTTTGTAGGATGGTGCTGATCTGATTTTCCAGTGTGAGAATCTTTTGTTTTTGGGATTGAATTTGACGGAGCTGGGAGACCAAGGTATTCAGGTCATTATTAATTTTCTTAGCATCCCCGACCTTTATGGACTGGGTTACGCCTTTCCACATTGGGCTGACATTTTTATTTAAAATGGTTGCCGTGCTTTTTTCAGCCTTGATTTTAATACGGAGCGGGTCGGCACCCGCGAGGATTGCCCGGATTTTTTTCTGCGATGCCGTTTTTTTGGTTTTGGCGGAAGCAAGCGCCTGCTCCTTGTTTTTAATATCCGCTTTTGCAATTTGAACAGCAATTTTCATCGTATCGGCTTGAGCTTTCAGGACGGAGGTTAGCTGCTTGTTCTTGAGTTTGTTGGCTGTTGTGATCTGCTGGTTGAGCGCTGTGTACATGGAGAGAAGAGGTTTGTACTTGTCTTTGGCCTGTTTGACCGCCTGCTCAAGCTTCGCGATCTTGTCCGCATCAATCACTTTGATCTGTTTGGTCAACGATGATTGCGCATCCTCATTCTTGTAATGAAGTGAACTAATGCTCTGATCTGCCTGCTGAAGCTGGGATTGAAGGCTTGTAAAGGTACTGTACAAAGACCCCAGCTTGCTGCGGAGTGCGGCATCCGAGGCTGAGGCATGATCAACGGCGGCTTGCTGCGATGCAGACCATTGCATGGAGGCTGCTGCGTCTGCTGGAATGGAAAGAGTTAGAGACAGAGCGAAAATGAAAGGCAAGACGGCGGGGGTAAAGCATTTGAATGTTTTCATGGGAATTCTCCTTTACGCGAAAGTGGGCTGAACTGATTAATGGATGACGTAGAACGCAAAAAACACCCGAAAAAGAAAGGCATGTACAGCCTTCTCTTACGAGTGCTTCAACGTAAGCGGATCATCGATTAAATTGAACATAATATATCGAATATGTCTATAACTGTCAATCCTGAAATCATTATCTCATAGAAAGTGATCAGAAGTGATAGGTCAACATTCATAAACGGACATAAAAAGTACAAAAACAAAAATAAAACAATATTATAATCTTTGTTTATGTTGACTACAAGCAGAGTCCGCTGTACGATGAGGGTGTAAAATACAGATTACACAAAAGGAGAGGCTTGCTGTGAGCACTTCAATGATGGAAATGACCGGGGATGTGCCAGCGCTTGAAATACCGTTTATCCGTGAGATGGCTGAAATCACGTATCATATGTGGAAGTTCGGCTGGGATGAACGCAACGGTGGAAATATCAGCCGTATATTGGATGAAGCGGAGGTCAGCCCTCATATAGATCTGAAAGGAACAGGCCGCGTCATCACGTTGTCTTTTCCGGTTCCTGAGCTTGCGGGCAAAATCTTTGTCGTGACCGGATCGGGCAAGTATTTCAGAAATGTGATTTCCGATCCGGGTATGAACCTGGGTGTTATTCGCGTGACAGCCGACGGAGAGCATGTCGATGTACTATGGGGCTTTAGCGGCAACACCTTCCCTACGAGCGAGCTGGCATCTCATTTCATGAGCCATATTGAACGCCTGAAAGTGGATCCCAATCATCGGATCGTCATGCACACCCATGCTACAAATGTGATCGCTATGACGTTTGTCCATGACTTGGATGAGAAAAAATTCACAAAAACACTTTGGCAAATGTGCACCGAATGCATTGTTGTTTTCCCGGAAGGTGTTGGCGTATTGCCATGGATGGTACCGGGAAGCGCAGAGATCGGCCGGAAGACAGCGGAGAAAATGAAGGACCGGCGGGTTGTGATCTGGCCGCATCATGGCATCTTCGGCAGCGGCTCCACGATGGATGAAACCTTCGGGTTGATAGAAACGGTTGAGAAGGCAGCTCAGGTGTATATGCTCACAGCAGGTCACGGCATCAAGCAGACGATAACCGACCAAGAGCTTGCAGATCTAGCAAAGGCGTTCGGCGTAACACCCGCACCGCAAATTCTTGAAGTTTGACTCACATCATATAGTTCTTGAAAACTAAATTCATGGCATAACGAAGCGGAGCTGCGCAGCAATTGCGAGGCTCCGTTTTTTATGCCGGTCAAGTCTTCCTGATCCGTGACTATGACCCTAAAATATAACGTTTTCGGTGTCCTATTTCTACGTGAAGTCCCACAATTTTTTTTGTGAATCAAGGCTGGCTCAGCGTATTGACTTGGGTACCTTTGCGAGTAGAATGTTGAGCAAAGAGAAGAAAAAGTTGGCATAAAAAGAGAAAGAAATGATTCATTTATTTAACTGTAGCTTCAAAGGAGAGTACATCATGATTTCATTTAGATCGAGGCAGCAGTATCAGCGAAAGACGTCGGTGCAGAGGAAAAACTTGAGAATCGCCACCATGGAGGGTGTTCCCGCGGTAATGTTCCAAACCCTGCTCGGCGGACAGTTCCTCACCGGCTTTCTGCTGTATCTCGGTGCGAACTCCAGCCAGCTGGGATTTGTACTCGCGATAACTACGTTTGTGAATATCGCCCAGCTTTTCGCCGCCTTTTTGATTCAACGGCTGAAGAGCCGCAAATGGACGCTTGTACTGTTTGTGGCGTTTCACCGGATTTTATGGGGAGGTACGGGACTGATCCCATTTCTGTTCCCCAAGCCGTACTGGGTGACGGCATTTATTATTCTATATACGCTTGCGTTCATGTTCAACACCGTTGGAGGCATCCTGTGGAACTCGCTCATCAGCGATATCGTTCCGGCACGAGTGAGGGGACGTTATTTCGGGATCCGCAACACGATGCTGAACGCTTTGGGCACACTCGTGATGTATGCGGGTGGTGTCATACTTGACTATGAACCTGGCGGAAAGGGCTTTTTGATCCTGTACATCATTGTATGGGTATGTATTGCCGCCAACATCACGATGTTTTTCTTTTATCCGGATATGCCGTTTGAACGGTCTTCCGAAAGCCGGTTTGTACCGATGCTGAAGAAACCGCTGAGAGACAGCTCCTTCCTGAAGGCTACCTTATTTTTGGGAGGCTTTCTGTTTTTGCAAAATCTGGTGGTACCGCTGTATTCTTATGTCATGCTGCAGCTGCTGCATATCAACTATCAGACGCTGTCACTGCTGAATGTTGCGCAGACGGTATTTATGATGGGCAGCTTCTATATCTGGGGTAATCTGAATGCACGCTTCAGCAATCGGCGCCTGCTGTTCTGGACATTGCCGATTATCGCACTTTCCTGCCTGTTATGGGGTCTATTGTCGGTCCTGCCGATGCTGCTTGTGCTGGCAGCTGCCCATATTATTTTCGGTATTGGGGTAGGGGGCTTTAACCAGCTGGCCTTCAATTTTATGATCGGGGATACGCCCAAGGGTGAACGTCCCATGTACATGGCAATGTATGCTGCCATCACAGGGGTTGCAGCCTTTTTCGGACCGCTCATTGGAGGCAATGTGCATGGGCTGATCCAACATTGGCCGGTATGGACACAGATCTATGGAATGCAGCTGATTGTGGGCGTGTCCATGATTGCGGTGACCTTGACCTTTGGACGGCGGATTTTGAAGGATGCATAGAATAGAGGTATACTAAAATAGAACCGACTTCACAACTCTCTGGCCGGGCCAGGGAGTTTTTTGATGTGATTACCCGGATTAAGGGTATATTTGTAGAGTAGAGTAGAGTAGAGTAGCTCAGCAAAGAAAGGGTGACTTAAGGGATGTATATCCAGAAAATGTATATAAATGGTGAGTGGGAGGAAAGTCCGGAGAAAATTGAGGTGCGGAACCCGGCGACCATGGAGATCATCGGATCGATTCCCAATGGTGGTGCTAAGGAAGCCTCGAGTGCGGTCGATGCAGCGTACGCCGCTTTGAAATCCTGGTCAGCGCTGACGGCGAATGAACGGGGCATGCTGATGATGAAATGGCATGCGTTAATAGAAGAGCATACACAGGAGCTTGCAGAAATTATGACCACAGAGCAGGGCAAACCGCTGAAGGAATCGGCTGGGGAAATCGCGTATGCCAATAGCTTCATCTCGTGGTATGCGGAGGAAGGTAAACGGGTCTATGGGCAAACGATACCTGCGTCTTCTCCGAATAAAAGAATTTGGGTGCAAAAGCAGCCAGTAGGCGTCATCGCGGCAATTACGCCTTGGAATTTCCCGGCATCGATGATTACGCGCAAAATGGCACCTGCGCTTGCTGCAGGCTGCACTGTCGTGCTGAAGCCGTCGGAAGAAACACCATTCACCGCTTTGAAGCTGGCTGAGCTGGCGGAGCATGCAGGTATTCCGGCTGGGGTCATTAATGTGGTAACGGGTGTTGCGGCTCCGATTGCCGAAGCCTGGCAGAAGGATGAGCGGGTCCGGAAGATTTCCTTCACGGGATCAACCGCAGTAGGTAAAAAGCTGATGCAGGGAGCCGCGGAAACCGTCAAAAAAATCTCTTTGGAACTGGGCGGGCATGCGCCGTTTATTGTCACCGCAAACGCTGACTTGAACAAGGCCGTGGAGGGTCTCATCGCTTCCAAATTCCGTAATGGCGGCCAAACCTGCGTATGTACCAACCGGGTGTACGTTCAGGAGTCCATCGCAGAGGAATTCGCTAAACGGGCTGCACAGCGCACGGCCGAGCTCAAAGTCGGCAATGGCATGGACGAGGGAGTAGACATCGGCCCTTTGATCAATGCAAAGGCTGTAGAAAAGGTGCAGCGGCAGATCGAGGATGCAAAGGCCAAGGGTGGCCAAATCCTGACAGGCGGGGAAGCACTTGGGGATGGTAAAGGCCACTTCATGAAGCCAACCGTCATCATGAACGCTACAGACGAAATGGAGTGCATGATCGAGGAAACCTTCGGGCCGCTGGCTCCCATTACCACGTTCCGTTCGATCGAAGAAGCGGTAGAGCGTGCGAACCACAGCCCTTATGGTCTTGCAGCTTATGTATTTACGGAACAGATCAAAGAGGCTTTGTATGTTGCGGAAACACTGGAATATGGAATTGTCGGCGTAAATGACCCGCTTCCTTCCACAGCGCAGGCGCCGTTTGGCGGATTTAAACAAAGTGGTCTCGGACGTGAAGGCGGCCATTTCGGTATTGAGGAATATCTGGAGATCAAATATATTTCACTCGGACTATAAGCTATAGATGAACTCGCAATAAAAAAACGGATGCATCCCAATCATGGGTGCATCCGTTTCTTTACATATTATTTGCTGCCGTCTGTTGTAGAGGTGTCCGTTTTGCTTGCGTCAGCGTCTTTTTTCTTTTGATCTTCTTCAAGATTGTTCGTGATTTTTGCTTTCGCTTTAATGTCAGAGAGCCATGTAGGAGCTTTGGTCATGATAGCTTGGTAGATCAGCTGCTCCTTGATATCGGCTTTTTTCTCTTCCAGGGTTGCGGTGTGAGCTGCTTTGTAGCCAGTTCTCTTAATGATATGGTAGCCTGCGTCGGTTTTAATCACGCCGCTCAGCTCGCCATCCTTCAGCCTAAATGCTTCATCTTCAAATTCTTTGTACATCTGGTTGCGTCCGAAGTATCCAAGATCACCACCGTTGGCTTTTGAGCCTGGATCTGTGGATTTTTCCTTAGCCAGCGTTGCGAAATCCGCGCCGTCTTTCAGCTGTTTCAGGATCGCATCAGCTTCTTCTTTGGTAGCAACCAGAATGTGGGAGGCTTTCACCTGCTCCGGCGTATCAAAGGTAGCTTTGTTTTCTTCAAAATATTTCTTCACGTCATCATCAGAGACTTTTACATCAGGCTCGATCAGCTTACGCAGTTTAACCTGCATATCCATTTGTTTGTTGAACTCTTCTTTGGAGAGGTTGTTTTGTTGCAGTGCAGCTTCGAATTCTGCATCCGAACCGTAGTTTTTCTTAATAAATGCCGTTTCTTTATCAATATCGGCTTGCGTTACCTTAATACCTTTTTTATCGGCTTCCTGATTTACCAGTGTTTCAGAAATCATACCGTCGAGTGTTTGCGTACCTCCGGCACTAACCAGTTCACCGTAGAGCTTGTCCTTGGTAATTTTGTCGCCGTTTACTGTAGCAACCGCCTCGTTGTCTCCACCTTTGGCAAATGGAGGCTTGATCAACACGATGACCAGCACAATCGCCAGTACAAGGGATACGATCATCCATACTTTACTTCCCATTCCCGTTGCTGGGGATGGTGTCGGCGGTACTGCAGCTGATTTGGCTGGTGCTGCGCTGTTTTTAGCAAGCATGGTAGGCACCGGAGATTCCTTCTCTGTTTCTACAAAAGGCTCGTCCGATTTGTTTTGGTCTATTGGCTGTTTGTTTTGCTCTTGGATGTCCCCCGATTGTTCTTCCGGTGTGAGGCCTTCTTCATTATTCAATGTGTCTCTTTCTTTGTCTGACATTAAATCTAACTCCTCCTTTGATATGAACAATAACACTTATGCGTTTCACTTTACCAGATTCAGCACAAATAATCCTTAAGAAGAAATAAATTGTGGAGAAAAATTTTTAATGCAGTTTTAAGAATCAACAAAAAACAGGCTGTCTCCCAACAGGAAGAAGGGAACAGCCGTGTTTTTTGATATTCAGACGTTTTTTCTTATTTTTCGCGTTCGATCGATACCGCATGGGCAATACAAGGGATGGTCTCATTTTGCTGAAATGAAAGCGGGGAGAGCAAAGCGCCTGTTGCAACGACCAGAATCCGGTTAAGCTCGCCCCGGCGCATACGGTTCAGCAGATGGCCATAGGTGACGACTGCTGAACATGCGCAGCCGCTGGCTCCGGACTGAACGTTCTGGGTCTCGTAGTCGTATATCATCATCCCGCAGTCGGAATACGTTGTTTGATGCATCGGTACATTATGCTTCTTGAGCAGATCACAGGCGATTTCATATCCGACCTTCGACAGGTCCCCGGTTACGATCAGATCGTAATAGCCAGGTTCAATCTGAAGATCACGGAAGTGGGCCTCCATGGTGTCGACCGCTGCTGGTGCCATGGCTGCACCCATGTTGAAAGGATCCTTGATACCCATATCTACGACGCGTCCGATGGTGGCGGATGTAACAAAAGGACCCTCTCCTTCCTGACCAATCACAGCCGCACCGGCCCCGGTAACCGTGTACTGAGCCGTTGGCGGTTTCTGAGAGCCGTATTCGGTCGGATACCGGAACTGCTTCTCCACGCTGCTGTTATGACTGCAGGTCGCTGCCAAGGTATGCTTGGCACCTCCGGAGTTGACAATATAGGCAGCCAAGGCGAGGCTCTCCATTGAGGTAGAGCAGGCTCCAAACAGGCCCAGATAAGGGATCGTCAGCGTACGGGCGGCAAAACTGCTGGAGATGATCTGATTCATCAGATCACCGCCGAAATGGAATTGAATCTGCCCTTCGGTCAATCCGGCATGCTGGATTGCCATTTTGGCCGCTTCTTCAAGGAAAGCCTTCTCGGCTTTTTCCCAGCTGTCCTGCCCGAGATATAGCTCTCCATGCACGATATCAAAGTCTTCAGCCAGCGGGCCTCTTCCTTCAAAAGGTCCGACCGAAGTAGCAGCGGAGACGATAGTAGGCTTATTTTCAAACAACCAGCTTTGATGGCCTTTCAGCATATTCGGTTCAACCTCCTACAATATTGGGATCAAAGATAACGTAGGCGATGCCGACGGCAAACGCCGCGATCGTGCCGAATACAATGACCGGACCGGCGACCTTGAAAATGCTGCCTCCCAATCCGAGCACGATCCCGTCGCGCCGGTATTCGATGGCTGCAGAGGCCATGGCGTTAGCAAACCCGGTAACTGGCACAGCCGTTCCGGCTCCTGCCCATTGGGCGATTTTATCGTAAACCCCAAAGCATGTCAGGATGACCGAGATGAGAATCATAACGCCAACGGTCGGACTTGCAGCTTCCTTGACGCTGTAGCCTCCAAAATGGACGAACATTTGCTGTACGGCTTCTCCCACAAGACAAATCAGCCCTCCGGTAAGAAAAGCCCTGTACAGATTTTTAAAGGTGAACTTGCTAGGCTCGCGTTTTTTAGCGAGTGCTTGATACTCCTGCTGAACAGGAGTGAGCTTCTTTTTCGTTTTACTGACCATGAAATCCAATCCCTCCTAACGCGTTAGTAACGGCTTGACGTCAGAGATGACCTGCTCGAGCGAGATGGAGCACTGCTCATACAAGGCTTTAGCCTCAGGCCGGTTTGTGGACAGTCCGAACATTTCAAGATCAGCCTGCAATTTTTTTAATTCAGCATACAGGGTCACTTTCTGCTGCGGCTGCGGTACTTTAATCTTGTCATCAAATAAATCGACGTAGAGCTGTCCATAGGCATCAACCTGCCCGACATACACGTTATCAAGCGATACGCCAATCTTCTCCAGCTCGGTATGGATCCATCGGCGGTTTAATCCCCGGGTCGCCAGTGGCTCATCCATCACTTTTCCATCGAGGATGACCGTTTGCGGTTCTGACTCAGGGCCTACCTTGATACCGAGATGAGTAGGCGTGAACGGCTGATTTTCTTTTTTTAGCAGCACGTTGATTTCGCCGTTTGGCTCCATGATCGCAAATTCCACTTCGGCAACTTTAAAAGCACTCTTACTGCGCAGCTGCTCCAGAAGCTCTTCATTGGTGAGACGTTCCTTCTTTAAATTGTCCTCCAGAATTTTACCGTCTTTGATAAGGATCGTGCTTTTACTGTCGATAAAGTCGCGTGCTCTTTTGCTTTTAAGCTGCAGAAACTCAATTCCGAGCGATACGAGTACCCACACGGACAGTGAGATAATACCCAAATACCAGGTTCCTTTCACGTCTAGTGAAATGGTTGCCGCCAAGTCCCCGATCGTAATGCCCGTTATATATTCGAAGAAGGACAACTGGGAAATTTGTCTTTTGCCAAGCAGCCTGGTCAGTGCAAACAGCACAACAACGGATGCCAATGTACGGGTAATGACCTCAACCCATTCCGGCATTTTGCATAACCTCCATTTCAGTCTTAATAATCAAATTATTTACTTTCTCCAAGAATTTTATGAATTTTTTCATTCCATGCAGGTTAGATTAATTTTCGTACGCAAAGGAGGTGAGAACTTATATGACAGTATCATCCCAGGTTAAAACAACCCTCGCTTCTTTGAAGAGTGCTCAAGCCAGCTTGGAAACTTTTGCGCTCAGCACACAAAACCAAGATGCCAAGAACCTGTTTACAAATGCAGCACAGCAAACCCAGCAAATCGTGCAGCAAGTAGAAAGCAGAGTTCAGCAATTGGAAACAGAAGAGCCGCAATACAAAGGATTCTAGTTTCGACGAGGGTCTTGTTACATACAAGACATGACTCAGGTAAAGCATCGGCGCTGCCGGTGCTTTTTCCTTTACATATAACTGTGCCCTAAGGCGTGACAAAAGAAAGGGGTTTGTGGATAATAGGGAAGGATCAAAAACTTTATCCAATAGTTGGGAGGACATTTCACATTATGGATTTACAGCATCGCCGGTTAAAAAAGCTGGCAATGACCAGCCTGATTCTTGGCATTTTATTTGTAATCGTAACGACATTAATTGTAACAAACCATATTGCCTGGTTTGACAATGCAGTCATTTCGGCGGTTCAAGGACTGGAGACTAACTGGCTTACCTCGGTTATGAAGTTCTTCACTTTCATCGGCTCCTCGCTGATGGCCACCATCTTGTCTGTGCTCGCTTTTCTCTTTCTGATGGTCGTCATGAAGCATCGCCGCGAGCTGATCATGTTTCTGGTTGCAGTAGGAGGATCCGAGATCTGGAATGTGGTTCTCAAGAATATTATTCATCGTGCAAGACCCAATACGCACCGTCTGATCGAAATATCCGGCTACAGCTTCCCCAGCGGGCATTCGATGGCGGCATTTTCCTTGTACGGTGCGATTACCTTTCTGCTGTGGAGACATATTCCGTCATTTGCAGGCAGAGTGGTCATGATCATTGTGGGTGTCGTTCTGACACTTTTGATCGGGATCAGCCGGATTTATCTGGGTGTGCACTATCCGAGTGATGTATTTGGAGGATACCTTGCCAGCGCGACCTGGCTCATGATTTCCATCGCTTTATTCGAAAAATATTGGAGACAACCAGGAATTGTGAAATAATTCGCTTTGAAAGGCCATAAAACTTGCATGAAAATGGTATGCTCGCGTAATATGATGTCATAGAGGATTTTACAGCATACTGTAGAGAAATTTTGGAGATAAAAGGAGTCTGGTTGCGAAACAATGACGTCTATGAAAGATTTTTTTCAGCATTCCGCCGTAAAAAAAGGCGTGGTACTCGTTCTGCTTGTCCTGGTTCTGTACCTGTTCAGAAGTATGATGAATCTGATCCTGATCACATTTATACTTACATACCTTGTAAACCGGCTTCATTCGTCCATAACCCGTCGGTTAACAAACCGGATGGGCATCAGCAGGAAAATTGCGCTCATTCTGATATACGCTCTGTTTGTGGCAGCACTGTCGATCGGGACATATCAGTATGCGCCCAAGCTCATTGCGGAGTTGAACGTTCTGATCAAGCAGGTGATTTATTTCTACAGCAATCCCCTGGTGCTCACAGATAATAAAATAATGAATTATATTCTGGATTACATACACAAAATTGATTTCGCCGCCTATATCAAGCAGGGCTATGGTCTGCTGTCCAACACCATTTCGAATGTCGGCAAATTCAGTTTGAATATTGCCCTGGCGATCATCATGAGCTTGTTCTTTATGCTTGAAAAGGAAAAGGTGACAAACTTCACGGAAAAATTCAGAACGAGCAAGTTATCCTATGTATACGATGAGCTCGCTTACTTCGGGAAAAAATTTACCTTCTCCTTTGGTAAGGTCATCGAGGTGCAGTTCTTGATTTCCGTAATTAACGCCGGCTTTTCTACACTGTTCTTGTGGATCATGGGTTTTCCGAATCTGTTTGCACTTGGACTGATGATTTTCCTGCTCGGACTCATTCCGGTTATGGGCGTCATCGTCTCGCTGGTTCCGCTGTGCGCTATCGCTTTTGGCATCGGAGGCATTCCCAAGGTCATTTATATCTTAATCATGGTAGCTGTTCTGCACGCGTTTGAGGCGTATGTGATGAATCCTAAGTTTATGTCCGACAAGACGCATTTGCCGATTTTTTATACCTTTGCGGTTTTGATTGTTTCCGAGCACTTCTTCGGAGTATGGGGACTAATTCTCGGAGTACCGGTGTTTATGTTTCTGCTGGATCTGCTCGATGTGCCTGTCTCCAACCCGCCGAAGAATCCGCCGCCCGCTCAGCAGCAGGAGACGAAGCCTACAAGCGGGTAAGACACATTCCGGATGAAAAAAATCCGCATAATAAAATCCTAACGCTGCCGTTAGGATTTTATTATGCGGTAATAGGCTTTTCTAAATTTCCGAATGGGCTGCAGGCAATCTGCGATCCTGACGCGGATGGTATACATGCTGCGTGAAGCGTTTGAGGGAATCAGGCAGTTTTTTCTTCATCTGATCCGCCTGCTGCTGTGTCATTTTACCGGCTTTGACCGCATTGTCGATTTTAGCGCTTTGGATAACAGTAAGCTTTTGCACGAAGACTTCAGCGTCCCAGTTCTTTTTCTCCTTGGCGATCTGCTGGAGTGATTTGCCCTGCTTCCATTCTTTCTTAAGATCCTGCTCTGTCATGTCAAGCAGAGTGGCCGCATCCTTGAAGAGCACGAATTTTCTGCCATGATGGCCATGGCGTCTATGACGGCTTTCATCCTGCTGATCCTTCTCGGTTGGAGGAGTTACCTCGGCAGGTGTTATCACATTGGTTTCAGAAGCGGCACCGGCTGTATGCGCAAAGGAGAACCCTCCTGCAGTCAGGATACAGGAGAGGGCTCCCGCCATTAAAGTTTTTCTGAAATTGTTCATCTGGTCACCTCTTTGATGTTATGGTTATTCTTTCATATTCTGTATTTATTATGGGCCTAATTGGATAAATCATACTTCTTTTTTCAAAACAGCCTCTTTGAGCCGCTTGTATCATTAAGACTGACAACGGGTAATATTCCGTATGTAGGAAGAAAACAGCAGCGGCCTGATTCGCACTAACTTATTAATCATGATGATAGAGATAGGAGGAGATGCAGCCGTGACATTCGGGGCGCGTATGCTGAAGACGGGAATCGCCGTCACGCTCGCACTATATATCAGCCAGTGGCTACATTTATCCTCGCCGGTTATATCGGCTGTAGCAGCCATATTTGCAATGCAGCCGTCCATTTATCGTTCCTGGCGATATTTCCTGGATCAGCTCCAAACCAATACACTCGGCGCCGTGCTGGCATTGATTGCTGGTTCCGTCTTTTCCAATGAACCTATAGCAGTCGGACTTGTCTGTATTATCGTCATTATGATTTGTTTGAAGCTGAAGATGGGAGACACCATTGGTCTGACTTTGGTAACAGTGATCATTGTCATGGAAGCATCAGGACAATGGCAATTTGCCCTGACCCGCTTTTCGCTGAGTTTGATCGGCATCGTGTCCGCGTTCCTGATCAATATTTTGCTCTTTCCACCGAAACCGAAAATGCAGTTTACGGGACAAATCCAGTCGACCTTCAACCAGATGTCACTCCTGATGCGAACTGCGATTTCCGATGAGATTAAAGAGAATATTTTTCGGGATAAGAAAAGGGCATTAGAGGATTCAATCAAGTCGTTGTCGGATAAGTACAAGCTGCTGGAAGAAGAGCAGAAGAAGCTGAAGCGTGCCAAATTCAGCCAGACACGGCATCTTGTCGTGTACAAGCAAATGCTGAATACGCTGCGTAAAGGGCGGGAAGTGCTGGATGCGGTAGAGGAGCATTATTTCCAGTCTGAGCGATCACCGGAGCTCGATACGTATTTCGATCATCAGCTGGAGAAGCTGATTAAACTGCATGAGCATGTACTGCTTAAGTTCGACGATAACCTGAAGCCAAGCAGCTTGGATTCCTGCATGCTGCTGGAAGAAAGCGATGATTTTATCAAGCAGGTGCTGGAATATGCGGCTGAGCAGCCGGAGAACAGACTTCGTCTTTCGATCGTTGCATCCACCATGTATGACTATGGATATCAGCTGGAGCGGCTGAGCCGTCTGGTGGAGCATTACCACAAAACAGATGATGAAGCATTGTGGTTATCCTGGCTGAAGCGTTAAATAAAAGAGGCTGTCCCAAAGGTCTGAAAATAGACTTTAGGGACAGCCTCTTATGGTTTACTACTGTGTAAGATCACTTATTGAAGCGGCAGACGGACGATAAATTCGGTCTGCTGGGGATTGCTGACGGCTTCAATACTTCCCTCATGGAGCTCGATGATACTTTTGACGATTGCGAGGCCAAGCCCTGCGCCTCCCGTATCGATGGAACGGGATTTTTCCACGCGATAGAAACGGTCGAAAATATAAGGCAGATCCATAGATGGAATCGGGGCCCCGAAGTTGATGATTTTGACGACCGCCTGTTTGCCTTCCCTCTGGATTTGTACCTGGATCCGTTTGCCCTCCATTCCGTAGCGCATGGCGTTTGTGATCAGGTTTTCGAAAGCCTGCATGATTTTATCCCCGTCTCCGTTAATCAATAATTTCTCCTGTGGTGGAACGAGTTCGATTTCCATTTTGTGATTTTGGATCTGGAGTTTGAATTCTGCAGTCAGTTGTCCGATGAGCTGCACGAGATCAATGGAAGTGCGGTTTAATGGAATCTGGCCAAAGCCCATTCGTGTATAGTCGAATAAGTCTGTCACAAGCCGGTTCATGCGCTTGGATTTTTCATAGGCAATATTGACGTAATACCTCAGCTCAACCTCATCCTTATATTTATCCTCTTCAATTAATCTCAGATAGCCGATAATGGATGTCAATGGAGTCCGCAGATCATGGGATACATTGGTAATGAGCTCGTTTTTGGCCTGCGTAGCCATTCGTTCCTCTTGAATGGAGGTTTGCAGATGCTTCGCCATCGTATTGATTTGGTCCGCAAGCATGCCAATTTCGTCATTCGATTGTACTTGGATCCGTTCGTCCATATTACCATCCGCCATCCGTTTAACGCCGGTGATAATACGAGTCAATTTTCGTGTTGTGCCCCAACTGAGCAACAAGACGTAAAAGATAAACAGGAAAATGACCAGAACCGACTGCCACAACGAAAAGCCGACAATGTTGTTTAGGCTGATGATTTTATCAACAAGAGGATACAGCTGCTTGAAATTCGAATAATACAGGTTGCTCAGCACGGAACGTAAAACAAAAAGTGTACCAAAGGTCAGGGCAACACTCAGAAAGAACATCAGGATTATCTTCCATTGCAATTTATTAAAGATACTACGCATCGATTTTATAACCTACTCCCCACACGGTTTGAATCAGCTTGTAGCCGAGCTCCTTCTCCAGCTTGTCGCGCAGATTGCTGATATGTACCATGACCGTATTGTTGGACACATAATATTTTTCCTTCCATACCTGCTGAAAGATCTCCTCTGCACTGTAGACACGACCCGGATGTGAGGCAAGCAGTCCAAGGATATCGAATTCCCGGCTGGTCAACTGAACATCTTTACCGTCGGCTGTAACGCGATGAGTGCTGCGGTTAATCTCTACACTTTGGATTCGGAGCACTGAATCATCGGCGGGACGGGATTCCGTATTGTATTGAAAGGTGCGTCGCAGCAATGTTTTGACCCTCACCGTAAGCTCCAGTGGATTAAAGGGTTTGATCATATAATCATCCGCACCGGTCATCAGCCCGAGAATTTTGTCCATATCTTCGGTTTTAGCGCTCAGCATCAGAATCGGGATCACAGAGGCTGTGTCACGTACTTGCCGGCATACCTCCAGCCCGTCCACTTTGGGCATCATGATGTCCAGTACAATGAGATCAAACGCTGCTCCGGGACTATTAAGCAGCTGTAGTGCTTCTTCGCCGTCATGGGCGCAGATAATATTAAAACCTTCGTTTTTTAAATAAATGGAGATCAGATTTGCTATTTCCTTGTCGTCATCTACGACTAATATATTTCTCATGAATTATCCTCCAAGCAGAACTGTTGTTAACGGAATATAAGTGCCGCCCGGTTCAGCCATCTGCCCATACCGGATCCTCCGTTGTTGTCGAAACCGTAGTTGAACATTTTGGCAGCATCCTCAAAGCGCTTACCGGTATTGCTTGCTCCCATAACCACCGCAATGAAGCGTTTGCCATTCCGTTCAGTCGTCCCCGTGAAGCAGTAGCCCGCCCTTTGGGTATATCCCGTTTTGAAGCCGTCATTGCCGCTGTAAGAAAATGCTTCACCTGGCAGCATCGAGTTGGTTGTATGCAGTGTCAGCTGCTTTTCAGGAATGTACAAATCCGTTTTTTCGGTTGTTTTTAATATTTCCGGGTAAGTACGAATCAAATAACGTGCCATCTTGGCCAGATCTTTGGCTGTCATTTCAGTCTCGCCATCGGCTGAGGCCGATTTAAAGGCTTGCAGATCGGCTGAGGATAAGCCGGTAGCATTGGCAAATACAGAGTGGGAGGATAGGCCGATCTGATCCGCCATCGCATTCATTTGTTCTACGAATGCTCTTTCATTACCCCCGATATGCTCTGCAAGGGCGATTGCAGCGTCATTGGCCGAGTGAATAACCATAGCTTCGAACATCGTCCGGAGCGGCAGCGTTTCACCGGGACGAAGTCCGATTTTGGCGCCGGTCACCTGGGCAGCATAACGGCTTGCCGTGACCGGTTCATCCCAGGAATTATGTCCTTCATTTACGTTTTTCAGCACCAGCAGCTCAGTCATCATTTTAGACATACTGGCCGGCGGCAACGCCGCGGAAGCGTTATGTTCATAATATACTTTTCCCGTCTTTACATCCATAAGAACGGCAGCGGACGCGTCGATCTTAAACATTGGAAAGCGTACAAGGGTCACAGATACAGCAATGACCGCGACGAATATCAGCGTTAGCAGGAGAACAGGCTTCTTTTTCCTTTTCTTTTTAATCACTCTCATCAACATCATACCCCGTTCGTAATATTATCGTTTATTAACCACTATTAACATCATAACCATGACTTTTTAAGTGCCTACTAAGAAAATCTTAAGAACTATAAAGATTTGATTTTCATTCCTGACCGGTTGTATGATGGTTGAACTAAGCAAGACGTGGCAAGCTAAGAATGGGTATAGAGAGATGGAGGGTTTACATGAAAACAGCAGCATGGGGGAGACGTCCTCTCGCGGATTGTGTGCCGGAATTGGTTGCAGCCGCACGTGGAGATAAAAAAGCAACGCTGGTGATCCAAAATGTCAAATTGGTTAATGTGGTATCCGGAGAAATATTGCCGGGGATGTCCATTGCAGTAAAGGACGCGAGAATTGCATATGTGGGTAAGGATGTCAGCCATGCGATAGGAGAAGAAACTCAAATTATTGATGCTGGAGGAAAATATGCTGCTCCCGGTTTGTTGGACGGACACTGTCATATCGAAAGCACGCAGATGACGGCAACGGAATTTGCCAGAGCTGTGCTTCCGCTCGGAACGACGGGAGGATTCTTTGATGCGCATGAAATTTCCAATGTGTTAGGTCTGGATGGACTACGGTTTATGCTGGAGGAAGCCAGATCGACGCCGCTGGCAGCGTATTTGCAGGTTGCCTCTTGCGTGCCATCGACCCATCCGGGGCTTGAGACGACAGGCGCTTTTATCGGTCCGGAAGAAGTCGCTGAGGCCCTGAGCTGGGGAGAGGATATGATCGGGCTTGGAGAGGTCATGAACTTCCCGGGCGTGGTTTACGGTGACGATAAAATGATTGGAGAAATCCAGGCGACACTGCGGGCAGGCAAATATGCCGACGGACATTTTACCTGGAAATCAGATGATTGGCGTCTGCCTGTTTATGCTGCAAGCGGTGTTAACGGTGATCATGAGTGTGTCACTGCAGAGGATGTTATTGAGCGCGTCCGGCTTGGTATGTATGCTAAAATGCGTCAAGGCTCGGCATGGCATGATGTTGCAGCTACCATCAAGGCACACACGGAAGGCGGCCTGGATACGCGGCGGATGATTCTGGTTACCGATGACCGCAGCTCGGAATCCCTGATGAATGAGGGGCATATGAACTTCGTTGTGCGTCATGCGATTGCGCAAGGTGTCAAGCCGGTCACTGCCTTTCAGATGGCTACGATCAATACGGCTGAACGGTTCGGAGTGTCGCGGGACATCGGCGCAATCATCCCGGGCGCATATGCGGATGTGATTCTGCTGGATGGAAATTTGGCGGATGTGAATGTAGTCATGACGATTGCCGCAGGAAAAGTGGTCGCAGAGCATGGGAGAATGACCGCAGATTGGGAACGCTATGATATCCCGGAACTTGCTTTTAATACGGTCAAATTAGGCCGCAAGCTGAGTGCCGATGATTTTGCGATTGCCGCACCGATTGAAACGGGGAAAGCTGAGGTCCGCGCGATTGAAGTCGTGGAAAACCATGTCGAAACTATTGAAAGACAGGTTTGGGTGGATGTGGTAAACAACAAGGTTAACCTTGATCCTGCAAACGGCCTTTGTAAGATGGCGGTTTTCGAGCGCCATGGCAAAGGAGGGGGTCAGGCACTGGGAGTTCTGACTGGGATCGGATTTAATAAACCGGCGGCCATCGCAATGACGGTATCCCATGACAGCCATAATCTGACGGTTATCGGCAATGATGATGAGCTCATGGCTCTTGCGGGCAATATGGTAGCCGATATGCAGGGTGGCGTCGTGATGCTGACCGAGGATGAGGTATCAGAGTTCCCACTTACCGTTGGCGGTATTATGTCGAATGAGCCGTTTGAAACGGTCGCACGCCAATCCGAAGGCATCAGCCAAGCGTTGATCCAGGCCGGATGCCCGCTGAACAATGCATTTATGACTTTGTCGCTGCTCGCGCTGGTCGTCATACCGGAAATCCGTTTGTCCGACAAAGGACTGGTGCGGATATCTGCCGATGGTATTGATATTGTGCCTTTGTTTACCGGAAAATGAGACTTATGCAATTGCAGAACATAAACTTCTTTACATGTGTATAACATAAAACTTGATGACAATAGAAAAGGGGAGCCGTCGGCTCCCCTTAAAATGTTTGATTTTCATGTGCATTATTGATAAAATAGATCATACGGCCCTGAGAAAGGGACAATGTTCATAGCGATTCCTTTTCTATTATAACACTTAGGAAAGAGAATGTCAAATATATAAAGGGGATGAAGACAGGCATGGACTTGAAAGATCAGGATTGGCAGCACGAACAGCAGCGGGTCGACAGCGTAACCGGAAAAATTGCTGCCCGCAAGGGAACGCTTGAAGCGGAAGTGGGCCTGGTTCGGGGCGATGTGGTTGAGCTGCGCAAGGATTTCTGGGATGAAGTCAGAGTCAACTTCAGCAGCTCCGATGATCTGGGAGAAACGTCCACCAGCTTGCGTCAGCAGTCCCAAGTGCTATCTGAGCGGGAACATGCACATTTACAGGCCTCGGAGACACTGAAAAAATTGAAGCTGTTGGTCAAATCGCCTTACTTCGGGCGGATCGATTTTACCGAAGAGGGGCAGGAAGGGAAGGAAACGATCTATTTGGGGATCGCTTCCTTTCTAGATGATGATCAGGAGACTTTTTTGGTATATGACTGGCGTGCGCCGGTATCAAGCCTTTATTATGACGGTGCTCCTGGTGCTGCAGCTTATCAGACGCCAAGCGGTGAGATCAGCGGTACGATGGAGCTGAAGCGACAGTTTGTGATCAGAGACGGAAAAATCAAGGTTATGTTTGATACAGGCGTCACGATCGGAGACGAACTATTGCAGCAGGTGCTCAGCCATTCCTCGGATAACCAGATGAAGAGCATCGTAGCGACGATCCAGAAGGAACAAAATGCGGTAATCCGCAATGACAAGAGCCGGATGCTTGTGGTCCAGGGAGCGGCGGGCAGCGGTAAAACCTCGGCAGCGCTCCAGCGGGTCGCATATTTATTGTACAAATACAGGGGGACTCTGAAAGCAGATCAGGTCCTTCTCTTTTCTCCGAACCCGATGTTCAACAGCTATGTTTCGACGGTGCTGCCTGAGCTTGGGGAAGAGAATATGCTGCAGACAACTTTTCAGGCCTACCTGGAACACCGCATCGGCAGGGAATTCGATCTGGAGGACGTGTTTTCCCAAATGGAATCGATTCTAAAAGCCGAGGAAGGCCCATGGTTAACGGTCAAACGGGCATCCATCGCCTATAAATCCTCAACACTATTTCTGGAAACCATCCGCCGGTTGAAGGATCATCTGGAGCAAAGCGGCATGAAATTCAAGCCGATTCGTTTCAAAGGCCGTTTGATCGTATCGGAACAAGTCATGCTGGAGAAGTTTTATAGTTATGATTCCTCCTTGCGCTTGGCCAACCGGGTTGAATTGATACGTGACTGGCTGCTTAAGGAGCTGGCCCAGTTTGCCAAAAATGAACGTCAGGCTCCTTGGGTGGATGAGCAAATTGAACTTCTTGATCCGGATGAATACCAGAAGGCTTACACACGCATCCGGCGCAAGCAGTCGGCGAAGAAAAGGGATACCTTTGACCAATTCGACCAGGAACGGAGCCTACTGGCTAAAATGGTTGTGAACGAATGGCTGAAGCCGGTACGCAAGTGGATCAAACGGATGCGGTTTGTGGATGTTAAGACGATGTATGAAGAACTTTTAACCGACAAAGAGTTATTCCTAAGTGTTAGCGGCGATCAGGGGCTCCCGGATGAATGGGAGGAAATGGGCATTCAATCGGTTCAGATGATGAAAGAGGGAAAACTGGCATATGAAGACGTCACCCCTTATTTGTATCTGCAGGATTTATTGAAAGGCTTCCAGATAAACAGCGTGATCCGCCATGTCTTTATCGATGAAGTTCAGGATTACTCTCCGTTTCAGCTGGAATATGTGAAAAGAATCTTCCCCCGTGCCCGTATGACAGCACTCGGAGATTTGAACCAGGGGATTTATGCGCACACGGATGTACTCGGTGGCAGTCTGGAGTCGCTGAAGCAGCTGTATGGGGCAGACGATACCGAGGTCATCTCGCTGACCCGCAGCTACCGCTCCACCCTGGAAATCGTTGATTTTACACGCAACATGATGCCTGGGGGCGAATCGATCATTCCTTTTAACCGTTACGGAGAAAAGCCGCTTGTTTGCCTGGCAAACAGCAGGGAGAAGCTGCACAGCAGCATTGTGGAGGATATTCGCCGCTTGAATGAGCAGGGCTATGAGCATACTGCGATTATTTGCAAAACCGCAGAAGAATGCGAGTATGTTTATCATGCGCTTAAAGATGAGCTTCCACTGAAGAGAATCGCCAAAACAACACCTTCATTTGTGACGGGTACGCTGGTCATTCCATCCTACTTAGCAAAAGGTGTCGAGTTTGATGCGGTTGTCATTTATGATGCTTCGCAGGAAGCCTACAGCAGGGAATCCGAACGCAAGCTGTTCTATACAGCTTGTACCCGTGCCATGCATCAGCTTCACATCTACAGTCTGGGAGCACCATGCAGATTTATTGAAGATGTAAGTGAGGATAAGTATACACTGCAGTCATAGCTGTATTCTGCAGACGAGCAACAAACCCCAGGGACAATGAGTCTCTGGGGTTTTTAGCTTAATCTTTCTCATCGAATGGAGCCGGCTCGGTTAGGATGACTGCCACCTTTTCGTTAAAAGGCTTTCGGTACCTAGAGGGAGTGCAGCCTTTCATCTGTTTAAACACAGTGATAAAATAGCTCAAATTGTCAAACCCGCTTTCCATGGCAATATCCACGATTTTCATTCCGCTGTTTTCGAGCAATTTACAAGCTTTTAATATCCGGTAATGATTGATGTATTCCACTGGACTTTTCTGGGTGAGCTGTTTAAAAAAACGGCAAAAATGACCTTCACTCATGCTGATTAATCCAGCTAAGTCCTTCAGCCTCAGTGGCTCTGAATAATGGTCGTGGATGAAATTCAAAACCGTTTTAAGCCGCTCGACCTTATCCGGGCTTCCTGACGGAAGATGCTGTCTGTGGTCTGAGTTCTGTGGATGTATGAACATCCTTGCGAAAATCAAATATAGATGAGCCTTGGTGGACAGCTCATACGCGGGCAGCCGCTGCTCATTGTCTTCAAGGATGCGGTTCAGTGCTGCCAGCACTTCCTTTTCCCATATGCGTTCACCCTTGATCAGAGGCTCGGGCTGAAAGCTTTTATCCAATAGCGGACCGATATATTTTTCCTGGATGACGTCAAAGTCAGGACTTGTGAGCAAATCAGGGCTGAAAACAACAGCGGAGAATACGCAGGGGGAATTACCATCAAGAACACCTGCATGAAGCTGCCCGCTGTTCACAAAAATGGCCTGCCCTTCATGTGCTTCAACATATGTCATATCAAGCTGAAACACCGCATGACCTTTACGGATCACGATAAATTCCATTTCATCATGCCAGTGGCAGTCCAGAATACTATTTCCGTTTCGCTGCTCGATATTAGGATATATACTGACCGGATACATGGGATGGCCATGAACACGATCTTCCCGGAGCATTTCACGATTCATGGAAAGCACCTCCCTGTTATATTTGAAGTGTTTGTTGTTCGTAATATCAAAATACTGATATATATTATCAAAATATCATGAGAATTACTCTGCGAATATCAATATTATCATATTATAAACAATGAAGCTGGAGGGATCCAAATGAAATTTACGGACGGATATTGGCAGACCCGCGAAGGATATGAATTGCAAAATCCGGCGGAAATCCGGGATATTACACAATCAGGCGATACCCTGACGGTCTATGCGGCAACCAAAGTCATCGCGACCAAAGGTGATACGCTGAACGGCACGCTGCTAAAAGCAAGCTTCAGTTCTCCGATGCCGGATGTCATTAAGGTCAAGCTGAATCACCACAAAGGTAAAGTGAATTCAGGTCCGGCCTTTGGCATCCATGAACTGGAGACACAGGTGAACATTGAGATTGGGGAAGATCAGGCAGAGCTTTCCAGCGGAAACTTAAGTGTCACCGTTAACCGCAAGCAGGGCTGGAGTGTGGATTTCCGCTTTGACGGCAAACGGATTACAGGCAGCGGATGGAGAGCGCCGGCTTATATCAAGGACCTGGATAAAAAAGCGTATTATCGAGAGCAGCTGGACCTTGGTGTAGGCGAATATATTTACGGACTTGGAGAACGTTTCACGCCATTTGTGAAAAACGGACAAATCGTGGAGATCTGGAATGAAGACGGCGGAACGAGCAGCGAGCAGTCTTACAAAAATATCCCATTTTACTTATCGAGCAAAGGTTATGGCGTGTTTGTCAATCACCCGGAAAAGGTGTCCTATGAGATTGCCTCCGAGAATGTCTCCCGTGTCCAGTTCAGTGTGGAGGGTGAAAGCCTTGAGTACTTCATTATCGGCGGAGGCAGTCCGAAAGCGGTGCTCGACAACTATACCAAGCTGACAGGCAAGCCTGCGCTTCCTCCGGCATGGACCTTTGGTCTCTGGCTGACGACCTCTTTTACTACCGACTATGATGAAGCCACCGTAAACCACTTCGTGGATGGTATGGCTGAACGTGATCTGCCTTTGGCCGTTTTCCATTTTGACTGCTTCTGGATGAAGGAATATCAATGGTGTGATTTCCAGTGGGACAAGGATATGTTCCCTGATCCCGAAGGGATGCTGCGGCGCCTGAAAGATAAAGGGTTGAAAATATGCGCGTGGATCAATCCGTATATCGCTGAAAAGTCCTATCTTTTTGATGAGGGAATGGATAACGGATATCTCGTAAAAACAGCAGACGGCAGTGTCTGGCAGTGGGATATGTGGCAGGCAGGCATGGCGCTTGTGGATTTCACGAACCCGGCTGCGGTTGCCTGGTATAAAGGGAAGCTGGAGACATTGATCGACCAAGGGGTAGACTGCTTCAAGACAGATTTCGGCGAAAGAATTCCGACTGACGTGGTTTATTACGACGGCTCCGATCCGCAGAAAATGCATAACTATTACACCTTCTTATACAACAAGGCCGTGTTTGAAGTGCTGGAAGAGAAGTTGGGAAAAGGTGAAGCGGCCCTGTTTGCCCGCTCGGCAACCGTGGGAGGCCAGCAGTTCCCGGTTCATTGGGGCGGTGACTGTTCAGCAACCTATGAATCGATGGCAGAAACACTTCGCGGCGGCTTGTCGCTTGGGCTGTCCGGTTTTGGATTCTGGAGCCACGATATCAGTGGCTTTGAGAACACGGCACCCCCGGATATTTACAAGCGCTGGGTGCAGTTTGGGCTGCTGTCTTCGCACAGTCGTCTACATGGAAGCACGTCATACCGAGTGCCTTGGCTGTTTGATGAAGAAGCGGTGGATGTGGTCCGTGTATTCACGAAGCTGAAGTGCCGCCTCATGCCCTATCTTTTCCGTTCTGCCGTTGAGTCCACAGAGCTTGGGCTGCCGATGATGCGTGCCATGATGCTTGAATTCCCTGAAGACCGGACCTGTACAGCGCTGGACACCCAGTATATGTTAGGTGATTCGATTCTGGTCGCTCCAATCTTTAATAAGGAAGGCGATGTGGAGTATTATCTGCCTGAAGGCAAATGGACGAACTTTCTCACAAATGAAATGCGGGAGGGGGGACGCTGGCATCAGGAGCAGCATGGATACATGACGCTGCCAATGATGATCAAGCCGGGCAGCATCATAGCGTTTGGCAGAGAAGACAGCCGCACCGATTATGATTTTGCCAATGATGTTTCATTCCATCTGTTTGAGCTTGCTGATGGATCGTCTGCTTCTGCGGAGATTGTGAGTATGAAGGGTGAGAAGGAAATGACTGCTGCAGCCGTACGCTCCGGTGATGTCATTGAACTGACGACGAAAGGAAGCAGCAAGCCCTGGTCGTTTGTGATGAGAGGATTAACCCAAGTGGCTGCGGTGGAAGGCGGTCATGCCGAGCCTTGTGAATGGGGCGTGAAGATCATTCCGGAAAAAAGCATCAGGACCCTCCGTGTGACATTGTAATAAGAGAATGTTTTAGTATAGACTCAACCATAGTAACCGGGTCAAACCCTTCATACGTAAGTTTGAAGCGTTGGCCCGGTTTTTGTAATTGAACATATGGGGTGGGTTAAGATGTCGTCGTCCAAAGAAAATCAAATTTCCAGTCTTTATGCACCGGTAACGCATGAACAAATTTTGTCGATCGCACGGGATACCTTTGGTGAAGGCTGCAAAGTAAAGCAAATCTCGCTGCTCAAGGGAGGGCAATTCAATACAACCTATGTGTTTGAAACGGAGTCACCGCAGGGGAAGTGGGTTTTACGGCTGGCTCCGGTTGAGCATGCGCACTTGTACTCTTTCGAAAAAAAGATGATGGCAGTAGAGCCTTACATTTACGGGTTGCTTCAAGCAGAGGATATTCCCAGCTCACGCGTCATCCGGTATGATGAAACAGGCAATTTGATTGCCAGACCGTACTTATTGATCGAATTCATCGAGAGTGTACAACTGAATGATCCATCTATTTCTCCGGCGGAGTACAGCCGCCTGAAGGAAGAGCTTGGCGAGCATACACGGCAATTACATGCGATTACATCCGATTGTTTCGGATGGCCGCAGCCGGACGGATCAATCCGTGGCTATGAAAAGTGGAGCGGTATGCTGGTGGAGCTGGCTGCGGAAGTGGCTGAAAGATGCAGGGAGCATCACGTTTTTGAGGACCAAGTCTTAAATGAGTTCACAGCCGTTTTTCGTGATAACCGTTCGTTGTTTGATGACATTACAGTGCCCTCGCTCGTACATAATGATTTGTGGGATCCCAATGTGCTGGTCAGCCGGGATGAAGACGGAGAACTGCATATCGCTGCACTAATTGATGCGGACCGGGCTGTATATGCGGATCGTGAATATGAATTTATTGTTTATGAAAATCAGCCGGACTTTTTGAAGGGGTATGGCTACGAGCTGTCCATGGAGGTTCGCCCGCGGGCCCGGCGTGTTGCTTATCAGGTCATGATGGCTTTTTTATGCGCATTTGTATACGAGGTTCAGATCGTCAAACCGGATAATGCAGACTGGTGCAAGCAAAATGGCTTGCAGCAATTGAAAGCATTTCATGAGATTTGGAGCGAAAGAAACGCTTAACATTTAAAACCTGCATAGTTGCGTGCAAAAGAAACCACAATATAACGAGTTATTATTGAACGCAAAGGTGGTTTTGTCA
Source organism: Paenibacillus sp. J23TS9 (assembly GCF_018403225.1). Taxonomy (NCBI): domain Bacteria; kingdom Bacillati; phylum Bacillota; class Bacilli; order Caryophanales; family Paenibacillaceae; genus Paenibacillus; species Paenibacillus sp. J23TS9. The sequence continues at coordinate 2,733,683 of NZ_BOSG01000001.1, read as the reverse complement.
TGGAAGACAAAAAGTGGGATTTAGCGGCGCTTGCATCAATTCCTTTGATCATGACGCTTGGCAACTCCATGCTGATTCCCATTTTGCCGCAAATATCGCAGCAGCTTCATGTCAGCGCTTTTCAGGTCAGCATGCTCATAACTGTTTACGCGGTGGTGGCCATTCTTTTGATACCGATTGCAGGCTACTTATCTGACCGCTTTGGGCGAAAAACCGTAATCATCCCGAGTCTCATTATCGCGGCTGCCGGAGGAGCGTTGTCCGGCGTGGCTGCCTGGATGACGGATGGGCTTGCCGCTTACTGGATTATACTTGGCGGGCGTTTCCTTCAAGGAATCGGCGCTGCAGGTGCTTTCCCGATCGTTCTCCCGCTCGTCGGGGATATGTTCAAGGAAGAAGATGATGTCAGCAAAAGTCTTGGGATCATCGAAACCTCCAATACGTTCGGCAAGGTGCTGAGTCCCATACTCGGAGCAGCCTTAGCAAGCGTGCTTTGGTATTTGCCGTTTTTGAGCATTCCGGTGCTATGCGTCATATCCCTGCTGCTGGTCTTGTTTTTTGTTAAGACCCCGAAAAAGAAAAACAAAAACGATAACTCCATCCGGCAATTTCTTTCTGACACTAAAAGTATACTGAAGGAAAAAGGAAGATGGCTATACGCGATCTTTACCGTCGGCGGAATCAGTATGTTTATTTTATTCGGTGTTCTTTTTTACTTATCCGAGACGCTGGAAAGCAAATATGGCCTGCATGGAGTTATAAAGGGTCTGGTGCTTGCGATTCCGCTGGCAGTGCTTTGTCTGGCTTCTTTTGTTGCCGGTAAAATCATCGGGAAGAACAAAAAGCGGATGAAGTGGACCGGATTTATAGGAATGGCCCTTCTGACCATCGGTCTTGTCATTACCGGATTCAGCAGCCAGATTTATTTTGTGGTTACATTTTTTTCACTCTGCGGTGCCGGGATCGGCACAGCGCTTCCATGTATGGATGCACTTATTACCGAAGGAATCGAGCAGAAGCAGAGAGGAACCATTACGTCTCTGTATAGCAGCATGCGTTTTATCGGCGTATCATTGGGACCTCCAGCGGTATCCCTGCTGATGAAGACCAACCACTGGGTACTATTCGGTATTATGGCGGTTATAGGGGCTGTTGGCGGTCTACTGACGTTGTTTGCAGTAAAGCCTGATGAGAATAAGACGGATAAGCCGACAGAACACAAAGCCAAGCCGCAGGCAGGCATATTGATGAAGCGTGCGAAAGCCCGCTAATAAACTGCATATGAAAAAGATTGTCATGTCTGAATGCTTAATCCTATACAATATAGTGATGTCCCTGTCCCTTGCGCCATTGTTTCTCGGATTGCTGCCCAAGCTGAGGAACGCCGCCCGAAGCTCCTTGGCCGGAAACCTGTCATTCGTTTAACGTTTAAATTACTTTGCATGCTGCAGCCGCTGCTTTTTTAGTACATTGCCTTAGCTGTCGCTGAAATATCTGCTTTAAACAATGTATCAACATTTACTGCCGGTGAATGCAGCAATCGTTAATGATGACTCGCTTCCGCTGTTCCAAGGGGAGGGACATCTTCGATCGAGCGAAAGCCCCAATGAGAATTTGGGGCTTTTTGGTATATTCTTATCTCCTTTTAAGGTAAGGTTAAGACTCTTTCCCTACAATCAGCTCTATGAATCCAAGTAACAGAGTTGGGAGAGATATGAGTGATGAAAAAAGTCCGTAAAATTCATTATTGGATCGGCATTATTGCTACTGTTTTTCTGCTGATCGAATCGGCAACCGGTATGATCATGTATTTTGAGGAAGGAGGAAAACGATCAGGGATTGAGAGATCCGGCGGGATGAACACATTCAGAAATTTTAATGGTAGCGGTGGAATTGAGCAGGGGACATCGAATGCAACATCCCCTTCCGCGGGTACGGATTCAGGCACTTCTTCTGGACAAGCAAAAGGAAGTATGGGGACTTCGTATCAGGGTGGCTTTGCTGCGTCGGGCCGTTCGGGAGAATTTCAGCGCCCGGGGGACTCCGGCAGTCTAGGGATAAGCGTTCGAAGCCTGCATCAAGGCGTTATCGGGTTGATCAGCGGCTTGGCCATGTTTATTCTGACCGGAACCGGGGTGGCTATGTCGCTGATGATTTGGAGATCAAACCGTAAGAAAAAGAACCGGGGTCTGGTTTCGAAAACAGCGGCTCCTCCGGGTAATATTCTGTAACTCCATGGATCTGAAATAGGCTTTTTCAAGAGACCGCAGCTGCTGCGGTCTTTTTTTATCTTTTAAAATTTTAAAAAATAGGTATAAAAACAAAAAAATATCTGATATAATCAAATAAATTCAATCAAAAACAAATATAAACAAATAAAAACAAACAAAGCGGGAGGCAAATCATTCATGGTAAAAAGCCAGTGGAATAACGAAGAAGCATCCAAACAGCAAGCGGGGGTAGACGAACTGGTATATCGCTCTAATCTAATCGGCAGCGACCGGAGCGTATGCAACTGGGGCGGAGGCAACACCTCGCTCAAGACTATTGAAAAAGATTTCCGTGGTCGTGATGTGGAAGTCATGTGGGTCAAAGGCAGCGGTTCCGATCTGGCAACGATGAAGGCGCAGCATTTTACCGGACTTCGTCTGGAAGATATCAAGCCGCTGATCGAGCGCACTGAAATGCCTGACGAGGAGATGGTCGCGTATTTGTCGCACTGCATGATGGACAGCAAGCATCCGAGAGCATCTATTGAAACACTGCTGCATGCATTCCTTCCATATCCGCATGTGGATCATACACATCCGGATGCGATTATCAGTCTTTGCTGCGCCGATAATGGTAAAGAGATAGCAAAAGAGATTTATGGCGACACTTTTGTATGGGTGCCTTATATCCGTCCGGGCTTTACGTTGTCCAAAATGATCGCTGAAGGCGTACGCAATAATCCAAATGCCCAACTCGTACTTATGGAAAAGCATGGTCTGGTTACATGGGGCGAAACTTCGGAAGCATGCTACAATCAGACGATTGCCATGATCCAGAAGGCGGAGCAGTACATTAACGACCGCATTCAGGAGCCTCAGGTTTTTGGCGGCAGCCGGGTGGAAACGCTCGCAGAAGAGCAGCGTAAAGCGATTCTCGCGGAAGTTATGCCTGTCATACGTGGCGCGGTCAGCGACGTCAAGAAAATGATTTGTACTTATGATGCCGGGGATGATGTGCTTCAGTTCGTGAACAGCAATAATGCCAAGGAGCTTTCTCAGGTAGGGGCAGCCTGCCCGGATCATCTGGTACATACGAAACGGACTCCGCTCTTTGTGGATTGGACACCATCCGCTGAAGGGGCAGTAGAACTCAAGGAAGCCGTCCGCCAAGGCATTGAAGCATATAAAGCTGAATATAAAGCTTACTTCGACCGCAACAAGCATGAGGGTGATGTGATGTTCGAAGCAGCGCCGCGTGTGATCCTGATTCCAGGGATCGGTATGGTTAACACCGGAAAAAGCCTTGCCATGGCAGGAGTAAGCGGTGCACTGTACCACCGGGCGATTGCGGTTATGAAGGGCTCAACAGCTCTTGGTGAATTTGTGTCCCTAAACGAAAATGAATCCTATAATGTAGAATATTGGCCGCTGGAGCTTTACAAGCTGACATTGGCACCTGCAGAGGCGGAATTCTCCCGCAAAATCGCTTTTATTACTGGCGGCGCAGGTGGAATCGGCAGTGAAACGGCCCGCCGCTTTGTCTCCGAAGGGGCTCATGTCGTTCTGGCAGACCTCAATTTGGAGGGGGCCGAGAAAATCGCGGCCGAAATTAACGCACAATACGGCGAAGGCCGGGCCAAAGCAGTTAAGATGGATGTGACGAGCGAGGACATGGTTTTGGCAGCAATGGCAGAAACAGCAATAACCTATGGCGGCGTGGACATTATTGTCAACAATGCAGGGCTTGCGACATCCAGCCCATTTGATGAGACTTCACTGAAGGAATGGAATCTGAACATGAACGTTCTGGGGACCGGCTATTTCCTCGTAGCCCGTGAAGCGTTCAAGCAAATGAAGGAACAGGGTCTCGGAGGCAGCATGATTTTCGTAGCTTCGAAAAACTCGGTATATGCAGGCAAAAACGTAACAGCTTACAGCTCTGTCAAAGCGCTTGAAGCACATTTGGCCCGCTGTATTGCCGCCGAGGGCGGTGAGCATGGCATTCGCGTTAACACGATTTTGCCGGACGCCATTCTTCAGGGTTCAGCAATCTGGAACTCGGGATGGCGCAATGAACGTGCGGCTGCTTACGGTATCGAACCAGATCAGCTTGAGGAGCACTACCGCAACAGAACGACACTTTTGGTTAACATCTATCCGAAGGATGTCGCTGAAGGCATCGCCTTCTTCGCATCTTCCAAGGCTGAGAAAACGACTGGCTGCATGCTGACGATTGATGGCGGTGTACCGGCAGCATTTACGCGCTAATATTTAATATAAAGAATTTGCAATCATCCGATTCTTTGGAAGGAAACAATCCCCGTCATATTCAATGATTGGGGATTGATTTCTTCTTGTATAGACATGGAGGCAAAAGGAGGAGAAGCTTGAGATGAAAGTATCACTCTTTATTACCTGCATCAGTGATGCGCTGTTCCCGCCGATTGGGGAAGCCATGGCCGGTCTGTTGGCCCGGTACGGAGTCCGTCTTCATTTTCCTGAAGTGCAGACTTGCTGTGGGCAGCCGGCCTTTAACAGCGGTTATTGGGATGAGGCGAGAGCCTCGGCCAAAACGATTTTGGAAGCGTTTGACGACAGTGATTTCGTGATCGTGCCTTCGGGCTCCTGTACGGGCATGGTTCATCATTATTATCCTAAACTGTTTGAAAACGACGCGGTATTATTTGAGAAGAGCAATCGTCTGAAAGAAAAAACATATGAGTTCACACAGTTTCTCGTTCAGGTGCTGGGCGTGACGGATGTCGGTGCGTATTTTCCGCACAAGGTGACATATCATCCTTCCTGTCATGGCTCAAGACTTTTGGGTATCAAGGAAGAGCCGATGCAGCTGATGAGCCATGTAGCAGGAATGGAATTTGTTCCGCTTCCCTATGCTGAAGATTGCTGCGGCTTTGGGGGCACCTTTGCCATTAAGATGAGTGAAATCTCCGGAGCCATGGTAGAGGAGAAAAGCCAGCATGTGCTGGAAACGGAGGCTGAAGTCCTGGTTGGCCTAGATATGGGCTGTCTGCTCAATATCGGCGGCAATCTGAAATTTCAGGATAAGCCGGTTCGCGTATTGCATCTGGCGGAACTTCTGTATGAAGGGGTGAAGAACCGTGAGCAAACCGCAGGGGTCTAACGTCAAAGAACGCGCCAAGTCAGCCCTCAAGGATGAATTTTTGATTGATGCCGTCAAATTTACGACGGAAAAGCTGAAAAACGGCAAAAAGGCTGCAACCGAAGAGCATGGCAACTGGGAGGAATGGCGGGAACGCGGCCGACTAATTCGGGCGCATACCATCTCTCATCTAGATTACTATTTGAGCAAATTCATAGAAAATGCCCGTGCGCAAGGGGTACATGTTCATTTTGCGCCGGATGCGAAGGATGCTGCCCGGATCGCCATTGAAATTGCGGAGCACCGGGGAGCCAAGTCTGTCGTGAAATCCAAATCGATGGTATCGGAAGAGGTCCATATTAATGAGGCCTTTGAAGAGCTCGGGATCGAGTCGATCGAAAGTGATCTGGGTGAATATATTATTCAGCTGGCCAATGAACCCCCTTCCCATATTATTATTCCGGCTATTCACAAGAATCGCTACCAGATTGCCGACCTGCTGTCCAAGGAAGCAGGGGAGACACTGCCGCCGGAGACCAAGATTTTGGCGGGCTTTGCCAGACGGAAGCTGCGTGATAAGTTTCTTGAAGCAGATATCGGGCTTACAGGCTGTAATTTCGGAATCGCTGAAACGGGAAGCGTCGTAATATTCGAGAATGAAGGCAATGCCCGGATGGTCAGCACCGTTCCTAAAACACAGATTACGTTAATGGGTATGGAGCGCCTCATTCCTTCCTGGGATGATCTTGAGGTCATGGCAACGCTTCTTCCAAGATCGGCTACAGGACAGAAGCTGACGGTCTATATGTCTGGCATTACGGGACCAAGACGCGAGCATGACGGAGACGGCCCGGAGGAAATGCATATTATCATTGTAGATAACGGGCGTTCACTGCAGCTGGGAGATCCGGAATTTCAGGAACTGCTGAACTGTATCCGCTGCGGAGCCTGCCTGAACGCTTGCCCGGTGTATCGTCATATTGGAGGACATTCCTATCCAGGAACCTACAGCGGCCCAATCGGTGCGGTGCTCACGCCGGCATTGAATAAGAATACGCAGGAATGGCATGATGTTGCCAATGCATCCAGTCTTTGCGGTGCCTGTTATGAGGCTTGTCCCGTCAAAATTCCTCTGCATGATATGCTCGTCTATTTGCGCAACCGCAAAGTAGAACGGGGATATACAGCAGCTGGCGAGAAAATGGCGATGAAGGGCTTCAAAATGCTGATGGGGAGCCATAAGCTGTTCCGGAAAGCGGTAAAGGCAGGTCAAATTGGACAAAAGCTTATTGTACGGGATGGTTATATCCGCTCACAGCTCGGTCCGCTGAAGGGCTGGACAGCATACCGGCATATTCCAGCACTGCCGAAGCGTTCATTCCGTGAGCAGTGGCCCGGTCTGTCGGCCGAGATCGAAAGATCGATTCAGCCTATGCCATCTGAAATGGAAGCGCGAATGGAAGAGATAGTTCAGGCGCGTAAGAAGGGAGGAGGTCACGCATGAGTAAATCCGATCCGGAATTTCTGTCGAAGCTAAGCAGAGAATCGCAGGCGGCAGAGAAGCTGTTTATCGGGAATATTGCCACCAGGCTGGGGCGTTCCGCCATCAGCCCGGCTCCGGAGCATCCGTTTCGGGGAGCGCCGGAGTTCTGGACCTCTTACGAGCTTGGACGTGAGGAGCAAATCGCCCGCTTTATGGACAACTGGCAAGCAGCCGGAGGTTTTACCGAAAGGTTAGCCGCGATGTCTGATTTGCCTGAAGTGATTGCCCGTATTCTCAGAGAACTGAATGCGGGGTCCACGATCCGGCAGAACCTGCCTGAGCTGGAGCAGCTCGGTTTGGAGGAGCAGCTGCCAGAACTGCGGGATGCTGCCTGGGATGGTCTGGAAGCTGAAGATTCCTTGCGGACAGCCGAACAGGCGGATGCCGGAATTGTCTTGGCAGATTTCGCCGTAGCCTATACGGGGTCGATTGTCGTTACCTCCTCTTCCGAAAAGGGTCGGTCGGTCTCGCTGCTGCCTAATATTCTGATTGCCGTCATTCAGGCAGATCGCATGCACACCCGTCTTGGGGAGGTCATGAGCCGTATCGCTTCGGTACCCGGCGAGCAGTTTCCCGCAGGCGTTCATTTCATATCGGGTCCAAGCCGGTCATCGGATATTGAGAATGATTTGACTATCGGTGTTCACGGTCCGGGCGTGGCATTTGCCCTGATCGTCGGATAAAGGGTTCTGCCCGCTGTATTTGGCGCCAGGCGCCGACAGCGGGCTCTTTTTACTTAAACGGTCTGAATCTTGAGAAATACGTCGATAAAAATTTTTCTTTAGATAACAGGAAGCATGTACATCTGAGATATACATCCTGTTATCGCAAGAAAATTTTCATCTAAATGCGGTCTGACATCTGAGAATTTACGTCGATAACAATTTTTCTTATAATGGGAATATACCGGCTGGCAGATGAAAGGCTGGCTATGAAAGAGGGTAGCTATGTTAGTTGCGGAAAGATACGATAAAATCGTGGGACTTGTGAATGAGCGGGGAAGTATCCGTGTCTCCGAGCTCAGCGAGCTGTGCGGAGTAACCGAAGAGACGATCCGCCGCGACCTGGACCGCTTGGAGCAGCAGGGCAAGGTTCGCCGCAGCCATGGCGGTGCCGTCAGTGTTAAAGAGGCGCAGGCGGAAACGCCTTATTTTGAGCGTGAAGTGATGCATCAGGAGGAGAAGAAGCGGATCGCGAGAGCGGCGGTTGCATTAATCGAGCCATATGACCGGATTGCGCTGGATGCCAGCTCGACGGCTTGGTATATGGCCTCTATACTGCCGGATATTCCACTTACGGTTTTGACCAATTCCATTAAGGTCGCGCTGGAGCTATCATCGAAGGAGAAGATAGAAGTAATCTCGACCGGGGGCAGCTTGGCTTCCAAATCCCTCTCTTATGTCGGGCCGATGGCTGAGCGAAGCCTGGAAGCCTATTATGTCGATAAAGCTTTCGTATCCTGCAAAGGTGTTCATCCGGAGCGGGGGATTAGTGAATCGAACGAGCTGCAGGCGATGGTCAAGCATAAGCTGATCAAGCAGGCCGCCAGCGTGTATATATTAGCCGATGCCAGTAAAATCGGGGTACAGGCCTTTACCCATGTTGCCGGATGGGAAGAGATTGATGTCGTGATTACGGACAGCCATATCGGTGCTGGAGATGCCAGGCTGCTGCGGGAGAAGGAGCTCAAGCTCATCGTAGCCGAAGAGCTTTAAGCAAGACAGGAGACTAAAAAGCCTCAGACATCCCTCGAAAGGATGCCTGAGGCTTTTATTGTGCTAATTAGCGTTTTGGCAGCAGCTTGACGTATTCGTCGGAAAGCTTCATTTGTGCCAGATTATAGTCATAATCCTTCTTATACTTGGTGAAATCGGTGACAGGCTCAAGCGTATCCAGATTGACAGCACTGCCTTCTTCAAATGTCTTGCCCGGAACATACATAATCTCATTGTTAAAGAAAGAGCCGGTTGGCAGATAATAACGGCTGCCTACAATGTTGTTGTCAATGTTGAGCAGGTCATGGCCAAAAGCGGTAAATTTCTCGTCTTTCAGCGAAATTCCCAGCAGGTTGGCAAGTGTAGGCATGATATCAACCTGGCCGCCGACCTGTTTCACTTCTTGACCCTTTTCACCTGGAACATGAATCAGCAGCGGAATATTGAAGCGTGTGACGCGAGGATCATATTTAATGCCAAGCGCCTTGCTGACCATATCCGGATCATTATCCTGCGGCTGAAGACCGAAGTGGTCACCGTATATGACCAGCACGGTATCATCGTACATACCGTTCTGTTTCAGCTGGTCGATTAAGGTTCCGATCGCATAGTCCGTATAATTGACAGCAGCCAGATAGCTGCCGAGCTGCGTATCCTTCAGGTTAGCCGGAATTTTTATTTTCATGCGGTCTTCCGGTACATTAAATGGAAAATGACTGGATACCGTGACGAACTGCGCATAAAACGGTTTTTTTTCTTGGTGAAGCTTGGATAATGTCTTGATCCCGAATTTGTACAATTCTTCGTCAGAAGCACCAAATTCATTAAAGTGATCATTTTTATAATTGGGCTTATCGTAGTAGTGAGTAAAATTCAAAGCCGGATAGAGCTTGTTCCGATCCCAAAACTTGACATCGTTCACGTGAAAGGTATCTGCCTCATAGTTTTCTTTCTCCAACAGCCGCGGCATACTCGGAAGCTCACGGTCGCCGTATCCGGTAGACATTGCAATTGCAGCCGTCGGATAGATGGAGGTATTGCTCATAAACTCCGCATCCGAGGTATTACCCTGACCGATTTGCTGGAATACACGCGAGAAATAAAAGCTGTCTTTTGCCAGGTTGTTCAGCACAGGCGTAAGCTCCTGATTATCGACAGACAGGTGAATCGGGAAGTTCTGGAATGCCTCCATTTGAATCACAATGACGTTTTTGCCTTTGGCTGCACCAAAAAACTCGGGCTTGTCCTGTGGATTTTCTTGATATTTAAAGGTTTCTTCCTTCGAATTAATCTTGTCCACGGTTTCCTCGATATTGCCTGAGGCGACGATATCCGCTTCCTCTTTGGCTTTGATGCCCGCAGCGACCTGATAATTAAAGAAGCCAAGATGCTCTGCCTGCAGCACCTCATTGGCTATCGTACGATCCTGACGGATAAAGAAAATAGACGTTGCCAGAGCGATAATACCGATAACAGCTGGCCATCTTTTGCGCAGTGATGTGGACATGCTCGGCTTGCGTTTCATAAGCTTGCCGCCAATCCAGACCACGGCGAGGATCACCACATCAACGAAAAAGAGATAGTTGGCTGGTTCGATCGTAGATTGCACACTGTCCTTGATCCCCGCGACCTGCTTGAGTTCGGACAGCGCCGTGTAGGTCGGCAAGGTGTTGAAGTGCTGAAAATACAGGGCCGAAGCGAAAAAGATGAACGAGCATAGCAAATTGAAAATCCAATACACGATCCCCTTCGCCCTAGCAGGTGTTACCAGCTCGATCAGCGCAAGCAGCACGAGCACAGAGGCGGCATCCGCCGCAACGCGGCTCCACATGATTTCGCCGAAGAAAAAATAGCGCAGAAGCAGCAGCTTCAGCAGCAAAAGAATAAAGATCCCAATGACGGGTGTCTTTGAATGTGATGAACGTATGGATAAGTCTTTCATTCTGACTCCTTTCAAACCATCTGTTAATTTTTTCCTGAAGTATTGCTATCCACTACTATATAAGTTTTTTTACACAATGAAAATACTAAATTAACATAGTTTTAACAATCTGTTAATCACTTTTGGGACTCTGGACCACAAATACCATAAAAAAATACCTGAACCATCTCTTCAACAAGCTTATCCTGGTTGGCACTATACTGGGTTGACTCCAGCAGACGGTGGGAAGAGTCGTTCAGCATATTTAGATATAAAATCACCGTTTCAGTGGAGATGCCTTCCGAAATTTCTCCGCTCGCTTTGCTTTTGGTAATGAGCTCGACCATCATGGGGACGCCCCGTTCCTCATAATTTTGTTGTACGAAATCCCGTATTTCCGGATCATCCTGCATCAGCTCCGCAATCACAGATGGATGAAAGGAGTGGGAGGTTTGCTTCTTTTGGAAAATAATATACTCAATCTTTTCTTTCAATGAAGAATTCCCGCGAACAACCTCTTCAAATTCGTCCATATTCTTTTGAAAGTAATCCCGGAATACCTCACGGATCAAGGCTTCCTTGCTGCCAAAATAATTATATATGGTCACCTGGGAGACTCCGGCTTCCCCGGCGATGTCTGCGATACGGATTTGCTTCACACTGCATGTTGAAAGCATCTTCAGCGTGTTCTCCTTGATTCTATCCTTAATCTCCTGTGCCCTGCGTTCAAAACCATTCATTTAGCTGTCAACTCCATCTCACGGCACCTGCCGGCTAATAATGAAATTATATCATAACGATATTTCATAATTCTATTGACGAGGTAAATCCTCCGGCGTATGATCTATTTATGAAATATTTATCATATTATATTTCATAATTATGTTCCCAAGCGGGAGGCGCAGAGCATGCTTACAGTGTCTCATGTAACAAAGGTATTTCCGGGCGGTAAAGGGATATTTGATGTATCGTTTACCGTTGAGAAAGGGGAAGTGTTCGGATTCCTCGGACCAAATGGTGCGGGTAAATCAACGACGATCCGCCACATTATGGGCTTCATGAAGCCAGCGAAGGGTTACGTCCAGATTAAGGGTTATGATACATGGAAGGATCAAGGTCAATTTCAAAAGCAGATCGGTTACTTGCCCGGAGAAATTGCTTTTATGGAGGGAATGACCGGGAAGTCTTTTCTGGATTTTATGTCGAGTTTGCGGGGAGGCGTGAATCAGCAGCGCAGAGCCGAACTCGTGAAAAGGCTGCAGTTCGATGACCGCACACCCATTCGTAAAATGTCCAAGGGCATGAAGCAAAAGGTGGGGATCGTGGCTGCATTCATGCATGAGCCTGAAGTTATTATTTTGGATGAGCCAACGTCAGGATTGGACCCGCTGATGCAGAAGGTGTTCATCGAGCTGGTTCTCGAGGAAAAGGCGAAAGGAACCACATTTTTGATGTCATCGCATAGTTTCCCTGAAATTGAACGTACCTGTGACCGGGCGGCCATCATTAAGGATGGAAGAATCATCGCCGTCAAGAACATTCATGAACTGCAGGCGGTTCAGCGGAAGCTGTTTGAGGTGACTTTTGTGAATGAAGCAGATCGGGATGCTTTTCTCGGCAGTGGTCTGAGGATCGACTCCTTTAAAGATAAACAGGTACGTGTCTCCGTTCAGGGGGATTATGACCGTTTCACGCAAGAGGCTGCCAAATACCGGATTCGGAGCATCGATGTGTTTACGCTGAATCTGGAGGATATTTTTATGGATTACTACGACCGGGAAGGGAGAGACTGACATGAATATGCCTTTATACGGACAAATGCTGAAAAACCATATGCGGACGATGACGAGCTACGCGTTTGGATCGGCTTTCTATATTTTGCTGATGTTCTGGATATACCCGAGCATGGCTACGCAGTCAGAGAGCCTGAACGCGCTCATTGAATCCATGCCTGAGGGACTTGGCAGGGCGTTTGGTTTGGAAAATGGCTTTGGGAGCATTGACGCTTTCATTTCTGGCGAATATTACGGGCTGTTGTTCATTCTGATACTCTCTATATTCAGCATCATGACTTCCACCCAGCTCATGGCACGCCTCGTTGATCAAGGATCGATGGGCTACCTGCTGTCTGCGCCTACGACCCGTATTAAGGTGGCTGTAACGCAGGCTGTTGTCCTGCTTACAGGCTTGCTGATGATTACGTTGGTGACTACCTTGGCGGGATATGGAGGATATGCCTGGTTCATTGGAAATTTAAGCGATTTTGACTCCAATGGCTTTTTGCTGCTGAACCTCGGTGCGTTTCTGCTCTTTTTCGCCGTATGCGGCATCAGTTTTCTCATCTCTGCCGTCTCGAATGATGAGAAAAGGGCACTGGGCACAGCCGGTATCGTGGTATTCGGCTTTTTCAGCTTGAACCTGGTGGGTAAGATCAGCGATCAATTGTCATGGATGCAGCATATTTCCTTGTTTTCGCTCTTTAATCCTGCCGGTATTGTCAAAGGTACGGTGAGCTGGACTCCGGTTGTCATTATTTTGCTTGCCATCGGAATGGCAGGGTTTATTGCAGGAATAACTATATTCAGAAAAAGGAGCTTGCTGCTGTAAATCAAGCTATACTAGGGAGCAGGAGAACTATTGTACAGGAGGCCCCTATGAAAGCACTCATTCTAACCGCGGGTTACGCGACAAGGCTCTATCCGCTGACCCGTGACATGCCGAAATCCCTGCTCCCTTTAGGTGATGGAACCATTTTGGACCTGATCATACGGAAGATGGAAGTTGTGGCTTCTATTTCGGAAATCATCATTGTGTCCAATGCCAAATTTTATACAGCGTTTGAGGAATGGGCTAAATCCCGGTCATTCCGCAAGGCCGTCAAGATCATCAATGATGGCTCTACGTCAGAACTTAACCGGCTGGGAGCCATCGGCGACATTCAGTTTGCGATTGAAAGCGAAGGAATTGAGGAAGATTTGCTGGTTGCCGCCGGTGATAACGTATTTACGTTTGATTTAACCTCATATGTGGATTTTTTTCTGGAGCAGCAGAAGGACTGTATCCTTGTCCAGCGCTTGCAGAATATCCATGAACTGAAAAGAGTAGGTGTGGTGGAGCTTGATGATTCGCAGCGGGTGTTGTCTTTTGAGGAAAAGCCTGAGTATCCCAAGACCGATATCGGGGTATTTGCTGTCTACTTGTACCGGAAAGAGACACTGGCTTTATTCAGGGAATATTTGCTCGCGGGGCATCATTCGGACGCACCCGGGTATTTTCCCGAATGGTTGTCCCGTGTGAAAGAGCTGAAGGCTTATTTCGCGGAGGGTGTCAGCTATGATATGGGCACACACGAAGCTTACCGGCACCTGCAGGAGCTGGTGAAAAGCAAATGGTTATAGGCAAACAAACGTTCTTGTTTTGCATAGAGTGAAATGGTATAATTAGGAATGAATTGAGACATACCATTTTGGAAGATATAAAGGAGAATCTTTAATGAATACGAAGCAGGAAAAGCTGGAAGCCTTTGCCGAACTTATCGGATTCGCCGAGTCGCTGGAACGTTTATCAGAGGAGCAATGGTCGGGCCCGATTGCAGAAGGAAAATGGTCGCCGCGCGACATTATCAGCCACATCATGCTGTGGGACAAATACTTTCTGGAGCATGCAGTCCGTCCAATGGCCGAGCATCAGCCGCTGACCCTGAAGAACCTGGATTTTGACGAATTCAACCGCAATGCGGCAGACTATGGGTTAACGCAGAGCAAGCCGTTTTTGATTGGCGAGACCGTGAGGATGCGCAGGCAGCTGCTTGAACTTATGCAAAGCATTCCGGAGACGGAATACAGCCACAAGCATGACGGGATCATGTCCATTGACGAGTATCTTGTGGATTTTTATGAGCATGACCGGCATCATATGGCACAGATCAACACATACATAGCAGGTCTATCATGAATATATTCAAACAAGGGGAACTGGCAGTCAGATCCCTAAGGGAAGAGGATGCCGCACTGCTTTTGAAATGGCTCAGCGACTCGCGCGTTCTGGAATTTTATGGAGGTCGTGACCGGCCTTATGATATGCAGCTGGTGTTCGAGCATTTTTACCGGGAAGATAGTGATTCTGTCCGTAACATCGTTGTATACCAGGATGTGCCTATCGGGTATATTCAATATTATGAGATTGAGGCAGAGGAGCGGGTGCTCTATGGATATGAGGAGCCCCTGGAACGAATCTTCGGAATGGACCAGTTTATCGGCGAGCCCGGCTGCTGGGACCGGGGGATCGGTACAGCGCTGATTCAAGCGATGGTATCATACCTGCATGAGGAAATGCAGGCAGAGCGGATTGTGATGGATCCGCAGACATGGAATCATCGTGCGATCCATGTATATGAGAAATGCGGTTTTGTGAAGAAAAGGCTGCTGCCACAGCATGAGTGGCATGAAGGTGCCTACCGGGACTGCTGGCTGATTGAGCTCGCGTGAAGCCGCCGAAGCAGGATAAACACCATAAAGGGTTGTTCCTAAAGGTCAGATATAATGACTTTGGAACAGCCCTTTTTTTATAAGATACTTTCCTTGCATGAATCAATCTGCCAGCCGGATCGTTAAAATGAATCTATTTTAATGCGCTTGTTTAAGGTTCGGTTAAGTTTGGGCTCTCATAATAACCTCCATAAGGAATCCATACACCGAATATGGAGACAGGAGGAAGCCCATGGGCATCACTAAATCTAAAAATAGAATCGATGTCGTTCTTGTTATTGCGATTTTACTCGCCGTATTTTTCAGCGTATTCGGAATTTGGGACGACCAGTATGTGAATGCCTACTATACATCTGCAGTTAAAAGCATGCTTCAGAGCTTTCATAATTTCTTTTATGCATCGTTTGATCCCGGGGGCTACGTCACGGTGGACAAACCGCCCGTTGCTTTCTGGCTGCAGACGATCAGCGCCATGATTTTCGGCTTACATGGCTGGAGCGTTATTTTGCCGCAGGCTCTGGCCTATATTGGATCAACGCTTTTGGTCTATTTTCTTGTTAAACCGACGTTTAGTATCTGGGCAGCTAGATTAGCCAGCCTTGCCATGGCTTGCACGCCGGTGGCTGCGGCCGTGGCCAGAACTAATAATGTTGACAGCTTGCTTGTGTTCACACTGCTGCTTGGCACATGGATGCTCTTCCAGGGGATACGGCTGAAGAAGGCCTGGTGGATTCTGGGAGCTTTCGCCATGATTGGTGTAGGCTTCAATATTAAGATGCTGCAAGCCTATATGGTGGTTCCGGCCTTTTACCTGTTCTATCTGCTGGCCTTCAAAACCGGCTGGAAGAAAAAGTGGATTACGCTAGCGGGGGCGACGATTACGCTGGTGGTAGTGTCGGTTTCCTGGGCCGTGGTTGTCGATTCTGTTCCAGCAGCAGATCGGCCTTATATCGGCAGCAGCCAGACCAATTCCGTATTGGAACTTGCCTTCGGGTATAACGGAGTATCGCGGCTGACCGGAAACCGGGGAACAGGCGGGGGTAATCCGGGAGCAGGGGGAATGGATTTCAGGCAAAATGCCCGCACTGAGCAAAGTAGTACGGACAGAGGCCGTCAGATCGGCAGCAGCGGATCGGAACAGGTTCCTAGCAACAGCTCCAGCGGCAATGCACCAAGCGGTAGATCCGATGGAAATGCATCTGCCGGGTCTGGCTTTAATGGGAACGCACCAGGTGGCTCCTTCCCTGGAGGACAGGGCGGCGGATTGCCGCCAGGCATGAATGGACGCAGCGGCGGCGGTGGCGGAATGTTCAATACCGGCACACCTGGCGTATTTCGTCTCTTCCAGCAGGAATTGTCGGGACAGGCAAGCTGGATGCTTCCTTTTGCCCTGATGGGCAGCGTTGGACTCCTCGCAGGCTGGCGCTGGCGTAAAAGTATGACCGATGGCCAGAAGGAGACTCTGTTCTGGCTGGCCTGGCTGATCCCGGTCATGGGATTCTTCAGCATCGCCGGATTTTTCCATCAGTATTACCTGGTCATGATGGGGCCGCCGATTGCGGCGCTTACCGGTGCTGGCTGGAGCCGGATGTGGAAGGACTACCGGAACGCCGACGGATGGAAAAGCTGGATGCTTCCGGCAGCTGTGATCGTTGCGACAGGCTTTGAAGCCTTTATCCTTCGATCGTACACGAGTCAAATCGGCTCAGCACTGACAATCATCGCTCTGGTAACAGGGGTTGGATCAGCAACACTTCTGGCAGTTTTACGGAATAAGGAAGGCAGAACTTTAACCTTGGCAGTCATTGGACTTATCGTACTCTTGATTGCTCCGGCTTATTGGTCTGCGACACCGATCATTTATGGGCAATCCAGCCAGCTGCCGGCCGCAGGCCCTGGAGAATCGAGTGGCGGGGGGCGCATGAACGGAACGGTGAATGAAAGCCTGCTAAGTTATGTCACTCAGAATAATACCGGGGAAAAATATCTCTTTGCTACAAGCAGCGCGATGACGGCAGCTCCTTATATTATCCGTACCGGCAATGCGGTTATGGCAATGGGCGGTTATTCCGGTTCAGATCCGATTTTGACGTTGGATGGTGTTAAAAAGCTGGTTCAGGAAGGGAAAGTCAAATTCTTTCTTCTATCTGGTCAAGGGGGCATGGGACGTGGTGAAAGCTCGGAGGTAACCGAGTGGATCAAGGCGAATGCGACCGAAGTGCCGCAGGAGGATTGGCAGGGCAGCTCGGAAAGCAGCCAATCGGGATCAGGCAAAAGCTCCGGCGATGGTTCATTCCGGGGCGGTATGGAAGGCAGTACAACACTTTATGAAATCCAATCAGAAGCGAAAGGAGAGTGAGTCCGGTGATTCATTTAAGCGCGGTCCGATATTCTGTCGTTATTCCGGTGTATAACGAGGAAGAGGTTATACAGGAAACGTATTGGCGCTTAAAAAACGTCATGGACTCGACCGGTGAGAGTTATGAGCTGCTCTTTGTTAATGACGGCAGCCGAGACAGAACTGCTGAGCTGATTCTGGGCATCGGGGAGAAGGATCCGAGTGTCACGCTCATCCAGTTTTCCCGCAATTTCGGACACCAGGTGGCGATTACCGCCGGTATGGATTATGCCAAGGGTGAAGCGGTAATCGTGATTGATGCCGATCTGCAGGACCCTCCTGAGCTGATGCTTGAGATGATCGCCAAGTGGAAGGAAGGCTATGACGTCGTCTATGCCAAGCGTTCGGAACGTAAAGGGGAGTCACTGTTCAAACGGCAGACGGCGAGCATTTTTTACCGCGTTTTAAAGCGGATGACCGAGATTGATATTCCGCTGGATACGGGGGATTTCAGACTCCTGGACCGGAAAGTTTGCGATGAAATGAGGCGGCTGCCGGAGAAGAACCGCTATGTGCGGGGATTGGTCAGCTGGGTAGGTTTCCGGCAGACGGCAGTGGAGTATGTACGGGATGAACGATATGCGGGTGAATCCAAATATCCGTTGAAGAAAATGCTGAAGTTGTCCATGGACGGAATGACGTCCTTCTCCTCCAAACCCTTGAAGGCAGCAGGAATTATGGGCATTTTGATAGCTGCCGCCGGCTTCATCTACTTATTGGTGGTGCTGATTGAAAAATGGTTCACTGACGTTACGGTACCCGGGTGGTCATCACTCATCGCCCTTCAGATCTTATTCAGCGGCTGTATTCTGATGTTTCTCGGCGTGATCGGCGAATATTTGGGACGTATATACGATGAGGTCAAACAACGGCCGCTCTATATCGTCAGCGCCGTCCACACCAAAAAGCCTGAGGACCAGCAAGTGTTAAGGAGATGAGCAGCTTATGAAAATCAGAAAAGCAATAATACCCGCGGCAGGTCTTGGAACCCGGTTCCTTCCGGCAACGAAAGCACAGCCCAAGGAAATGCTTCCGATTGTCGACAAGCCTGCCATTCAATATATCGTTGAGGAAGCCGTTGAGGCAGGCATTGAAAACATCCTTATTGTAACGGGCCGAAACAAGAAATCGATCGAGGATCATTTTGACCGTTCCGTTGAACTGGAGCAGCTGCTTGCTGAGAAAGGCAAATGGGATCTGCTCAGTGAAGTGATGAATATCAGTGAAATGGTGAACATCCATTATATCCGCCAAAAGGAACCGCTTGGGCTGGGCCATGCCATTTTATGCGCCCGGCAGTTTATCGATAATGAACCTTTTGCCGTATTGCTGGGGGATGATATTATGATGTCGGACCCTCCCGCGCTCAAACAGATGATGCATGCGTATGAAAAGCACGAGAAGCAGATTGTAGGCGTTCAGAGGGTACCCCGCAGCGAAACGGGCAAATACGGCATTATTACGTATGATAAGTACGGAGACCGGATTTACCAGGTCACAGATCTTGTGGAAAAGCCGGATCCGGCTGAAGCTCCAAGTGATATTGCGGTGATGGGCAGATACATTCTGAATCCTTCCATTTTCCCTGAACTCGAAAAAATCGAGAAAGGCACGGGCGGAGAGTATCAGCTGACCGACGCCCTGCGCAGATTAGTTAGCAGCGAAGGAATTTGCGCACTGGAGCTTGAAGGTAAGCGGTTTGATATCGGTGACAAAATCGGCTACGTTCATGCAGTATTGGAAATGAGCTTGCAGCGTGAGGAACTGCGTTTGCCGGTGCTCAATTATTTATCCGATTTGATGGAACGGCAAGAATTTAAATAAGATGTAAGTGAAATATACAAAAGCTCCGGAGATTCTCCGGGGCTTCTTGGCATGAAACCGGACAGCCGGATCGTAAACTGTTAATGGAAACATATATTTAGGCAAGAGGAGGTCCAGCATGAAAAGAGAGGACCAGCTTGGAGATTCGCCAAGACTCGAACTAACGGAATCACTTCATTTATGCAGGGCGGTATCTGCAGAGTGGGAGAGGTACTGCTCCGTTTATTATCATCAGGCTGTGATTGGTTTCTTCCGGCAGGCAGGCTTCCCATCCCTCCTTCCTGCGGGATTCATACCCTTTTGGATTGAAAGCGATGGAGTGCTTGCAGGAGGTGCGGCAATTTCTTCAGGCGCCATCCACTACCTATTCGCCATTCCGCCTTTTCACATGGATTCGGGGCTGGTCAAGCAGCTTACCCATTCGATACGCCAGCTTGCAGGAGGAGACCAGACATTTCATGCTTATGAGATTCTATCGGATCAAGAGGATGTCTATATCAGAGCTGGATTTCGTCCCGACCCTCATCGATTCCGCTGGATGCAGCGGCCTGCTGCCGTATTCAACCATTTTTTCAATGATAATATAACGTTCCGCTCTCTGGAGACTTTTGAGGAGAATGGCGAGCGCAGGCTTCTTCTGGAGCGCGAAATCGGATTGTTCCTGTTCAAATATGCTGACGAAGGAGCAGGAGGAGCGCAGGAGGTATTTCCCTTTGCAGAGGTACTGATCAAGCTACGGCAGTATGCAGCTGGCAGCTCGGAGGATGTCCTGGCGGCTTCAAGTCTTGTATATGATGCCAGTACACGAGCATTAATCGGCGTATGTCTTATCGGTCTAGAGGGCTGCTGCCCGTCCATTAAGGAGCTCGCCGTACTGCCGTCATACAGAAATAGGGGCCTGGCAACAGGTATGCTGCGGAGGGCACTTACCATTTTGAAAAAGCGAGATGAGCCTTTATTACGTATCAGGGTCATGCATGGACATCCGCTTGAAGCCTTGTGTAATCAGCTTGGTTTTATGCCCGGTCCCTTGTTTTCCTCTATGAAGGCAAACTAACCCCTGAGCATGGGAGAAGTTTTCTTTTTATGCTGTGACAATATATATAGTGCCAATTATGATATTTTAATACTATATATAGTGTTGTAAGGCGTTGTCGCCTTGCATGAACACGGTGAAGGAGGAAATAATGATGAACGATTTAAACTCAGGAACCCGTCAGCTTTGGCATTCCTTTCATGATATGATCCACGCCAGCAACCTGGATTTGCTGCAGGAGAACGCCAACGTGGACGGAAAGTCACCGATGGGGTTGATGGGCAAATTCGGAAGCGAGAGTGCCAGGCTGTATGCGTATGACAATCTGTTGTCACCGGAAACAAGAGAGGCCATGGAGCAAAATATTCTCTACCCTCATGATCTTGATTTTTATGCGGCAGGGACGACGACTTGCTGTCAAATTCCACTTGGAAAGCTCCTGAGTGGAGGCTTTAACACCGGACACGGCCACATGCGCGAGCCCAAGGATATCAAGAGCGCTATGGCACTGTCGTCCATCATTTTGCAGGCAAATCAGAACCAACAGCATGGCGGACAGGCTTTTCCAATGTTGGATGCGGATCTTGCACCTTATGTTCAGAAAACCTATGATCAAAAGCTGCGTATGCTCGAGGAACTGCCTCTGGACGAAGATTTCGACCGTGAACAGGAAGCCTGGCGCATGACCGAACGGGATGTATACCAGGCATGCGAGGCTTTTATACATAATGCGAATTCCATGCATTCGCGCGGGGGTGGACAGGTTCCATTTATATCGGTCAATTACGGGACAGACACATCGGTATGCGGCAGAATGCTGATCAGGCAGCTTCTTCTGGCTACGCAGCGGGGGCTTGGGAATGGGGAAACGCCGATTTTTCCCATTCAAATATTCAAAGTGAAATCAGGCGTGAATTTCCAGCCGGATGATCCGAACTATGATTTGTACAAGCTGGCCCTGGAGACAACGGCACGCCGGATGTTTCCGAATTTCGCTTTTTTGGATACCGGGTTTAACAAGATGTACGATCTGGGGACGCGTGAAAGCGAGGTTTGTTATATGGGTTGCCGTACGCGCGTCATGGGGAATGTAAACGGAGAGGAAAACGCAATTGGGCGGGGAAACCTTTCCTTTACCACCATTAATTTGGTCCGACTGGCGCTGATATCCAGTTCTTCCGTAGAATTTGACCGGCTGCTCGAGGAGACCATGGATTCGGCAGTCAAACAGCTTCTTGAACGTTATGAGTACCAGGCCGGCAGGCAGGCAGGGAACTTTCGCTTTCTGTATTCACAGGGCGTATGGCGAGATGGAGAATATCTGCGGTCCCATGATCATTTGGAGGATGTACTCAGGCAGGGTACGCTGAGCATTGGATTTATCGGTTTAGCCGAAGCGCTGACTGCTCTTTACGGGGAGCATCACGGACAGAATGCCGAGCTTCAGCAGCGAGGGTTGGAAATAATCGGCATGATGCGCAAACGCATGGATCGCGAAATGGAGGAAAGAGGATTGAATTTCTCCCTTATTGCCACACCAGCCGAAGGATTATCCGGCAAATTTGTTAAAAAGGACCGGGATCAGTTTGGAAGCATACCCGGCGTAACTGACAGGGATTACTACACCAATTCATTCCATGTCCCGGTTTATTATTCCATCAAGGCAGCCGAGAAAATCAGCATAGAGGCGCCCTATCATGAGCTGTGCAATGCAGGTCATATCACCTATGTGGAGGTGGATGGGTCTGTCATTCATAACACGGCAGCCTTGGACCGAATCATCCGCTGCATGGCGGAAAATCAGATCGGGTACGGCTCTATCAATCATCCGGTTGATCGCTGCAAATCTTGCGGATATAACGGAATTATTGACCAGGATTGCCCGGTCTGCGGCGGTTCGGATGAGCAGATCGAACGAATCCGGCGCATTACCGGCTATTTGGTGGGGGACATGGAGAAATGGAATCCGGCCAAACGCGCGGAGGAAGCCGACCGTATCATACATGGAAAGTAAGGAGCGTGGAGCTTGTGATGGGCATGTGTGATAAAACTGCGTTCAAGCTAAACGAAAAGGGGGTGTGGATTATGGATATCGTCCATGATAGCGTGGTGGATGGGGAGGGTTTGCGTTCAGTTATTTTTTGCGCGGGCTGTTCGCATCACTGTGCAGGATGCCATAATCCGGAGTCCTGGAGTATGCGCAGCGGCAAACTCCGCAGCATCGGGGATATTGTACGTGAAGCCGGAAGCAACCCGCTCACAGATATCACACTATCCGGCGGAGATCCTTTCCTTCAGGCAGAAGGGATGAGTCAGGTCGCTATTGAGCTGAAGCGGCAGGGAAAACATATCTGGGCCTATACGGGGTATACCCTTGAAGAACTTCAGAGCAGCCTTGACGGTAATAAAAGGAAGCTGCTGGCCTGCTGCGATGTGCTCGTGGATGGAAGATTCGAGCTGCAGCAGCGGGATCTGTCCCTTCCTTTCCGCGGCAGCAGCAACCAACTCATTTGGGAAAACAAGTATGGCGCATGGAAGAAGCACGACTTATGCTGCTCTGCTTGATACCTGGCAGTTACTTTATTATGTTAACGTAGCTCATTGACGCTCGCTGAATAATGTTTTAGAATTTCATTTTGAAAGGTTCAAATCAACTTCGAGATAGCGCAGCACCCGTTTATAAACTCCGATTCGTTCGTGAGTGGCGAAATTTTAACGAAGGCTATATATGTCATCGGTTTCGTTCGCCCCCTGTCCTAACAGACGGGGGGCTTTTTGGTTGTTTGCGCAAAAACAGCTTCAGGAGGAATTAACTTGAACAAACTGAAATACTCGCTACTGATATTGATTGGAGCATGCAGTTATGGCGTGCTGTCCTCTATTATGAAGGTCGGCATGAATGAAGGCTTTACGGTCAGCCAGATGCTCGGCGGCCAATATGTTTTTGGCTGGCTGCTTCTGCTTCTGCTCATGCTTCTTTTTTCCCGGAAAAAGTTGGCTCCCAAGCAGTGGTTATCGCTGCTGGCAGTTGGAATCACCATGAGCGGAACGTCTGTCTTTTACGGTAAGGCTGTTGAGCGTTTGCCTGCATCGATTGCTGTTGTCCTGTTGTTTCAATTCACCTGGATTGGTGTTCTCATGGAAGCAGCAGCGGACCGCCGTATTCCAAGCCGAAGCAAAATTATATCCATTGTTATTCTGATTATGGGAACCTTGCTTGCAGGAGGCGTCATTGGTGAAAGCACCGGACCGCTGGATATGAAAGGTGTGGTGTACGGTCTTCTGGCCGCTTTTACGTTCGCGCTTTATATGTTTGTTAGTGGGCGTGTGGGAACGACGGTCCCTGTGTTTAATAAAAGCTTCTTTATGACGACGGGCTCAGGGGTCATTGTTTTATCCGTATTTTCTCCCGCCTTCTTGTGGGATGGCGCACTTGGAGCGGGACTATGGAAATATGCAGTCATCTTGGGCATCCTAGGGATTCTGATTCCTGTTCTGTTCTTCGCGATCGGAATGCCGAAGGTAGGGTCCGGGACGGGAGCCATTCTGGGAGCCGCCGAGCTGCCGGCTGCGGTTGTGGCATCGGTGCTTCTGGTCCATGAGCATGTAAGCAGCTTGCAATGGTTTGGGATTGTGCTTATTTTTATCGGCATTGCCGTTCCGCAAATCCGTTTTTCACGAAGAAAAAGGGTACCCGGTATCGAGCCTCAAGAAACACCCGCGCATCTTTAGTTTTTATTTCCGGATCGAGATTGATCTTCACGCTACAGGGTAATGTAACGGTGTAGACTTCTCTTCTTATTTCAGCCTCGGCCGCTTTAGCCGCAGGCTGTTTTTTTTGTATAATAGGATAAAGTGCGCGTACTGTACAATTGGAAAAAAAAGATGACTGAATTTCCAATATGAGGTAATCTAAGGGAGTTGAAATTCCAAGTATATGGGGGAAAATAGCAAAATGATCTTTAGACAGATGCAAGTCACCGAGTCCGGACTGCTCCGGCAAATCGACAGGTCGGAAACGATCGGTAAAATTTATAAAATGAATGACGGAGAACTTGAGGCAGTAGCGGCCGGACATGAATGCCCGACTTGGGATGAGGCACACTCGGTAGAATTAATTGAGCGTTTTGAAAAGGAGATTGCAGGCGGAGGCTTTGCCTACGGAGCTTTTGACGGTGAAACGCTTGCGGGCTTTGGAGTGCTTGGACACCGTTTCCGCGGTACCAATCTGGACCAGCTTCAAGTGGATCTGATGTATGTAAGCCGTTCATACCGAAGACAAGGTATTGGAACACGTATTATGATGGAACTTGGCAAGGAAGCGAAGGAACGCGGCGCATCCTATTTGTACATATCATCCACAGAGACGGAGTCGGCGGTTAACTTCTACATGTCCAGCGGCGGTGAAATTACCAGTCAGGTCGATGAAGAGCTGTTCCAGCTGGAACCCGAAGATATTCATATGTTGAAAAAGCTGTAACATGATCCAATGTTGATGTAATTGATAAATGAAATGGATGAAGGTGAAGAGTTGATTGTCTATATCGGATATGTATTGGGAGTATTGATTCTTGCAGCTTCCGGTATACTTGCCTGGAGAAATTCGAGGATTATAAAACATGACCGAAAAACAAAGGGGGCCATACCGGCAGTTTCCTCTTATACGGTACAGGTTACCCGCCAGTCTAAACTAGAGGAATCCGTCAATATGACTGCGCTCCTCGAAGCAACTTATCAGGAACCGGAAGGAATAGTGCGTGTCTGCTTGTGCCGGATGAATGGAACAGTCAGCGAGCTAAAGCTAAATCATGCCGTTCAGATCATGGAGCATACCTGTTCTGAATTCGCGGACAAAGGAGCAGCCCTCAACGTGGCTTCCTATCACAAAGCATTGCAAAATGAAGATGAAAAGTCAGCGCTAATCCGAATTGAGCAAGCTCTTCAGAAACAGTAGGGAGGTTCCACATGACAATTCATGTACAGCAAGGCGAGATCGATGGTGTGCTGTTTGATTTTGACGGGACGCTTGCGGATACGCTGCCTCTATCTTTTCACGCATTTAAGGAAGTATTCCGGAAGTATACAGGAAGAGATTATACCAATGAGGAGCTGGTAAGTCTCTTTGGTCCGACTGAAGATGGCATCATATCAGGCGTGTTAAAGGATGAATTTCTATCGGCTGAAGCCTGTGCTGCGTATTACCGTCTGTATGATGAGCACCATGAGGAAATGCTGAAGCTGTCCGCGGAAATCCGAATGATGCTGGAGGAGCTGGCGGAATATCATATTCCAATGGGGATCATTACAGGAAAAAGCCGCCGCAGTTTGGATATTTCACTCGATAAGCTCGGAATGAGGCATTATTTTGATGTTCAATTCGCGGGAGATGAGCTGAAGCGCCCGAAGCCGGACCGTGAAGGCATTGACCGGGCGATGGAAGCTCTCGGTATCCATCCGCAAGCAACCCTGTTCATTGGCGACAGTAATGCGGATATGACTGCTGGCCGGGCTGCGGGTACACGGATCGGTGGCGCTCATTGGTTTGAAGAGGTACAGAATGTATCCCTTACACCGGAGCCAGACTATCTCTTTCGCTCTCCAGCAGAAGTTGGATGGCTGGTATTGAAGAATAGAAGGGGTTAGAGATGCGGTATTGCCTAATCCTCATTACATATGATAGCTGCCACTCGGATCATTCATCACCCATTCGAGCATGCTGATCATGTCTTCCAATCGCAGCAGCTGCGCCGTCAAAGAATCATGCACTGTGCTGTCAGGACGTGCTGCTTCGAGTTGTCATCATATGTCTGATTATAGCAGGTTATAGGCAGGAACCATAACAATCCCTTGTGTATGAACTTAAATCTCATTAGAGGAGCGTGGAGTGGATGAACCTGAAACAACTGGCCGCGGAAAAAGCAGTGGAATATGTCAAGGACGGCATGAGCATTGGACTTGGAACAGGATCAACGGCTTATTGGGCAATCCGGAAGATAGGTGAGCGTGTCCGTGAAGGACTGAAGATTCAGGCAGTGGCAACCTCCAAGGCTTCGGAAAAGCTCGCGCAGGAGCAGGGTATTCCTTTAATCCCGTTTGACAGGCTTAAGGGACTTGACCTAACTATTGATGGTGCTGATGAGCTGGACCGGGAGCTTCACTTAATAAAGGGCGGCGGCGGGGCGCTGCTGCGGGAGAAGATTGTCGCTTTTCATAGTAAGGAATTGATCATTATTGCGGATGAAAGCAAATTCGTGGACAAGCTCGGCACTTTTCCGCTGCCAGTCGAGATCGTTCCTTTTGCAAAAGAATGGACGATGGCCTCACTGGAGGAGATGGGAGCGAGGCCCATGCTGAGAACGGAGGATGAGCATATTTTTGTGACGGATAACGGCAATTATATTGCTGACTGCCGTTTTGGTGCTATTGAGAATCCGAAGGAGCTTCACCGTGCGCTGCTGGCACTGCCGGGCGTAGTAGACAACGGTCTTTTTATCGGACTTGCGACCCGCGCCGTCATTGGTCGAAGTGACGGGACCGTGACTGTGGTGGAGAGCGAAGGATAAGTCAGAGAAGCCTTCATCCGGCGTTATAACATAATGGAGATTGACAATTTCGCAGCTTTAGATTATCTTTGCATTAAGATAGTACGTTTGGAGGTTTCCTGTATGGCAGATAAAACGAACAATGACGACATGTCCCTGGAATTATTTATTGTACTCGCACGCGCCTATAATTCGGTAGTAGCCCACTCCACCCGCGATATTCAAAGTCATGGTCTGAATACCACCGAATTTGGCGTGCTGGATCTGCTGTATCATAAAGGCCCGCAGCCTTTGCAAAAGATAGGGGAGAAGGTGCTGATCTCCAGCGGAAACATTACCTATGTAGCCGATAAGCTCCAGAAAAAAAATCTGCTTGTCCGAAAAGCATCCCCGGATGACCGCCGTGTAATATTCGCGGATTTGACGAATGAAGGCCGGGCATTCTTCGAGCAGATTTTCCCGCATCATCAGCAGGTGCTTGTTCATGCCGTCGAAGGCCTTAGTATGGATGAGAAGAAGCAGGCCGCAGAGCTTCTGAAAAAGCTGGGACTCTCCGCCGAAGAAAGCTTCAAGATGGGCCCCATCGATTAGAAATAGACAGTTTTCTATATTTGAGCATGTGCATCAAATCCAAAACAGCCCTGTGACCATCCAAGCGGATAACAGGGCTGTTTTTCGTATTTGTTCTATAGCTTGAAACGCTGCACCTGATCCTCTTGTCCTTCCTGGAACAGAATCTCCTTTTGCCTTGGTCCAATGAGATCAAAATGAGGAAAGGGATAGCGGTTGTGTATATAACGGGAGGGCAGATCATGCTGTTCACACCATAATATCAGACGCTGCAGATCCGAACATCCAACCTTGGTTACGGTCGTGATGCCGGGAAATCGCGGATCCAGCCAGTAATGGGTTAAATACGCGATTTCCCCCCGTTCGACTGTCTTTTTCCACTCATTAAGTTCCTGCCGGTTAATGCCAAACGCCATGGTTCATCCTCCCCAAGTTATTAGTTTACGGAATCCGCTGTTTTACTCATCAGCTGTTTGAGCTTGGCTTCTGTTGAAGAGCCTGCCGCAGGTGTATAAATACTGCAGCGGAGGTCAGCACTGCCCTGAACCTGCAACGAAGTCAAATCGAAAAGCATCTTTCCCATTTTGGCATGCCGGAATTCGATGACAACCTCGGGTGCGCTGCTCACCTGACAATGCTTCCATAAAGGCAGAAATTCATGATCAACCTGTTCCATTTCGCGTAAAAACTGTTCATACCAGGCATCCTCCACATATTGTCCGTAATAGGAGCGGAAAATGGAGAGAAAGCCCATCACAAAATGCTCCCAGTTAACGGCTAATCGGCGGAACTCCTTACGGGTAAAGAGGAGACGGATCATATTCCGCTGCTCTGCGGGAATCCGGTCGAATTCAAGAAATACATGGGATGCGGCCTGGTTCCATCCTACAATCTGACAGTGACGGTCGGAAATGATCGTAGGGCAGTAATGAAGCTCGTCCACAATTTTTTGCAAGGAAGCGCTGATCTGAGGTTCTTCCAGCTGAATCAGTCCCGCTCCAGAAGGAGCCTCCATGGCGAGTGAAAATAAATACTTCCTTTCATCAGAGGTCAGCCGGAGCGCCGAGGCGATACAATCCAGCACAGAGGATGATACATTGATATCCCTTCCTTGTTCCAGCCAGGTATACCAAGTATTGCTGACTCCAGCGAGCTGGGCAACTTCCTCTCTGCGAAGCCCGGGTGTGCGCCTGCGGCCTCCGGGGGGCAGGCCAACAGATTCTGGTTGGATTTTGGCGCGCTGGGATGTGAGAAAAGTGGAAAGCGCCTGTAAGCGGGTATCGCGGTTCATGAAATATGGCCACCTTTCCTTCTGAAAATAAACCGAATGCTCAGCATAGTATTCATTATACTAGGATAAACAACAACTTGTAATAGGATAACAGCTATGAAAAGATATTACCATATCAGAAATGTAAAGGGAGGAACAAGATTATGGAGAGAGTTGTGATTACAGGCACGGGGTTGGTCTCGCCGCTGGGCAACGATGTTTCAACCTTTTGGAATGCGATGCTGCAGGGAAAGTCAGGGATCTCACGGATTGATTCCTGGGATACTTCTCATATGAAAACGCATATGGCAGGTGTGGTACGTGATTTTGATGCGGACGGACGTTTCGGCAGAAAAGAGGCCCGGCGCATGGATCGCTTCTGCCATTTTGCAATGGCTGCAGCTGAAGATGCAATTCAGAATGCAGGTCTTGCTCTTGATCAGGTGGACAAAGAAAGAATGGGTGTATATGTCGGCTCCGGCATCGGTGGAATCTCCACATTGATGGAACAAGGAGAGCTGCTGCGCACACGGGGGGCATCCCGGATCAGCCCTCTGCTCGTGCCGATGATGATCTCCAATATGGCTGCTTCGATGATCAGCATCCATACAGGCGCGCAAGGCCCGACTCTTTCGCCGGTAACGGCATGTTCAATCGGCAATACGGCGATCGGGGAAGCGTTCAGGCTCATCCGCTCCGGCGGAGCCGATGTCATTATCGCGGGGGGAGCCGAAGCGGCAATCACGGAAATTTCGATGGCCAGCTTCGGGAATGCTACCGCACTCTCCACTTGGGATGGAGATCCTGCGCTGGCCAGCCGTCCTTTCGATGCAGGCCGTGAAGGTTTTGTAATGGCAGAAGGTGCCGGTATCCTTGTATTGGAGAGCTTGACCCATGCAAGAAAACGTGGAGCCCGTATTTATGCGGAGGTGACCGGATACGGTGCTTCATCCGATGCCTATCATATGGTTGCTTCCCATCCTGAAGGAAGAGGAGCATATCAGGCAATGAAGCTGGCGCTCCAGGAAGCGGGTGTTGAGCCTGAACAGGTGGATGTTATCAGTGCGCATGCGACGAGCACACAGGTTGGTGACCGTTCTGAAATGGTGGCCATCAAGAGGCTGTTTGGAGAAGATGCCTACCGTATCCCGGTAACGGCTAACAAATCAATGCTGGGTCATATGTTTGGAGCTGCCGGCGGAGCGGAAGCCATCGCGCTGGTACAGATGATTCAGGAAGGACGAATTCCTCCAACCATCAACCAGGAGGTGCGTGATCCGGAATGCGATCTGGATGTTGTACCGAACGTAGCCCGGGAGAAAGATATTAACATCGCCATATCCAATTCCTTTGGTTTTGGGGGACATAACGCCGTCATTGTCCTGCAGAAATTTAAGCAGTAGTGATACACCCCTCCTGCCAGACAAAGTCAATAATAGCTTTGGTCATTCTATTTTCATAAGGAAAGCATCTCTTATGAAGCAGTCTGTCTTCTGCGTTATTATACGGATATAGCTTTTTCTTATATAATAAAGGGAATGAATGGAAGTTGGGAGGGGAAACCAATGTCTGTGAAGATATGTCCTCACTGCGGCGAATCCAATCCGGAGACAGCCGAAATCTGCGGAGTATGCGGAGCTTCACTGAAGCAGGTCAGGACGGTTCAGACCTTGAAATCCAGCACGCGTCCGGACACGGAAGATAAAAAAATAGAAGCATCGAGCCACGAGTATTCTCAGCCTGTAACCCGCTTTTCGATCTTAAACGGATACGGCTGGCTTATGACGATGCTGTTGATAGCGACGATTCTGTATCCCTTTGTCGGAATGATCGTCGGTGGGGTTATAGCATTCAGCGAAGATAAGGACAAGCGTGAAACCGGAAAATTCATTCTGCTCGTCAGTTTGATTATTTGGGCGATCCGGGTGCTGTTTATTCCTTTATTGTCCCATTAAAATCTGGAAATTGGGTTCAGCGTATTTCGCGATTGAATTGTCCTTCAAAATGGGTATATCTCTAGTAGTCTATAACGGATGGCCAGGAGGTATGCATATGAATAGCGAACATTTTGAAGCGGCAAGAAAGTCAGAAGCCGACTATCATCAGCGCTTTTACGAGGATAATGATGTTTTTGAAGATGGAACCTGGATGTCGGAACCGGGACCGGTAGTCATGGAAATGCTGGAGCGCTTGCTTTTGCATAAGGAGGATTTGATGGTACTGGACCTGGGCTGTGGTGTAGGCCGCAACACGATTCCGGTAGCTGAACGATTGAAAGGTTCTTTAAGCAAGGTAAAAGGAGTGGATCTGCTGGAGGATGCGGCAGACATGTTGAAGAGCAACGCTGCTGAATTCGGTGTTGATCATTTGGTTGAAGCGGAAGCAGCAGATGTGGAGCATTTTGCTATAGCAGAGGATGCTTATGATTATATTCTTGCCTGCTCCTGTCTCGAGCACACTTCATCCATGGCAGCGCTGGAGGATACGTTAACGGCTATGAGAAAAGGTACCAAGCTGGGTGGAATCCACTGTATTACGATGAGCACCGACGTGGAAGAAGTGGACCGGAAGACCGGTAAAAGCACTGAGGGCTTAATCGAACTGAATATTCCGCAAAAGCAAGCCATGGAGCTGCTCGATCGAAGCTATGAGGAGTGGAATGTCCTCATCAAGCAAGTCGTTCCGCAAAGCATAGAAGAGGAAAAGGACGGGCGCCATATTGACTTCAGATGCAATCTGATCACCTTTGTCGCTCAAAAAATACAATAAGCATGTGCAAAAGCAGCCCTTAGGTGTTATTAATTGACAATGTTTACGACTTAAAGTTATGCAAAACACAATATTGGATATGATGTGACACAATTAATAGCCCCTCAGAACTTATCGATCGTTCTGAGGGGCTATTGCGGTTCATCCATTAAGCTAACGTGCCGTTTAGTTTAAATGCTTCACGAATAACTCCAAGTATGGAATTATTTGCGAGGTTCGCAAATTAAATTAATCAATATACACAATTACACAAACACCTGAAACCATTTTTAAACATAATCGTAGCATATTGTAAATAAATTGCATTGAGGTGAAGTATGAAAGCTTTTGATTACTTAAGAAGAGCCTATTATAGGCTTAGTTATTATTATCAGAAATTTCAATTCATTGTAATGTCTCTAGTAGTTGCTGGAATAGTTGATTATTTTTTTATTTACGAGATTTTCGTTTCATTATCAGCATTAGTTCCTGTTTTTATTTTAGAAATTGCTCCAGTCATTATTATCATTTTATCAATAATTATGATTCGAGGAATCGTTAAATTTATAAAGAAGATGAAAGAAAACAAACACTTACTATTTTTATTCTAACTTCACGCTTCTGTTCATTGGATTCTCTCCATAGCATTTCGACGATTTAAGTTAGTTTTTCAAAACTAACGACGGCAGTTGAATGGGGAAATGAAAGAGAATATTGACACTGATTTTTCGCGAGTTTCAGGTTATTTTTGCCACCAAAAAGCAAAGAGTGGTGTCGATCACTAAATTTCTTTATCGAGTACATGCTGCGATTTTTTAATTGTAAAACCAATTCGATTATAGAATTGGACGGCTTCTGATCTAGTCTGATTGGTACGCACCCTAATTTTTGTGAATCCGGATTCTGCTGCCCATTGCTCACATGCTTGTACTAATTGTTTGCCAATCCCATTTCCTCGAAAGGCAATGTCTACGACAAGTCCAGCAATCTCAACAAATGGTGGCGATTCGATTAAGAATCGTACATTTGCATGAATCCATCCGGACAAAACATGGTTTGATTCCATCACATAAACAATATGGTCGTTGTGGTTAGACATATATTGGAGTCTCTCTTCAAGTTGGGAGACATTCACTGGATAGCCCAATTGCCTTGAAAGCCTAGCGATCTCTTGGGAATCGCTTAGAAACGCTTTTCTAATCAAAATAACAACACCCTCTCGATGAAAGATATCAAATTGAATTTATCCATAGATGTGTAATAAGTATATAGGAGTACATGTGTCCATACCATATCCCTCAACGTTACATTAGAGTAAGCGTTGAAGATGTAGGAAGCCAAAGTAATACATTCAAGGTACTTGACTATGACGTTAGGTCATAGTGCATAATTCTCACTATAAACGACTAGGAGTATCAAAAAGTTGCCCAAGCTTCGCCCGAGGAAAAGCTTGTATTATTCAGAAACGAAATGATGGCTCCTTTTATGAAACAATGGCAAATTCAACAGATCCCTTTTAGAGCTGAAGAGGCGAATGGTTTTGACGTTGTTTTACGTTTAATAGTATCATGCATCGATCCCCTGATCAGATTACCCAGCAGATTTCACCTGAGGTAGAGTTGATTTCGTCAGATTCTTTTTGGTTAGAGTGTGAGCACGCTGTAAGGAAAAGCCTTCGTCTATTTATAGAACATGAAATAAGTCTCCCCGTATCTGAATATTTGTTTACCATTCAACTAGGGAATCCGGAAAACCGTGCCTTAACTATAAACTAAGGATATAGCGGCTTTGGAGGCATTCCCGGGTTTATCTGGGGTACACTCTTGCCAAATGAGTATACGATTCCTCGAATGAAGGCTGCGCTGGCGCATGAATGCAACCATAATGTGCGATATCAATTTATTCAGTGGGATCACACCGTTAATTTAGGTGAGCTCATTGTAATTGAAGGATTAGCTGAAAACTTTGCTACGTTCATGTTTGGAGAAGAATGGCTTGGCCCTTGGATAACGAAAACAAATGCAGAAACACTTAACAGGCGCATTAAGCCCGTGCTCCGAGAGCAATTGCAATTAACGGGGGTTGATCAATTTGCCCCGTATCTTTACGGTGACGAAATCGCAGAACTTCAGAACTTTAAACCGGTCAATATGCCTTACAGCGCCGGCTACGCTTGCGGATATTATATAATCCAATATTACTTAAGAAAAACAGGAAAAACGATCTTTGATGCCACAATAACCCCTGCGGCTCAAATACTAGACGAAGTTAAAGGATTTTGGGTTAAAGATATTGTTCAGATAACAGGCATTACAGCTCGTACCTTGCATTATTACGATAGAATCGACTTATTTAAACCGACACATCTGACGAAAAAAGGGTATCGCCTATATGATCGAAGCAGTTTGGAAAAACTCCAAACCATTTTATTCTTAGGGGAATTGGATTTTTCATTAAAAGAAATTGAGGACATTTAAAAGCTGACCAAGCAAGAACAGAAACAAATATTAAAGAAGCAGAGACAAAATTTATTACTTAAAAAACAAAGACTGGAAAACATCATGACTGCTCTCGATGAATACGTTTCGGGGAATGATATTAGTAATTTGCACATGTTTAACCATTCTTCCGTTTTGCCATTGAAAGAACAGTATGCCAATGAGGCTAGATTCATTTATGGCGAAACAGAGGCGTACAAAGTGTATAATGAAACGATGGAAAATTTATCAGTAGATGAAAAAGAGAAACGATTTTCCGATATTGAAGAAATATATAAACAAATATCGTCTTGTATCCATCAGGATCCTTCCTCCGATGATGTGCAGCGATTAATCGAAGAGTGGAAAGAAAAGAAAATCTAATGCAATTCATGCCATGCGATGCAGAGTTACTGGCTTGCATTGCCCATACCTACAAATTCGATGCACGGTTCAAAAGCTACTTTAATCAATATGGCAATGAGGATTTAGCAGACTTTCTGTACAGCGCAATTATGCAAAATATCAATCGGTAATCATCTCAATAGAGAGATTTTTTATGGGATCTCAATAGATCATATAAACAAGGGTTACACGACTCAAGCGGCAAAAGGGTTAATTAAGTATTTGTTTGAAAATGCCAATGTCGAGGAACTCATCGCAATAGCTCAGATACGTAACGTTGCATCGAATAAAGTGATGCAAAAATGTGGTTTTGAATTTCAAAATAATATGGAGATTGAACATAGGGAATACAATTACTACAAATTGAAAAGGGATATTTGAATAACCAACCATTAATGAGCAGGCTACCGCAGTCTGCTTGTTTTTATTATGATAAGGGCAGTTTAGTTGAGCAAATTATGTTATCCGACAATGTGAAGCGTCTGATAATTAAAGTAATTAATTTTAAGCAGCAGGAAAAGAAGGTGTAATATGGAACTTCTTCTATTACATATTTTAAGGAGGTTAACAAATGAGTTTTAATGAGTCGTTTCAAGAATTTCCTTCTATTGAAACAGAACGTTTATTATTACGGGAGCTTCAATCAGATGATGCAGAAGATTACTATAATTATTTTTCTGACCATGAGGTAACAAGGTTTTGGGGATATGATAGTCCAAAGGATGTAAAAACAGTTGCAAGTACCTTTGCTCGATTTAGCAATGCTTTTAAGAGGAAAGAAAGAATTGTTTGGGGAATCTCTTCCAAGGAAACTGAAAAGATTATCGGAACATGCATATTGGGGGATTTTGTTAGAGGTTCAATGGCAAATATCAGCTACAACTTATCAAAAGAACATTGGAAAAAAGGCATAATGACTGAAGCGGTAAGAGAAATAATTCCATTTGGTTTTAAAAATCTGGGATTGAATCGTATTCAAGCCATGGTAATGCCTGAGAATAACGCGTCAATCCGTTTATTGGAAAAATGTAATTTTAAGAAGGAGGGTCTATTAAGGGCATACTCTTTTGGCACATTATTTACCGATACCCTAATTTATTCTCTTTTAGCTGAAGAGTTTAATTAAATCGTTTTTCTGATTTTTCGCCCGTTGCTTTTTAATCATATCGAAATTAATATTGGGAATAGAATATACACTGTTTATTTTGAAAGAGAGGTCTCAGATTATGTGTAAATCTACGATCAGCTCCATGCAAAGTCTTGATCTATAAACAACGGCGGTTGTTTGTATGGAGCGAACAGGATTTATATTACCGCCTTAATATCAGCGTTTTTCGATAATTGTTTATAGGATAGGCTTTGCCAACCTTAAATTAAAATAATTTTAAGGAGCAGAGCTATTATGAAGTATGTAAACGCCGATATCATTTTTCCAGAAGAACTATTAAAGGAAATACAGAAATATATCCACGGCAGCATGATTTACGTCCCAACTCCTGAAGGGAAACGGAAGAAATGGGGCGAAAATTCAGGTAGTCGAAAACATTTGCGCCAAAGAAACGAAGCAATACGTCAACAATATATCGATGGTGCAACGATAGAAGAACTCTCAGATCAATTCTGTCTTTCCAACGATAGTATTAAAAAGATCATTTATTCAAAAATATAAGTCATCGAAATCACATCAAATCTGATGTGGTTTTTTTGTGTAATAATTGATTCTGAATTATCTTTTATATATTTTTCAAACTGTTTCCTTTGCTATGATTGAATCAACAATTTCAGGGAGGACATTAGGATGTCATTACAAGTTCGTCCATATTGCACTGAATTAGAGGATACAGTTAAAAACTTAAGTCACAAAGCATGGATACTTTTTAAGTACAATAAAGATTATGATCATCAGAGGATGAGGTGTGTATTTAACGAGGACGGTCATTTAATTAGTGTGGGATACTTACGACATGGAATAGCTGATGATCATGATATATTCGAAATCGAAATGCCCACTAATGAATTAGCTTTAAATCGTATGAATGAGCTGAGAAAGGCTCTTTACCCAATATTCATAAATATGTGTCAAAAGCTCCGAAATCCAAACAAGAAATCAAAGCTGGTTGCGTGGAAAGACTTTTATGGTGACAGAGAGTTTTACGAAGAATTGGGCTTTATCCCTTATCAAACTTATTATTATGCTCAACGTTCACTTGAAAAACCCATGCCTGAAGTCAGAATGCCTGTTGGAGTTCATGTCAATTTTCACCCGATGGAATCCAAAGAGGAAAGAATCAAATATACAGAATTAGAAAATCAATTTTATCAAGGCGTTGTTTA
This sequence comes from Paenibacillus sp. J23TS9, assembly GCF_018403225.1. Classification (NCBI taxonomy): domain Bacteria; kingdom Bacillati; phylum Bacillota; class Bacilli; order Caryophanales; family Paenibacillaceae; genus Paenibacillus; species Paenibacillus sp. J23TS9. The sequence goes on along the minus strand of NZ_BOSG01000001.1, from coordinate 2,697,082 downwards.
CAGAAGTGTAAATATGTTGGAATGGATGATGGGCGGTCCAGAGTTACATACCATTTCTGCATTTGAAGGCGATGAACTTGTTGGCAGTGTTATGTGTTGGCAAACTGGTGCAGTTGAAAGATTATTCGTAGTTCCTCGATGGCGTAATAAAGGACTAGGTAAGTTTCTCATAACGAAGGGTTTTGAATATCACATGAAGAATGGCCGGAACCAAGTTGAGACGCTGGTTAATGAACAGGATAAGGAAGCTATGATGTTGTTAGAGACAATGGGGTATACCTTTCCTGTAAGAATGGAACTCAAGGCGTTGGACGTGTAACAAAGTGAGCCCATCTGGAAGTGGATTATACAACGCAAGGGAGTTTATTTCTAGTGTACTGGTACAAGTTCTTGTCCCGAGTCAGAGGACAAGAACTTATTCCGATTTATTGATCAAAAACGATTTAAAGAGGCTGCGTAATATTTTTTGATGAATGCTTATGCTGCTGCTTTTTGACGATGAAGCCGTGCCAACAGTAAAGAGAGCAGCAAAGCGGTGGTCAGGAAACAGGCAATCATGCCGACTACGCCATGCCAGCCGAATGAACTCCAAAAGATGCCGCCAAGTGTACCGCCGACGCTGGAGCCAGCATAGTAGAAGAACAGATACAGCGAGGAAGCTTGTGCTTTTTCATGTACAGCCCGGATACCGATCCAGGAGCTGGCGATGGAATGTGAGCCGAAGAATCCAAACGTGAAAATGATGATACCGGCGATTTTAATCACAAGCTGCGGACTAAGCGTCAGCAGGGTACCACAGAGAAAGATCATCAGACCAATCCAGAGCATAAGAGGTCTGCCGTGAGTGTCTGCCATTCTCCCCATCCAGGTAGAGCTGAAGGTGCCTGCAATATAAACGATAAATATAAAACCGACCAGTGTCTGACTCAGGGAATACGGCGGAGCGATCAGCTGGTATCCAATATAGTTGTAAAGCGATACGAAGCTTCCCATCAGCAGGAATCCCAGCCCATATAGAATGAGCAGCCCGGGGTCCTTGAACTGGTTACCGAGTGAGCGCAGCAAGGACTTGAACCGGAGTGGACGCGCCTCAAAATGACGTGATGGCGGCAGCAGGATCATGAAAACGATGCTAAAGATCAGTCCGAGAAAACCAATGGCCGCAATGGCTATTCGCCAGTTCCACAGGTCGGTTAGCGCGCCGGTAATGACTCTTCCGCCCATGCCTCCGATAGAATTGCCGCTGATATAGAGACCCATGACGGCTCCAAGACTGGCTGGAGCAATTTCTTCGCCGAGATAGGCCATGGCGATGGCGGGCAGACCGGCCAATACAGCGCCAAGGATGATCCGGAAAACAAGCAGGGTATGGAAATTCGGAGCAAAGGCGGTGATCAGCGTCAAAACCGAAGCCGTAACCATGGCGACAGTCATGATTGGCTTGCGTCCCCAGGATTCACTTAGAGAGCCCACAATGATCATACTGATGGCCAGAATCAGTGTGGTCAGCGACAGCGAAAGGCTGGCTGTAACCGGAGATATCCCGAATTCCTTGGAGAATTCGGGCATCAGGGGCTGGGTATAGTATAAAATGGCAAACGTGTTAAAGCCTCCCGCGAACAGAGCCAAACTCGTTTTGCGGAAAGCGGATGTTCCGTGCTGAATATAACTCATGATGTGATGCCTCTTTCTTTGAAAAAGTTTGAAAACAGAGCATTTTCTTTCTTATTCCAAGTGTACGCCTATCTGTAAACTTTTTTCAATATCGGTATGGCATATCATTCATGCCCGGAACCTATGAGTTCGAATAAAAGTTGAATTTTCTCGCCTAAAAGGTTAAAGTAACGAAACGAAAACTTGTATGAGCAAGATGATGTGGAGGTTATAGACATGCTGTTGAATATTAAATCGTACATACGTAAACCAGAGGTTGCCGAGCTGTTTTCCTATGCGGTATTCCCGGATGACCATTCGGTTGAGAAGACCGTCAGTGAATATGAAAATAATGAAGCCTGGCAGCTGTACGGCTATGAAGACGGAGAACTGCTGGTTGGATTGACCGGATATGAAAAGGCTGGGAGTGATCTGATTCTGCATCATATTGCGGTTATTCCGGAAAACCGTGGGCTTGGCTACGGCAGAGGGATGATCTTGGAGATCATGACAAAGGAAAAGCCGGAAAAGGTCATTGCGGAAACGGATGAGGAGTCGGTGGATTTTTACCGGAACCTCGGTTTCGTTGTCAACAGTCTGGGAGAACAGTATCCCGGTGTAGAACGGTTCCGATGCGTGTATGAGGTTGAAGAAGAAGCGGAAGAGGATTGAGAAATACGGTTCCTTTAAGTGAACCTATATCATAAGAACGGCTTCCTAATGGAAGCTGTTTTTTTTGTATTTTTATCAATAATGCAACCAAACGGCGTTTGGACGCATCATTATAGGAGGGGGGAGGGAAGGCAGACTGGATATCTTACCTGGATTGAAACAAAAAAATGAGGAAGCGCTTGGGCTGTTGATGGGGATGTATGGAGATGATCTGCTGCGAACTGCATTTTTACTGCTCCGGGACCGGCATGAAGCAGAGGAAGCTGTGCAGGACAGCTTTATCCTTGCTTTTGAACGGATCGAGCAGCTGCGGGATGATACCAAGCTGAAAAGCTGGCTGATCCGTATTGTCGTGAACCGATGCCGTATGAGACAGAGAACCTGGAGCTTCAGGAATTTGTTCCCATCGTCCCATACGGAGAGGTGGCTGGCAAAGGAAGAGCAGCCGGGTCCCGAAGAACAGCTGATGGAGCAGTTGAGAAATGGAAGACTTACCAGGGCTATACATAGTTTGAGCTATATCTACCGGGAAGTGATTACACTTCATTATTTTCAGGAAATGAGCGTTGCGGAAATGGCGGATCATTTACAGCTTAACAGCAATACCATCAAAGCCAGGCTGGCCCGGGGGCGGCATTATCTTAGACAGACGCTGGAGAAAGAGGGGGATTTCGATTGGATCAAGAGCAGTCAAGATTAAAACAGGAGCTGGACCGAGAGCTCTCCGATCTGAAGTTCAGCAAACAGGCGGAAGTGATCGGAAGAACGCATCCAACGACTCTGCGCGGCCGTTTGCGAGCCTTATGGAATAAAGAACTGGAGCTGCCTGTGATCCCGCTTGGTACCGCTTTTGCGCTTCTGTTTACGGCAGCATTTCTATATCATGGGGGACGACAGCCGAAATCACATCCTGAACCCATACCCGGCGGAACGCCGGAGCAGCGGATGTTGATCGAGACGGGAGGAAGTATTTATTGGAAGGACGAAATCGAAAGGAGATTGTCCCAACATGAAAATCCGAATCAAGGTTAAACACCTGGCATACATTCTAGGTCTGCTTACTGTTCTCGTTATTGCTTTTAATGTCGGTGCCCCGCCAAGCCATAAGCTGGCTGAAGCAGAACAGGGCGCTGTGCAGGCTGAGTCAAAAGAACAAGTGCTGAATAAGATCGACACAGCAAAGCCGGATAACAAGCTGAAGCTGATCGAGGAATATATGCTCAAGGAAAGTGATACCGTTCTGGCTCATGCATATGAGGCCTATATCGGCTCAAGCGGCTCCATGTTTAGTGGATCTATGGAACACAGAACCAAGCCAGCCTTTAATTTGAAGGAAAAGGTTCCATATTTGGAGCAGTATGTGAAGGCCGGCCGCTCGGATCCGGATGTCGGTAAAGCCGCTGAACTGCTGGCCTACTATTACGAAGGTTCCGAACAGTGGGAAAAAGCATCGCAAATACTGACCAATGCCTTAAAGAAGCTGCATTTTACAGAGTACAGTTATGCGCGGCAGGAGCTTCTATTCATGAAGGCAAAGCTGGCGGCAGATATGAAACAGTACGGAGAGCTGATTCAACTGTGTGAGGAGTTGACACAAGGGAATAAGAACCCGAATCTTGATTTAAACATCCGAATTTCCAATTTACTCGCGCAGTATGCCATTGCTGAAGGCAAAGTACCTGAAGAGCTGAAACGAATTCAGGCTGAGATGAAGAAGCAGAAAGAGCTCAACGAAGGAAATCAACGGGTAGCCCAATTGCAAATAGATCAGCTTCAGATGATCGAGGACCGTTTGAAAAAGATGGATTCTATCGGCTTAGAGAGAATGACAGACGTGTCTGGTACGATTACCAAATCCGATGGAGAACCGGTAGCTTATGCTGGTGTTTTCCTGCGGAGGCAGGATGACCTCTACCACAGCATTAGGGAGAATGAACCCTATCAGACAATGACCAATGAAAAAGGGGAATACTCGTTTAAAGGAGTTGTTCCAGGCAGCTATAAGCTGTCCCTCGGTTTGGATCTGAACCAAATCAGTGGCTGGACCTGGCCCGTATCAGGCGATGCCGACTGGATTGATCTGAGAGGTCAACAATCATTGGTGCAGGATGTCGTATTCCAGCCGCTGATGAAGCTGAAATCACCTGTTAACGAAGCGGTTGTGAAAGGGAAAAAAATCACCTTTGAGTGGGAGCCTGCCGCGGGGGCTGCTTATTATAATTTGAATCTAGGTTTGAAATTGCAAAGCGGGTCCTCGAGCAGACCGATCATGCAGGGTATTCACAGTTCCCGCATAGAGATTGACGCAGAGGAGCTGTACTATGAAATCTCAGGTGTTTCCTCATCTTCCAATGGATCTGATGAAGAAAAGCTTGACCCTTTATCCTTACTCGGGTATGCGAACACCGACAATCAGTATATGTGGAGTGTCGAAGCCTACAATGCGAACGGCGAACTTCTGACCCGAAGCGACGGATACCGTCTGGGCAATGATTTGACGGGCCAGCTTCCTTTCTTTTATTTGAAGGAACGGACAATGACTGATGCTGATCGTGCTCTGCTGGCAGGCCACTTGGAGGATGCGGATGCCAGATATAAAGCCTTATTCCGAAGCAATCCGGAGGATGCTCATAGTTTGAAAATGATGTTTACATTGCTGGAAGGCAAATTGATGCTGCTGCATGGAGAAGATGCGAATACCGAAATGAAAAAGGCCATTCAGGAGGAGCAGACAGGGCTGCTGAAACAGCTGGTGAAGCTTCATCCTACGGCCGATTATTATGCTCGGTTGGCTGATTATTATCTGAAGAAGGAGAGCTGGAATGAATATAACCGCTATTATGCGCTTGCCGGATCATTAAGCAAGAATACAGACACCAGCTATACGGATGCGACCCACGCCATTGCATTAATGAAACAAGGGAAATGGGATGAGGCAGAAAATTATTTTAAACAATCGATAGAGAATGACAAGAGCCATCGCTTCGTCGGCGTTTATATTGCCTTGGGTCTTTATCGTGGCGGTTCATTGGACCAAGCGATACAATTGGCTGCAATGTATCCTGATCGGATGATGTATAATAATCCGCTCCGTTGGGAGGATCTGCTGCTTGAGATGAAGAGAGAATCCAAAGGTGTAACTGATTATACCGGCATCCTGCAAGAGAAGATCGGACTTTATATCAAAGGGAAGGATCAAGAGCTGAAGCAGTGGCAACCGTCAGCAGGAGCATATGATACAGCCATGAAGAAATTTATTGATGGATTACTGAACGTGGGTTGAATTCGGGCTTAGGCATATACTGAATTTCACAGCTCTCAAACTCCACCCTGAGCTTTGTCCCTTTCATATTCCTGAATCGATTCATACACTGTTATGGATGAGTAAAGGAAAACTGAGAGGAGGCGAAGGTTGTGGCGATCCCATACACGGCAGTCGGTGACTCGCTGACGGTTGGATTTGGCGCCATGCCGGGTAACGGTTTTGTTCCAGTCTACCGGGGCATGGCGGAACGGAGAGTCGGAGAGTTTGTATCGTATGAGAACCTGGGAATTAACGGGCTGACTTCTTCTGAGTTGTACGCAAATATGAAGCGCAGCTCTCAGTTTCGAAATTCGCTGAAGGAAGCCCAAATCATTACGATCTCTATAGGGGGCAATGATCTGATTCGTGCCGCGAAAAGCGCATCTTCCCATAATATCGCTCAACATTTTAACAAAGCGTTATCGCAGTGCCAATCCAATTTCTCCGGAATTATGCAGACACTTAACCAACTCAAATCAGGCAGCAGAGCTCCTTATATCGTGAGGGCTGTTGGCTTGTACAATCCCTTCCCGCAGGTGGACGCTGCCACACAGTGGGTTCAACAGTTTAACCGCTATATTAACGGATATTGGGGTGGAAGCTACGCGGCTGCAGAAATTTTCTCGGCTTTCTACGGCCGTGAGCATGAGCTGCTGTCTTTCGACCATCTTCATCCGAATGGCAGAGGATACAAAGTAATTGCAGAGCAGCTCAACCGGCTCGGATATTACCCGCTGGCTTAAATGATCCATTTTGGAGAAGTTAAAAACAAAACAGACCTGCAGAGGTCTGTTTTTTGTATAATAAATAATGAAAAATATTCCATTATCCGTTTGACTGTAAAGGAGGCGACAGGTTGAAAAAGGCGTTCATCTTTACAGGTCTGATATTGGCGCTTGCAGGGCTGATGTTCTTTTTTGGAGTAGACCGCAATGTGGTCAAAATAAACAAATCCTTTGAAGGCTTCAATTACATGCTTGATGGCCCGGAGGCTTCCGCTGCTTCCCGGATCGAATTGCAAGGCGCTTACTATAAACGTGAGAGAGCATACGAGGGACGCTTGATCATCAATGATACTGTCTATGAAAAATGTGTGATCATATCAGGGATATCCGCCATTTATTATGTAAAAGAAAAGAGAAATATACTGGGACAGGTCTTTTTTGACGAAGACATGCAGCATATTTCTCTTAAAATGCCCCTTCCGGTAAGCTTGACGACGGAAAGGGAATTTTATCAGGTTATCAGTGCCCCCGCAAAATCGCAAGCAGAAGCGGCTGATGTTTATCGCAGGCTGCAGCAAACGGCTCCATAAACAGCCGCCTGTAATGGAGTTATTTTTTCATCATGCTAAGAACGGCCCATTTCCGCTCCTGACGCTTTTTATATTTTGGTAATGAGCGATAGATGTTTATCGATTCCTGAAATGCTGCCCGGGCTTCATCCTTGCGGTCGAGATCCTTGTACATCATGCCAAGCAGGTAATAGCCTTCGCAGGAAGAGGATTGAATCTCCTGGAAACGATGCACATAATCCACCGCTTTGTCGCGGTCGCTGTTCTTATACACATCTGCCAGACGCAAGTAAGGTCGTCCATACTTAACTCGCGGATTCAACTCGAGTGCTTTGAGAACACAGGTCTCGCCTTTTTGAGTATTGCCCTGTCGCAAATATACGGTTCCGAGGTCATCCCAGAATTCGGCGGAATCCTCGGATTGTGCTTTTATGGACTCCAGCAGCTTCATGGCTTCGGCATCTTTTTTGCGGTCGATCAGAAGTCTTGCGAGCTCATGCTTTGATGAAATATCGTTCGGATTCATGCTGATTTGGGTGCGCAGTCTGGAGATTTGCCCCATTCGCTTAAACGGCTTGGTTAAGCTTGGAAATACGCCGACAAAACGCCGGTCCAATAAATAAACGATTACCAATATGACGAGTATGGCTAAGAAAGGGTTTCCCAGCAGTCGCCATAACAGAATAAATCCGAAAATCTTCCCCATTGATGCCCTCCTGTAATCATGTTCTCTTTTATTTATTAAATAGAAAATATTAAACTACGTTGATAATGCACTGCGGACACTAAGTATATATTTCGATTGGTCAAGGGGATTCACGCCGTGACGCTTCCTCGCGGCATGAACATCCGGCGGACATTCCTGATACCCGGAGAATGAGGAAGCCATCACACCCCTGCCCCCGGTCATGGAACGGAGTCTTACCGGATATTCCAGTGAAGTGGCCGCAGGGATGATACCTTCAATTATACATCTTCCATGCATGATTGAAGGAGCTTCAAATTCTGCTCTCATCAGTATCAGCTCACTTAATATTTTACCCCCGAATTCCTCCGGTACGGTGATGCGGAAATGGAGCATGGGCTCAAGCAGAGTAGTTCCCGTGCTCGCCAGACCATTCATGATGCCCATCGGCGTGGCAACGACAAAATCCAGTGGATGGGTATGCCACACATGATGTTCACCCTCAATCAAGGTCACTTTCAGATCAGTGACTTCCCATCCCAGCAGTCCCTGCTGAAGTGCTTCGGGCACACGCCGCTGCACTTCGTTCTGATAGCTGGAAAGAAGATGCTCGCTTCGCACGACTGAGCTGTAGATCAGCCCGCTGCCCCGAGGCAAGGGTTCAATGGCAAAGCGAAGGATAGCCCAGCAGGGCTTCGGCATCGTATAGGCGATGAACCCCTCACCCTCTAGTGCTGGCGTTTCCTTGTAGATGACGGACGGCTGGCCAAAGTCTGCCTCCAGCCCAAACCGGGTTAGCAGCAGACTAGACAGAATCTCCAATTGAATGGCACCCATGACCTTGACATGCAGCTCACGCTCGGATTGAAGCCACTGCAGATCCAGAAGCGGGTCCTCTTCGGTGAGCTCCTGCAGAGCTTGCACGAGCTCCTGATAGCGAGACTGATCTTTTGCCTGAACCTGTACGGTCAGGAGGGGAACAGCCAAGGAAGGGGAAGGCGGTATGCCGGCGGAGCTTCCCAGAATGTCACCGATCTGTGACTGGCTGAGCCCGTACACGGCAGCAATATCACCAGCGTACAGTTGACCCAGGTCGGTGTATTTTTGCCCGTTGATTTTACGGATTTGGGTCACTTTTTCTTGAACATCACGGGTGAGGTTAGTGATAGCATCCCTGTTCTTCAGAGATCCCCGGTACAAACGCACGAATGCTGTGCGTCCCATCAGCTTGTCACGCTCGATTTTAAATACGATGCCTGACAAATCCTCTGCGTCTCCTCCTGACGGGGCAGGAAGATATTCCACAGCCGCATCCAATAGCTCTTGAATGCCAACCCCACGCTGAGATGAGCCGAAGCAAACCGGAAAGAGCCTCGCCTCCCGGCTGAGTTTTTTCAGCTTTTCCTGTAGCTCTTGGGTTGGGATCTCTTCGCCGTCAATGATCCGGTTCAACAGCTCATCATCCAGATCGGCAATCGTCTCCAGTACAAGACGACGGGTTAAACCAAAGCCGTTTTCATCATTCATGTCAGCATTCCATACCGGCGTAATTCCTGCGAAATGCTCGCCTTCCCCTGCAGGGACCTGTAAAGGTGCGATATGAACGGATAACAGCCGTTTGATTTCCTGTATGACCTGAATGACGGAAACGCCAAGACGGTCCATTTTATTGACATAGATTAATGTAGGAATACCCATGGTCCGTAAGGCATGCCATACCGTTTCGGTCTGGGATTGCACACCTTCAGCGGCGGAGATAATCAGGATTGCACCGTCCATAACCCGCATGGAACGTTCAACTTCCGAAAGAAAATCGACGTGGCCTGGTGTGTCTACCAAATTGATATGAATCCCGTTCCATACGAGGGAAGTGGCCGCAGAGCGGACAGAAATCCCGCGTTCCCGTTCGACCTCCAGTGAGTCGGTCTGAGCTGTCCCCAGATCCACGCTTCCAAGCGATCGAATGGCTCCGCTCTCATACAGCATATGTTCTGTAGTTGTCGTCTTGCCTGCATCTACATGCGCGAAGATGCCTATATTTCTTAGTGGTTTAGCTGTCATATGCTTATGTAACACTCCATTACTTTTTTTCGGGATTATAGAATTAAAAGTTTCAGGCGGAGCTTAGCAAATCTGTAATCGCGAGAGAGACTTCCCAAATATGTCGGTGGAAGTTTTTATTCATTATAGCATGGAGAATCAAGCTGGGATGAAGTATCCGTTTCATATCACAAGAAATAGTCCACATAGAACTATAGTCTATTTTGTTAAATTATGCCATATTTTATTTCGTTCTAACAGGATCAGGTTTATATTGTCCCCCTTAAACGTTAATATCGTTTATCGTTTTTAAGATATAGCAGGAGTAGTATAAAAAGGGAAAACCAAACGGAAAGTACTTCTTAGGAGAAGGGAGCGGTTATCATGGAACAAGCCTTTTGGAAAGAAGCAGTTGTGTATCAAATATATCCTCGCAGCTTCAAGGACAGTAATGGTGACGGCATTGGGGATCTTCAGGGTATTCTATCGAAACTGGATTATTTAAAGGAATTAGGCGTAGACGTCATCTGGTTGTCTCCAGTATACAAATCCCCTAATGATGATAACGGATACGATATCAGTGATTACTATGACATTATGGATGAATTTGGAACACTGAAGGATTGGGAGGAACTGCTTGCAGGACTGCATAACCGCGGAATGAAGCTGATGATGGACCTGGTGGTCAATCACTCCTCGGACGAGCATGCGTGGTTCATGGAGTCCCGTTCGTCGAAGGACAATCCTTACCGCGATTACTACATCTGGCGTCCCGGCCATGAAGACGGAAGCGAACCTAACAACTGGACCTCCTTTTTCAGCGGCTCGGCATGGCAGTATGACGATACGACTGCGGAGTACTATCTGCATCTGTTCACGAAAAAGCAGCCGGATCTGAACTGGGAAAATCCAAAGCTGCGCCAGTCCATTTACGATATGATGACATTTTGGCTGGATCAAGGTGTGGACGGTTTCCGGATGGATGTGATCAATTTAATCTCGAAGGCTCCGGGACTTCCGGATGATGGAAAAGAAGGACTTAGTGACGGCAGCCCTTATTATATGAATGGACCGCGTATCCATGAATTTTTGCGAGAAATGAATGAGCAGGTTCTGTCCAAATACGAAGTCATGACTGTTGGTGAGGCTCCGGGAGCAACGGTGGAAGAAGCAATCAAATATACTGGGAAAGATCGTCATGAGCTGCAAATGGTATTTCAGTTCGAGCATATGGACGTAGACTCGGGAGCAGAGGGTAAATGGGATTTGGTACCTTGGACGCTGCCGAAGCTGCGCGAGGTTTTGCATAAATGGCAGACAGGCCTGGCAGAGGATGGCTGGAACAGCCTCTATCTGAACAACCATGACCAGCCGCGGATGGTATCCCGGTTCGGTAATGATCAGGAATATCGCGGTGAATCGGCAAAAATGCTGGCTACTTTGCTTCATACGCTGAAGGGAACCCCGTATATTTATCAGGGTGAAGAGCTGGGCATGACGAATGTGAAGTTCACCAGCATTGAAGAATACCGGGATGTAGAAATCCATAATATGTACAATGAAAAGGTCGTGCAGGGCGGAGCCGACCCGGGCACCATTATGCAGGCGATCGAAACCAAGGGCCGTGATAATGCCCGTACCCCGATGCAGTGGAACACGGAAGCCAATGCAGGGTTTACGACAGGAACCCCTTGGATCGGTGTGAACCCGAATTACACCGAGATCAATGCCGAAGCTGCCGTTGCCGATCCCCAGTCTATTTTCCACTATTACCGCAAGCTGATTGCCCTCCGCAAACAGAATCCGGTTATGGTGTACGGTGATTATGAGCTGATCATGCAGGATCATGAGCAAATTTATGCTTACACACGTACGTTGAATCAGGAAAAATGGCTGATTGTTCTGAATTTTACGGGTGAATCGGTCATGCTTGATCTTCCGGATGGCCTCCGTACAGAGGGTGGCAGAATGATTATTACCAACTATCCTGAAGATGGAATGAATGCCGGTGAACTCCGGCCATACGAAGCAAGAGTATACAGCTTAAAAGTATAGAAACAGGAAAAAATGCTGCATCCCTCTGAGGATTGCGGCATCTTTTTTTGCGCCCTGGAGACCTGCAAGGCTATACTTAATATGAAGGTGAATCCAGCCCCTTCTCCACAATTATTACACACAAGGAAAAGCATGGCTGGCGCATGGAGTGACCTCTGACCGGGTGCTCGCCCGAATCCGCTTCTTGTAGGCAGAGCTGCCGGATGTTTATACGCTTGTTTCCGGATTGATTCACGATGCGGTTGATAAGGGATATTTATTACCTTAGTGAGCTCAAAAGAGAGCCTAACTGACTATATATTATTTCCGATCAAGGAAAATGTATTTATTTACCATGATTAACAAGGGTCTTTCGAACTATTTGTGTAATTGGGATGAAAAGAAGCAGGCCATCCGCCGATAAATTAGTTGAGGTGATACGGATGGCCAAAAAGGGACAGACTTTCTGCTCTTACAGTTTGGATACCAAGAAGAGGGCTGTGGACATGCGTCTTCAAGGGATGACCAAAAAGGAAGTGGCCGAAGCGTTGGGAATTGCTGATATCGGCCGTTTAAAGGTATGGATGAGAAAATACCGAGAGCTGGGGGATTCCGGATTAATAGACCAGCGGGGACGATCCAAAGAAACGCTTCATGTGTAAGCATTGCAATGATGATTAGCCTGAATACAATGAAGGGGAAGGAAGCCTGTTAATAGGGCTTCTTTTTTTTATGGGGACAATAACCGGTAACAAGCGCATATTTTTGATGAAGAAGGGAGGATCGTCCATGCAGGACTGCTACCCCTATACATAATTATAGTTGTGAGGATATTCAAAACCTGATGCAGTTTAAAAGGTTACAACATGGAGGTGGCTGCTGTGCAAAGCCGAAGCGATAATCATGCCAAAGGTATCGATGTATCTCATTGGCAGGGAGTGATCGACTGGAAGCAAGTCAAGAATGCAGGCTATTCCTTTGTGTTTATGAAAGCAACCGAAGGAACGAAGCTGGTGGATGACCGATTCAGGGTAAACGCTCAAGGCGCCAGATCAGCAGGATTGCTGACGGGAGCATACCATTTGACACGGGCTAAGAAGCCGGATGATGTCAAGGTGGAGCTGGAGCATTTCGTACAGGTTGTCGAAAGTGCTGGAGGTTTGGGCGCATACAAGCTGCCATTTGTGCTGGATATTGAGACGAAGGAAGGCGGAACGCGCGCGAATATTTCGGCAGTCGTACATGAATGGATCAAGCAATTTAAGCTGCGGACAGGCCGAACGCTTATGATGTACACCTTTCCCAGCTTTATAGACACCTCCCTCGACAGTACATTCGGAAGTGTTCCGTTATGGTATGCCTATTACAACAGTGGTACCCCGGCCAATAAAGGCGGATGGACTTCATGGGAGTTTATTCAATACACGAATAAGGGCCGGGTCCCCGGTATTAGCGGCAGTGTGGATTTGGATGAATATAAAGGAAGTGAGGCGGAATTAATGGCTGCATATAACTCTCCTCAGCCTGAGTCACAGCCGAAAATTCCTGCTTGGAAAGAGGCGGGAAGACAGTGGCTGGTTGATCATGCGGGAATCAGTACGGACTGGAAGGCTGACGATCAACTGGATATCGGCACACTTGGGGCAATTTTGTCCAAATATACGGAGGCTGTTGTTAACAAGAAGAGTGAATAAGACAGGCAGATGCTCATGAAAATAGGCTCCTTTTCAAACATGAAATGGGGAGGAGTCTATGCCAAATGTCCCGAGATCCACATATTTTAGAGTATGTTACAGGGAAGGAGGGAATGGAATGAGCGGAGTTGTTGGCGGAGTTGGTTGTTACAATCCTTTCGCTTCTACAGGTGCCATTTTGGTTCTCTTTATATTGCTGGTTATTATCACGCGTTCTTTCTGGTTGTAATCGATTAGATACTCCCATAGATCGCAGCTTTCCCGAAATCGCCTGCCCGCGGCATCATAAATCCGCGGCAGGTGGTTTTTCTTGTCTGCTGATTCATTTCATTTAGAAGGGGTATTCTTATCCAAGAGGTGAAACAACATGGAAAAGAAGGAACCTGTCCACGAACCGGTAAACCGTCCGGAAGAGCATGAACAGAAGCATATGGATCACCCTGAACAATACTTAACGGAAAAAGAAAGTTTGTTTGACCGTTTTGAAAGTGAACGCAACGTTGACCCTATCCCGGTTGAAGAATTAAATGAGAAGGTTAAGGACGAGAGCAACAAGGATCATACCAAAGATACATCGTCCACTGAGAAAAAATATAGCGCCGATTATTAATTGAAAAAAGGGGGATCCCGTCTTCGAGACCGGGACCTCCCTTTTTTCTGTGAAACTTGCGCGGTACACAGGTGAATGGACGCCCCTGTTGGCTAACAGAAACTATACCCCTTACTAAGAAAGGTGACCCTGACCGTTAATCCTTTGCAGATAAGGTAATCAAATTCAGGAGAACCGTTACTCCGCCCAAAATGATACTGCTCCACATGACATTGGATTCGACGGTATAAACAAACGGAAAAACGATAAACCAAGCGCCGGCGAGCAGTGAAATCCAATTTTGCCAGGAGCCCCAGCCCGACCCGGAAAAAGCCCATAGCGATACGACTAGCTGAACAGCTCCCACAATGACACTCGTCCATAAAGCTCCCTTGTCATCTGAGTACCCTGCAATCCAGGGTGCCATAATAAACCAGATACCGATCAATGCGACAATGGTATTATCGACGCTTCTTAACTTCATCCACACACCTCCGTTTAAAATCAATGCCAACATGAGGGTACGTAAAAATCATATGCGATAAAATAGGGATCATTACAAGAATATGTAAATGTGGACATGATATATATCCAAAAAGCGACTTGAATCAACGATTAATAAATCAGATCGAAAGTTGAAAACTCCTGTTATGGATCAAAATTTTGACTTATCCAAACAAAAAAAGAAGGCAGATCAGCGCTGCCTTCGGATGATTCCTAAGATCTTGAACGTCTGTTTACGCCTCTGGGTCCACCACCGTGATGGCCGCCACCGCCGCCAGGTCCTCCCGGTCCACCTGGCCCGCCTGGTCCCCAAGGTCCGCCGCCGTGATGACCGGGCCCTCCTGGACCACCCGGGCCGGGTCCGCCATGATATCCGCCTGGAAAGCCGCCTGGATAATTAAAGTACCACCATGGGTAAGGAGTGGGGTAAGGGTACGGATAAAAAGGATATGGATATGGGTAAGGGGAGGGATAGAAAGAAGAGGACGGGCTGTATGGATTGTAAGACATTCGCATTCCTCCTGTAAGTTACGATTTATATCAGAGTATGCTGTGTCCGCAAATCATGATCATAGCCCGGAAAAAATGGGCATTCGCTGAACGGAATACATTTTTAACAAAAATTAATGCTGGAATAAGGAATCTTTCATGTTTCATTAGGCTTGGTTCTGTATATTTATATGTATAACCCCCTTTGATATAAATGTACGGATTTGACCCTGCCGATGAGAAATCTGCAGGGTTCTTTTTTATACCTGTTTTCCCGCCATACAGAGGAATAGTTCGATAAATGGGAAAACGGATACACCCCAATGGGACGTATCCGTTTGTTAGTCATCTGCTATTTTTGATATGCTCTCAATTTTAATTGGTCTCTGTGGAGAAGCGACTTGTATAGATGCGGATGGATTTTGTACCAGGTTGCATGTTTGAAGATGTCGGCATAGTTTTCCACAGGAATCTTCAGTATGTCTTGCCCCTTTTGCATATCCGCACGGTTAATCGCAATTCTGACCAGTTCTTTAGTGACAGGTTTCCCGTTTGCTGGCTTCGGATCACCAAGCAGGCAAATTTCCACCGTGCCAATCCCTTTGTTCTCAAACAGCATTCCGCTATAAGCCAATAGCGTTCCAGCTGCGTCCGACATCAATTGATCCGGATCTGTGATTTCATGATTCAGATTCACAGTTACCGTTTTGTTGTTGGCTCCCTGGAGCTGTATGTCCTTGGTTTGATTAATTCCGATGACTCCATCGCCGGATATGCCGGCGAGAACAAGCTTAACGCTCTCGCGGGTGACTTCAGCATTGGACCAGACATCCTTTTTCTGCGCAACGTTAACCTTGGCTGGCTCAGAATTACGTGAACAGGAAGCCAGCAGGAAACATGCGGCAATCATCATGCATATAACCTTAAAAGGCGATCTGGGCTGCAACTTCATCCCCCTTTCTTTAAAGCATGATATAAAAAAGTCTATCAGAACGCAAACAAGAATGGAATACATAAGCCATTTATGACAAATTAGACAAAATACCGTTACAAAATTTTAAACTCTCTAGTCTACTAATGCCATGAAGGAGGCAGCTATTTATGAAGAGAAACTATATTATGGATAAAATATTCATTTTTGTGTAAAATGGTGTACATATTCTCCTCGCAGTCATATAATACCAATAATACTTGAGGAGTATGCTAATTTATGCTCCAAACGAATAATGTATAGCCTGCCTTCGTATTTTTGTAAGCGTTTAACCATGAGACACTACTAAATACTTCATTTTAGGAATGAAAATGGGACAGGAGCGATGAACCATGTTTGATTTGATCATATTCGGCGGCGGATTAGGAGGCTGTGCAGCAGCTATGGCGGCCTGTTCGCAAGGGCTTAAGGTGCTCATGACGGAAGAAACGGACTGGATCGGCGGCCAGAGCACTTCCCAAGCTGTGCCTCCGGATGAGCATCCATGGATAGAGGAGTTTGGCTGCACGGCGAAGTACCGTCAATACCGCGAAGATATTCGTACATATTATTTGAAAAATATGCCGGTTGCCGGTGCCGCGAGCAGGGAAGGCTTCAATCCTGGAGGGGCGATAGTAAGCAACATCTCGCATGATCCGCGGGTGTCCGTGCATGTCCTGAACGAAATGCTGAGTCCTTATTTGCTGACCGGAAGGCTTACCCTTTTGCTGGAAACGGCTGCCGTTTCGGTGACTAGAACGGAAAGGTCGCTTCAATGTGCTGAATTGATGTCTTTGAGAACCGGTGAGCGCATGACGGTAGAAGGAAGTTATTTTATCGATGCCACCGAAACGGGGGATATACTGCCCATGGCTTCGATGGAATATGTCACAGGCTCTGAAAGCCGTGAAGAAACCGGTGAACCGCATGCGACAGAGAAGGCTGATCCGAACAATATTCAAGGCTTTACGTATGTACTCGCCTTTGAATATGACGAGAACGGAAGTCATGTGATTCCTAAACCTGAAATGTACGACTTCTGGAAAGAGTATCAACCAGCCCATTGGCCTGATAAAATGCTTAGTTTAGTCGGTCCGCATCCGGTTACGCTGGAACGCCGGGAATATGCCTTGTTTGCGGATGGAAGCAAATTCCCTTTGTGGAAATACCGCAGGGTGTATTCCAAGGAACAGTATGATGTCGCAGATGCCAATGAGGTCACACTGCTGAACTGGCCGCAAAACGATTATTTTATCGGGAATATTTACGAGGTGTCTGAGGAGGACAAGAAGAAGCATCTGCATGGTGCACAGCAGTTAAGTCTCTCCCTTTTGTATTGGCTGCAGACAGAAGCGCCGAGACCCGATGGAGGCAGCGGATACCCCGGACTGCGGTTAAGAGGCGATGTGGTAGGAACACCGACAGGCTTTGCCAAAGCACCTTACATTCGCGAGTCCAGAAGGATCAGGGGTTTATACACGATTACAGAGCAGGATGTATCGCCAGCAAGTCAGACTGCTAGATCCGCTAAAAAGTATGAGGACCGGGTCGGTCTGGGATCTTACAGTATTGATCTTCATCCGAGCTTTACAGGCGTCAGCTATGTGGATATCCCAGCTCTGCCTTATCATATTCCGCTTGGAGCTCTCATCCCGCGGGATATGGATAATTTGCTTGCCGGGAACAAAAACATCGGAACAACGCATATAACGAACGGCTGCTACCGCCTTCATCCGACGGAATGGAATATCGGCGAGGTATGCGGAGAACTGGCGGCCTACTGTATTCAGCATGACTGTCAGCCAGCGGAGGTCAGGGGAAATACGAACACGCTGCATGATTTCCAGCAAACCCTCCGAGAGGCAGGCGTACAGTTGGAATGGCCGGATGAATTTTATGAGCAACGCTAAGGAATAAGCATTTCAAATCTGCAGCCGCCCGGCTTATTACGGGGAACGGCTGCTGTTTTTTTGCCTGGAGACTTTGCATAGGAAAGGAGCGCTTGGGGAACCTTATCATGGAAAATAATTTTGTCGGAGGTGAAATGACCATGAGAAGAAAAGCTGTGGTGCTGCTGCTGTCTGCAAGCATCTGCCTGACTCTGGCTGTACCCGCGTGGGCTGAAGGGGATTACAACATGCATCACCAGATGAACGGTGTTAATCAGACGAATGATGTAAATCAGTCTCATACAGTGACCGAAAATGTGAGAGATCTAAAGCATGATCTGAAACGGGATACCATCCGCACCAATTCCTTCGATGATACCGGGGTTAACCGAACCAACTGGGGCTTTCTCGGTTTGTTCGGATTGCTTGGCCTTGCCGGCTTGATGAAGCGGAGCCGAGATCCTAGACGTTGATTGGATTTATAATACTCTGCTTGAAAATGCAAAAAGGCAGCTCGCAGCGCTTAACGCCTGACCTGCCTTTTTTGTGTGCGTATGAATCAATGCGCACGTATCCAGTCGAACATCCTCTCAATCGCTCGCATATGCATTTCCGGAGGCATATGATGCCCGTAGTTCTCATACCAGTGCATATCAACATCTGCGCCTACTTCCTTCAGACGGTTATACATTTGAAGTCCATGGCTGGAATGAACCTGTTCGTCATCGCTTCCTTGAACGATAAGTACCGGACAGTGGAAGCGTTCAGCCATATGAACGGGAGAACGTGCCTGATATGCTTCGGGAACTTTTGCCGGATTACCGACAACCCTCTTTAGCATCCGCCTTAGGTCAACCCGTTCCTCATAGGTTTTGGCAAGATCGGATACACCGCCCCAAAGGACAAGCTGCCGGATATAATCTGTCTCGGATGCCGCATAAGCAGCATTCACCGAACCCCGGGAGAATCCCATTGCGGACATGCGCTGAGTATCGATAAAAGGAAGGCTTGAGAGCAGGCGGCAGGCTGCCGGAACATCCTCCATATCCCCGCCCCCGAACTCATCCCGGCCTTCTCCCCCTTCAGTACCGCGATACACCGGTGCAAATACGATAAATCCGTTTCGTGAAAAGCGCTCAAGCCATTCGGTCTTCACCTGGCCCACTCTGCCGATCCCTCCCCGGCAATAAATGAGAACAGGCCACTTCCGTTCGTTAATATCTTGCTGTTCTTCTTTAATATTGTTAGCGATTACCGTCATAGGCATTTCCGCCGGACCGTATACCTGATGGACCTGCGCATTCAATTCGTCAAGATCAAGTTTATAGCCATATGGCAGCGAAAGATATCCTTTCACTTTGTATTCACCTGAGAGATAAGTCATATGGATCATCATGGTTATCACTGCCTTTTTAGATTACTTCTATAAAAGTTTGTTAGATGATTGTACTATTGCATCGACGAAAAGAGAAGCTAACCGGCAACGGATAGTCTAGTAAATGACCTGATGAAACTAAATTGGTCATGTGCAATAAAGTTTGGCATGTACTTGTTTTTATGAGGCCGGACAAAACTGTTTCTCTAGACCCACACAAAAACCTTGATGTAAGATGATTTAGCATTTAATAAATTCAAGGCAGGTATAAGGGTCAATGTATAGGAAAAAGACAGAGTTAGCAGTAATGATTAGTCTCATCAGTAATTTGGTCTTAACTGGATTGAAAATTGTGGTGGGACTATTATTCAAAAGCCAAGTTCTGATAGCAGATGGAATACATAATGCCGGTGATGTGGTAGCATCCTTTGCAGCACTAACTTCCACTAGAATTTCGAAAAAGCCGGCGGACGAAGATCATCCGTATGGTCATGGAAAAGCGGAGGTCATCGCATCAGCCGTTGTCGCCATTATTTTAGCTTTGGCAGCTATGTTCATGGTCTACAAATCAATAGAGGCTCTTTTTCAACCAGCCGCTGAAGCAAGCGTGATTGCCTTCGCTGCGGCTTTGATCTCTCTCATTTGGAAGCAATGGTTATATGTACACTGCATGCGCATTGGGAGAGCTGAAAACAGTAAAAGCTTAATAGCGACGGCATACGATCATGTTGCTGACGTGTATGCTTCTGTCGCAGCCGCCTTTGGCATCGGGATCGCTTTGGTCGGCGATCACTATAATATTCCTTTTACCCAATATGGTGATCCCATAGCAGGCATTATCGTATCTTATTTTGTCGGTCGCCTGGCATATAAGATGGCGAGGGAATCCGTAGATATACTTATGGAAAAGAACATTTCCGAGGCTGAACTGGAACAATTAAAAGAAATCGTCGGCACGGTTCCAAACGTCAAGCGGATTGATAAAATTCGCGCGCGTGAGCTGGGAAATTATATTATTGTTGATGTCAGAGTGAGCATTCCTAATGAATTGACGGTACAGCAGGGTCATGATGTTAGTAAGGAAATAAAGAATTCCATTAAAGGTCAAATTGGTTTGGTTGAAGAGGTATTGGTTCACATCAATCCATGGTACCAAGAAGATGAATGAACATTGAACAATAAGAAGGTCATTAAAAATAAAATCGGGCGCCCCTTTCGGGGCGCCCTTTCATGGGAGAGGAGAAACCGGACGAAGAGCTTATGGGGAAACGTAAGCTTTCCGCGGTTGTCTACGACATTCGTTTGATGTCGATAGTTAAAGCATTCCCCGGATAAACCGTTTTATACATCCTTTGCCAAAAAAGATAGCCAAGGTTTCATTTTTCAAATTCGGGATGGTTGTGGTACGATATCGTCAGAAATAGACAGCATTGGATCATAGATTTTTATATGTAGAATGGGTGATCATAACGTGAGAGTGGTAGCGGGTAGCGCTAAAGGAAGACCGCTTAAAGCGGTACCGGGCATGGGCACAAGGCCGACAACCGATAAAGTGAAAGAAGCGATTTTTAGCATGATCGGTCCCTTTTTTGACGGGGGAACAGCTCTGGATTTGTTTGCCGGAACCGGCGGACTGGCGATCGAAGCGCTGAGCAGGGGCATAGACAAGGCCGTATTTATTGATATGGATCCGAAAAGCATTGAAACCGTCCGCGCCAACTTGAAGGCTACCAAGCTGGAGGGACAGGCCGAGGTTTATAGAAATGAAGCGGAACGTGCGCTCAAGGTGCTTGAAAAACGGGGAATATCTTTGGATGTTGTATTTCTGGATCCGCCATACCGTATGAAAAACGGGGACAAGCTTATGCAATTGATGCATGAAAAAAGCATGCTGAAAAGCGGGGCAACGATTGTTCTCGAGCATGATTCCGGATATGAATATCCTGGCGAATTCGGCCACTTTTCCTGCATTCGTCATGCCGTGTACGGGGAAACGGCTGTTTCCATATATAAATATAACGAAAATGAAGCGGCCTTGTCCGAAGATGAAGCCGCTGGGGAGGCCGAGCATGATATCGACGAATAGACGAGTAGCAGTATACCCGGGCAGTTTTGATCCGGTCACGATGGGGCATCTGGATATCATTCAGCGTGCGGCAAGGCAGTTTGACGTTCTTGTCGTTGCAGTGCTTAACAATCGGAGCAAAAATCCGCTCTTTAGCATTGAAGAACGGATGGACTTGATCCGCCAGGTTACGGCTCATCTTCCCAACGTAGAGGTGGACAGCTTCCGGGATTTGACAGCGAATTATGTAAGGCTCCGGAATGCGCAGGCGATTGTCCGCGGGGTGCGGTCCGTAACGGATTTTGAATATGAACTGCAAATGGCGTCCACCAACCACAAGCTGAATCCGGATGCCGAAACGGTATTTATGATGACAAATCCGAAATACTCTTATTTAAGCTCAAGCATTGTGAAAGAAATAGCCGCGTTCCACGGAGATGTGAAGGATTTGGTGCCTCTTGAAGTGGAGAAAGCCATGCGGAACAAATATACAGAATAACGGTTAACGCGTGCTTTTTCGACGATAAACCTGCAGCAGCATGAACAAAAGGGAAATCCCAAGCATTAGAGCCAGCAGGATGCCCTGCCATTGCAGGAGCTGCGGGATGACCCGCCATAAGCTGAAAACTCCACTTAAATCTGTCTGGAGCTGCCCTCTGTTATTGAATACCGAGCTGGCATTTTCCGGCAGGAACCGAATGAGCGGCCAGGTGAGCCAGGTTGCAGTGAAAGCAAGAATTCCATGTAGAAGACGAACGGAGGTAAAGCGCAGCCAATGCATGCCGGTTTTTCTTAAGACCGACATCGATTGCACCAGGGCGCTAATACCGCTAAAGCCGAGCAGAGCGGAGACTACGGACCACTGCAATCTGCCTGAGTCAAATGCAGCTGTGCTGACGTCTTTGGCCCCGAGATGCACTTCAAACAGGCCGGACAGCCAATATTCAGGGAAGCTATCGGGGATGAGCCGGCTTGCTATTTGGATGATAACCGCAAAAATAATGATATATCCGCCGACCATCATCAAGGTTTGAACGGCATGTGTAACCGAATCTCCCAGCATTCTGCCGAAGCTGCGGCCGTCCTTGGCATGGGCCTGCTTGGCTGAATGCAGGGATCGATAGAACAAGGATCGGTTTTTTTTGCCTTTGGCTTCCTTGCCGGAAATGTTTTGGATGGACTCCTCACCTGGATGTCCCATGCTTCTGTTGAGGAGCAGGAAGGCCAGGATCCCGGCTATCCAGTGAACCCCTAGAACGATATATCCTGCCGCCGGTTCATGCATCAGACCTGTAGCAATCACGACCAGAATCAGCATTGGATTGCAGAAATGCGAGAGAGCAGCGAGCCTATTCGAATCCTTGGCGCTCAAATCGCCCTGATCGTACAGTTGACGAGCAGCCTGGGCACCTCCGGGAAAGCCGGTAGTCATTCCCATCGCGAGTACCCAGCCTCCGATACCAGGAAGCTTGAAGAGCCGGTTCATCAGCGGTTCAAGCCATGCCCCGAGGGCATGAATCCAGCCGTATGCGATCAG
Source organism: Paenibacillus sp. J23TS9 (assembly GCF_018403225.1). Lineage (NCBI taxonomy): Bacteria > Bacillati > Bacillota > Bacilli > Caryophanales > Paenibacillaceae > Paenibacillus > Paenibacillus sp. J23TS9. The sequence continues at coordinate 2,674,288 of NZ_BOSG01000001.1, read as the reverse complement.
CATTTCAGACAGCACTAGAAAAGGAAGCAGCGCCGGGAATACAATCTGCCACCACAACTGAAGACCCTGCAAAGATGCCTGAAAGGCAGGAGCGGGGGAACTGACAACGGCAGCCACCAGCGCAAGCGCACCCGTACCAAGCAAAAAAGTAGCGGAAGCGGGCTTGAAGCGGAGAGGGGCTTTTTTTTTCATGATTTTCACCTCTTCTGAGTAAACATAGCTAGTACCCAATCTATGCGGGTGAGACAACCATAAGACCAGGGAGCAGGATGGGAATGAGAGAAGGAAATAAGATGCAGTACAAGAAAAGACGCGAAGGACTACGCCTGGTCCTTTACCTTTTTATGGTGGCATTGCTGGTATACGTCACGGTTTATATGCCAACGCCGTATATCATTTACCAGCCGGGAAGCGCGGATGTGGTTAAGCCTATGCTTTCGGTTCAAAAAGGGGATCATGAGGAAAAAGGTACATTCATGATGACGACGGTGTCAGCCAGCTACGCCAATCTGGTTATGCTCGTTGTTTCGGCTTTTAATCCGAATGCCGAGATCGATCAGAAGCAAGCCAGACTGGGTGACAAAAGCGAAGATGAATATGCAGCCGAGCAGGTGTATCTCATGAGTGATTCGCAATCCTCCGCAGTGGAAGCAGCATACCATGAGGCTGATGTACCATACAGCATCGTTCCCCAGTATTTATTTATTTTTTCGACGCCTGAGGGAGACGAAGCGCGGAAAAATTTCAAGCCTGGTGACCGCCTTTCCGAAGTGGATGGACAACCCGTAACCAATAACGACAGCTTAAGCAGTCTCCTTAAAACAAAGAAGGTTGGAGACGTGGTTACCGTGAAGCTGATCCGCGGCGGCAAGCCGCTGGAGGAAAAGGTGAATCTTATCGAGCTTAAGGACAAGGACACGAACAAGACTCGTCCGGGGCTGGGTGTAACCATAGCGACGATGCAGAAGGTGGAATCCAAGGATCCGGGGCTTCGGGTGAATTTTGCGAATACCCGCGTCGGAGGACCGTCAGCGGGGCTTATGTTTACCATGGAGATTTACAACCAGCTGACAGAGGGAGATTTGACCAAAGGTTATCAGGTAGCCGGAACGGGAACCATTGATAAGGACGGCAAGGTGGGTCCGATCGGCGGAGTTCAACATAAAATTGTCGCCGCCGACCGGAAGCATGCTGAATTTTTCTTTGTTCCAAAGGATAATTATGCCGAAGCAAAAGCCAAAGCCGATAAAATAAAAACCGGCATGAAGCTCGTGCCAGTGAATACACTCGAAGACGCCATCAAGTATATGGATGCCCTCCAAGCTAAATCTTAATGGAATAGACGGATAGGACCCTCCAGATAATCTCTGAAGATGTCACGGACTTCAGGTCTTGGGAAGGCATTGGCATAGGCCGCAGATGTTCGCAGATCCAGCTCCAGCTGGGGATGCTCGATGGAAGACGGTTTGACGATGACCGGCAAGGTTGCCGTCTTCTTCATCTGCTTCAGGAGCTTTTGCCCTGCGCTGCTAAACCCAAGTACACGCAGATATCCGGGACCCTGGGAGAGCATGGACGGAGACATTTCTTCTTTGGTATGACGCAGCAAAATATGGGCAAGCATCCGCTGCAGCTTCGTATGCGTGTAGCGCTTGGTCTTGAGAGCCTGCAGCAGCTCGTCCACATGCGGTTCCTTCAGGGAATAGATGAGACGCTTCAGACGGTGCTCAAGCCCTTCTGTGACCTCATGAAGGCTTTCCAAATATTGCGGAGAACTGGTGAGGAGCAGATGCATCAGCGTTCCGCGGAAGGATTCCCAGGTCACAGGTCCGCGCCCTTCGTCAAATTCACGGGAGAGAATGCTAAGCGTTGATTCCGGTAAATAAGGTGCCGCAGCGTTCAGATCCTGTGTAAGCAGCATGCGGCGTACAGCCGTCGCGCTTGCAACCGCCGAGTGGGCAGGCATTTCATCATGATAGCCCGCATGGATTCTTGGAATGGTAAACGGGCGGATGGAGCTATTTAGACGGTTCAGAGCAATCAGATAATGAAGACCGAGCGTGTGATTGGGCTTCTGAAGTACATGGAGAAGCTCGCTTTCTTCGCCCGGAAATCCCATTACAGCAGCAGCGGCCCTGCTATAGGCTGCCGGATAGTTCATTCCTGCGCTCAGATGAAAGCTGATTTGCTCCTGAAGCTCCGGGCTTTCTTCAGCGAGTATGCGCGAGAGAGGAAGCAGCAGATCAAGCGTGCCGCTCTCCGTCCCGAAGCAGAGGCTGTCCACGACACCAGTGGCATGGAGAAGAGCAGCACCGCCATAAGCGAACCATTCCGCGGGCTGGACGGCATAGGAAGCTGGCAGCTCGATCACAAGATCGACCCCCATGGCCAATGCCATTTCAGTTCGGGCGAACTTACTGATGATCCCCGGCTCACCGCGCTGAAGAAAGGGACCGCTAAGGATAGCCACGGAATAATCTGCACCCGAAATTTCCTTGGCTCTGGTATAATGATGAACATGGCCGTTATGTAAAGGGTTGTATTCGACAATTAATCCGACGACAGACACAGAAAGTTCAACTCCATCCGTATGTTGATTCATATAAAATATATCATAAAAGCTTATCATCCCTGCAACAATAACTATTGCAGCTTCTTTACAGCAGGATGGCGGCTTTAAAACGATGTTTTGCTTATGTGAATATGGGGAGAAAGTCCAAACTTTTATATATCACTTAAAAGTAAAGTAAAGGTCAAACTATTGACAAAGCTTCCTGGAAATCGGTATAATAATTTTTGTTTGTTTGGAGTGATATTGATGCACTTTCAATTTAGAAAAATGGCAGCCAGCAGCGAGCCGCTGCAGGTGCGTCTGCAAGTGGATGTAAGTCGTTTAGTTCAAGGCACTGGCGATATCAAGATTCCTCAGCCGCTTTTAGCGGAGCTGAAGGCAGCTTATGTCGGTGAAGATACGGTAGATGTTCAAGGAAAGCTCTCAGTAGAGCTGGACATGTCATGCTCCCGCTGCTTGAAACCTGTGCACCAGCATCTGGACATTCCATTCCACGAGCAGTTTAAGCTTGTGAAGCAGCCTGAAGAGGTTCAGGATGAGAATGATGATACCAACTACGTGAATGATGAAAATGTGGATCTTGTTCCGTACGTGGAGGAATCATTTGTGCTTCATATCCCGATGACTGCAGTTTGCAAGGAGACTTGCAAGGGCCTTTGCCCGAGCTGTGGAGCGGACTTGAATGAAGGCACCTGCGACTGCGACACGGAAGTGGTCGATCCAAGGCTTGCGGCGCTAAAAGATTTTTTCGAATGAGCATTCAAGCATTTTGCCGGGGCTATAAGCTCTCGGTTGATTGAAATAAGGAGGTGGGAACATGGCAGTACCTCAACGGAGAACGTCCAAAACACGTCGCGACAAGCGTCGTACTCACTTTAAACTGGCAGTGCCGGGCATGGTGAAATGTGAACAATGCGGAGAATTGAAGCTTGCTCACCACGTATGCAAAGTGTGCGGAACGTATAAATCAAGAGAAATTATTTCGCAATAATGCGAGAGATCAAGTAGTACTTCATCTATGGTGAGGTGCTATTTTTTTTGTCTGCTCTTCCTTTTTGGCTTAGCATGCTTTATACTGTTTTAGTACCAGGTTCTAAAATGATTCGGAAAAATAGCTGTATACTATATGATATTCATAACGGCTTGAGAAAGCCGGTTTTATAATAAGGTGAAGCATAGGAGGTGCCTCTGATCGAACGGTTGCCCAAGAAACAGCGACATCAGCATCTATTGAAACTTATTGAAGAAAATCCGTTTGTGACGGACCGCGAATTGACCCGAGAGCTGAAGGTCAGCATTCAAACCATACGTCTGGATCGAATGGAACTTGGAATACCGGAGCTGCGGGAGCGCATGAAGCAGATGGCTGAGCACTCGTATGACCAGGTGCGTTCGCTGCCGCTGGACGAAGTGGTCGGCGAGGTTGTGGACCTGCAGCTGGATAAGAGCGGCATCTCCATTTTTGAAATCCGCGATGAGCATGTATTTTCGCGGACGCAAATTGCTCGTGGACATTATGTTTTTGCACAGGCCAACTCTCTCGCGGTAGCCCTCATCAATGATGAGATTGCGCTAACCGCATCGGCGGACATCCGGTTTTTGCGACAGGTGCACATGGGGGAGAAATGCATCGCCAAAGCCTATGTCAGATCGATGAACGGGCATAAGGGAAAGGCGAAGGTGGAAGTATTCACTTACGTAGGCGAGGAAATGGTGTTCCAGGGCAATTTTGTCATTTACCGGTCAACAGGGGAAGAAAACTTTGAAGGAGGAATGTAGTATGCGGATCGCCATTGATGCCATGGGAGGCGACAACGCTCCTGAATGCAATGTCGAGGGGGCACTGGCCGCAGCTGCGGAATGGAAGGACACCCATATTGTCTTAGTGGGGGATGAATCCAAAATTCAACCGCTGCTCAGTAAACACGGTGGACAGGTTCCCTCCAATCTCAGTGTTCACCATGCAGGAGAGGTCATCGGGCCAGAAGATGAGCCTGTTAAGGCGGTGCGACGCAAAAAGGATGCATCCATGGTCGTGGCTGGACGCATGCTGAAAGATAAAGAAGCTGATGCAATGATATCAGCCGGCAACACGGGCGCACTGATGACAACGGGTCTTCTGATCGTCGGCCGGATGGAAGGGATTGAACGGCCGGCTCTTGCTCCAATGATTCCGACGCTGGACGGCTCGGGGGTACTGGCACTGGATCTTGGCGCCAATATGGATGCAAAGCCGGAGCATCTAGCGCAATATGCGCTGATGGGCAGCTTGTATCGGCAAAAGGTAATGGGCGTTGAGCGTCCGCGTGTGGGTCTGCTCAATGTAGGTACCGAGCCTGGCAAAGGGAATGAGCTGACGAAGCATACCTTCCCTCTGCTGGAGCAGATGCCGATTCATTTTGTCGGTAACGTGGAGGCGCGCGACATCATGAACGGTACCTGTGATGTTTTGGTTTGTGATGGCTTTGCGGGCAATATCCTGCTTAAGTCGATTGAGGGTACTGCAGGAGCTATGTTCAAGCTTTTAAAGGAACAGTTCTCCCAGAATATCAAAAGCAAACTGGGTGCAGCGATGCTGATGCCTCAGCTTCGCGGCCTTAAGGATAAATTGGATTACAAGGAACACGGCGGAGCCCCTCTCCTTGGTCTTAGTGGACTTGTTGTCAAAAGTCACGGATCGGCAGATGGTAACGCGATCAAGAATTCCGTACGCCAAGCCAGAATCGCAATTCAAAGTCAATTGGTTGAAAGCATTTCAAACGAAATCAGCGGGAAGAGAGTGACGTTATGAGTAATTTACGGCCAGTAGGGATTATCGGCACAGGAATGTATGTCCCAGAGAAGATTCTGACCAATGCCGACCTGGAAAAAATGGTAGAAACGAATGATGAATGGATCGTATCACGTACTGGGATTCGCGAACGTCATATTGCGGCAGAAGACCAGGCAACATCCGATCTGTGTTATGAAGCTGCTGTAAAGGCACTCGCTTCTGCAGGGATGACGGCGGATCAACTCGATTTGATTATCATTGCTACCGTTACGCCGGATACGTTTTTTCCATCCACCGCTTGTATTTTGCAGGATAAGCTGGGCGCTAAAAAGGCTGCGGCATTCGATCTGTCAGCTGCATGCTCTGGATTCGTTTATGGTCTTGCAACCGCAAGAAACTTTATCACCACAGGCATGTATAACAATGCACTGGTAATTGGCGCTGATAGTTTGTCACGGATCACCGACTATACTGACCGCAATACATGCGTCCTGTTCGGAGATGGTGCGGGTGCTGTCATTCTTGGCGAAGTACCTGAAGGCCGGGGGTTCCAATCCTTCGATCTTGGAGCGGAGGGCGCAGGAGGAAACTTGCTGAAGCTCGAAGCAGGGGGCTCAAGACTTCCATCCTCGGTAGAAACCGTTGAAGGCAAAAAGCATTATATCTACATGAACGGACGCGAAGTATTCAAATTTGCAGTCCGCGTAATGAATACGGCAACGGAAACCGTTCTGAAGAAGGCGGGCAAGACCAAGGAAGATATCGACTTGTTCGTGCCTCATCAGGCCAATATCCGCATTATTCAATCCGCAATGGAGCGGCTTGATGTGTCCGCAGACAAATGCGTTATCAATGTTGATAAATATGCCAATACATCCGCAGCCTCCATACCGCTGGCTCTGGTGGAAGCGGCTGAACAGGGAAGAATGAAGGAAGGCGACTGTGTGCTAATGGTCGGCTTCGGCGGAGGCCTGACCTGGGGAGCATCCGTACTAATCTGGTAATCATTATATATTCCTTTGAATCATGGCAATGAGAGGAGCCGGAAAATGGGTAAAACGGCATTTGTATTTCCCGGGCAGGG